>NZ_NHOA01000021.1 GCF_002727125.1 Halorubrum persicum
CCTCTCAGAGCCGCTCCCGCACGTCGCCGGCGACCGCCGACAGCGCCGCCTCCGCGGCGTCGACGCGGTCGGCGAGGCTACAGAACCCGTGCGCCATCGCCGGGTAGTGCCGGTGTTCGACCGGTGTCCCCTCGCGGTCGAACCGCTCCGCGAGGGCGACGCCGTCGTCGCGGAGGGGGTCGAAGCCGGCGGTGACGACCGTCGCGGGCGGGAGGGCGCCGAGGTCGGCGGCGCGGAGCGGCACGGCGAAGGGGTTGCGCGCGTCGACCGGGCTCCGGAGGTACTGGTCGAAGAACCACCGCATATCCGCGCGGGTGAGGAGGGGCCCGTCGGCGTTCTCGCGGTACGAGTCGGTCTCGAAGTCGCGACCCGCGATCGGGTACAGGAGGAACTGCCCGGCGATCGCGGGGGAGTCGGTCCCATCGGGCTCCTCCCCGGCGGAGTCGCCTCCGAACTCGCGAGCGTGCAGCGCCGCCGCGAGCGCGAGCGTCCCGCCGGCGCTGGTCCCGGAGACCCCGAGCCGCTCCGGGTCTCCGCCGAACGTCGCCGCGTTTCGCGCGCCCCACGCGACGGCCGCGGCCGCCTCGTCGACCGCCACGGGGAAGGGTTGCTCGGGGGCGAGCCGGTAGTCGACGGAGACGACGACGGCGTCCGCGCGCGTCGCCAGTTCGCGACACGGCCCGTCGATCGCGTCGAGCGTGCCGAGGGTCCACCCGCCGCCGTGGAAGTGGACGAGGGTCCGGGTCGGCGGCGTCGATTCGTCGATCGCCGCCTCCGGTCGGTACACCCGCACCGGCACCTCTCCGTGGGGGCCGTCGAACGCGAGGTCCCGCACGTCGGCGACGGGTGGCTCGGGGTCGCCGGAGAACACCTCGTCCTCGACGCGCCTCGCCGCGTCGACTGAGAGTTCGTGCCACTCGGGGAGTCCGAGGGCCGCGATCTCGTCCACGACGGCGGCGATCTCGGGGTCGAGTTCGTCCGCGCGCATGGCGGACGCAGGCGGTGCCCCTTTGTAAGTCGGTCGGCAACGTCCGCCGATGGACGTCCGGCTGACCTACGAGGACGGGACGATCCGGGTCGCCGCCCGCGGCGGCGACGACCCCGACGGCGACGCCTTCGCGTCGCTCCCGCCGCTTCCGGGCGTCGAGAGCGATCCGCGGTCCGGGACGGGGCGCGCGCCGGCCTACCGCTACGCCGCGATCCGCCGGGCCCTGGCCGTCGCCGGGGCGACCGTCGAGGACCGCGTGCTGGACGCGAGCGACCGGGCCGCTGAGGCCGCGGGGCTCGACGGGGGGCTCGCGACCGACTACGACCTCCGGGAGTACCAGCGCGAGGCGCTCGACGCGTGGCGCGACGCCGGCGATCGGGGCGTGCTCGAACTGCCGACCGGGGCCGGCAAGACCGTGATCGCGATCCGCGCGATGGTGGAACTGGGCGTGCCGACGCTCGTCGTGGTGCCCACCGTCGACCTGCTCGACCAGTGGCAGCGGGAGCTTGAGGCCGAGTTCGACGTGCCGATCGGGCGGTTCGGCGGCGGCGAGCAGCGCCGGGAGGCGATCACGGTGTCGACGTACGACTCGGCGTACCTGAAAGCCGAAGACGTCGGCGACGCCTTCGAGTTCGTCGTCTTCGACGAGGTTCACCACCTCGGCGGCGAGGGGTACCGCGACGTGGCGCGCCTGCTCGCGGCGCCGGCGCGGCTCGGGCTCACCGCCACCTTCGAGCGCCCCGACGGCGCCCACGAGACCGTCGCGGAGCTGATCGGGGACCGCGTGTACGCGCTCGACGTGGACGACCTCGCCGGCGACCACCTCGCCCCGTACGACATCCGCCGGATAGAGGTGGAGTTGACGCCCGACGAGCGCGAGCGCTACGACGAGAAGCAGGGCACGTTCGTCGAGTACGTCCGGGACGCCGGGATCACGTTCACGAGCGGGAGCGATTACCGGGAGCTCGTCAAGCGCTCGGGCAACGACCCGGCCGCCCGCGAGGCCCTCCTCGCGAAGCAGGACGCCCGCGAGATCATGATGAACGCGCGTCGGAAGGTCGCCCGCCTCGAATCGATCCTCGACCGCCACCGCGACGACCGGGTGATCGTCTTCACCGCCCACACCGACCTCGTCTACCGGCTCTCCGAGCGGTTCCTGTTGCCGGCGATCACCGCCGAGACGGGCGCGAAGGAGCGCCGCGAGATTCTGGAGCGCTTCCGCGAGGGGACGTACGGCCGGGTCGTCGCCGCCAACGTCCTCGACGAGGGCGTCGACGTGCCAGACGCCAACGTCGCGGTCGTGCTCTCGGGGTCGGGCAGCGAGCGGGAGTTCACCCAGCGGCTCGGGCGGGTGCTCCGTCCGAAGGAGGACGACGGCCGGGCGATCCTCTACGAGGTCGTCAGCGCGGAGACCGCGGAGGAACGGGTGGCGAGCCGACGGCGGTAACGGGCGACGGCGGCCGGCCGAGTCACTCCGAATTCCGCCCGCGCCGAAACTCACGGATCCCCACCAGCAGATACAGCGCGCCGACGAGCCGGAGGACGGAATCGAACCCGCCGCTCCACGCAACCGCGTCCGGGTCGTCGTAGAGGACCCGCACCGCGATTTCGCGGTACGCTCGGGGGACGGCGAGGAGCAGGGCACCGAACGCCCCGGTGACGTACATGGTCCACGCGTAGGCGCGACCGCCGATCAGGGATATCGCGACGATGGCCGCGCCTTCGGCCCGAAGCGCCGCGGCGATCCCCGGTCTCGGTTCGACCTCGTCCGGGTTGTCGACGGCGAGACGCTCGAACGCGACGACCATCCGCTCCGGGGCCAGCGCGGTGAGTCCGCCGAGGAGGCCGATGATCGCTCGGAGCATGGCCGAAAAGACGCGCCGAGGCCAGTTAGCCGTACCTTCGGTTCTATCGCTGTGAGAAACGCGGCGTCAGTCGTCGTCCATGTCGAGCGAGCGCTTCTCGCCGAGCTCCTCCTCTAAGCTCCCGCGCTCCCAGCTCCGAACGGCGTCGCCGTCGACCTCGGCGCGAAGCTTCTCCTCTAAGAGGTTGACGGCGACGCTGTTCGCGCCCTCCGGAATGATCAGGTCTGCGTGTTTCTTCGAGGGCTCGATGAACTGCTCGTGCATCGGCTTCACCGTCGAGAGGTACTGATCGATGACGCCCTCCAGGTCGCGACCGCGGTCGATCACGTCCCGGCGGATCCGCCGGAGGATGCGCACGTCGGCGTCGGTCTCGACGAACAGCCGGAGATCCATCATCTCGTTTATCTCCTCGTCGTACAGCGCGAGGATCCCTTCGAGCACGATGACGTCCGTCGGCTCGACGGTGACGCGCTCCTCCTTCCGGTTGTGGATCTCGAAGTCGTACTGGGGCATCTCCACCGACTGCCCCTCTAACAGGGCTTCGAGGTGCGCTCGGAGCAGTTCCCACTCGAACGCGGAGGGGTGGTCGTAGTTGACCGACTGACGCTCTTCGAAGTCGAGATGCGAGAGGTCCTCGTAGTAGTTGTCCAGCGGGATGCGGGTGACGCTGTCGCCGAGATCGCGGGTGACGAGCCGGGAAACGGTCGTCTTTCCCGCACCGGTCCCCCCCGCGATCCCGATCACGAACGAGGGAATGGTCATACCACCCGCTCGGGCGCCGGAGGGTTTGAAGCCTCCTTTTCGTCGCCGTCAGCCTGTGCGATCGCGAGCCGCCTGCCCCCGGCGAGCGGTCCGCGCTCCTCGGCGCCTCCCGCGTTTTCCGGACCGATCGGCACTCTACGCGAGGAATACGTATAACGATATCGGGGGCACCTTTTAGCCGTTCGCTACGGAATCACGGCTCATGCGAACAAATACCACAGTTCGAGACGTGATGCACCGCGAGTTCCTCGGGGTGAGCGAGTCGGATTCGTTGCGCGACGCGGCGGCGCTGCTGGTCGACGAGGGGACGAACTGCCTCGTCGTCCTCCGGGGCGGCGAGCCGGTCGGTCGGCTGGGCTGGCAGGAGGCCCTCGGATCGCTCTTGGACGAAGGGCTCGCCGACGACCCCACGGTCGGGTCGGTCATGGGGCCGCCGCTCCCGGCGGTGGCGCCCGACGACGCGCTCGCCGCCGTCGAGGAGCGGCTCGTCGCCGAGGGAGCCGAACGCGTCGTCGTCGTCGAAAACGACGAGGCGGTCGGCGTCGTCACCGCGGGCGACGTGCTCGCCGCCGGCGCGCCCCGGAGCGGCGACGGGGTCCGAGATCCCCTCAGCGACGAGGAAGCGACCGGAGAGCCCCGGCGCGGTGACGCCGCGATGGCGGGGGCGGACGGCGGCGTCGACCGCGCCGTCGAGGCCGCGTCGACCGACGCGTCCGGCTCGCCGACGCAGGGCGTCTGCGAGAGCTGCGGGGCGCTCGTCCCCGACCTCGTGAGCGCGAACGGACAGGCGGTCTGCCCGGAGTGCCGCGAGGTGTGACGCGACACCGCTCTGTTTCACCGTCTGTTCTCTCGCCGATTCCGCGCCGCCCGCCGCCCCGCCGGTAGGCTCAAACGCCCAGCGTGCCGAAGGTCGAACGAATGGCCGACAGCGACAGCGTGCGCGTCACGCCAGCCGCCGCCGCCGACATCGACCCGGTCACCGACCTGTGGATCGCGCTCGCGGAGAGCCAGCGGACCCACGGGTCGACGCTGCTCGCGGAGGGAAACCGCGCCGCGGTCCGCGAGTGGGTCGCGCGCTCGGCGGTCACCGGTGAGCTCCTCGTCGCGCGCGGCGGCGGCGAGGACGGCGAGGCGGGCGGCGACCCGCTCGGGTTCGTCGGGTTCGCGCTCGATCACGGCGGCTACGAACGCGACCGCACCCGCGGCGTCGTGAGCAACCTGTTCGTCGTCCCCGAACGCCGAGGCGAGGGGATCGGCGGCGACCTGCTCGACGCCGCCGAGCGAGCGCTCCGCGAAGCGGGCGCCGAGACCGTCGCGCTGGAGGCGCTCGCGGCGAACGACCGCGCCCGCGAGTTCTACGCGGAACGGGGGTACGAGCCGCACCGCGTCGAGCTGACGAAATCGCTGACGGCCGGCGACGAGATCGGTGGTGACGCGGAGGGGAACGACGACAGCGAACCCGACTGACCGCGGCCCGGCGGCGCGGCGGTGCCGGACGGTCCGTCACCTTCGCGGAAAGCGACACGCACTCATAGGAGGACCGAGTACGCCAGCCTGCGCCAGGGGAGCATGGGCGGTTCATGCACTCGACTTGTAATCGAGACTTCCGGGGTTCAAATCCCTGCCCTGGCTTTTTCGCCGCAACGACGTGTCGCAAAAAGCGGGGAGCATGTGAGCCGGTGAGCGATCCGAACCGGGAGAGCGATGCAGACCGGAGATCCGTTTATGTACGTCCCTCGCGGATCTGCGGTATGGACCGGACCGACGCCCTACTCCTCGGCGTTTCCGGCGTCGTCGCCGCGCTCGTGTTGGCGGGGGCGCTGTCGGCGGGAGCACTGTTCGGCTTCGACGAATCCGCGGCCCGGCCGATCCGGCTGCTCGCCGTCGAGCCGTTGGCGTGGATCGTCGTCGCCGCGCTCCTCGTCGCGGTCGTCGGACACACGTACATCGACTGAGCGAGCGGCGCGATCGCCCGGCCGAAGCGCCGGCGCAGTCGCCTCACTCCTCGTCGTTGACTTCGCGGATCGTCCGAACGAGCGCGTCCAGCGCGGTGTCGACCGCCTTCCGCTTCACCGCGGCGCGGTCGCCGCTGAGGACGACGCGCTCCGTGCGGACGAACGACTCTTCGGTCCCCCACGGCGCCGCGTGGGCCACGCCGACGTACGTGAGTCCCACCGGCTTCTCCGCCGTCCCGCCGTTCGGTCCCGCGATCCCCGTCGTGGCGACCGCCCACGTCGTGTTGGCGCGGTCGCGCGCGCCCGCCGCCATCTGCTCGGCGACGGACGCGCTCACGGCGCCCTCCGCGTCGAGCGACTCGCGGGACACACCGAGCATCTCGCGTTTGGCGTCGTACGCGTAGGTCACGAACCCGCGGTCGAAGTAGGCGCTCGCGCCCGGCGCGTCGGTCACGCGCGACCCGACGAGCCCGCCCGTCAGCGACTCCGCGGTCGCGAGGCTCTCTCCGCGTTCGGTCAACAGCTCACCGAGCGTCACCTCGATCGGCGCCGACTCGTCGCTCTCGTCCATATTCCCGTTGTGACCCCGACGCCCGTGGGGTTTACGCTCGCCGCGACGCAATCGCCGTCATGACCGACTGGGACGACCGCTTCGCATCCGGCGACTACCCCCGCGAGCCGGAGCCGTCAGCCGTGTTGCGCTCGTACGTGGCCGCGATCCCCGACGGCCGCGCGCTCGACGTGGCCGCCGGCACCGGTCGCAACGCGATCGCTCTCGCGGAGGCGGGCTACGCCGTCGACGCCCTCGACGCGTCTCGAGAGGGGCTCTCCATCGTCCGCGAGCGCGCCGCGGAGCGAGGGGTCGCCGATCGGATCAAGACGATTCAGGCCGACGCCTCCACCTACGGGTTCCCACCCGAGGCGTACGAGCTGATCACGATGAGCTTCTTCCACGCGCTCGACCGGTTCGCCGACCTGACCGAGGCGCTCGCCCCCGGCGGGTACCTGTTCGTCGAGGGGCACCTCCGGTCGACCGACGCGACGCCCTCGGGTCCGGGTAACGACCGCTACCGGTTCGCCGCCAACGAACTCCTGCGGGCCGGGCTCGGGCTGACCGTACTGTACTACGACGAGACGACCGAGGAACGCCCCGACGACCGTCGCCGCGCGACCGCCCGGCTCCTCGCACGCCGATCGAGCGGCGGGCGGCAGACGTACCCGCCGCGTCCGGCCGAGGGCGACCCGCTGGCGGAGGGCGACCGGAGCGACGACCGGAGCGCGGAGCGAACGGATGGCTAACGCCGACACGCCCGGCGCGGCCCTCCGGAGGCTGGTCGCGGAGGCGGCCGGCGTCGACGCCGACGCGCTCCGCGACGACGCTGAGATCGCCGAGCGGGGCGACGACCCGGGGCCGGCGGCTCGACTCCCGGCGCTCGCCGGCGCCGGTGGGTCCATCGTCGGGGTCGTCCCTCGCGCCGATCCCGGCCTCGCGCGGCAGCTGCTGAACGACGGCGAAGTCACCAGCGGGACGCTCCGACTCGTCCTCACCGGCGGGGCCGAAGCCCGACTCACCGGGGCTTCCGCTCCCCTACTCCGGTCGGTCCTCGCCGAGCACGGGGTCGAGGCGTACCGCCACGACGGCGACTCCCCGGTGGCCGTGTTCCTCGTGGGCGAGCGCGCCGTCGTCGGGCTGTTCGACGAGCGGGGCCTCGCCGCGCTGCTGTGGTCGGACGCGCCGCCCGTCCGAGAGTGGGCGGCCGCGACCTGCCGGCGCTACCTCTCGGCGGCCGACCCGGTGTGACGCGCGCCGGCCGCGAGTTGCGCGTGCGTCACCGCGCGCCGCATCGCTTTTGGACGCACCCCGCGAAGGAGAGGTATGAAAGCCCTGCTGCTGTTGGTCGCCGGAATCGGTGGACTGGTCCAAACGCTCCTTCCGCGAACCGTCGTACGCGCGTGGACGAAGGCGGTGTACCGGAACGCGGGCGAGGCGGAGCCCCGCGAGTGGGTGTACGTCGCCACCCGCGCGGAGGGCGCGCTGATCGTCCTCGCGGCGCTCTTCGGGCTGTACGGTGTCGCGACCGCCGAGGACGGCGAGGCGAGTGCCGAGGACGAAGCCGCGGTTGCGGCCGATCCGGAAACTGACGCCTGACTGACTAATAGGCGCTCTAAAACGCACACCGACCCGAACGTATTTCCACGATGTCGTGGTAGTAGGTTGCAATGTCGGAGCCGCCCCATCGCCCGCACGGGGAATGTGGTTCGGCCGTCCGAGTATTACACGTCGACGACGAGCCGGCCTTCCTCGAACTGGTCGCCACCTATCTCGAACGGATGGACGGCGCGTTCGAGGTCCAATCGGAGACCGACGTTGGTGCCGCGCTCGAGGCCGTCGAGTCCGGGTCGATCGACTGCGTCGTCAGCGACTACGAGATGCCCGGAACCGAACGGGCTGGACCTTCTCGATCGCATTCGAGAGCGGGATCCGACGGTCCCGTTCATCCTGTTCACGGGGAAGGGGAGCGAGGAGATCGCGAGCGAGGCGATCTCCGCCGGCGTCACGGATTACATCCAGAAGCGCTCGGGGACCGATCAGTACACGGTGCTCGCGAATCGGGTCCGGAACGCGGTCGATCAGTCCCGTTCACGGGCGGCGCTGACCGCGAGCCAAGAGCGGCTCTCGCGGTTCATCCAGCAGTCGCCGCTCGGAACGATCGAGTACGACGAGACGTTTCAGATCGTTCGAGCGAATCCGGCCGCCGAGGAGATCCTCGGCTACTCCGAGTCGGAGCTGATCGGCGGGACGTGGGTGCGGTTCGTCCCCGAAGGGCTCCACCGCCACGTCGCGGAGGTCGAGCGGCAGCTCCTCTCCGATAAGGGCGGCTACCAGAGCATCAACGAGAACGTGCGCGCGGACGGCGAGCGGATCCGCTGTGCGTGGCACAACCAAGTGGTGACCAACGACGACGGCGAGGTGATCCGCGTCTTCTCGCAGTTCGAAGACGTCACCGAGCGGACGGACCGCAAGCGAGAGGTGGAACGCACGAACGCCGTCCTGTCGACGGTGCTCGACACGCTCCCGGTCGGGGTGCTCATCGAGGACGCGGACAGGCAGGTCCTCCGCGTCAACCGCCACCTGTACGGCCTCTTCGATCTCGACGGGGACCCGTCGGCGGCGATCGGCCGCGACTGCGCGCGGTTCGCCGTCGAGATGAGCGAGCTGTTCGAGGACCCCCAGTCGTTCGTCGACCGGATCGAAGCGATCATCGACGCGCGACGGCCCGTCGACGACGAGCGGATCGCCCTCGCTGACGGTCGCGCGCTCCTCCAGACGTATCGACCGGTCGACCTGCCGGGCGGGCACGGACACCTGTGGGCCTACCGCGACGCGACGGGCGAGTAGGACGACGGTCCCGTCGCCGTGGAGGCGACTCCGTCAGTCGTCCGTCAGGTACGCCCGTTCGGCCCCCGAGCGCTCGCCGGTCCGCAACACGTGGCAGTCGCGACACCGCGCCTCGTAGGACTCCTCGGCGCCGACGAGGATCGTCGGGTCGTCGACGTGGGCCGGCTCGCCCTCGATGAGCCGCTGGTTCCGGGAGGCGGGCTCGCCGCACTGCGAGCAGATCGCCTGCAGCTTATCGACGTACTCCGCGGTCGCCATCAGCTCCGGGAGCGGCTCGAACGGCTCGCCGCGGAACGTCTGGTCGGTGCCGGAGACGATGACGCGGGTCCCGTTGTCGGCGAGGACGTTACAGACCTCGACGAGGGCGTCCGAGAAGAAGTTCGCCTCGTCGATCGCGGCGACCTCCGGGTACGGGTCGTCGTCGAGGATCGCGAGCGGGCCGTCGCCCTCGTTGTCGACGACGGTCGCGTCCCACTGCCGCCCGTTGTGGGATCCGATCGACGTTTCGCCGTAGCGGTCGTCGATGGCCGGCTTGTACACCGCGACGGACTGGCCGGCGATCTCGGACCGCCGGAGCCGCCGAAGCAACTCCTCCGTCTTCCCCGAAAACATCGAGCCAGAAATGACCTCGATCCAGCCGGATCGAGTGATCGCGTGCATGCTCTGACGGGCACGAGCCAGCGACTAAACCGTTTCTCTCCCGGCCCGCTCGCCGGGGTCAGACCCCGCCCGCGACCGCGACGAGCAGGGACGCGGCGAAGACGTACGTCGCGGCGGCGAGCGCCCAGTCGCGCCGGATCGTCGAGAGCCGCTGGCGGGGGAGCCCCCTCGCACGGGGGAGCGGAATCAGCGCGAAGAAACCCACCATCAGCGCGAGCATCGCGGGGCCGGCGATGACCAGCGCGACGGCGGTGCCGACGCCGAGCGCCGCCTGGACTGCCGAGACGAGTCCCACGAACAGGAGGCCGGCGCCGCCGCCGGCGACGTAGTGGGTCCACGTCGCCAGCCGCTCCGGCGCCCTGTCGACCGGGGTATCGGTGAGCACTCCCGCGGCGACGCGGGGTGCGGTCGTCCCCTCCGGGAGCCGGGGCATGACGCGGTCCATCGCGAGCGTCGCGAGCAGTCCGACGACGGGGCCGAGCGCGAGCCCGAACAGCGGCGAGAACGTGGCCATCGACGGATCGTACGGCCGCGAGAGGCTTCAGTCCCCCGACCACGCGACCTCAGTCGGCCGCCGAGCCGACCGCGTCGCCGCCGATCACGACCCGGGACACGTCGGCCGCGCCGGCCCGCCTGACGATCGCGCGGACGAGGTCGTGCGCGCCGGCGAGGTTGTCGGAGTCGCCGTCGAGCACCAGCAGGTCGGCGTCGGCGCCCTTCGCGACGACGCCCCGGTTCAGCCCCGCGATCGACGCGCCGTTCACCGTCGCCATCCGCAGGATCTCTCTGGCCGGGAGATCGGAGAGCTTCGCGGCGAACTCCATCTCGCGGAACATCGACGGCGAGTCGAGCATGACGTTGTCGGTGCCGAGCGCGACCGTCGTCCGCTCGGCGAGGTCGCGGATCGGCGGTACGCCGACGTTCGTCACGAGGTTCGACCGCGGGCAGACGACGACGGGGGTGCCGCGGTCTGCGAGCCGGTCGAGGTGGATCCCCTCGGCGTGGACCATGTGAACGAGGAAATCCGGGTCCAGATCCATCGCGGCGTTGATGTCGTCGGCGTCCCGCTCGCCGGCGTGAATGCCGAACAGCTTGCCCGCCTCGCGGGCCTCCGAGCGCACCGCGTCGAAGTCGGCGTCGCGGGCGCCGGAGGCGCCGTACCCCTCGGCGACGGAGAGCACGTCCGTGTCGTCGCGGCCGAACACGACCGGCTCGATCGCGCGCTCGCCGAACTCCACGCCCTCGCCCGCGACGGCGTCGCGGAGCGCGCCGACGCCCTCGACCCCGCCCTCCCGGAACTCGAGGACGGTTCCGGTCCCCGTCGACTCCATGTACCGGAGGCTCCGCGCCATCGCCGCGACCTTCGCCTCGCGGCTCGCCTCCCGCAGGAGCCGGTGTTTGAGACCGTCCGGCGGGGCGACCAGCTCGTCGAGCGAGAGCCCCTCGCCGGCCTCCTTGGCGATGGAGTCGCCGATGTGGGTGTGGGCGTTGACGAACGCCGGGAGGATCACGTCGTCGCTGTCGACGCTCGTCTCCTCGACCCGGACGATCTCGCCGTCGGCGACCACGACCCGCCCCTCGACCGGCTCGAACTCCGGACCGACCAGAACGGTCCCTTCGAGATGCATACCCGCGAGTCGCCGGCGCGGGAGTAAAAGGTCACGACAGGGGTGCGAGCCGCGCGGTCACGCCCCGTCGCGGAACTCGTCGAGCGTCGTCGGCATCGCGCCGCGCACCTCCGCGACGAGCCCGTCGGGGTCGAGTCCGAGCACGTCCGCGGCGGCGCGCCCGACGCGGTCGGTCGCGGGCCGAGGGGCGTAGACGCCGAGGCGCCACTGGTTGCGCTGGGCGGTCCGGAGCGCGGAGACGAGCGGCGACTGGCGCTCTAACCGGCGCACCTCGCCGTTGACGGTGACGCGGGCAGTCGACTCCCGCATCGACGGCTCGGGGGGGACATCGAGGATCACGTGTTGCCGGGCGACGCCGGCCGACTCGGCGATCTCGCGTTCCAGCGCGGTCTCGGCGTCATGATCGGCCTCGTGGACGCGGGCGGGCACGTCGTCGTACTCGGCCCAGACGGCGAGCTTGTAGAGGTCGCGCTCGTCGTAGCGCCGCGAGAGTTCCGCGGTCTCCGGGCAGCTCCGGATCGCCGCGAGGAAGTCGTGGTCGTCCATCCGGCGAAGCTCCGCAGCGGTCGTCGGCGTCGCGTCGAGGAGGTCGCTCGCGGCCCGCCGCAGCATCGCCTTCGAGATGCGCGCGACGTGGTGGGTGTAGACGACCGGGTTCATCAGCGCGCGCGCCAGCAGGAGGCTCTCGGCCGTCTGGACGTTCCCCTCGTCCAACACGAGCGCGTCGTCACCCGTCCCGTCGTCGACGAACGTCAGCTCCCGGACGAACCGCTCGGTGTCGATGGTGCCGTACGGGACGCCGGTGTGGTAGGCGTCGCGCACGAGGTAATCCATCCGGTCCACGTCGAGCTCGCCCGAGACGAGCCCGCCGTAGGGGCCCTCGCCGCCGACGAGCCCGGCGATCCGATCGGGGTCGAGGCCGTGGTCGCGGAGGGTCTCGCCCACCGCGCCGGTCGCGAGCAGCTCGTCGACGTCGTCGTGGTACTTCCCCGTGCGGCGGTGCGTGAGCGACTCCAAGTTGTGGCTGAAGGGGCCGTGCCCCACGTCGTGGAGCATGGCGGCGGCCTCGATCCGGTCCGCGCGCAGTCCCTCGATCCCGAGGTGGTCGAGCGCCCGGCTGGCGAGGTGGTAGACGCCGAGCGAGTGCTCGAAGCGGGTGTGGTTCGCGGAGGGGTACACGAGTTGGACCGTGCCGAGCTGTTTGACGTGGCGGAGGCGCTGAACGGCGGGGGTGTCGAGGAGGTCCGCGGCGACACCGTCGATCTCGATGTGGTCGTGGACGGTGTCCTTGACCGTAATCATGCGCCGACGTTCGTCGGCATGGGTTAAAAGCGGCGTGCGTCGGTGCATGAGGGCGTCCACCCCCGAAAGCCGGAACGTTACCGGAATGTGAAACGTTCGGTACGATTTATACGTCCGGTGCGCAAACGGTCGACCATGTACGATGTACTCATCGGGATCGATAACACGGAAGACAGCCGAGCGGTCGCGCAGGCCGAGGCGGTCGCGAACCTCCCCGCCGAGGAGGGCTCGGTGACGGCCCACCTGTGCCACGTCTTCCAAGACAATCCCGAGGGGGCCTCTGTCCACCAGATCTCGGCCGTGCGACGGGCCCGCGAGGCGCTCGAAGAGGCCGGGGTCAGCTGCGTCCACTACGAGGCGAGCGGCGACCCCGCGGACGAGCTGCTCGCCTCGTAGTGGAC
>NZ_NHOA01000003.1 GCF_002727125.1 Halorubrum persicum
GTCCGGACGTGGCTCGCGGTCGTCTCGTCGACCGCCAGTTCGCCGGCGAGCGTCGCGTCGCGGTCCGTGATCGGCGGGTCGAGCACCCGCACGTCCGTCCGGGTCCCGGCCGCGACCTCGACGATCTCGAACGCGCGGTCGCCGGGGCGGTCGGGGTCGCGCGTCCCCGATCCGACGAGGAACCGCCCGACCTCCTCGGGGTCGCCGACCGTCGCGGAGAGTCCCACCCGCTGGAACGGTCCCGCCACGCGCCGGAGGCGTTCGAGCCCGACCGTCAGTTGGGCGCCGCGCTTCGCGGCGGCGAGCTCGTGGACCTCGTCGATCACGACGTGGGCGACGTCTTCGAGCGCGACCCGCATCTTCGAGCCCGTGAGGATCGCCTGGAGGCTCTCCGGGGTCGTGATGAGCACGTCCGGCGGGTCGTCGGCCTGCTTGCTCCGCTCGTACTGGGTGGTGTCGCCGTGGCGCACCGCCACCTCGACGTCGAGCCGGTCGCCCCACCACTCCAGCCGGTCCATCATGTCGCGGTTGAGCGCGCGCAGCGGCGTGATGTACAGCGCGGAGATGCCCTCGCGGGGAGGAGCGCCGGGGGCGTCGCGGGCGTCGACGATCGCGTCGAAGACGGGGAGCATCGCCGTCTCCGTCTTCCCGGTGCCCGTCGGGGCGAGGACGAGGGCGTTCTTCCCGTCGGCGAGCGGCGGGATCGCCTCGCGCTGGGGCTCCGTCGGCGTGGAGAACCCCTGCTCGGAGAGCGCCTCGCGGAGGTCACCCCCGAGCTGCGCGAACGCGTCCATCCCCGACGGTTCCGCCATTATCTGATCGTCGGACGTTGGTGATTCAAGCGATTAAGGGCGTCGCTGTGCGAGGGTCGTGCGAGCGCTCGGGGCCGGTCCGGCGGCCGCGAGAGGCGCGCTCCCGTTCTGTCTACGAGGGGCGCGTGCCCGTTCAATCCGCGATCGACAGTTCCACGGCGAACACGCTGCCCGTCGGCTCGTTGTCCTCGACCCACACGTCGCCGCCGTACTTGTTGACGAGCGTCTTGACGAGGTACAGTCCGACGCCCGTACCGCCGCTCTCGAGACCCTTCTCGCCCTCCTGGAAGATCTGCGCCTTGTGGTCGTCCGGAATGCCGGGACCGTTGTCGGCGATCGACACGCACACGGTCTCGTCCGACACGCGCGTCGACACCGTGATCTCCGCCACGTCCTTGTCGTTGTGGACGACCGCGTTCGTCAGGAGGTTCCGGAACACCGCCTCCAACAGGTCGTCGGCCAGCACCGTCACGTCGGGGATCGAGCCGTCGACCGAGACCGACACACGGTCCTGATCCGCGCGGACCTGTTCGATCTGCCCGGCGAGTTCGTCGCGGAGGCTCATCGGAGTCCGGTCGGTGCCGACCTGCAGCAGCACGTCGGTCACGTCTCTGGCCGTCTCCGTGATCCCCGCCGCCTGTTTCGCCGCCTCGATGACCGTTCGCGCGTACGTTCGGCTCTGGTCGTCGGGGAGCGACCCTTCGAGCAGCTCGGTGTACGACTCCACGACCATCAGCTGGTTCCGAATGTCGTGTCGAACGACCTGGTTCAGCAGTTTGAGGCTGTCCCGCTGATCTTCGAGCGTCCGCTCGTACTGCTTCAGTTCGGTGATGTCGCGGGCGTACCCCAACACGGCGTCTCCGCCGCTCTCCGCGATTTCGTACGGAATCTTCCGCGTTTCAAAGATACGCGTCTCGCCGTCCGCCGTCGTCAGCGTCTCCTCGCCGATCACTCTCGCCTCGCCCGACTCGATCACGTCGAGGTCGTCCTGGCGGAACTCCTCGGAGTCCTCGACGCTGGGGATGATGTCCGCCTCCGATTGCCCTTCGACCTCCGCGGGCGTTTTCCCGTACGCCGCCGCAGTCGCCTCGTTGGCCAGGAGGTACTCGCCCTCGCGGTTCTTCACGAACACGAGGTCCGGGACGAGGTCGATGATCTGCCGGAGCTCTTGGCGGGTCGACTCGAGGGCCAGCTCGTACTCCTTCTGCTCGGTGATGTCTTGGAACAGCCCGAGCGCGCCGGTGACGCGCCCCTCGTCGTCGCGCTGCGGATCGCCGATCGTCCGGACCCACCGGGTCTGACCGGACGCCGTGACGATCCGGAGTTCGATGTCGTACGACTCGCCGTCCTCGGTCAGCCGGTCGAACGCCGTCTCGATGGCCTCCCGATCGTCCGGGTGGTAGAACTCGAACCCCTCCGACAGCTCGACCGACTCGTCCGGGTCCACCCCGTGGATGCGATACACCTCGTCGCTCCACGTGAGCGACTCGCCGACCAGATCGACCTCCCACCAGCCGATCGACGCGCTCTCCTGTGTCCGTTCGATGAGCTGCCGCGTTCGGATCAGCTCCCGCTCGCGCCGCTTCTGATCGTCGATGTCGAGGTGAATCCCGACCGCACGAACCGGCTCCCCGTCGTCGGTGCGCTCGACGACCTTCCCGATGTCGCGGATCCACTTCCACTCGTCCGATCCGGTGCGCATCCGGTGTTCCGCCTCGTAGTACGGCGTCTCGCCCGCGATGTGGGCCGACAGCGCGTCCTCGACCGCCTCGAGGTCGTCGGGATGGACGCGTCGCTCCCACTCATCGAGATGCGGCTCGATCTCGTCGAGCGAGTGCTCGAGCATCCGCGCCCACTGGTCGTTGAACTCGACCTCGTCGGTGGTCATGTCCCAGTCCCAGACGCCGAGCTGCGCGCCTTCGACCGCGAGTTCGAGCCGGTCTTTGAGCTGTTGGAGGGCCCGCTCGCGCTCCTTCTGATCGGTGATGTCCGTCGAGACGCCGCAGACGCCAACGATTTCCCCGTCGTCATCGTACACGGGCGACTTCCGAGTGAGCCGGACGCTTTCTCCTGCGGGCGTCGGGACCGTCTCCTCGATCTCGATCCGCCCTCCGGTCTCGAGGACGTGGAGGTCGTCCGCCCGGGCCTGCTGGGCGACCGCCTCCGGAAAGAGGTCCTTGTCGGTCGTCCCGACGTAGTCCTCACCGGCGTCGAGCAGGTCGCGGCACGCGTGGTTCATCAGGAGGTACCCACCGTCGGCGTCTTTCAGGAACACCGCCGCCGACATCGTCTCCAACACGGTCTGGAACCGGCGGTACGTGCGCTGGTGCTCTCGCTCCTGTTCCTTCTGTGCGGTGACGTCCCGAGCGACCCCGACGATCCGCGTTATCGTCCCGTCCTCGGTGATCGGGGTCAGCTTCGTCTGCCAGTAACTCGGGCCGCCCGGGAACTCGAGGCGCTCGTCGTACTCGATCGTGGCGCCCCGCTCGACACACCGGCGGTAGTTCTCGGCCACGGTCGCGCCCTGTTCGTCGCCGAGGAATTCCCGCGGCGTCCGACCCCGCATCTCGTCCTCGGAGTACCCCGTCTGTTCCTGATACGCGGTGTTGTTCTGTCGGAACGTGAACTCGTATCCGTCGTCTGTCCGCTCGACCTCGACGACGAACACGGCGTCGTCCATCTCGCGAAAAATCGCCTCGTAAACGGAAGCGGCCCCCTCGCCGGCCACGCCGAACGAGTCAACGCCGCCGTTCGTGCGTGAACTCTCCTCCATAATCTCTCTTACCGATCGGTACGTTTAGTCAGATGATAAGAGTGCGGATATCGACGCTCGAAAGCGGTCCCACAGCGAGCCGGGACCGCTACGTCACCCCGCCCTCTCCCGTCGCGTAGCTCTCGTGGGCACCGCTGTCGAGGATCGCCTCGATCTCGTCGACGACGGCCAGCACGTCGGCGAACGAGGTGTACGGCGCCGCCGGACACACCCGAACCACGTTCGGCGGCCGGAAGTCGACGACCGCCCCGCGGTCGGTGAGCGCCCTGCTCAGCCGCTCGGCGTCCGGGTGTTCCAGGGCGACGTGGCCGCCGCGGGCCGCGTGCTCGCGGGGCGTTCCGACCGACACCTCCGGAAGCCGATCGTCGACCAAGGCGATCAGGAAGTCGGTGAGCGCGAGCGACTTGGCGCGCAGGCGCTCGATCCCGGCCTCCCGGAGGAGCTCGACCGACCCCTCGAGCGGCGCCGCGGCGAGCAACGGCGGGGTGCCGATCTGCCACGCGCCGGCCGAGTCGGCGGGCGTGTACGTCATGTTCATCTCGAACTGCGTCGCCTTCTCGTGGCCCCACCAGCCCGTCAGGGCGGGCGTGAGTCCGTGGTGCCGGTCGGCGACGAACAGCGCGCCGATCGACCCCGGCCCGGCGTTGAGATACTTGTAGGTACACCACACTGCGAAGTCGACGCCGGCGTCCCCGAACGCGTGGGGAACCGCCCCCGCGGAGTGAGCCGCGTCGAACCCCGCGAAGGCGCCCGCCGCGTGGGCGGCATCGGCGATTCTCTCCACGTCGAACAGCTGCCCGGAGCGGTACAGCGCGGTCGGCATGAACACGATCCCCACGTCGTCGTGCGCCGCCAGCGCGGCCTCGACGTCTCGGGGATCGATCGTCCGGCCGTCGCTGCTCTCGACGACCCGGAGCTTCTCGTCCGGGTCGATCCCGCGCTGACGCAACTGCGCCCGTATCGCGTAGTGGTCGGAGGGGAAGTCGAGCTCGTTGACGAGGACGGCGGGGTCGCCGCCCGGCTCCCCGCCCGGCGCCCACGTCCCGTCCGCCGCCGCGACCCCCTCGCGTTCGGGCCCGTTCCCCGCGAGCAGCTCGTCGAGGAAGGTGCCGATCAGGGTGTGGATGTTGACGGTGATCGAGTTGCCGACGACGACCTCGCTCGGGTCGGCGCCGACGAGGGGCGCGAGCGCGTCGCCGAGCCGCTCGCCCACCTCGAACCACGGCGGGTCGGCGTCGGTCCACCCCGAGATGAGCCGCTCACGCCACTCGTCGACGACGCGGTCGAGGCTGGCGATGGCGGCGTCGCTCGCGGGGCCGAGCGAGTTGCCGTCCATATACAAGCCGTCGTCCGGCACGTGATACCGATCCGCGAACGCGGAGAGCGGGTCGTCGGCGTCGAGGCGCGCGGCGAGGACGGCGGGGTCGGAATCGGCCGCGCCGCCGGCCAGCCCGTCGCCGTCGAGCGCGTCGCGGGCGGGGGCATAGGGGTCGTCCATACGCATTCGGGCGTCGCCGCCGACTAATCGCTTCCGGGGCGTCACCGCCGACTGATCGCTCCCGGGGGCGCCGTCGCCGTTTCAAAAGGGCCTCGAACCGCTACTCGACGATGTCGATCGCGGGGCGGCCCGGCTCCGCCTTCCGAACCACCGCGTCGTCGGCGTCGGCGGCGCGCTCGACCCGGACCGGCGCGTCGAACTCGCGCTCGATCAGCCACGAGGCGGCGCGCAGCGCCTCGTGCTCGTCGTCCCCCGACAGCGTCTCCTGGAGCGCCTCGCGGTTCGCCTGCAGGTCCTGCCCGTACGAGGCCGCGTCGTCGCCCCGGTCCCGGATGTGGCTCTCCGCCATCAGCTCCGAGATGAGGTTATCGGCGTCGCTGTCGATCGCGATCGACAGCGCGTCGTACTTCCAGTCGGGCGCGACGACCACGTCGATCCGCTCGGGGTCCTCGATGCCGGCGACCTCGACGATGTCGCGCACGTCCTCGCGGGTGTTCTCGACCAGCCGGCGGCGGCGCTCGACCGTCTCCCGGTCGACCGTCGCGGTCGGCCAGTCGGCCTCGACGACGAACCCGTCGCGGTCCAGCGTCTCCCACAGCTCCTCGGTGAGGTGCGGGACGACCGGCGCGAGCAGGCGAACGGCGACGTCGATCCCGCGCTCGTACGTCTCCGGGTGCGGGTCGGTGTGGCCCCGGTAGCTCCGGAGCGTCCCCACGAGGTCCTGCGCCTCGCGGAGCGCGACGTTGAAGGTGAGGTCGTCGTACTCCCCGCCCGCGATGGCGACCGCGGCGTCGATCTCGTCGTCGACGTAGTCGTCGATCGTGTCGCGGTCGGCGTCGGCGGGGGCGGTCTCCGCCTCCCCGGCCGCGTACCCCTCGACCAGGTCGGTCAGGCGGGCCAGGAAGCGGTGCGTCGATTTGACGCCCTCCTCGGACCAGTCGAAGTCGCGCTCCGGCTGGGCGGCCTGCATCATGAACAGCCGGGCCGTGTCGGCGCCGTACTCGTCGACGATGCGCTGGGGCGAGACGACGTTCCCCTTCGATTTGGACATCTTCTCGCCCTCCAGCTGGACCATCCCCTGCGCCAGCAGGTTGGTGAACGGCTCGCGGTGTTCGAGCCCCTCCTCGTCGGCCAACACCTTGGTGACGAACCGCGAGTACAGCAGGTGCATCACGGCGTGCTCGATGCCGCCGACGTACTGGTCGACCGGCATCCAGTCGTTCGCGCGGTCCAGGTCGAACGGGAGCGCCTCGTCCCCGGGCGAGACGTATCGCAGGAAGTACCACGAGGAGTCGACGAACGTGTCCATCGTGTCCGTCTCGCGGGTGGCCGGGCCGCCGCACTCCGGACAGGTCGTCTCCTTCCACTCCTCGGCGGCGTCGAGCGGGTTCTCGGTCGTGTTGATGAACTCCGGCAGCTCGACCGGCAGGTCCGACTCGGGCACCAACACCGAGCCGCAGTCGTCGCAGTGGACGACCGGAATCGGGGTCCCCCAGTAGCGCTGTCGGGAGATCCCCCAGTCGCGCAGGCGGTACTGGGTGGTCGCCTCGGCGCTCTCGATGTCCTCGGTGAGCCGATCGCGGGCCGTCTCGCTGTCGAGGCCGCTGTACTGGCCGGAGTTGATCACGACGCCGTCGTCCGTGAACGCCGCCTCGCTCACGTCCGGCGCGTCCGGCACCGACTCGCCGTCCCACTCGCCGGGCTCCGGAGCGATCACCGGCTCGATGTCGACGCCCATCTTCTCGGCGAACGCGTGGTCGCGCTCGTCGTGGCCGGGCACCGCCATCAGCGCGCCGGTCCCCACGTCCGAGAGGACGAAGTCGGCGACGAAGACGGGGATCTCCTCGCCCGTTGCGGGGTTGGTGGCCGTGAGGTCCGTTTCGACGCCGTTCGGCTCGTCGCCCTCGGGGTCGGCGTCCTCCTCGACGAAGCGGCGCACGTCCTCGTCCGACCGGGCCAGCTCCTCGCTGATCGGGTGGTCGGGCGCGAGCGCGAAGAACGTCGCGCCGTGGATCGTGTCGACGCGGGTGGTGAACGCCTCGACGGGCCCGTGGCCGTCGACGCGGAACTCCAGGGTCGTCCCGTGCTGGCGACCGATCCAGTTGCGCTGCATCTGGCGCACGGAGTCCGGCCATCCCTCCAGACCGTCGATCGCGTCGAGCAGCTCGTCGGCGTACTCGGTGATCTCTAAGAACCACTGGTCCAGATCGCGGGTCTCGACGGGGGTGTCACAGCGCCAACACAGCTCGTCGTCGCCCTCGACCTGCTCGTCCGCGAGGACGGTCTCGCAGGAGGGACACCAGTTCACTTCGGCGTCGCGGCGCTCGACGAGCCCCGCCTCGTGGAACCGGCGGAACAGCCACTGGTTCCACTGGTAGTACTCGGGGGTGCAGGTGGTGACCTCGCGGTCCCAGTCGTAGCCGAACCCCATCGACTGCATCTGTCCTCGCATCGTGTCGATGCAGTCGAACGTCCAGTCGCGGGGGTTGGTGTCGCGCTCCTTGGCGGCGTTCTCGGCGGGGAGCCCGAACGCGTCCCACCCCATCGGGTGGAGCACGTCGTCGCCGCGCATCCGGCGATACCGGGCGTACGCGTCCGTGATGGTGTAGTTGCGGACGTGGCCCATGTGGAGCTTCCCGGACGGGTACGGGTACATCCCCAGCACGTAGGTGGGATCGTCCACCTCGTCCGGCGTGCGATACACGGAGGCGTCGTCCCACGCCTCCTGCCACCGTTTCTCGACCGCAGTGTGGTCGTAACCCTCCTGAGACATCTGCTTATATACTCGTGGAGGGGTCGGCGTCGTATAGCTTTCCATCCAGTGGTGCGGCGTGGCACACCGCCCCGTGGGCGGCGGTCCCGACCGCGAAACGGACCCCTCAGAGCTCCCCGGCGTTTCGCGCCTGCTCGACCCGCCGCGTCGCCTGCTCGACCCGCTTCCCGGTCGCGTTCGCGAGGCCGGGCGGGAGCCCCTCCCGCGCCGCCGCGAGCCGCTCCTCGATCCGCGCGATCCGATCGAGCACGTTCGCCAGCTGGCGCTCTGTCCCCTCACCGTCCCCCGCGCGGGCGCGCTCCTCGGCCCGCTCCGCGGCGTCGACCGCGGCCGCGAGCGCGCGTTCCAGGCCGTTGACCGCGTTCGACGGGCCGCCGGAACTCCCGCCCTCATCGCCGTCGGTGTCGTCGCCGCTGTCCGCCGCCGCGGCCGCCACCGCCGCCCGCGTCTCCTCGGCCACGTCTGCGACGTAGCCGGCGAGCGGTGCCGCCCCGGTCTCCGGACGCTCGATTCGGATCGGCTCCTTTCCGCCGCCGTCGGAGCCCGGCGGATCCGGGTTGATCCGATACGCGCCGACCTCGTCGTCGGCGTCGCGTACCTCGGCCGTGTACGCGCCGCCCGCGTGGACGTACACGGCGTCGCTCCCGTCGATCGCCGAGTCGTAGAGCCGCCCGGCGAAGTCGTCCTCGACCGCGGACCGGGTCACGTCGACGTCGCTGTCGGCGTCCGACAGCTCCAGCTTCCGCGCGTTCTCGCGGGCGGTCAGGGGGATCTCGCCGTCGACGCCGGCGACCGTCACGGGCTCGTCCGCAGCGACCGTCAGCTTCTCGCTGTGGGGCGCCTGCCCGGCGCCGTTGACGGTGAGCCGGTGGTCGCCCTCGGGGACCCCGTTGGCGACCGCGACCCCGCCGGCGAACGTCGGGACCGCTTCGGGGTCGCTTTCGATCAGGACGAACGACTCGGTGACCGCGTCCGTCGTCGTCAGCCCCTCGCCGTCGGGGGCCTCGTCGCTCTCGGTCGTCCGCGTGACGCGGGCCACGACCGCGTCGATCTCCTCGCTCACCGCGTCGCCGAACGACTCCTCGGCGGCGACGGCGTCGTATCGGTCGGCGAGCTCCGACCGGTGATTGCCGGCGGTCACGTCGACCGCGGGGTTCTCGTAGCGGGGCTGGTCCCACGGGACGCCCGTGGTGGTGATGTGGCCGGCGACGGCGTCCTCGACGGCCTCCGGCACGGCGAACTCGAAGCTCAGCTGCGGCCCGGTGAACGCCGAGATCCCCTCCAGCTCGGCCGTCTCGACGAGGTCGTACGTGATCACCTCCCCGGCGGTCTCGTCCGCGACCGCGTCCTCCCTGTCGGCGTGGCGGAAGGCGATCCCCGTCTCCCGGAGCGGGAGGTCCGTCGGGGGCGACTCCAGCGCGTCGAGCGACCGGACCGTGAGCGCGTCGTCGACCAGCGACTCCGCGGTGACCGACGGGAGATCGGGGTGGTCGTAGATCGGCGCGCCCTCGTACTCGGGGACGACGAACGGGAGGCGCATCCCCTCGTCGCGGGGGAGGCCGTACGCGAGCGGGACCCCCAGCAGGTCCTCGACGGTATCGATCGTCGTGTTGGTGATGTCCGCGAGCAGCCCCTCCTCGCCGACGCGCTGGAACCGGTCGGGGATCTCGTTGACCGAGAGGGTGCTGGAGTGCGACCCGAGCTCGGAGAGGATCCGCGGGACAGCGTCGGGGTCCGGATCGAGGAACTCGTTGTTCGGCACGCTGCGGGAGTGGGAACTGGCGACGTACAGCTGCGGGTCGCCCGTGTCGAGGTCGACGAAGACGTGGAGCACCTCCCAGTCGTGCCAGTGGAAGTTGGCGGTGAACTGGTCGAACGCGGAGTAGAGCCAGAACTGGACGACCGCGAGCGGCGACTCCTCGTACCGGACCCCGTTGTAGAAGACGGTCGGATTCGGCGGCTCGCCCGCCTCGTCGTACCGCTCGTGGTAGCCGTCGAACGCGTCGAACCCGTCGACGACGGTCTCGCCGTCCTCCTCGGTCGCGTACGGTCGGGGGTCGGTCGGGAACCACGGCTCGGCGGTGTCGAAGTACAGCGTCGGGGCGAACCGGACCGCGAGCTCTTCGACCGCCTCCGGATCGAGCCCGCCCGTCTCGGCGTCGTCCGGCGACGAGCCGGAGTCGGAACCGGGTTCGGAGTCGGAGCCAGCGGGATCGGAACCGGAGTCGGAGCCGCACCCCGCGACCGCGACGCTCCCGGTCCCGGCGAGCGCGCCGAGGACGGTCCGACGGCCGACGCCCGATTCGGGCCGACCGCTGCCGGCGGTGCGGTCGCTCACGGGCGGGCCTCGCTGCGGTCCGCGGGCGAGGCGCCGGTCCGAGACCACGGCTTCGGGTGCATTTCTCTAACTCACGACCACAGCGGCGAATAAGTCTTCTGACGGTGGAGCGGCGGTGCGTCGGCGAGCGGGCCCGTCTCCGGCGAGCGGGCCCGGAGACGGGAGAAGGTATTTGCGCCCGGGCGCGCGACTCCCCGCATGGACGGGACGAAGGCCCTCTACTACGGTGCGGTCGCGATCGCGATCCTGATCGGCGTCAGCGTCGTCGTCTCCGTGGTCTCGGCGATCTTGAGCCTCGTGTGGGCGATCGTCTCCGGGATCGTCTCGCTCGCGGTGCTCGCCGGCGTCGTCTACCTCCTCTACAAAACCGGCGCGTGGCTGTTCGGCGGCGACGCCGCGAGCGACTCGCCGGGCGACTCGCTCGGGCGGTCGCGGTCGTCGTCCACTTCGGCGTCGGCCGGCGACGGTTCGGAGAGCCGGCGGGACCGGCTCCGCAGACAGTACGTCGAGGGGCAGATCGGCGAGGCGGAGTTCGAGCGTCGGATCGCGAGCGAGCTGGAGACCGAGGGGCTCGACGACATCGACAGGGAGCTCGCCGATATCGATCGGGAGCTCGAACGGGAGCGGTAGCGGTAACGAGGCCGGTCGGGTTTAAAAGCGATTCCGCAGCTCCTCGCGCAGGTCGTCGATGTCGAGGTCCTTCATGGCGAACAACACCAGCAGGTGGTAGACGAGGTCGGCGCTCTCGTAGGTGAGCTCGTCGAGGTCGTCGTCCTTCGCCGCGAGGATCGCCTCCGTGGACTCCTCGCCGATCTTCTCTAACACCGCGTTCTCCCCCTTCTCGTGGGTGAACAGCGAGGCGGTGTACGACCCCTCGGGGAGCTCCGCCTTCCGCGACTCGATGGTAGCGAACAGCTCGTCGAGGACGGCCTCGGCGGGGGGCTCCGGGCCCTCTCCGTCCGTGGCGGCCGTCGCGTCGCCGTCCGCACCGCCTGTCCCGTCCGCGTCCGGATCGCTCACGCGACCACCTCGCGGTCGGGGAAGAAGGCGAGGTCGTGGATCCGCGAGTCGTCGGTGAGCTCCGGGTGGAACGCGGTGGCGACGACGGGACCGTCGCGGACCGCGACCGGCCGCCCGTCGACGGTCGCGAGCGTCTCGACGCCGTCGCCGGCGTTGTCGATGAGCGGCGCGCGGATGAACACGGCGTGGAACGGCTCGTCGAGCCCGTTCACCGGGACCTTCGCCTCGAAGGAGTCCTTCTGTCTGCCGAACGCGTTCCGGTCGACGGAGACGTCGACGAGCCCGAGCGCGTCGACGCGGTCGTCCTTCGCGTCCCGCGAGCAGACGATGAGCCCCGCGCAGGTGGCTAACACGGGCTTTCCGCTCGCGACGTGCTCGCGGATCTCCTCGTCGATCCCCTCTCGGCCGATCAGCCGCGAGATGGTCGTCGACTCCCCGCCGGGCATGAGGAGCACGTCGCAGTCGGGAACGACCCCCGACTCCCGGACCTCGACCACGTCCGCCGACTCGCCGTGGGCGGCCGCGGCGGCCTCGACGGCGGCGGCGTGTTCGGCCACATCCCCCTGGACGGCGATGACGCCTGCTTGCATGAGAACCGGTCGGTGGGGAACGGGCAAAAAGGGCGCGCTACGGAGCCGACACACCGGAGCGCTGACGGGGAAGAACGGAAGCGGCGACTCGGAACGGGGCCTACGCGACGGTCAGCGAGAGGATCTGTACGAACACGCCGAAGAGGACACAGAACGCGAGGACGGTTTTCGGGTCGATCGTGATCGCGTCCCGGCCCTGGTTGTCGAAGTAGCGGACGAGGCCCGCACTGGACATCAGCCCGCCCGAGTTGGAACCACTGCTCATGGCTATCGGTGCGTCTCGCGGCGTTCTAAACGTTTCGTTCGGCGCTCGACGCGGCGCCCGCCTCGGAGCGTCGTGTCGGGGCTGTCGCGGTTCGACGCCCGAGCGTGCACAAGTGGGAAACCCTTATGCGCCGCCCGGCGGTAGAATGTGCCGGATAATGACTGTTCGACTGCTGGATTTTCACGCTGACTGGTGCGGCCCGTGTAAGACGCAGGACCCGATTCTGGAGGAGATCCAGGAGGACCTCGGCGACGCCTTCGAGCTCCAGAAGGTGAACGTCGACGAGGAGCAGGACGTCGCCAACCAGTACCAGGTGCGCTCGCTGCCGACCCTCATCGTCGAGAACGACGAGGGCGTCGTCGACCGGTTCGTCGGCGTCACCCAGCGCGAGGACATCGAGGCCGCGCTCTCCGAGGCGGGCGCGTAACGGCGGGATCTCCGACCCTCGGTCCCGCGAAACCGCGGGAGCACTGACCAGCGGACCAACTGACGCACGGGCACACGGCGGGCGCTCCACCCGTCCTCAGACCCCCGATCCGACCCGCCGCGTCTCGCAACCTTTTACAGCGTCGGCCCGACAGTAGGAGTATGGCCAGTTTCGACGCCGCGGAACGCCGCAACCTCGACCGACACATCTGCATGCGCTGTAACGCCCGCAACTCCCCGGACGCGAACCGCTGCCGCAAGTGCGGCTACACGAAGCTCCGTCCGAAAGCGAAGGAACGCCGCGCGGCGTAGATCGGTCGTCGGTCGCCCCCCGTTTCTCCTGCAGATCGCCCCGTCAGAGCGACCGGTGCAGTCCGACTGGCGCCCTGTGAACTTGACGAGCCGCCGTCCTACGCCAGCGCCGTGACCGCGAGGAGCATCCCTCCGGCCGCGGCGGGCGGGATGGTGAGGTTGTCGTCGACGGCGACGCCGCGGATGATCGGCGGGAGCCCGTCGGCGACCGCGGCGGGGACCGCGCCGGCGAGCGCGACCGCGACGCCGACGCCGACGCCGAACGCCGACACGGTAAAGAGAAGCGCCAACGCGAAGCTGACCAGAAACATCGCGATCCACGCGGCGGGGCGTTTCGACTCGGTCGCGTCGTTGTCCCCGAGCGCGCCGCTGACGGGGTCGCCGAGCGACACCATCCAGATCGCCGGCACCGCGAGCGTCGGCGTCATGCCGGGGACGCCGAGCGCGGGGACCGCGGCGACCGCCACCGCCGTGGTACTGACCTGGTACAGCGCGTAGCCGGCGACGCTGTCCGACTCGTACTCCCGCGTGAGGTGCCGGTAGACGGCGTGATCGAGCCCGACGACGAGCCGGAGGAACTCCAGTAGGCCGACGACGGCGACGCCGAGACTGAGGATCGCGGCCGTCTCGGTCCACGTCAGCCACCCGAGCAGGTACGGAACCGGGAACAGCGTGCCGCTCGCGTGGACTAGCCGCCGCTCGAACTCCACTTCGGCCCGCCACTCCGCCGCCGGAAGGGGCACGAGTTAGTTGGTTTCGACGTCGGTCGCCACTGTCTCGTAGCGGTCCACCAGCGCGTCGAACTCGCCGCCGGCGCGGAGCGCGGCCAGCTCCTCGGCCAGCTCCTCGGCCGGAACCCGGACCTGCGCCGCGGAGTCGCGCTCGCGAACGGTCACGGTCTCGGGGCCGTCGCCCTCGATCCCGTCGCGGTCGATCGTGACGCAGAACGGGGTGCCGATCTCGTCCTGCCGGCGGTAGCGACGCCCGATCGAGCCGGAGTCGTCGTACGCGACCGCCAGCCCCGCCTCGCGGAGGTCGGTGGCGACGCGGTCGGCCAGCTCGGTGAGCCGGTCGTCGTTCGTTACCAGCGGGAACACCGCGGCGTCTTGGGGCGCCACCTCGGGCTCCAAGGAGAGGTACGTGCGCTCCTCGCCGTCGACCTCGTCCTCGCTGTAGGCGTGCGCCAGCAGCGTCTGAACCGTTCGCCCCACGCCGAAGGAGGGCTCGACGACGTGCGGCGTGAGATGCTCGCCGTTCTCGGTCACGGTCTCGACCGAGAAGTTGGCCACGTCGGCGTCGACCTCGTGGGTCTCGCCGGCCGCCTCGACCGACACCGTCTCGCCGTCGAACGCGTCGGGGTCGCGCTCAGCGAGGGTCTCGAGCGCCTCGGCGACCGCGGCGGCGTCCCCGCCGAACTCGGGGCCGAGCACGGACATGTCGGGGTCCACGGTCGCGCGCTCGACCGTCTTCGGCTCGTCGTAGCGCTTGAACACGGTGAACGCGTCGTCGCCGTGCGCGTCGTGTTTCGAGAGGTCGTAGTCGGCGCGGTAGGAGAAGCCCGCGATCTCGATCCAGTCGCCGTCGACCTCGCTCTCCGCGTCCCAGCAGTCGGACGCGTAGTGGGCGCGCTCGCCCGCGAGGTGCTGGCGGAAGCGGAAGCGGTCGAGGTCGACGCCGATCCGGTCGTACCACCGCTTCGCGACGCCGAGGTAGTAGCCGACCCACGGGGAGCCGATGGTCCCCTCGTCGACCGCCTCGCCGACCGTGGTCTCGACGTACTCCCCGTCCTCGGCCTGCTGTTCCGTCGCGGGGTACAGGCGGACCGACACGTCGCGGACGCGGTCCAGCGGGGGCTCGTCCTCCTCGGGGTCGATGAACTGCTCCAGTTCGGCCTGCGTGAACTCGCGCAGCCGGAGGAGCCCGCCGCGCGGCGAGATCTCGTTGCGGTAGGCGGGGCCGATCTGGGTGATGCCGAACGGGAGGTTCCCGCGGGCGTACTCCTTCAGCCGCGGGAACTCCACGAAGATGCCCTGCGCCGTCTCGGGTCGCAGATAGCCGGGCTGTGCGTCGCCGGGACCGATGTCGGTCGCGAACATGAGGTTGAAATCCTCGACCGTCACGCCCGCGAGGGCGGTGCCACAGGACGGACAGGCGATGTCGTTGTCGGCGATGAGCTCCTCGACCTCCGAGCCGGGGAGCGCCTCGGCGTCCTCGATCTCCGTGACGGCCTCGACGAGGTGGTCGGCGCGGTGCGACTCGCCACACTCCGGGCACTCGACGAGCATGTCGTCGAACGTGTCGAGGTGACCGGACGCCTCGAAGACGGGCTCCGGCATGATCGTCGGCGCCTCGATCTCGCGGTTCCCCTCCCGGATGGTGAACCGGTCGCGCCACGCGTCCTCGACGTTCTTCTTCAGCGCCGCGCCCTGCGGACCGAAGGTGTAGAAACCGGCGGTGCCGCCGTACGCGCCGTTCGAGCCGAAGAAGAACCCGCGCCGCTTCGCCAGCTCGACGATCGCCTCGGACGCCATCTACAACCCCTCCAGCAGGTCGACATCGCGCACGATACCGTCGAGGTCGGTGCCGTTGACCAGCGGCACCTGCTCGATGTCGTTGCTGATGAGCTCCTGTGCCACCTCCTTCGCGGTCCGGGTCCCGCTGACCGTCACGAGGTCATCGGTCATGAAGTGGCGGACCGCGCCGACGGGGAGCTCCACGTTGCGGGTCGGGAGGTAGCGGGCACCGGTCGCCTTGATCCCCTCCCACGACCACTCGGAGTCCTGCTCGGCGATGGAGTCGCCCGTGCTGGCCTCCCCTTCCACGACGCGGGCGACCTCCAGCACGTCGACCTCGGTGAGCATGCCAGCGAGCTCGGCGTCGTCGTCGAGCACCACGGCGTACGGGACGTTCGCCAGCCCGATCTCCCGCTCCGCGACCGGCAGCGGGGTCTCCGTGTACGTCGCGTTGACCGCGGGGGTCGCGAGCCCGCCGACCTCCGTCTCGCCGTCGATCTCGCCGCGGGCGATGGCCCGAACCACGTCGGTGACCGTGATGATGCCGACGAGCCGGTCGCCGTCGACGACCGGGAGCCGGCGCGACTCCTCGGCGGCCATCGTGGCGGCGGCGTCGCCGATCGCGTCGTCGGCGCTCACCGTCGGAACCTCTCGCATCAGCAGCGCGAGCTGGTCTTCGTCCGGCTGCTCGATCAGGTCGTCGCGGGAGACGAGCCCGCGGTACACCTCGTCGCCGTCGACGTCTTTCACGACCGGCACCGACGAGAAGCCGTGCTCCTGGATGTACTCCAACACGTCGTTCCGGCTCCCCGGGATCTCGACGACGACGAGATCCGACCGCGGCGTCATGGCGTCTGATACGTTCATGCACCGTCTTTCAGCGTGGCACCTCTTGTATACTGCGAAGGTGGTTCGACAGCGGTCGGCGGCCGATGGCCGGCTCTCGCCGCCGTTCGTCGAGCGCGGAGCGCGCGCCGGGAGAGCCCCTCGAAACGCCGGCCCGGCCCGTCCGGCCCGCGACGGGGCGCGTGACAGCGAGCCAATCGCTCCGTCAGATCGACACCGTACTCCGACAATTTCCCCGTGATCGACGGCTGACACGGGCTTCCGTCCCCGATTATCGCCTCAGATCTCGAATCCGCCGACTGCGGACGCTCCCGGTCCGGAACGCTTATAGGTACTGTGAACAATTCACAATCATGTCACGGAGTTCCACTCCATGGGACGACCCGGACCCAGATCACCGCCGGACGGCGTTACCGACGGATCCGGCCCTCGACGCCGACGACTCGCCGGACGTGATGGCGTCGATCGACTCGTCAGCGTCACGACCGGAGCTCGTGATCGCGGACGTCTCTCGGGAGAACGCGTGGGTCTCGGTCGACGAGACCGACGCCACCGTCCTCGAAGAGTGGTGTTAACTCCGCCGTAGGCGCTGTCGGCGCCCCCGCTTCTCCGCCAGTACGGCTACTCCGAATCGGTCTCGTCAGCGGCCGCCGCGGAGCGAACGTCCGCACCGACCTCCCACGCTCGGACGAGCGACGCGAGCGTCCGGCACGTCGGCGCCGACACGCCGAACCGGTCCGCGCGCTCGATCGCGGCGCCGTAGATCGCGTCGACCTCGGTCCGCCGACCCGCCGCCACGTCCTCGCACATCGACGACCGGTTGGCGGCGGTGTCGGCGGCGACGCGCTCGACGGCGGCGACCGCCTCCGCCTCGCCGAGCGCGACCTCGTCGGCCCGCGCGACTCGCGCGACCTCCCGGGCCGCCTCGCGGGCCGCCTCGCCACCCGGGCCGTCGAGCGTCGCGCCGTTCGAGATCCGCGCCAGCGCCGAGGGGCCGTTGATGCCCGCGTTGACCGCGAGCTTCTCGTACCGGCGACGGGGCATGTCCGTCGCCACGACCGTCTCGATCCCGGCCTCGTCGAACGCGTTCCCGACGCGCTCGGCGAGCGGGTCGCCGCCCCCCGAAAGCGGCCCGACGACGACCTCGCCGACGCCGGTGCAGGTGACGCGGCCGGGCTCGACGAACCGGGCGCCGTAGCTCGCCGTTCCCGCGAGCACGGTGGGGTCGAGCGCCGCGACCAGCCGCTCCTCCGTGAAGCCGTTCTGGAGCGAACAGACCGCGTCGTACTCGCCGGTCGCGAGCGCTCGCGCGGCCGCGTCCGTGTCGTACGCCTTCGTCGTCACCACCGCGAGATCGGCCGACCGATGCGCCCCGTCGGTGAGCGCGCGAGGGCGCACGCGGGCGTCGACCGCGCCGTCGATCCGAAGCCCGTCCTCGCGGATCCGCCGCATGTGCGGGTCGCGCCCGACGAGCGTGACCTCGTGCGTCCGCGCCAGCAACCCCCCGACGAGGCTTCCGATCGCGCCGGCGCCGTAGACGAGGACCTCCATACGCCCTCCAACGGCGCGAGAGTGAAAAGAGATGGCGGTGGTGAGGCCCCGCGGACCCCGCGGACGCCGGAGTCAGCCCTTCAGCCCGCTCCCGGTCAGCGGGACGACCACGTCGTCGTCGGGCGAGAGAGCGCCGCGCCCGCGGAGTTCGCGGAGCGCCGCCGGCGCCACGGCGCAGGTCGGCTCGGTGTAAAACCCCGCCGCGTGGAGCCGTTCGAGCTCGCGCTCCGCCGCCGTCTGCGTGACCGCGAGCGCGTCGCCGTCGGTGTCGGCGACGGCGTCGAGGATCTCCCGTTTCCGGACCGGCTCGGCGATCTGGATCCCGTCGGCGGCCGCGTTGACCCTCCCCTCGGGGTCGGCAGCGTCGGCGCCGTGGAGCGCGCGGACGATCGGCGCGACGCCCGCCGCCTGGGCGCCGAACAGTCGCGGGACCTCGTCGATCCAGCCCGCGCGCTCCAGCCGTCGGAACCCGCGGTAGGCCCCGAGAAACAGGGTGCCGTGGCCGAGCGGGGTCACGACCGCGTCGGGGGCCTCCCAGCCGCGCTGGGCGGCGATCTCGTAGGCGACGGTGGCGGTCCCCTCGAAGAACGCCGGGTTCCACGCGTGGCTGGCGTACCAGGCGGCGTCGGCGGCCCCGCCGTTTCGTCTTCCCTCGTCACCCTCGCCGAGCGCCGCCACGCACGCCGCGGTCACGTCCGCGCGGGAGCCCTCGATCCGGACCGGTTCGGCGCCGGCCCGGCGGATCGCGCGGAGCTTCGACTCCTTGACGTCGGCCGGGACGTACACCGCGGCGTCGATCCCGGCGCGCGCCGCGTACGTCGCGATCGCGGCGCCGGCGTTGCCGGAGGAGTCCTCGACGACGCGCTCGACGCCCAGCTCGCGGGCTCGCGTGAGCGTCGTCGTCGCGCCGCGGTCCTTGAACGAGCCGGTGGGAAAGACGTACTCCAACTTGAACGCGGCGTCCCAACCGCCCGCGCTGGGGTCGTCGCCGCTTCTCTCCGCGTCGACCAGCGGCGTCATCCCCTCCCCGAGCGTCACGCGGTCGGCCGGATCGTCGCCGACGGCGAGGAACTCGTCGAACGCCCAGAGGCCGCTTCGGGCGCCTATCCCGCCGCGCCCGCTTCCGCCCGGACCCGGCATGGCCTCGTCCGGGCCCGGTGGCGGCCCCTCCGGAGCCGGCGGGTCGGCGAACTCCAGCGGAGCGCCGCACTCGCAGCGCCACCGGTCGCTCACGGTCGCGCCGCACTCCGGACAGGCGAGGTCGCGAGCCGGGGGGCGGCCGTCGGGCATCAGTACCGGTCGACGTTGGTGCCGACCGAGCAGACGTACTCGCCGGCGGCGACCTGCGGCAGGCGTCGGGTGCGCCAGAAGACGCCGTCGTCGTCGGCGGTCACTCGCCCTTTCAGCTCGCCGAACACGTCGGTCACCTCGTACAGCAGGTCCCCGGTGGAGACGCGATCGCCGAGCTCGCACTCGAACTGGACCAACCCGCCCGCGGGGGACCCGTACTGGTCGAACCCGCGCGCTCTCGTCTGCCGTTCGATCTCGACGTCGCCGTCGAGGAAGCCGTAGTGGCGGAGCACGTTGAACACCCCCTCGACGCCGTACTGGATCGACTCCTCGTCCCAGCCGACGGCGCCGCCGAGCTCGGGATCGATGGTCGGGATGCCGTGTTCCGGGCCGACCCGCGCGAGCTGCCCGTCCGGCCCCTTGATGTCGAGGACGTGGCCGCAGCCGAAGACCTTCGCCAGCTCCAAACAGTCCCCGTGGAGGTGGTGGCGGATTCCGCAACGCACCCGCGTCTCGTTTATCATCCGGCTGGTGGACCCCTGGTGGAGGTCGAGGATGAGGTCCGCCCGCTTCGCGGCTTGGAACGTCGCGTGGGCGATGCGCTCGCTCGTCGTCCCGTACTCGTCGCCGGGGTACCCGCGGTTCATCTTCCGGTCGTCGATCGGGTTCCGATGCTCAGCGACCTGGAACGCGAAGTAGTTGACGACGCCGACGACGAGAACGCTCCCCGACAGCTCAGCCGGGTCGATCCGGGGGACGACCCGGTTGACGACGCCGAGCCCGTTGAGCTCGTCGCCGTCGCTGACCGCCTGCAGGTACAGCGTCTCTCCGTCCTCGGCGCCGTTGATAACGGCCACCGGCAGTCGGACGGGACTGCCGTCCCGTGTCTCACCGACTTCGAGACGGCCCGTGTCCGTCTCTCCCGGCGAGGCGCGGGCCGTTCCAAGCGTGATCATTACGCGAACGTGGGTGGGCGGCCCCTTTATCCGTTCGGTCCGCGGCGATCCACCGACACAAGCTTTATCGCCGCATCGCACGAGATGTCGGTAACGACGGACCCGACGACCCCGGTACGGCGGCCTGCCGCCGACTGAACGCGATTTCCCCATGAGTATCGACATCGACCCACTGTCCGACGCCGCCGGACTCACCGTCACGGACCACATCGAAAACACGCAGTTCGAGGTGTACACGGACCGGTCGGTCGAGCCGGTCGCGACCCCCGAAGACGCCCACTACTTTCCGGTCGACGCGAGCGTGACCGTCGAGACCGGCACCATCGAAATCCCCCGCGTCGCGGTCGTCGAGACCCGCTCCGGCGACGGCACGCTGCTCACCCGCGGCGACTCCTACGCGATGCCAGCGGGGACGTACCACGTCGGCATCAATCCCGTTCCGACGAAGCTGTACGTCACATTCGCGTCGCCGTTCTCCGTGTCGACGACGGAGCGGACGACCCGGATCGAGCTCGACGCTCCCGCCGAGGTCACGCTCGGATTTCGGTCGCTCCACCAGGTCCCGGCGGGGACGATTCAGACGCCGACCGATCCCGAGTCGCTGATGGACGCCGTCTCCCTGCTCGGCTCCGCGCTCCAGACGACGAGCCCGGAGCGGTCGTTCCCCACCCTCCGCGGGCACCCGCCGCTGATCGAGCCGGACGATGAGCTCCGCGTCCCCGACCGGGTCGAGCCGCTCGACTCCGGGGTTCAGATCGTCGTCCCCCCGGAGTATCGCTACCTCTACCCGGTGGTCTCGCTGGCGTACTACTTCGCGGCCGACGTGGTCCCCGGTGACGCCCCCCGGATCGAGGGCGACGGCTGGATACACTCGCTCGAACCGGAGTTCGAGCGGCGGACCGCCGAGGCGCTCAGACAGGCGTTCCACTTCGACTGTCTCGCCCGCACGGAGGGGTTCTACCCGGTCGATCTCCACGAGCGAGAGACTACCGACATCGCCCTCGACTGGGGCCGCCTGTACGACCTCCCGCTCGCGGAGCGGCTCGGCGAGTACCTCGCGGTCCCCTTCGAGCGCGTCGAGCCGGAGCTCCCCCAGTGGACGCTGACGACCGACGTGCGTCCCGACCCCGAGAACGTGGAGATGATCCCGTTCATCGCCGGCGAGCTGTCGATCGTCCGGTCGCCGGAGACAGTGACGCCCGCGACGGGGAACGAGGGCGGCGGCGTCGGCTTCTTCCGCGGGGCCCGGGCCGAGCCGGCGCCCCTCGGTCCGGAGGAGTTCGTCCGCGGCGCCGCCGACACCGAGCCCACCCGCGGCGCGGACGCCTCGGCGGAGCGCGGCGCGGTGCCGGCGGACGCCGACTTCGTCCGGCCCGAGCCGGTCGACACGGTCGAACACGCGTGGGTCGGTGCCGGCGTCCCCCTCGACGCCAACAAGGCCACCCTTGACGCGTATCACCGGCGGCTGGAGGTTGGTTCCGTCGAGCAGTCGCGGATCTCCGTACTCGTCGTCTGCAACGACGAACAGATGCGTGAGGAGGGCGAAGTCGCCGACCTGTACGGCCTCCGCGATATGGTCCAGTTCGACATCGAGGTCCGCCACGACCTCACCCGCGAGGAGATGCGCGAGACGCTGCAGTCCGACGTCGACTTTCTGCACTACATCGGCCACGTCGACGACCGCGGGATGCAGTGTACCGATGAGTACCTCGACCTCACCGCCGAAGATCTCGATGTCGGCGTCAGCGCCTTCCTGCTCAACGCCTGCCAGTCGTACCAGCAGGGCGAGGCGTTGATCCATCGCGGCTCCCGCGGCGGCATCGTCACGCTTTCAGACGTGGCGAACTCACCGGCGACCCAGCTCGGCCGCATCATCGCGCGACTGATGAACAGCGGGTTCAACCTCCGTACCGCGCTTCACGTCGCGAAGCGCGAACTCATCACGGGCCATCAGTACATCGTCGTCGGCGACGGTGGGACGACGGTTTGCCACAGTCGGAGTGGTTCTGCGGTAGTGGTTGATTTAAAAAACCACGATTCAGATGGATGGGGTTTTTCAGTAAACATTTATCCAAACGGACCCTATGGTCTCGGTAGCTTAACGACTCCTAATATCGATTCCGCGCGTTCTAACTACTATGTTCCAGCTCAAGCTTGCGCTAGTGGGGTTAAAAAAGATGAATTAACCGACTTTCTAAATTTGGAGGTTCTTCCTATTTTTCTTGATGGTGAATTGGGGTGGAGTGATGAGATCTCGATTGATTAGGGTCCTGGATTGGTCGAAACTGCATTCGCCGCCGCAGGCGCCGCCTGCGTCAACAGGAGGAGTGCGGTGAACAGGACGCCGGCCATCTTCGGGTTCTCTGCCACGTAGTCTGCAACACTTTCGTGCATATTACAGAAAAAGACGAGCAATATAATCATCAAAACTTTTTTGCGCTTACTGTACTTACTTGTTTGAATAATATGAGAGGTAAATGAAATTCTCCTAACGCGGATTCAACGCCTGTTCAGCTGATTTTTGATTCTCTAATTGTCATCGGGTTCGTCTTGGGAGCCAGCCATCCGTTTTTTCCGCCTCCCCCACCGAAGTGGGAACATGACTGACATCCACGCGGCGCTCCGAGACGCGTTCGAGCACACCGACTACGACCTCGGCGACGTCGGCGTCAACCGACGGCAGGTTCGGGTGCCGGTGTTACAGGAGGGTGCCGACCCCGACGCGCTCACCGCGGTGATCGAGGAGGCGCTCGGCGAGGACGCGGTGGTCGCCGCGACCGTCACCACCGAGGCCATCGATGGCGAGGACACCATCGGTACCGTCGTCTCGTTCAGGTACCGCCCGTGATCGGGCTGGCGAACCGTCTGAGCCCGCCTACCGACTTTCTGTTGCGGGACAACGCGGTACGATTAAGGGTGCGGTGCCCGTACGCATGGGTCGCACGATGACGGTCGACGACGGACACGACGGCGCACAGTACCTCGCGGGGTCTCCCGTCCGGGTCGCGATGCTCCGAGCGATCCGAGCGGAGCCGCGCCGTCCCGCGGGCCTCACGGCCGCGGTCGACGCGACGCGGACGACGGTCCAGCGCATCCTCTCCGGGTTCCGGGAGCGCGACTGGGTCGTCAAACGCGACGCGGCCTACCACGTGACGCCGACCGGGAAACGGGTCCACGACGCGTACGAAGCGCTGCTCGACGAGGTCGAGGTCGCGGATCGGCACGGGCGGTTCGCCGCCGACCTCGAACGGGTCGGCGCCGACTTTCCGCCCTCGGCGGTCGACGCCGGCGAGCTGACCGTCGCACCCGATCGGAACCCTCTCGCCGTCGTCGACCGACTCACCGAACTCCTCCGGGAGGGGAGCGGCTCGGAGATCCGTGCCGTGTCCCCCATCGTCATCCAGCAGTTCAACGACGCGGCCGCGGAGGTGCTTGACGCGGGCGCCGAGGTGGAACTCGTCATCGACCGCCAGGTGGTCGAGGAGTCGATCACGGAGTTCGGTCCGGCGACCGATCGGGCGCTACACGACGAGCGCGCGACGGTGCACGTTTCCCCGGAGCCGATCGAATACGGCCTCTTCCGGCACGACGACACCGCGTGCGTGACCGCCTACGACCGCAGAAACAATCCTCGGTGCGTGCTCGAATCGACTGACCAGGCCGTGATCGAGTGGGTCGACGACCGATTCGAGTCGTTCGTCGACGAGGCCCAGTGTCTCTCCGCGGTCGTCGAGAACGCCTAGCCCGACGCTCGGCCGCCGAACCGGCTACCGGTTCGTCTGTCCGTCGTCCGCCGCGCTCGCCGGACTCTCGGTGTCGTCGTCGCCGGCGTCGGCATCCTCGGGATCGAAGTTGGTGGGGACGACCGTCGGGTGATCGATACCGACGGACGACTGACTGTGTGCGCTCATGGCTCTACGTGGACGTACGTGGCCTCCCCTCTAAAAATTACCCATGGGCATAACGCATCCGTGCTGCCGGCGGCTATGCCTCGGGGTTATCAAACGTCCCGTAGTCGCCTACTGGAACTCTTCGTCGTACAGGTCCTGTGCGTGTTCGATCGCGTCCTTCGCGGCCTGCTTGTCCTCCCAGCCGAGCGTTTCGACCTCCTTGCCGGCCTCGAGGTTCTTGTAGGTCGCGAAGAACTCGTCTATCTCGTCGAGCGTCTGCTGCGGGATGTCGTCGAGGTCCTCGATGTGGTCGAACCGGGGGTCCTCGGTCGGCACCGCGATCACCTTGTCGTCCTGCTCGCCGTCGTCGTCCATCTTCATCAGCGCGACGGGCCGGGCCTCGACCACGCAGCCGGGGAACGTCTGGTCCTCGACGAGCACCATCACGTCGAAGGGGTCCTCGTCGTCGTAGTACGACTGCGGGATGAAGCCGTAGTCGTACGGGTAGTGGACGTTCGAGTGGAGCACCCGGTCGAGGACGACGCCGGGGATGTCCTTGTCGTACTCGTACTTGTTCCGTTCGCCTTTGAGACACTCCACGACGGCGTAAATCTCGTCCGGCGCGTTCGGTCCCGTCTCGAGATCCTCCCAGAGGTTAGCCATGTACCGGGTACTCCGTCCATCGGTCGCAAAGTCCTTTCGGGTTCCGTCGCGACTTCTGCCGGCGGACGCCCTCCCGCATCGGCCCAACCTCGTCGAGCGGGCTTCTCTCGCCCCCGACGTCGCTTTGCTGGTACTGCGCCGCAAGCCACGGCTCACGCCCAGATCCGCGAGTTACTCTCCTCGCTCTCGCCGAGTGTTTCACCCGCAGGTCGCATCGGTACCGGCGAGAAACACCGATATGTCGGGTGACACATTTCACCCAAACGACCCGGTTTCGTCGACGGATTGTCGTGTATCCGACGTTACGGTACGCGATCACTCGATAGTGGCGTTTCGCCGAATCGAACTGTTCGGCCCCGTTCTCACAGGTATCGGCACGATTCGCTGCCCCGAGGTCCGCTGACGTATTAAAACGTTCGTGAACCTTGAGAAAGGTTATAAGTTCGGGTTCCCTTCCTTTAGCCATGTCAGAGGCACAATCAGTCGCTGATGAATCACCGACGCGAACGGCAGCGGACCTGACCGCGTTCCAACAGAACATCCTCACGATTCTCTCGGAGGAGCCCATGTACGGGCTCGCGATCAAGCGCGAGCTCGAGTCGTACTACGGCTCCGAGGTAAACCACGGGCGGCTCTACCCGAACCTCGACGACCTCGTCGAGGACGGGCTCGTCGAAAAGAGCGAACTCGACAAGCGGACCAACCAGTACGAGCTCACCGAGGCGGGCCACGACGCCGTTCTCGGCCAGCTGGAGTGGGTCCTCGACCGGTTCGTCACCGACGAGGAGCGCGCGGACGAGATCCGCGCCCTGATCAACGCGTAACGACCCCACTCATCGGTGTCTCGGGCGGCAACTGAATTTTGGCACACGCGCGCGGCGAAAGCCGCGCACGCTCGATCACTGAGCGACGGCTCCGCGAGGCCCGACCTACGACGTTTCGGGACCGTCCACGTCCGCAGCGACCGCTTCGATCACGTCCAGCGACTCGTCGACGACGGCCAACTGCTCGTCGCTCGGCCAGCCGTTCCGCGGGAAGTACTCCTCTCGAAACTCCTCGCGCATCTCGGGGGTCGCGTCGTCGACCGCGCGGACGTAGTGATTGCTCATGAACGCCGCGAAGCTCCGGGCGGTGTCGGCGTGGACCGCGTCGCGGGCGTCGGCGACCGCGTCGGCGACCGCGTCGTTGTACGCGGCGACCTCGCGGTAGCGGTCGGCGTCGCCCGGCCCCGACAGCGAGACCTCGACGGCCCGGTCCGTGGTCTCGATCCTGTCGAGTTGGACGGTCCCCGCCTCCATCCACTCCTCGGGGTACAACACGAGCGTGTCGTCGTCCTCGCGGATCCGCGGGACGTAGTCGTGGCTTCCGACCAGCTCGTCGCGACGTTCGCGGTAGAACGCGGCGGCCGACTCCTCCTCCGTCCGTCGGGCGAGCCGGGTGAGCCGTTCCGCCTCGTCGACGGTCTCGGTCGGCACGTCCGGGACGCGATCGTCGGCGTCGTCATCGGCCTCGCCGCCGGCTCCCTCCGCCTCCCCGTCGGTTTCCGCCGCCAGTACCTCGCGGGCCCGTTCTTTCGCCCACTCCGGGGGCTCGTCGTTAGTTCGCGTCATCGAGTGCCTCGTTCGCCAGTTCGTCGGCGCGTTCGTTTATCTCTCGCGGAACGTGGCCGATCGACCACCGGTCGAACCGCTCCAACAGCTCCCGGACGCGGACCCGCTTCTCGCGGAGCTCGGGGTCGTTGGCGTTCCACTCGCCGCGCACCTGTTTGACGATCAGCTGGGAGTCGCCGCGGACGTCGATCTCGTCGAAGCCGTACTCGTCGGCGGCCTCCAGCGCCCGGATCAGTGCGGCGTACTCGGCCTGGTTGTTGGTGGCGCGACCGATCCGCTCGCCGCCCTCGGCGACGATCCCGTCTGCGGTAACCAGACACCAGCCGACTCCGGCCGGTCCGGGATTGCCGCGCGAGCCCCCGTCGAAGTAGACGTGCGCGCGTCCGCCGCCCTCGCTCAGCAGGGTCGTCAGCCGGGTCGGGTCGCTTCCTTGCACGACGACCTTGTCGTCGTACGCGACGGCGACGGAGCCCTCTCGCTCGGCGCGCCACCGCTCGTGGGCGGTGTTCCCCTCCTCGATCCGGACGCCGGCGTCCGCCAACCGGGCTCGCGCGGTCGCCGGATCGCAGTCGATCGTGGGCATTCGGTCGGGCTCCGCGCTCCCGGGACAAAGGGTTGTCCGTCCGCCGTGGCGGACGTGAGACCGCCAGCGGCGCCGTCGTGTGACTACCGTTTCCCTCACGAAATTTTAAGTTAATCCGTTTGGATAGTATATAAATGCGATGACACGGCCAACCCGGCAACGGGATCACGACCGGCAGCGTGTGCGGGACGAGGACGACGCCGAGACCGAAACCGACGCCGAGGGGGTCGACGCCGACGGGGTAGACCCCGAGGAGTTCGACCCCGAAGAGCTCACCCGGACGGCCGACGGGGAGCTGATCCACGAGGAGACGGGGCTCATTGTCGAAGAGGAACAGATCGATCCCGGCCCGGAGTGGCGCGCGTTCAACCACTCCGAGCGGCAGGAGAAGTCGCGCGTCGGCGCCCCGACGACGAAGACGATGCACGACAAGGGGCTGACGACGACGATCGACTGGAAGGACAAAGACGCGTACGGGCGCTCTATCTCTTCGAAAAAGCGGTCGCAGATGCACCGGCTGCGCAAGTGGCAGGAGCGCATTCGGACGAAGGACGCGGGCGAGCGCAACCTCCAGTTCGCGCTCTCGGAGATCGACCGGATGGCGAGCGCCCTCGGCGTTCCGCGGTCGGTACGCGAGGTCGCCTCCGTCATCTACCGACGCGCCCTCAACGAGGACCTGATCCGCGGGCGCTCGATCGAGGGCGTCTCGACCGCCGCCCTCTACGCCGCCTGTCGCAAGGAGGGGATCCCGCGCTCGCTCGAGGAGATCTCGGACGTGTCGCGGGTCGACCGCAAGGAGATCGGGCGCACGTACCGCTACATCTCCCAGGAGCTCGGCTTGGAGATGCGACCCGTCGACCCGAAGAAGTACGTTCCGCGGTTCTCTTCGGAGCTCGAACTGAGCGAAGAGGTCCAGTCGAAGGCCAACGAGATCATCGAGACCACGGCCGACCAGGGGCTTCTCTCCGGAAAGTCACCCACGGGATACGCCGCGGCCGCGATCTACGCCGCGTCGCTGCTGTGTAACGAGAAGAAGACCCAGCGCGAGGTCGCCGACGTGGCGCAGGTCACCGAGGTCACCATCCGCAACCGGTACCAAGAGCAGATCGAAGCGATGGGGATCCACAGCTAGGCGCCGCCGCGACCGCCCTCTCCGTCTTTTCGGCCCCTTTCCTCCCGCCCGCTAGCAACGTTCAAGCCGCCGCGCCACGAACGGTCGACGAATGCGGCTCGACGAGTTCATCGAGTTCGAGGCGAACGAGCGCGCCGAGCGGCGGCGCCTCGCCGCCGAGAAGGATTACGGGGTTCTCGACCACCTCGACTCCTTCGAGCGGCGCTTCGAGGAGCACATCTCGGACGACGCCGTGGTCGGCAGCGTCTCGCCGTCGATCTTCGTCGGCCGTGCGAACTACCCCAACGTCTCGACCGGGCTGCTCTCGCCGGTCGGGCGCGAGGAGCGCGCGGACGCGTTCGAGACCTCCGCGGCGTGGTACGACGAGGGCGTCTCCATCTCGGACGTGTTCGACCGTCGGACCAGCCTGCTCAACTCGACGCGGGGAGTCGACGTGGCGGACGCCGGGGCGACCGGCGGGGTGAAGTCGGTCGGCGGCGGCGGTCCGGCCGAGAGCGTCCACGACGCGTGGGACGGGTGGTTGGGCGTTCAACGCGAGGTCGCGATCGCGGACCGCCCGGTCGACGTGGAGATCGGCCTCGACGGCACCCCCGATCTCGACTTCGACGTCGGGACGGAGGACATCAAGACGCCGACCGGCCCGCGCGCGGCGGCCAGGACCGCCGACCTCGGCGAGAATCCGCACGTCCCCCGCCCGGTGAAGAAGACGCTCGAAGACGACGACTGGCGCGCCGAGGGCGCGATGACGTACCTCTACCGCCGCGGGTTCGACGTGTACGAGATCAACACGATCCTCTCCGCGGGGGCGCTCGGCCGCGGACGGAACCGACGGCTCGTCCCGACGCGCTGGTCGATCACGGCCGTCGACGACACGGTCGGGCAGTTCCTCCGCGGCTCGATCCGCGACAATCCGACCGTCGACCGGATCGAGGTCCACCGCAACGAGTACCTCGGCAACGCCTTCTGGGTGATCCTCGTGCCGGGACGGTGGGAGTACGAGCTCGTCGAGATGAAGTCCCCCGGCTCGATCTGGAACCCCGATCCCGAGGCGGGGGTGTACCTCGCGGCCGCCAGCGAGGGCCGTGAGGGCCGGACCGGCTACGTCGAGGAGACCGCGGGCGCCTACTACGCGGCCCGGCTCGGCGTCTTGGAACACCTCGACGACCGCGGGCGACAGGCGAAGGCGCTCGTGCTCCGGCACGTCTCCGACGACTACTGGGGTCCGGTCGGCGTCTGGCAGGTGCGCGAGGCGGTCCGGAACGCCTTCGAGGGAGAGCACGGGGCCGCGGAAACGTTCGGCGAGGCGGTCCGCGGCGTCGCCGACCACCTCCCCGTGTCGCTCGGTCGCCTCCGACGGAAATCGACGATGGCGGCCGGGCTGCAGGCGAATATCGGGGACTTCGTCGACGCGGGGTGAGGGGGCGGCGGCGTCCGCCTCTCCCGACCGTTTTAGTCGCCCCGGTGAGTGGGAGCCCACATGGTACCGATGGTCCCCGCGTTCGGCGGTGTTCCCGGCGGTCCGGAGCTGCTGATCCTCCTCGTCGTCCTCGTGCTCCTCTTCGGCGTCCCCCTCGTCGTCATCGCGGGGGTCGTGTTGTTTTTCAGAACGCGCTCGGACGGCGCCGATGCCGACGCCGACCGGATCGCGGAACTGGAGGCGGAGGTCGAGCGCCTCCGCGAGAAAGTGGACGACGAACCGGCCGAGAGCGACGGCGACGATCGCGGATAAGCCGACGCGCCGAGTGCGACCGAGGCCGGGGTGAGGGGTCGCGGTAGTCCCGATCAGTCCTCGGCCCAGTAGTACAGCTCCTCGCGTGGCGCGTCACAGTTCGGGCAGCTTTCCGGGAGCTCGGTCCCGATCTCGCCCATCTCGCCGCACTCCCAGCACCGCCACATCACGTAGGCGGTCCCGAACACGTCGCGGGCGTCCGTGAGCGTCAGCGGCTCCGACCCCGACGGCGACGACACGTAGAAGCCGTCGTCGTCGACCCCGCGAACCGTCCCGAGCTGGTCTCCGTCCTCGTTGTACACGGACTGGCCGATGCTCACGTCGGCGAACACGGGTTCTTCGCTGGCCATGCGCGGCTGTACGCGCTGATCCGTCATAAGTGTGGTAGGTGATAGCACGACTATCGAAGCGTCCGTGTCAGCGAGACGCTCAGCGGCCTGTCGTGCTGGGAACGGACCGATACTGCGTCGGCGACGGGTCGGCGGCGAACACCGCCCAATCCGCCCACGCTCGAACGACGACTCAGGCGACCGGCGTGCGCTCGACGACGGTGCCGTTCACGGTCGGGTACTGCTCGACGATTTCGCCCTCCGCCAAGTCGCCGTCCTCGACCATCTCCTCGAGGAGCCACCACGCGACCTCGACGTGGTCCGACTTGACGGTGTAGAACTCCTCGGGGACGCCGAGCGCGTCGAAGCGGTCGGGGTCCGCGAACGCTTTCCCGTAGACGAGGGTGCCGTCGTCGGTCACCTCGTCGAACTCGCGGCGGATGTTCTTCGCCATCCGCTTGAGCCGGTTCCGGTGTTGGGCGGCGTCCTTGAACACGGACGTACAGAAGTACACCTTCTCGTGGCTCGCCATCTCCGAGACGATCGCGTCGTCCTTCGACCCCTCGACGGCGGACATGTGGCCCTCCTGCAGTTCGAAGCCCTCCTCCTGCATCCGGCGGTAGTTCCCGTCGGACATCTCGAACTCGTTGATGTTACAGAACTCCGCGGCGCCCTCGTCGAGGAACTCCAAGAACTCCGGCTCCGCGCGGATGCCGGGGATCTCGAAGGCGGGGGTAAGCCCCTCTTCGCGGGCGATGTGGAGGATCTCTTCCCACTCGGTCCCGTGCATGTCGCCCCACATCTCGAGCGGCGGGTGGAAGCGGATCTCGTCGAGACCGGCCTCCGAGAGGCGGCGCATGTTCTCGCGCCCGCCCGTGACCCCGGTGTAGAGGTGGGTGTGGTGGTCCTCGCCGAACTCGTCTTTCAGCAGTTCGAGGTACCGGGTCGTCTTCGCCATCGCCTCCTGCGGTTCGCCGCCGGTGATCGAGGTGCCGAGCGCGCTCATGCGCTTGGCCTCCGCGATCACGTCCTCGTCGGACTCGACCTTCCGCTCGTTGGCGTACACGTCGGTGACGTTCTTCCGGTTCTCTCCGAGGGGGCAGTAGAAGCAGTCCCGCTGGTCGCAGTAGCCGTAGACGAAAAGCACCATCTTCCCGCCCTTGGCGCACTGTTCACAGCCCTTGGAGATCATCTACTCCCCTCTACCGGCCGCGGCCTCAAAAAGCGTCCGAACTGTGCGCCCCCGGGTGAGCCGTTATCACGGGGGGTTCCACGGGGCTCTCGAACCGGTCCGTTTCCCGAAACGAACACAAAGTATGTACCTCCCCCCGCACGACGGCGGGTATGAGAAACGAGACGACCGCCGACGAGACGACCGGCACCGACGCGCTCAGTCGCCGCCGCGCGCTCGCGGTCGGCGGCGCGGTGGGGCTCGCGAGCCTCGCCGGCTGTACCGCCCTCGACGTCGCCACCGGTGGGGAGCCCGCCGAGTTCGCGGCCGGCACTGCGACCGTCGGTGACGCGACGCTCGACGAAAGCGGGTACGAGATCAACGAGGTGACCGACCGACCGATCTCCCGTGAGGTCGAGGTGGCCGGACAGACCCGCGAGGTGCGCGTGACGAACACCGTCGCCGAGTACGACAAGGCCGTCGAGCTGTTCGGCGAGCGCTACCAGGCGGCCGTCTTCGCCGCGGTGACGACCCCCCAGATACAGGTGCTCGGACAGGCGCTCAACCCGATCGCCGAGATGAGCACCCGCGAGCTCGCCGATCTCATCCTGAACCGCTACGAGAACGTCGGCGACTTAGAGCGCGGTTCGGAGTACACGACGACGATCCTCGCCGCCGACGCCGAGGTCGTCGTGTACACGACCGAGGGCGAGATCGAGGGGACGGGCGCGAGCACCGAACTGGAGCTCCACATCGGCGAGCCGGTCGGCGTCGGAGACGACTTCGTGCTCCCCCTCGCGGCGTATCCGTCCGGGTTCAGCGACGGTGAGAACGTTCGGCAGATGATGAACGGGATCGAACACGAGCCGAACGAGGAGAACTGACGGCGACGCGGTCGCCGAAGTCGCGGGATAGCGGAGGGAGCCGAAAACATATGCCGACCCCCCGCGTACTCCCGTACGATGCTGCTCGTCCTCTGTGTCGACCTCGACGACGACCTCGGCCGGAAGACGGGGATCCCCACGCCCGTCATCGGCGCCGACGATGTCACCGAGGCCGCGGTCGCGCTCGCGACGGCGGACCCGGAGGACTCCGACGTGAACGTGCTGTTTCAGGGCGTCAACATCTACGACGAGCTGGCGGCCGGCGGCGAGTCGGTCGAGGTCGCCGCCGTCACCGGTGTCGACGGCGCCGACGTGAAGGCGAACCGCGCGGTGGGACAGGAGGTCGACCGCGTGCTCGCGGAGCTCTCGACCGGCGAGGAGGTCTCGGCCGTCGTCATCACCGACGGCGCACAGGATGAGTCGGTCCTCCCCGTGATCCGCTCGCGGATGCCGATCGACGGGATGCGGCGGGTGGTCGTCCGGCAGGCGCAGGACCTCGAATCGCTCTACTACACGATCAAGCAGGTGCTCGCGGACCCCGAGACGCGCGGCACGATCCTGGTGCCGCTCGGCGTGCTCCTCCTCATCTACCCGCTCGTCGTCGTCGCCAACCTGTTCAACATCGCGGGCGCCGCCGTCCTCGGGATCCTCTCCGGGGTCGTCGGACTCTACTCGCTGTTCCGCGGGCTCGGGCTCGAAGACACGGTCGACGGCGCGGCCGCCTCCGTCCGGAACGTGCTTTACACCGGGCGGGTGACGCTCGTCACCTACGTCGTCGCGCTCGCGCTGATCGTCGTCGGCGGGGTCCAAGGGATGGAAACGGTCGAGGTCGTCCGCGGCGTCCGCGGCGGGGGCGTCACCGTCGGCGTCGCGCTCGCGGCGTTCGTCCACGGGTTCGTCCAGTGGCTCGCGGTCGCCGGGGTCACCTCCAGTCTCGGCCAGATCACCGACGAGTACCTCGCGGGCCGGTTCCGGTGGCGGTACCTCAACGCGCCCTTCTACGTGCTCTCGATCGCCGTCGTGTTGTACGCCGTCTCCGGGTTCTTCCTGCCGGCGGCACAGGGCGTCACGTCGCTCGGGCTCTCCGACCTCGCGATGGCGCTCGCGGCCGGGACGCTCACCGCCGTGTTGAGCACGCTCGCGTTCGCTGTCGCGGAGTCGCAGCTCCCGTCGGCGGACCCGGCGTGAAAAGCGAGCTACTTCTCGAAGCGGCTTACCGCGGCGTCCACTCCTCGCAGGCGTCCATGTCGTCCATCAGCTCGTCGCGGTGGCCGCAGTACGGCTGCATTCCCTGCTCCGTGCGGACGTAGTCGAACTGCGCGCAGTTCCCGCAGTAGGTGTCGCCCGGGCCGTCGCGCGCCGTGGGCGAGACGCCGGGTGTGATCGGTTCGCCCGTCCCGTCCGGCGACTGCCCGGCGGACCCGGCCGGCTCGCCGCCCGCTCCGCCGCTCCCGTCGAGCGGAGACCGGATGTCGGTCGCGGTCGCGCCCCCGTCGCTCACGCCGGCGGGGTTCGATCCGTTGGTCGGTCCGGACGGGCGGGGCGATCCGGTCCCCCCGGACGGGCCGGCGGATCCACGGGAGCCCGGTTCGGAGCCGGAGCCGGAGCCGCTCTCACCGTTCCGGTTCGTCTGCGTCTCCACGTTTCCGTCGGGGGTTCCCCCGAGGAGGCCGACGCCGCCGCCGCGGTTGAGCTCGGCGCGATCGACCTCGATCACCTTCGTCTCGCCCTTGTGGGTCACCTCCATCGTGACGGTGCCGCCGGGGTCGTTCCGGGTCTTGAAGTTGGCCACGCCGACGAACACGCTCCACAGGGTCGTCGCGGCGCCGACGAAGTACAGCCCCGCGGTCGGCAGCGTGAGGTCCGTCAGATCCGGACGGGGGCCGCCGACCCACTGGTTGGGGTACGCGTACGCGAACAGCGCGACGCCGAGACACATCACGGCCGCCCCGACGACCGCGGCGACGCGGGTGTTGCGGTCCGCCGGGAGGACGGTCATCACGCCGAGCAACACGAGGGGGACGCCCACGCCGCCGAGCACGCCGCCGAGCTGCCGCGCCTCGCCGGAGTTGTAGCCGCTCGGGAGGACGACCTCCGCGGCCACGAGGATCCCGGCGACGAGGAGCAGCGTTCCAGCGACGAACGCGCCCACGCCGACGTACAGCCGGCGCGGATCGACCTCGGAGCGCCCCCGCCCGCCGTACGCCTCCGAGAGACTGGTCATACGCGCCCTACGTCGTCCTCCCTGAAAACAGTATGTCAGACGTTCGCCTGCGGCGGGGGACGGGACGGGGATCCCCCTCGCCTAGCGACGGGAGCCGCCTCAGACCAGCGCGTCCACGTCGACGTTGGCGTCGAGCAGCTCAGCCATCCGGTCGACGGTGCGCGCGTCGCGGGTGCGTCCGCCGCGGACGATCCCCTCGGCACGATCGATGGCGGTGACCGTGTCGGTGTTCACCGCGAGGACGGGCTTGTCGGCGTCGGCCGCCTTCCCGAGCACGGCGCCCGAGGGCCGGTGGCCGCCGGTCAACACGAGACACGCGACGCCCGAGGCTTCGAGCGCCGCGGTCTGGACGTCGGCGCGGTCGCCGCCGGTGATCACGGCGGCGTCGCGGGCGCGGCGGAAGTAGCGGAGCGCCTCGTCGCCGCCCATCGCGCCGACGAGGAACCGCTCGACGAAGCCGTCGGTCGGGGCGTCGGTGAGCAGCTCCGCGCCGAGCTCGTCCGCGAGCTCGCCGACGGTGACCCCGGCCAGCTCCTTCTCGGACGGGATGGCGCCGAACACGGTGATCCCCTTCGACTCGAGGAACGGGATCCCGTCCTGATCGAGCGACTCGAACGCGTCGTCGGAGACCTTGTTGAACACGACGCCGGCGAGCCGGTCGCCGAACGCGTCGGCGGCCGCGATCACCTCGTCGAGGTCGTTCGGGGAGTCGTACCCGGCGACCAGCACGACCTGCGCGTCGAGAAGCTCCGCCACGTCCACGTCGGTGAGGCCGACGACGCCGCCGGTGGTCCAGCGCCCGCCGCCTTCGATGAACATGTGGTCCCGATCGGCCGCGAGGTCGTCGTACTCCTCGCGGATCCGCTCGCGGAGCGCGTCGGCGTCCTCGGTGCCGCGGATCGCGCCCTCGACGAACGTCGGCGAGTAGACGACGGGCTCCATCTGATGCATCTCGGCGTCGAGGTCGAGCACCTCGCGTGCGAGCATGGGGTCCTGATCGAGCGTCTTGCCGACGTTCGACTGGAGCCGAGTCCCCTTCGGCTTCATGTAGCCGACGCTGCGGTCGCGGTCGGCGGCGAGCCGCGCGAGCGCGACGGTGATCGCTGTCTTTCCGGCGCCTTCTCCGGTCGCGGTGACGAGTGTCGTGGGTGTGTCTGTCATGGGTCGAGTTTCTCCGGGTCAACCGTAAGTCTCACGTCGACGGCGGCGGCGTTCGTGCCGCCGTCGGCGTCGGGCAGTGCGACGAGCGGATTGATGTCGAGTTCGAGGATGGCCGGGAAGTCGGTGACCAGCTGCGAGAGCCGACCGATCGTCTCGACGACGGCGTCGACGTCGACCGGGTCGCGTCCCCGGGCGCCGCGCAGCAGCGGCGCCGACTGGATCTCCTCGGTCATCTCGCGGGCCTCCGGCTCGGAGACGGGCGCGACGCGGAAGGTGGTGTCCTCCATCACCTCCACGAAGATCCCGCCGAGCCCGAACATCAGCAGCGGGCCGAACTGCGGGTCGCGGTTCATCCCGACGATCGTCTCGACGCCGTCGTCGAGATCGACCATCTCCTGCACCTGCACGCCGAGCACGGTCGCGTCCGGCTGGTAGTTTCGCGCGCGGGTTATCAGGTCCTCGTAGGTGTCCGTCACCTCGTCGTCCTCGACGCCGACGGCGACGCCGCCGATGTCGGACTTGTGGAGGATGTCCGGCGAGACGATCTTCATCACCACGCCGCCGTCGATGTCGGCGGCGACCTCGCGGGCCCGCTCGGGGCTGTCGACGATCTCACCGGCCGGCGTCGGGATGCCGTAGGCGTCGAGCAGCTCCATCGCCTCGACGCCGAGGCGGTTGTCGTCGCGGTCGCGCACCGCGCCCAGAATCTCGCGAGCGCGCTCGCGGTCGACGTCGAACGACATCGGGTCGGCGTACTCGCGCTGTTTGATGTCGCGGTACCGCGCCAGCGTCGCGAGGCTCTCGATCCCGCGGGCGGGGTCGAAGTAACAGGGGATCCCCTTCGACTGGAGCTGCTGTTTCGGCTCGCGGGTCCGGTCGCCGCCCATCAGGCAGGCGGCGACGGGCGCGTCCATCTCGTCGCTTACCTCGCTGATCGCGTCCGTGAGGTCGTTGAAGTCGATCGTCGCCGTCGGCGCGGCCAGCACGAGGGCGGCCCCGACGTTGTCGTCGGCGACGGTGATCTCCAGCGCCTCCCGGAACCGCTCCACGTCGGCGTCGCCGATCACGTCGACCGGGTTGTGGATGTTCGCCTCGTCGGGCATCGACTCGGCCAGCGCGTCGCTCGTTTCCCCGGTGAACGACGCCATATCGAGGTTGGCGTCGCCGACGGCGTCGGTCGCCATCACGCCGGGGCCGCCGGCGTTGGTGACGATCGCGACGCTGTCCGTGTCGGGGAGCGGCTGGCTCCCGAGGATGCCCGCCGAGTCGAACAGCTCGTCGACCGACTCGGCGCGGATGACGCCAGCCTGATCGAGGCCGGCCTCGTACGCCTTGTCCGAGCCGGCGAGCGTGCCGGTGTGCGAGGAGGCGGCCTGTGCCCCCGCGCTCGTCCGCCCCGACTTCACGGCGACGATCGGGGTGTCCTGCGTCGTCTCGCGGGCGGTGTCGATGAACTCGCGCCCGTCCTCGATCCCCTCGAGGTAGCCGATTATCACGTCGGTCTCCTCGTCGTCGCCCCAGTGGTCGACGAAGTCGGTCTCGTCGAGGACCGCCTTGTTGCCCAGCGAGACCACGTCTTTGAAGCCGATCCCGTTGTCGTTGGCCCAGTCGAGGACCGCGGTGACGAACGCGCCGGACTGACTCATAAAGGAGAGCCCGCCCGGGAGCGCGTTCTCCGGGCCGAACGTCGCGTTCATGCCCGAGGGCGTCGACATGATCCCCAGGCTGTTGGGGCCGACGAGGTTCAGGTCGTACTCGTCGGCTATCTCCGCGAGGCGTCGTTCCCTCGCGGCCCCGTCCTCTCCCGTCTCGCCGAACCCGGCGGTGATCACGACGACGTTCCGGACGCCCGCCTCGCCGCACGCCTCGATCGCGTCCAACACGATCGACGGCGGGACGACGACCACGGCAACGTCGGCGTCGGCGTCTGCGACCTCGTCGACGCAGGGTGTGCCGAGCACCTCGTCGTAGTTCGGGTTGACGGGGACGGTGTCGCCGTCGAAGTCGTCGAGCAGATTCGACGTTACGGCGCGTCCGACAGCCCCCTCTCGGGCGGTCGCGCCGACGACGGCGACCCGGTCCGGGTCGAACAGCTCATTGAGCGTACCCATCGGTACGTAGTTATACGCACCGACGGTTTAAGATCGACGGGAGCGTTCTCATCGGCTGAATATTAATGAACAACCGATCGCATCGACGCCCACTCGTTTGAGGACCGGAGTTGTAATCCCCGGTTCAGTCCGCATTCCCACGCTTCGGACCCCCATTCGGATCGCGGTCCGTCGAGCGTCCTGACCGACCCGCTCACTCCGCGTCGTCGCCGCCCTTGGCGTCCGATCCGCGGCTCTCGGGCTCTCCGGGGGCGGACCCGTCCGTTCGTATCTGGGCGTTCATCGGGCTCATGGCGGCGGTCCTCGGGCGGTTCGGCGGGCTCGCTCCGACGGACCCCTCGCCGGTCTCGCCGGTCTCTGCGCTCGGCACGGTGAGCGTCACGATGTTTCCGCCGTCGTGAGTGTCGAAGGTCAGGTCGCCGCCGGACCGGTTCGCGACCCAGTACACGAGCCACAACCCCATTCCCCCGGTGTGGCGGAGGTCGTCCATCTCCCACCGGTCGGTGATGACGTACCGCTCCTCGACCGGGATCGGCGGGCAGTTGTCGCGGATCGACACCTCGACCTCCTCGTCCGTCACGCACACGTCGATCCGAATTCGCGGGGTCGACTCCGCGTGTTCGATGGCGTTCTCGACCAGCTCCGCGATCGCGTAGTCGAGCTCCGGGTGCGTGAACGCGCTCGCGTTCGGCGGGTACGACACCGACACCTGCGGGGTGGTCGGGCCGTCGCCGCCGCTCGGCTCTCCGCTTGCCGTCTCGCCGCAAGCCGTCCACGCCTCGTCTCCGGTGTTGCTCCCCGCTGTCTCCCCGTCCTCGACCGGGTCCCGATAGGCGAGATCGATCGGTTCGTTGCAGTCGTCGACGACCATGCCGAGCGCCTCTTCGACCACGGGCGCGAGCTCGACCTTCTGGGGCGCTCTGCGCTGTCGCAGCAGGTCGATCACGCCCCGCTGCTTCTCCGCCGTCGTCAACAGGTCGGAGGCGACCCGTCGGATCGTCTCGGCGTACTCCTGTAGGTCGGCGCCGAGTTCGGCGAGGGCGTCGGGATCGACCCGGTCGCCACCATCCCCGCCGCCCCGATCGTCGTCACCGTCTTCCGTCTCGGCGTCCGCGACGGCGCCGCTCCACGTCTCCGGATCGAACGCGTCCGCCGCGGCGACGGACGAGAGGATGCGCTCCGCCGTCCCGTCGACGATGTTCATGTCGTTGCGGATCGTGTGTCGCAGGAGGTTGTCCATCACGGCGAGCTGTCGCTCGCGCCGGTACTCGTCGGTGACGTCGCGCACGAACCCCGTGACCGCGACCACCTCGCCGCTCTCTATCACCGGCTCGCCTGGCACGCGGACCCACTTCGTGGTCCCGTCGGCCGACCCGAGCCGGTAGTCGATCAGCGTGGACTCCCCGTTCGAGAGCCGCTCCATGGCGCGCTCGACGTAGGGGCGGTCGTCGGGATGGACCGCGGTGAGGAACCGCTTGGGTTGCTGTTCGAGCGCGGCCGCCGACACGCCGAAAATCTCCTCGACGGCGTCGTTGACGAACAGCAGCTCGTCCCACTCCGCGGAGAACATCCAGAACACGTCGGCCGACACCGACGCGATCGTCTCCAGTCGGCGTCTGGACTCGACCTCGGCCGTGATGTCCCGCGAAGTCAACACGTACCCGTCGACACCCGTCTCCGCCGGCGGATGTACCGCTGTCCGGAGCCAGACCCACGTGCCGTCAGCGGTGCGGTATCGATACTCCTGCGGCTCGTCGGGCGTTAGCTCGCCGGAGACGATCCGCGCGAAGATACCCCGGAGCTGCTCCTCGTCGTTGGGGTGAACGAGTTCGAAGGCGTCCCTCCCGATGAGTTCCTCCGGGCGGAACCCCAGCAGATCGGCGACGGACGCGTTGAGATGACGGTAGATCCCGTCTTCGTCCAGGACCGCGATTTTGTCCCCCGAGAGATCTAAAAGAACGGCGGGATCCGGGGGCTCGGTCATATGGTTACCGCTTCTCGAGGTGGTTAATAAGGCTGACCGCCAAATTATCACGGGTGAAACAACCCGACTGCGCGCTCAGTCGGCCGAGACGCCGGTGGTGTCGAACGCGACGCTCACCGGGTCGGCGGCCGCGTCGTCGACCGTCAGCGTGACGCCCCCCTCGCCGAGTTCGATGGTGGCGTCGGTCGCCCCTCGCGTGTACTCCGCCGCGTGATCGCCGTCGGGGTCGAAGCGGACGCCCTCGACCAGCAGGGGCGTCTCGCTGAGCCGTTCGACCTTGCGGTACGCGGTCGAGAGCGCGATGTCGCACGCCTCGGCCAGTTCGCTCGTCGTCATCGCCGTGTCGGCGGCTCCGAGGATCGCTCGACAGTCGGGGTCGGCGAGCGCCTCGAACGTGTCGTCGAGCGTCTCGTCTCCTTCCGTCGCGGTCGTCGGCCCGGCCGCCTGCGGCGCGTTTCGCTTCATGGACGTAGGTACCGGCTCCGACTACCCCAACACCGGCCCTGCATATGTGGGGTATTTTATAAGGGAACGCCGATCGTCGTCGTTCGGAACCGCCGCGTCGACGCCCTTCCGCGTGCTCACGCCGGCACCGACACCGCGCTCCGCGGAGCCGCATCGATGCCGACCTCCCCCGATCGACGGCGTCAACGTTTTGCCGGGGGGCTGATACGAATGGAGCAGATGGGATCCGGAATCAGGGCGGAGGTCTCGCTCCCGACGGCGGCGCCTTCCCCGTTCGACGGCGTCGTCGACGGGTCGTCGCCGATATACAGCGTCGCGCGTAGCACGTCGGCCGACGACACGGAGACGGTCGTCCTCGAGTTCATCGCCGACGCGGATCTCCAGGTTCCCGAGGGCGTCGACGTCGTGTTCGACTACGGCGCCAAGGCCGCCTACCGGTTCGAGGCCCCCAGCGTCGACGCATCGCCGTTCGCGGTGCTCGACCGGCACGGCGTCCCCGCGTCGGAGACAACGATCCGGGACGGGCGGTTGCTCCTCACCTTTCACACGACCGACCTGCCGACGCTCCGCTCCGTGCTCGACGAGTTCCGAGAGTTCTGCTCCGACATGCAGGTGTTGCGGCTGCTCCAGTCGTCGTCGACGCCCGAGGAGTCGGACCTGGTCACGGTCGACCGGAGCGAGCTGACCGAGCGCCAGCGCGAGGTGCTCACCGCCGCCTACGACGCCGGCTACTTCGACCATCCGAAGGGCGCCAACGCCGGCGAGGTCGCGGCGTCGCTCGACATCGATCGCTCGACGTTCTCGGAGCACATGGCGGCCGCACAGCGAAAGCTGCTCTCGACGCTGCTCGACTGATCGGGATTGTGCCACCCCTCGCCGTCGTTCTCGGCGCCGTCGATCATCGGATCTCCGACCTGTCGGATTCCGAACTCACAGGAATCCGATCTATCCTTCATGTGGATCGGTGCCGTACTCAACAGTATGAGCCCACGGACACACACGATCGTCTGCCCGGAGTGTCGCCGATCGATCGAGGTGGACGACGAGATGCGGGCGACGCTGCTCGAGGCGGGTTGCGTCGTCTGCGGCGCCCCGCTCACCGAGGGCGACATCGGTGACCAGCGGACCGCGTAGCGCTCGCGCTCCCCTCCGGTCTCTGGGTCCCCGCTTCCGCCGTGGAGCTTCCGCCCCCGGCCGTCGCTCCCCCGCTGCGGCCGTCGCCATCGGCAGCCGTCGGCCCCTCCTCGCCGAGTCTCGTGTCCTTTATGCCTTCGTGCCCAGAGAGATAGCGTATGGCGACGAGAAGCGAGGTCGAGATGTCCGACGCGGAGGTTGACGCGCTCCTGTCCCGGCACGAGACCGGGGTGCTGTCCCTCGCGCGCGACGAGACCCCGTACGCGATCCCGATCTCATACGGATTCGACGAGGAATCGCGGCACGCCTTCCTCCGGCTCGTGTCAACGCCCGACAGCGAGAAGCGGAAGTTCCTCGCGTCCACTCCCCAGGCGCGGATCGTGGTGTACGAGGAGGGCGGCGAGAGGGACCGCGAGGAGTACGCGAGCGTCGTCGGCGTCGGCACCCTCCACCGGGTCGACCTCGACGATCTCACGCCCGAGTCGATCGCGCAGTACGGCGAGGCTCGACGGCCGCTGTTCGAGATCTGGGCCGAGGGGAAGGCGGACCTCGACATCGAACTGTACCGGTTCGAGCCCGAGCGGCTCACCGGGCGCACCGTCGTCGTCGACCGCGACGAAGAGTGAATCGGTAGCTCGTCGATCGTGTCTCACCGGCGCGTACCGCCGGTCGTCCGTGAGCCGTCGACTCGAGGGGTTCCGTTCTCGTTGCTGGTTACAAGGCTCTCGGCAGCCCTGCGGTGAACACCTCCGAAGACCCAGTCGGGAGGTCTCACGCGACTCGCAGTGGTCTTCGGTCCTCGCGTCGTCGCGCTTCGCCCTTCCAGCCGGGGATTTGGAGGTTGGCGCCGCCGGGCTGTCGGAGTTCGGTTATCACCGAGAGCGATCGGGTTTCGACGGCGGTCTCCCGCAGTTCACGCCGACGAACTCGTGGAGTTGGTCGCGGAGTCCGAGGCCGAAGCGCTTCCGCTCACGCTCGTCGAGCCGCCGAGGAGGGAGCGGTTCGAGTCACCGCGCAGCGTGGTGACCGTCTCGCCGTTGTGTCTGACGATCAGGGTCCACGGGCCGTCGCCCGCGGGAATCCGCATCGTCCCGTTGTAGCGGGCGACGCCCGTGGAC
>NZ_NHOA01000096.1 GCF_002727125.1 Halorubrum persicum
GTCGACGTGCGCGTCGACGACCACGACGCGCCGATCGACGAGCTGGAGCGGGTGTTCAAGCTGTACGACGTGACCCTGCTGGAGCGCGAGGCGCCCGCGGACACCCGAGAGCTGACCGGCGAGGCCGCCGCGGCGGTGTCGGCCGCGCTCGCGGACCTCGGGTTCCTCGACGAGGGCGAGACCGCCGCCGACGATTCCGAGGCGTTCGGCGATGCCGAGCGCGAGGCCCTCGAAACGTTCCGCGGGATGAACAACTTCGAGAACCACCCCGTCCCCGTGCTGGAGGACGCGCTCGCTCGCGGGTGGGCCGACGCCGCGGGCGAGGGGGAAGAGCGCCTCGTCGACGCGGTGTGGCACGGGCTCTCGCGACTCGACCGGGAGTAGGCGAACCCGACCGCGCCCGACCCGCGGGAGTATTTAAATCGGGACACCTAAGCGGTCGTCATGACTGCGCCGAACCGGAACACGCTGTGGGCGCGCGCCCTCGTCGACGAGCTCGTCGCCGCCGGCGTCGACGCCGTCGTTGCCTCGCCCGGAAGTCGCTCGACGCCGCTGACGATGGCCGCCGTGCGCAACGACGACCTGCGCGTCTTCTCCCAGTTGGACGAGCGCTCGGCCGCCTACTTCGCGCTGGGACGCGCGCGTCGGACCGGGGCGGTGACGCCGCTGATCTGCACCTCCGGCACCGCCGCCGCCAACTACCACCCCGCCGTGATGGAGGCGAGCGAGGCCCGCGTCCCCCTGCTCGCGCTCACGGCCGACCGCCCGCCGGAGCTCCGCGACTCGGGCGCGAACCAGACCGCCGATCAGGAGAAGCTGTACGGCGACGCCGTCCGGTTCTACAAGGACCTGCCAGAGCCCGCGCCGAACGATCGGGCGCTCCGGTCGCTCCGGACCACCGTCGCCCGCGCGGTCGGGACCGCCGAGGGCGCCGACCCCGGGCCGGTCCACCTCAACGTCCCCTTCAAGAAGCCGCTGGAGCCGACTCCCGTCTCCGACGACGTGCCCGCCGACCTCGATCCGACCGCGGAGCGCGGGCGCGACGGCCCCTACGTCGACGTGACCCCCGGATCGCCCGAGCCGGGCGACGAGGAGCTCCAGCGGCTCGCCAACGAGCTGTCGACGACCGACCGCGGGCTGATCGTCGCCGGTCCCGCGGACCCGCCGGGGCTCGACGCCGAGGCCGTCACCGCGCTGTCGCACGCGACGGGGTTCCCGATCCTCGCCGACCCCCTCTCCGGCGTCCGGTTCGGCGGGCACACGCGCGTCGCACCGGTCATCGGCGCCTACGACGCGTACCTCTCGGCGGAGGTCGCCGGCGCGTCCGGGACCGGGGCCGACTGGACCGACCCCGAACTCGTCCTCCGGCTCGGCGCGTCGCCGACCGCCAAGCGCCTCCGCAAGTACCTCGCCGAGACGGGCGCCGACCAGTATCAGGTCGACCCCGCCGGACGCTGGCGCGAGGCGGAGTTCGCGGCGACCGACCTCGTCGTCGCCGAGCCGAGCCGGCTCTGCGCCCGCCTCTCCCGGCTCGTCGTCGGGGGGAACGGCGACGCCGACTGGCGCGCGCAGTGGGAGGACGCCGACCGAACCGCCGGCGCGATTCACGGCCGGGCGGAGGACGGCGACGACCCCGCGCCCGACGATATCCCCTTCCACGAGGGCGACGCGCTCCGCGTCGTCGCCGACGCGCTCCCCGACCCCGCGACGCTGTTCGTCTCCAACTCGATGCCCGTCCGCGACCTGGACCGCTTCGTCGGGCCGACGACGACGAGCGTCACCGCCCTCGGCAACCGCGGCGTCTCCGGCATCGACGGCATCGTCTCCAGCGCCCTGGGCGCCGGGTCGGCGACGACCGACGACCTCACGCTCGTCGTCGGCGATCTGGCGCTGTACCACGACGGCAACGGGCTGCTCGCGCTCGACCGCTGCGACGTGGACGCGACGATCGTGCTGATCAACAACGACGGCGGCGGGATCTTCCACGCGCTCCCGATCGAGTCGTTCGAGTCGGCGTTCACGGAGGCGTTCAAAACGCCGCACGGCATCGAGTTCGAGCCGCTGGCCGACCTCCACGGGCTGGCGTACGCGCGGATCGACGCGCGGCCCGAGGAGCGACCGGAAGCGGCCGAATCCGCCGCGGCCGTCGCCGACGACCTCGCGGACGCGTACCGGCGGGCCCGCGACGCCGACGGCTCGCACCTGATCGAGGTGCGGACCGACGCCGAGACGAGCCACCGCACTCGCGAGCGCCTCGAAGCGGCGGTCAAGCGCGCGGTGCACGGTGACGGACGAGCGTAACCCGGCCCGCTCACTCGACCGCGACCGTCGCGGTCGCGCTCAGGTCGCGCTCCTCGGCGGTCACCTCGCCGACGATGCGGTACTCGCCCGACGGCGGGTCTTCCCACGTCCCCTCGTACGCGGTCGCCTCGCCCGGTTCGAGCGTCTCGCTCCCGAGCACCTGCGTGAACAGTCGCCCGGTGCCGTACCGCCAGGCTGGGTCGCCGGCTGTACCGCCACCCTCGCCCTCCTCGTCACTCCCGTAGGCGGCGAAGTCGGCGCGCTGGCCGGTCCGGAACCGCAGCGTCTCCGGCGCGTCTCCGACGTTGCGCACCGTTAGGGCGAGGTCGATCCCGTCGCCGTCGGTGGCGTTGACGGCGAGCGCGGCGTCGAGCATGGACGGGCATCGCGCGGGAACCGGCTTAAAAGCACGTGGCGGCCGGCTCGTCGCGCGGCGGGACCGTCACGGGAGGCCGCACCTGACCGGTCCGGCGACGACGCGCCTAAGTCGCGGCTCCCCGTACGAGAGCGCGTGCAGGTCGTCGGCTACGAGTCGGGCGAGGGGTTCACCGTCGCCAGCGGCGGCGCGGTCGAGTTCGTCGAGGCGACCCCCGGGACGGAACTCGCCTTCGGCCTCGGCGAGCGCCGCTGTGCGGGAACGGTTCACGACGGCGAGCACGTCGCCTGCGACGCCGACGACGCCCCGTACTGCGACGCCCACCGACACGTCTGGGTCTGCGCTCGCTGCACGGGGTCGTGTCTGAAAGACGAGATGGACTGCCACGAGGCGCACGCGGTGTACCTCGCGGCGTTCGCGCCCGACGTGCTGAAGGTGGGCGTCACGCGCCTGTGGCGGCTGGAGACCCGGCTCCGCGAGCAGGGGGCCGACCGCGCGGCCCACGTCCGAACGTACCCGGACGGGCGGGTCGCGCGCGAGGTCGAGGCCGAACTGGCGGCGCGCGACGGCCTCGTCGACCGGGTGCGCGTTCCGACCAAGCTCTCGGGGTTCGGGCGCGACGTGGACGCGGCGGCGTGGGAGGCGCTGCTGGATGGGTTCGATCCGATCGAGCGGTTCGCGTTCGACTACGGTCTCGACCTCGACGACCGTCCCGTCGCCGAGACGATGGCAGCGGGGACGGTGCGCGGCTGGAAGGGGCGCGTGCTCGTGCTCGATCGCGGCGGGTCGACGTACGCGGTCGACGCCAGGGAGCTGGTGGGGTACGAGCTGACCGAGGAGGTGCCGAACCGCGAGCTGCAGTCGAGTCTGGGCGCGTTCGGCCAGTGAGCGCCCGAGTAGCCGGCGCGCTGGCCGCCGCTCACTCGACGCGCTCGAACCGGTGTCGCACCACGTCGGCCTCGTCGTCCCAGTCGAAGTTGCCTCCGTGCGCGCGCGCCATTCGCTCCTTGTACGCCTCCAGCGACGGCGACCCCTCCCGTTTCGCGTCCTCGTCGGTCATGTCGCCGAGGGTGCGCTCGGTCACCGCGGTGAGTTCGAAGGTCACGCCGTCGATCTCGAACGTGTCGCCTTCCTCGCCGTACCGGTTCCCGCGGTGAAGCTGGGTCACGTCGCCGTCGAGCGCGCTCTGTTTCACGCGGTCGTTCGGCAGCAGGTCGGCCGGGTCGTTGGCGGCGTCGTCCGCCGCGTCGTTCTCGGACATACCCGCCCGTTGGGCGCGGATCGGTTTATACGCGTGGCCGGGGGTGTCGCCGGAGCGATCCGTGCTGACGCGCCGCGCGTTCTGCGAATCTCGAAGCCGTCGACGGCGACCGTATCCACGGACGTGAACACCCGCGTCGGCGGCCGAGCCGAGGGATTCAAGATACTGCCGGTCCCCTTCTCGGACGATGCGTCAGGACCACCTCATCACCGCGACGCAGCTCTCGCGGGATGACATCGAGGCGGTGCTCGACCGGGCCCGGGCGGTCGCCGACGACCCCGCCGCCTACGCGGACCGGCACGCCGGGCGCGTGCTCGCGCTCTGTTTCTTCGAGCCGAGCACGCGCACCCGGATGAGCTTCGACAGCGCGGCCAAACGCCTCGGTATCGACACCATCGACATGGGCGACGTGGACTCCTCGTCGGTGTCGAAGGGGGAGTCGCTCACGGACACCGTGCGCGTCATCGAGGGGTACGCGGACGCGCTCGTCCTCCGCCACCCGAGCGAGGGCGCCGCGACGCTGGCCGCGGAGCACGTCTCCGTCCCGGTCGTCAACGCCGGCGACGGTGCCGGCCAACACCCCTCACAGACCCTCCTCGATCTCCACACGATCCGCGAGAACCACGGGCTCGACGATCTCACGGTCGGCATCATGGGCGACCTGAAGTACGGCCGCACGGTGCACTCGCTCGCGGCGGCGCTCACGGAATTCGACGCCAACCAGCACTTCATCAGCCCGGAGTCGCTGCGGCTCCCGCGCTCCGTGCGCTTCGACCTCCACGAGACCGGCGCGCAGATCCGCGAACACGAGGAGCTGGAACCGGTGCTCGAGGAGCTCGACGTGCTGTACGTCACCCGGATCCAGAAAGAGCGGTTCCCGGACGAGAACGAGTATCACCGCGTCGCCGGCGAGTACCAGATCGACGCCGAGACGCTCGAAGACGCGTCCGACGACCTCACCGTGATGCACCCGCTCCCGCGCGTCGACGAGATCGCGCCCGACGTGGACGAGACCGACCACGCGACCTACTTCGAGCAGGCGCACAACGGGGTCCCGGTGCGGATGGCGCTGCTCGACACTCTCCTCGAAAACGCCGAGGCCACCGAGGGGATGGAGGTGGACCGATGAGCGACCACGAGCTGCGGGTCTCGAAGATCCGAGACGGCACCGTCATCGACCACGTCGAGGGCGGGCAGGCGCTCAACGTGCTCGCCATCTTGGGTATCGACGGCTCCGAGGGGTACGGCGTCTCGGTGGGGATGAACGTCCCCTCGGACCGGCTCGGTCGCAAGGACATCGTGAAGGTGGAGGAGCGAGAGCTCTCGCAGTCCGAGGTCGACGTGCTCTCGCTCATCGCGCCCGAGGCGACGATCAACATCGTCCGCGACTTCGAAGTGGTCGAGAAGAACCGCGTCACGCGCCCCGACAGCGTGACGGGCGTGCTCTCGTGTCCGAACCGGAACTGCATCACGAACGCCGACGAGCCGGTCGACACCCGGTTCGACGTGGTCGCCGACGGCGTTCGCTGCGACTACTGCTCGACGATCCTCCGCGCCGACATCGCCGACCACATCGACGTGTGACGGCCGGCGGCTCCCGGCCGCGATCGGCGAGGCTCCGGTAGATTTTAGCGGCCGCCGCCCGACGCGTCAGGTATGAGCAAGAAACTGAAGCTCGTCCTGGTCCTGTCGTTGGTCGCCCTCGCGTACTTCCTGTTCGCCGGCGACAAGGAGCCGGTCGAAGTCGAGTAATCGGACCGCCGCGCGACCCGCCGCCGAAGCGTTCGCCGACCACTCCTCGCGGGCGGATGCCCGCCGTTTTTACCCGTCAGTCACGTAGCGGCGCACATGTACGGGGTCGTCACGCGAAACGCCGACGAGGTCGAGATGGAGCCGTTCGACCTCGGCTTCTACGAGGTGAAAGACGTCACGGGGCGGGCGGCCGCACCCCTGCCGAACGCCGTGAACATGGTGTCGTGTTTCGGCGACAACGCCGCGGCGAGCGAGAACCCCGAGCTCGTCCCGGTCGACGAGCGCGGCGAGCCGGCGACCCGCGACCGCGACTACTTCGACTGGGCGTACATCTGCCCCACCCACCCGGAGTACCGCGAGGGACTGCTGGAGATCATCGAGGACTGCGCCGCCGAGAACGACGACGTGCGCCTCGACGACGTGGGGTTCCCGCGGGAGGGGTTCTGTCACTGTGACCGCTGCGAGCGGCGCTTCGCCGAGAGCGACCGCGACGACTGGACCGACTGGCGCGCCGACGTGATCACCGAGTTCGTCGCCGACGCCGCCGAGCGCGTGCCCGGTCGCGTGCTGCTCACGCTGTACCCGGACCCCTACCCCGACCACCTGCGAGCGCGGGCCGGCCTCGACCTCGATCGGCTCGCCGAGCACGTCGACGAGTTCGTGGTCCCGCTGTACGACACCGAATACGCCACGACCTACTGGCTGGAGACCATCGCCCGCGGGTTCCGCTCGCGGCTCGGCGGCGACTACGACGTGCACGGCGCGCCGCCCGAGACGCCGTTCTCGCTGGAGCTGTACGCGGTGGAAGTCGACGTCGACGACCTGATCCACGCCACGGAGGTCGCGGAGCGCTACGCGAAGGACGTGTTCTTCGGCTACGACGCCAACAACGCCGCCGCCGCGCTCCGCCGGAAGGACGCCGACGAGCGCGAGGGCGAAGTCCACCGACCCGACTGATCAGGTCGTCGGAGCAACACCGCCTCCGGTGACTGCCTCCGGCAACCCACTCACCTGTCCGACCGCCTCCGCCGGCCTATCTGACCCGGACCCACTGCCTCTGTCGCTCACCCGACCCGACCGGCGCCGCACGAACGAGGGTTTAAGTACCGGAGCGGCTGACCATTACTCGACCGGCCGCCGGTGTGCGACACCACTGGTCGTCTCGCGTTCGCGCGAGGCGGCCACCTTTCAACGTCCGCACCGTAGCGGCGGTCGCCCTACACGCTGAGCCGACGGCTCGTCGGCCGAGTCGCCGAACGCGAACGACGCATTACTGCCGCAGAGACGTGGATACGCGCGCTGACGACGACAGTTACGCCAGCTCCGCGACCGCGTCGCCGATCCGATCGATCGCGGCGTCGACATCGTCCCCGTCGACGTCGAGGTGCGTGGTGAACCGCGTCGTGTGCTCGGCGAACTCCACGCCGCCGACGCCGGCCTCCTCGCAGGCCGCCACGAGGTCCGCGGCCGCGATTCCGCCGTCGTCGGTGTGGGCGACGACGATGTTGGTGTCGGGCTCGGGCGCCCGGACCCCGTCGAGCGCGTCGAGGCCGGCCGCGAGCCGCTCCGCGTTGGCGTGGTCGTCGGCGAGCCGGTCGACGTTCTCCAGCGCGAGCAGGCCCGGCGCGGCGATCATCCCCGCCTGCCGCATCCCGCCGCCGAACAGCTTGCGGACGCGCCGAGCCTCCTCGACGAACGCCTCGTCGCCGGCGACGATCGAGCCGACCGGCGCGCCGAGCCCCTTGGAGAGGCAGAACGTGACGGTGTCGACGGGGTCGACGATCTCGCTCGCGTCGACGCCGAGCGCGACCGCGGCGTTGAACACGCGCGCCCCGTCGAGGTGGACCGGTACGTCGGCGTCGCGGGCGACCTCGGCGGCCGCCGCGATCTGCTCGACCGGGACCGCCGTGCCGCCGCGGTAGTTGTGGGTGTTCTCCAGCGAGAGGAGCCCGGTCCCGGGGCGGTGGAGGTCCTCCTCGACGAGCCCCTCTCGGACGGCCTCCGGCGTCGGGACGCATCGGTCGCCCGCGTCGATCGTCCGGGTCTGGGCGCCAGAGAGCTTCGCCGCGCCCGCCAGCTCCCATCGGTAGATGTGGGACTCGCGCTCCAGGAGGAGCTCCTGACCGGGCTCGGTGTGGACGTGGACGGCGATCTGGTTGGCCATCGTCCCGGAGGGTACGTACAGCGCGGCCTCCGTCCCGACCGCGTCGGCCGCGCGGCGCTCCAGCTCGTTGACGGTGGGGTCGTCGCGGTACACGTCGTCGCCGACCTCGGCGTCGCGGGCGGCCTCGCGCATCGCCGCTGAGGGCGCGGTGACGGTGTCGGATCGCAGGTCGATGAACGCGGCGGCTTCGGACATTCGTTGGCATCGGTTCGACGGCCGGTGGGAAATAGGTCGCGCTCCGGGCGGGGTCGACCGTCATCACGCGGCGGGCGAGGATCGCGTCCGGTCCCTTCTTAACTGACGCGGCCGTTCTCCGGCGCATGGCAACGGAAGTCGCCGACGACGCAGCCGACGCCCCCGACGCGTACGACGCCCTCCTCGACCGCGTTCGACGCTGGAACACGGTCGGGAGCGCCGCCGGCGTGCTCGGGTGGGACCAGCAGGTGATGATGCCCGAGGGCGGCACTCCCGCCCGGTCGAAGCAGCTCTCGACGCTCTCGTCGATCCGTCACGACCTCCTCACCGACGAGGAGACGGGTGACCTGCTCGACGAGCTCGCCGACGCCGAGCTCACCGACGAACAGGCGGCGGTCGTCCGCGAGGTCCGCCGCGAGTACGAGCGCGCCGACGCCGTCCCCGTCGAGCTCGTCGAGGAGATCTCCGAGGCGGGCACGGAGGCGCTGCAGGCGTGGGAAGCGGCGAAAGCCGAGGACGACTTCGACGCGTTCGCGCCGCACCTGGAGAAACACGTCGAGCTGAAGCGCGAGTACGCCGAGCACATCGACCCCGACCGCGACCCCTACGAGGTGTTGTTCGAGGAGTTCGAACCGTGCCTCTCGATGGAGCGCGCGGAGTCGATCCTGACCGAGCTCCGCGAGACGCTCGTCCCCATGATCGACGCGATCCGCGAGTCCGACGCCGACCTCGCCGTCGACACCTTCGAGGGGACGTTCCCCGAAGACGAACAGGAGGCGCTCGCGCGCGAGACCCTCGAACTGGTCGGCTACGACTTCGACCGCGGCCGGCTCGACGTCTCCTCGCACCCGTTCACCGCCGGGAACCAGTTCGACTGCCGCGTGACCACCCGATTCGACGAGTCCGACCCGCTCGGCGCCGTCAGCTCCACGATCCACGAGTTCGGCCACGCGCAGTACAACCTCGGGCTCCCGCAGGAGCAGTTCGGGACGCCGCTCGGCGAGTCCCGAGACCTGTCGGTTCACGAGTCGCAGTCGCGGCTCTGGGAGAACCACGTCGGCCGCAGCCGAGCGTTCTGGGAGCTGTTCCTCCCGACGTTCAAAGAGCACTTCCCGGAGACCGACGACGCGACCGTCGAGGACGCCTATCAGGCGGTCAACCAGGTCCACGAGGACAACCTCATCCGCGTCGAGGCCGACGAGCTCACCTACCACCTCCACATCGTCGTCCGGTTCGAGATCGAGCGCGACCTGGTTCGCGGCGATCTCGCGGTCGAGGACGTGCCCGAGGTCTGGAACGACAAGTACGAGGAGTACCTCGGGATCCGGCCCGACAACGACGCCGAGGGCTGTCTCCAGGACATCCACTGGAGCCACGGCAACTTCGGCTACTTCCCCACCTACTCGCTCGGCTCCGTCATGGCCGCCCAGCTGTTCGAGGCCGCCGAGAGCGAGATCGACGACCTCAACGCGAAGATCGCCGACGGCGACTTCGACGACCTCCGCGAGTGGCTCTCGGAGAACGTTCACCGGCACGGCTCCCGCTACGAGACGAACGAGCTGGTCAAACGGGCGACCGGCGACGACTTCTCGGCGGACGCCTTCACCGACTACGTCGAGCAGAAGTACGGCGAGCTGTACGGGATCTAGCTCGCGTACCCGGCGGTCGGGGTTTTTAGCGATACGCCGCCATTCGTAGCGCATGCTCGGTCAGGTGTCTCCGCCGGAGTGGGCGACAGACGTCTTCTCGGCGTACGATCAGGTGTTTTCGGAGCTGTTCTGGTTTCTCGTGGGGTTCGGTGTCGTCTACCTCGTCGGTCAGGCGTTTCTCGTTCCCTTCCTGACCCGCGTCGTGAGAGCGCGCAACCGGAACAACCCGACGATCGAGACCGCCGCGAAGACGTACCTACGGGTGCTCTTCATCGGCTTTGCGACCCTCTCGGGCATCATCACCGCCGGCTACGGACGGGTGCTCTCCGACTCGGCGGTCATTATCGCGGCGCTCACGTTCGCGCTCGGGATCGCCGGACAGCAGGTGTTCGGGTCGCTTATCAGCGGGATGTTCCTCGTCGCCGACCCGGATTTCAACGTCGGCGACTGGATCGAGTGGCCGGGCGGGAGCGGCACCGTCGAAGAGGTCGACTTCCGCGTCACTCGGATCCGGACGCCGAACAACGAGACCGTCTCGGTCCCCAACACCGAACTCACGACCAACGCCATCACCCGACCCTACGGTCGGAACACGTACCGAATCACGGAACAGGCGTCCGTCGCCTATTACGAGGACGCCGAGCGGGCCCTGCTGGAGTTGCGACAGATCGCCGCGACGCTCGATCCGATCCTCGGTGATCCGGCGCCGAACGCCCGCCTCGTCGAACTCGGCGACAACGCGATCACGATACAGGCGGAGTTCTGGGTCGACGACCCGAGAGACAAGGACCTGATGACGATTCGCTCCGACTTCCGCCGGGCGGTGAAACGGCGCTTCGACGAGGAGGGGATCACGCTCGCCCCCCCCCCGTCTGCCCAGTTGCTCTCGGGGGAAGTGACCGTGACGGAGCGCCCGCCCGACTCGTCCGCTTCGAGCGGCGAGTGAACGCGAACTCGGCGGCTTCGGGTACCCCGACTTCGACAGAGCCGTTATGCGCCCAGTCGGAGCCCGGTCATCAGGACGATGATCCCGAGCATCGCTGCGGCCTCGAACAGGCCGACGACGAGGTTCTTCTTCTCGATCGCTTCGAGCCGCGACGGGTCGGGGTCCGCCGATCGGCTCTCGTAGTACGCACTGAGGTGGATCCGGTTCGGCACGAGGAGCCCGAAGACGAACAGGCCCCAGCCCAGGCCCAGAGACAGCGTCGGCCACCGCCCGCCGAAGCCGTAGCCGAGTCCGAATTCGGATCCGAGCAAGAGCGTCCCCGAGATGGCGGTCGTCAGCGAGAAGCCGACCAGGAAAAACACCACCTTGGGGGTGAGCGCCGTCGTCACCGCCGCCGCGGTGTCGCGGTCCAACCCGCCGAGGGCCGGCCCGATCACCGCCGGGAAGATCAGCGCGAACCCGAACCACACCGCGCCGGCGGCGACGTGGGTATAAAACAGGAGCGTGGTGCTCGACAACAGCACGCTCGCGACCACGAACGACAGCGGCACCGCGATGCTCCCCACCGCGAACGCCGGGTTCGCGGCCGATGCCAGATGCTGAACGCGATCCACTACGCTTCCATCTGTCACGCGACCCTGCTCGTGACTCACAGCCATGGGTCGAGGAAGGGTAACATGTTTGGTAATAGTAACGGTCTGGGCAACCCTTTGACAGGAATGCGACGCCGACTCCGATCCGGTCGGACGTGTCGTTCTTCGGGAAGGTCACGTCACTCGCCGGCTCGTGAGTGATTGCCCCCGCCGGTCGGCCGCTCGTTTATCATGGCCTCCCCCTGGTCGGCCACTCTGCTCGCGGCTGCGCCGCTCGCAACGGGGCCTCGCATCGCTCGGCCCCGCTACTCACGGGCCTTCGGCCCGTTCGTCAGCAGTGGCCTCCCCCTGGTCGGCCACTCACTTCTCGATGATACTTTCCTCAACCGCCTCGCCGAAGTGGCGCGCCACGTCCTCGTAGTAGACGAGCGCCTCGTCGCCCGCCTCCAGATCCGTGACCGCCTTCTTGCCCTCCGCGGTCGCGACCTTCACCGTCTCGGCGTTCTGGATCAGCGTCTCGACGCGGTCGGTCCCCTCCTCCGTCTCGACCTCCGCCTGTAGCCGGAACATCGGCCGCTTCTCGATCTTCACGCGCCCGACGATCGCCTCGCGGGTGTGCCCGGCGGTGTCGACGACCTGCACCTCGTCGCCGCTCGTCAGCTCCGCGAGGTAGTTGGTGCCGCCCTCGGCGTTGCGGACGTACGCGTGGACCGCGCCGGCGTTCACGCGGAACGGGCGCGACTCGACGTAGGGCGACTCCGCGGTCTCGGCGTGGACGAAGAACAGCCCGCGCGACATCGACCCCACGAGCATCCCCTCGTCGTCGTCCATCAGCGAGCCGGTGTCGATACAGACGCGGTCGGCCATCCCGGTGCGCTCGACCGCGGTGACCTCGGCGTGCCGGAGGTCGAGCGTCTCGCGGTCGGCGGCGTCGCGGGCGTCGACCGCCCCGCGGATCTCGTCGGGGGAGTCCGCGTCGAGGAGGACGCCGTCGGCGCCGATCTCCAGCGTCTCGAAGGCGGTCCGGGCCTCGGCGGCGGTCGTCGCGCCCGCGACGAGGTGCGTCTCCTCGCCGACCCGCGCGATCAGGTTCTCCAGCGGGATGATCGACCAGTCCTCGCCGACGATGACCGTGAAGTCGGCGTCGGTCGCGGCCTCCTCGGCGAAGCGCTCGTACTCGGTGCCGAGCACCCGGACGTAGACGCCCTGCGCGCGGTCGTCGCGCCGGCGGACCGTCGTGAGGTCCGCGGAGCCCGACAGGTCCTCGGGCATGTCGATCGTGCCGTCGCCCTCGCCGCCCTTCCCGACGAAGTAGGCGTCGGCCTCGGGGGCGTCCTCGGCGTCGTCGATCACGTCCGCCTCCGAGCGGAACGCGGCGACCGAGATGTCGCCGAGGTCGCGGACGCGCCCCACGTCGGTCTCGTCGACGAGTACCCAGTCCGCGCCGGCCTCGATGGCCGCCGTGATCCGTCGCTTGCGCGCCTCCCAGTCGCCGACGTCGCCGTCGGCCTTCACCCAGACCGTGCGTGTCATTGTCGGAACCTCACGGCGGGCGGGCTTGAAAACTGCGGAAGGGTCGGGCGTTGCGCGTGGCGACGGGGCGCGAAGACGACAACGCACTCATCGCTGATGCCGTGTCGTCCGGTGTACGCTTTCGAGGAGACACGCCGCCTGCTGACGCGCCTGTCGGAGCGGCCGGCTTACGCCTCGACGAACCCGCCCGCGGCGAGCGCCTCATCGACCGACGCGTCGTCGTGGATGACCGCCGACACCGCGCGAGCGATCCCTTCCGGGTCCTCGTGTTGGAAGATCGACCGTCCCATCGACACGCCGGCCGCGTCGCCGTCCATCGCGCCGCGCACCATCTCCACCGTTTCGCGGTCCGTCCCCTTCGCGCCGCCCGCGATGACGACCGGGAGGCGGGTCGACTCCGTCACGCGGGCGAAGGAGTCGCCGTCGCCGGAGTAGCCCGTCTTCACCACGTCGGCGCCGAGCTCCTCGGCGAGCCGGACGGCGTGCCCGAGCGACTCCGCGTCCGTGCTGTCGACGCCGGGGCCGCGCGCGTACGCCATCGCGAGCACGGGGAGGCCGAGCCGGTCGGCGTCCGCGGTCAGCTCCGCGAGCTCCTCGATCTGGTCCGGCTCGTGGTCCGAGCCGACGTTGATGTGGAACGAGACGGCGTCGGCGCCCGCGCGTACCGCGTCCTCGGCGGTGGCGGTGACGCGCTTGTCGCTCTCGTCGGGGCCGATCGTGGTCGACCCGTTCACATGGACGATGTAGCCCGCGTCGTTCTTGTTCTCGTGGACGCGCGGCGCGATCCCCTTCTGGGTGAGCACCGCGTCCGCGCCGCCGCTCGTGACGCCGTCGATCGTCGACTCGATGTCGACGAGCCCCTCGACGGCGCCCATCGTGAGCCCGTGGTCCATCGGGACGATGAGGTATCGGTCGTTTGTGGAGATGCGGTCGAGTCGTGCTGAGAGTCCTGCTGTCATGATGGTGTCGGTCGTTGTGTGAGTGTGTGGCAATCGTAGGTAAGTGGGTTTCGTTCGGGGTCGTATTGGCTCGAAGCCGGAGTCACCGCGACTCCGGCGCCTCGACGCGGGCGGCGTAGCCCCGCTCGGCGCCCGCCTTCAGCTCCCGCGAGAGCGCCTCCAGCCGGTCGGCGACCTCGGCGGTCGACAGATCCTCCTCGACGCCCTCGGCGACGATGTCGACGAGCGCCGAGCCGACGATGATCCCGTCGGCGCCGCCCGCGACGATGCGCTCGGCGTGCTCGCCGGCCGAGATACCGAATCCGACGGCCTTCGGCACGTCGTACTCGCGGAGCCGGTCGAGGCTCTGCGTGGTCTGGTCGGACACGTCGCTGCGCGCGCCGGTCGTCCCGAGCCGCGCCTGCACGTAGACGTAGCCGGACACCCGGCTCATGATCCGATCGAGGCGGTCGCCGACCGTGGTGGGCGCGACGATGAACACGAGGTCGAGTCCGAACTCGTCGCACGCCTCGCGCAGCGGGTCGGCCTCCTCCGCCGGGAGGTCGGGGACCACGAGCCCCTCGATGCCGGCCGCGGCGGCGCGCTCGACGAACGGCCTGGGACCGGACTCCTGCCCGTACTGGTAGATCAGGTTGTAGTACGTCATACAGACGAGCGGCGCCTCGACCTCCAACTCCTCCGCGAAGCCGAAGAACCGGTCCGGCGTCATGCCGGCGTCGAGCGCGCGGACCAGCGCCCCCTGAATCGTTGACCCCTCCGCGATCGGCTCGGAGAAGGGGAGCCCGAGTTCGATCACGTCCGCGCCGCCGCGGTCGAGCGCCTCGACGTACGCCTTCGACGACTCGTAGTCCGGATCGCCGACGGCGAGGTACGG
>NZ_NHOA01000145.1 GCF_002727125.1 Halorubrum persicum
CTTAGTCTTTTGCTATTCTTTAATCAATCAATCTCTTAGCGATCCGTCTATCCTCTTAGAGACTAAACTGAATGACTCTCTTAGCGTTTTCTCTGCTAAAGGTACAAAACCACTTACCTACCTGAAAGACGCGAGAGAGGGTAATCTAATAGCACTATATCCATGTGAGAGGTAAGAGAGTGTATCAGCTAGGCTCTGAATGAGAAATGAGCTTCAATCGCTCTGGATAACGATCTATCCCCCTATCCCCCTACCCTTCAATCAGAGCGATCCACCTTCGACGTGATTCAGATAGATTTTGCTTATCTTGTGTTATCCTCATCAACATAATACCTGTAATTTGGGTTTGTCTCTGATATGTGATACTATCCTAGTCATTTGTAGGCTATTTTTTACGTAATAAAGTATGGATATATCCGTTATCCCCCTGCCATATGGTGATTTTAGGGTGAAATAGAATGTGGTACTAGGATTTGGAAATAAGATTACTTATCTCACTCTGTGGTACTAGACGGTATTTTGTCCTTACTGTAGCAACTAATCAGAGAGGCTGTTTTTACTTATTGAACGTTAAAGCATACCAAAGTGCGCCTTATGCATCCACGTGTCGTCGGTGTCGAACAGGACCGCGTCGAGCCCGTTCTTGCCCGCGAACAGTCCCGCGCTGAGCCCGGCCGGTCCGCCGCCGACGATTGCAACGTCTGACATGGTAGTAACTCTCATTATAGGTTCATAAGCGTTGGCGGAACCGGTGACGCGGGTGCGGTACTCAGTACGCGCGTCGTTGCCGACGGTACAGTTTCCGAGACGGAGACCGCCGAGAGCTACGACGAGAAGTCGGAGAGCGACCCGCGCGAGTCGTCGGCGTCGTTCTGATCACTCTCGTCGGCATCGTCTCGGTCCGCCTCGTCGGTGTCGTTTCGATCACTTCCGTCGGCGTCGTTTTTGTCCGCCTCGTCGCCGATCTGCTCGGGCTCGTGCCACGGGTCGTCCGGGTCGACGGGCTCGACCGCGCGGTCGAGCTCGGCCGCGTCGTAGTCGCGCTCGTCGTCGAGGAGCATCGCGAGGCGCTGCCAGCGGGCGCTGTGCTCGCCCTCGCCCTCCGGGCCGACCCGCGCGCCGCGGGTCTTGAAGAAGCGCGTGCCGCGCCCCAGCTTCGACCCCTCGCCGGTGTGGCCGTCGAAGATCGCGTCGAACTCGCCGCCGGGTTCGAGGTCGCCGACGGGGAAGTCGTGGGCGGGCTCCTCGCCGCGCTCGCGGGCCTCCGCGCCGACATCGGCGACGGCTCGGAAGTACTCGTCGGCGTTGGGCCCCTCGCGGGTCGACTGCGCACGGGCCGCCGCCAGCGCGGCGTGGATCGCGCAGAGCCGTCCCTTCCACTCGGCGGGCTCCCAGCGCTCGGTGGCGAGCTCCTCGTAGCGCTCGATCGTGAGCGCCACGTCGCTGCCCGCGCGGAGGTCCTCGACGACGTAGAGGTTCAGGCGGTCCCAGAGGTTCCACGCGTAGCCGGAGCGGGCCAGCTCCCACGCGGCCCACGCGGCGACCTCCTCGTCGGAGCGGCGCACCGCCTTCTGGAGGAGGCTGGAGACGACGTACCGGCTGTAGCCGCCGTCGGTCTCGTTGGCCGCCTTCTCCTCGCCGAAGTCGTTCTCGCCGGTCGCGTCCGGCGTCGTGTCGGTCTCCAAGCTCCCGTCCGACCCGAACGTCGCCTGTCTGTCGTCGCCGTCGGCCATACCCTCGCTCCCGCCGCGAGCGACTTAAAAACCGCGCGAGACGGGGGTGGCACGGGGCACCGACCCGTCCGCGGTACTGCGGATCACACTCGGTTTGAAAGGGAACCCTTAAGTCGAATCCGGCGGGTAGAATACGGTAACCGCCCTTAGCTCAGCTTGGTAGAGCAGTCGACTGTAGATCGACTTGTCCCCCGTTCAATTCGGGGAGGGCGGACTGAAATCAACCGTTGATTCCGGGTGTACACCGGAATTAGCGTTCTTGGACTTCAGAAGACGTGAGACGGGAGTCCGCGTTTTCAGAAGACGCCTCGAAAAACCGGAGTGCAACGAGGCTGCCAACGACCCCCTCACAGTCATGCGAATTTTGTAGTGCAAGGAGGTGCGGCATGAGTGCCGAGCGCGACAGCGACGAGGAGATCGCGATCGCTGTCGACGTGGAAGGCGACTCGGTCGAGATCGAGCGCGAGCGGACCGATTGCTCTGCAAACCCGGCAACATGTTCTCCAATTTCTTACATACCTATTTAATATCTATTACGTTAATTAGTTAAGAATGTCTGTAGGACAGGAGCTACTCGACGTACCGTTCCCTGAGATGATCGCGAGTATGGGTCAGGGTATCGCGGACGCACAGAACCAGTTGGACATGAACTCGGTCGAGGTGGCGAAAATCCTCGCCGAGACGGAGATCGAGGTCGTGCCGGCGATCACGCGCACGATCGACTCGCAGGGCGAGGTCACCTACTCCTCCGCGACACCGATCGACGTCTCGCTGCTGCAGGCCGGGCTGTTCCCGACCTTCTACCAGTTCTCGGAGGCGATCATCGAGGTCGAGATGGACATCAAGACGACGAGCGAGCGCGAGACGAACATCGACGTCAGCGCCGAGGCGCACGCGGGGTTCGGCCTGTGGGGCGGGAGCATCCAGACCGACGTGAGCCACAACCGGAAGTTCGGCAAGGAGGTCCACGGGACGAGCAAGCTGAAGACCACGTTGGTTCCGGTCCCGGAGCCGCCGTACCTCTTCCCGGAGGTCGAGACCGTCGACCAGCGACAGACCGACGACGAGGAGACGGAGTGATCGGACCCGCCGCGCTCCGCGCGTGCGTCTTCGCACGCATCCGCACGGCGGACGGAGTGCGGCACCCAGACCCATGCCATTACGAGCACATCACCTACCACCGCGCAGTATCGCCCCCGCTCGGTCGGGCCGACGGGAGGTGGCCGACCTCCCGTTCGACGACCTCGTCTACCTGCTCGCGGAGGGCGTCGCCGACGCCCAGACCGCGCTCGACGCCCACGCCGCGGAGACGCTCACGACGCTCGCAGAGACGGAGGTCGACGTCGCGCCGACGCTGACTCGCACCGTCGCGCCGGACGGAACGGTCACGCCGGACGGAACGGTCACGACGGACACCGCGACGGCGGAGCGGCGATCCCTGCTCGACGTCGGACTGACGCCTGCCCGGTACCAGTTCAGCGACGCGACGATCGAAGTCGAGGTCGACGTTCGCACCACCGAACGCAGTCAGTCGGACCGAGCCGAACCGGAATCCGAGCATGCCGCGGGGGGATTCGGTCTCAGAGCGGGCACGCAGTCCGTGATCGATCGCCGGACCGTCGACCGCGAGGCCGGCGCGAACGCCCGCCTCACGGCGCGGCTCGAACCCACCCCGATGCCGGCGGCGACCGGATCCGCGGAGACGGGGTCAGCGACCGACGGGGCCGACGGAGGCGAACGTGCCGACTGACGAGTGGCTTGCGCGACCGCTCAAGGAGTTCATCCGGACGGTCGCGTTCTCGGTCGCCGAGGGGCAAGAGGAGCTCGACCGCCGGTCGATGGCCGTCCAGCGGTCGATCGAACGCGACATCGAAGACGGGAGCCTCGCGTACGACCTCGACGCGTCGTGGCTCAGGTTCGCCGACGTGGAAGCCGACCTGGAGATGACGCTGTCGATCGAGGGGCAGGAGGTCCGCGATCCGGAGACCAACGAGGTCCGCGCGTACAAGCCGACCGTGACCGCCGTTCCGCTGAACCACCGCGTCAGCGACGAGTACGACGTGGACGCCGAGATCGCCAGCGAGGTGCGGCTCCGCATCGCCCCCGTCCCGCCGGAGTCCCGTAACCCATGAGCGATCGCGACCGCTCCGCGTTCAACGCCGACACGGCGCGATTCGCGGAGACGTTCCAGCTCGAAGAGCTACCGCAGGTCGACGCCGCCAAGTTCGAGACGGTCGAGCGGGCGGCGGTCGAGCGACTGGTCACGGACCAACAGGAGTCGCTCGTTCGCCTGCAGACCGACGTGTTAGCGGTTCAAAGCGAGCGGACCGCCCTGGAGCGCCGGCTCTCGAAGGTCGAGGCACAGCGGGAGGCACTCCGAGAACGCGTCGGTGAACTGGAGGCGCAGCGCCCGGCGGTGGAAGCCGAAGCAGGTCTTCTCGAACCTCGGCGCGGCGCTCCAAGAGGTGGACGACGACCTGCAGAGCGAGCGCTACCGCGTCGACGACGTGGACTTCACGCTCAAGACGAACGTGATCCAGACCGACGAGGGGATCCGGATGCACCTGCCGTCGCTGGACGAGTCGTCGGCGTCGGCGAATCTCAGCGAGGTCTCCTTCCGACTGCGTGCGCCGCGAGGGGAGCCCGAGGACGCCGCGACGACGTACGGCGACGTGCCGGACCTCGGGGGGCTGTCGCACGAGACCGCGGCGCGCCGGCTCGCCGCGGCCAATCTGTCCGTCGGCGTGGTCGAGCGCGTCGTCGAGCCGGCGACCGCACCGGGCACCGTCGTCGAGCAGTTCCCCGACCCCTACGCGGTCGCCGAGCCCGGAGCGCCGGTCGATCTCGTGCTCTCCGCGGCGTCGAGCGAGGAGGCAGGAACATCGGACGGGGAGACAGGCGCATCGGGCGAACCGGATTCATCCGGTGAATCGGAGTCACCGAGCGACCCCGACTCTCCGAACGAGTCCGACGCGGCGCCGACCCCGGACCCGGACGACGACACCGCCCCCGCGGAGTCGCCCGAGCCGGAAGACGAGCGGGCCCGCATGGAGGCGTTCAGACGGGCGATCATCGACGTCGCCCCGGAGAACGGCGCCGCGGTGGTCGAGCGACTCCGCCGCGCGGGCGTGACCGACCTCGAATCGCTGGTCTCGCTCGATCCGGAGGCGATCGCGGCGGAGCTGTCGCTACCGGTCGAGCAGATCGCCGCGCTCCAAAAGCGGCTCGGCGCCCGCGGCGAGCCGGTCGCGCTCGAAGAGGTGTCCGGGATCGGGCCGACGTACGCGGACCGACTCCGCGAGAAGGGCGTCAGAAACGTCGCCCAGCTGGCCGCACTCGACCCGGAGGTCGTCGCCGACATCACCCGTGCGTCGACGAGCCGGACCGAGGGGTGGATCGAGGAAGCGACCCGGATGGCGGGTGACCCATGAGCGTCGCGGAGCGGTTCGGTGCGTCCATCGAGGTCGCCGGACCGGACCCCGAGTCGGAGGGGTTCTTCTTCGTGAAGCGGCGGGACGGGGTCGCCCACGAGGCGTTCGTTACCGGACTGCTCGGGCTGGTCGGCACGGCGGGCCGGCTCGTGCTCCACCATCAGTCGGGGTTCGCCATCGTTCGCCTCCCGCACGGCCGCGCCCGGCGACTCGGTCGGCTCCCGTGGATCGACACTGTCGGCGGCATCCGGTTCGATCCGGAGCAGTTCGCGGCGGTCACGGGCGTCCCGATGGGGTGACGGCGCCTCCGATTCTCAGTCGCGTCAGTCGCACCGACAGCGTATTCATCCTCCGTCCGCAACCCTCCGGACATGACTCTCGTCGTGGTGCCGGTCCGGTTCCCGCCGTCGTCACACTCGGAGGCGACGCTGCGGGAGGCCGTTCGCGTCGCCGAGGAGCGCGACGCCGACTTGACGATCCTCCACGTTGACCTCTACCAGAACTCCGGTGGGGTCTCCCGAAGCGACCTGAAACGGGCCGTCGAAGAGCGGATCGGCCGGCTCGACCGCGCGCGGTACGTCGTCCGCCGGGGGTTCCTCGTCGAGGAGACCATCCTCGAAGAGGTCGTCGCCGAGGGCGCCGACGTGGTCGTCATCGGCTCGAAGCAGGCCGGGCGGTGGCGCCGCATGGTACAGAAACTCCTCTCCGACCCCGACATCGACGCGTACCTCCGCGACGAGCTCGACTGCACCGTCATCACGGTCGACGCCGACGGCGACACCACGACCAACGAGGCCGGCGACGGCACCGACGATCCGCCGCTCCCCGAGGACGGCGGCGACTGACCGACCCCGTCGGCGCGGCCCGCGCTCCGCTCCGGCTCACTCCGTGTCGGCGATCTCGTAGCGGCGCTCGTACTCCATGACGGTCGCGACGCGGTCGGCGATCGCTTCGCCGAACTCCCGCTCGACGAGGTACAGCGCCAGGTCGATCCCCGAGGTCACCCCGCCGGCGGTGAGCAGGTCGCCGTCGTCGACGACGCGCGCGTCCACCACCGCGGCACCCGACTCGCGGAGTTCGTCGACGGCCGAGGCGTGAGTGACCGCACGCCGACCGTCGGTGATGCCCGCCTCCGCGAGCAGCATCGCGCCGGTACAGACGGCTGCGGTGCGGACGCCGGCGGCGTGGTACTCGTCGAGCGCGCGCGGTACGTTGCCCTTCTGCGCCTCCGCCCAGGCGCTCGCGTCCTCGTTGCGCGCGGACCAGCCACCGCCGGGGACGACGAGCAGGTCGGGTGCGTCGCCGCCGTCCGGATCCGGGAGTACCCCGTCGACGCCGACCCGCGTCCCGTGGCTCGCGGTGACCCACTCGCGCTCGTCGAGGGTGACGTACCGGACGTGCCCGGATCGCTCGGCGGCGGTCGCGCCGTCCGCATCGTCGCTCGCCGCCTCCGCGGCGTAGCCGAGCGCGTAGTCGAACACCTCGTACGGGCCGATCCCGTCGAGCTCGTCGAACCCGTCGTACAGCAGAATATCGATGTGCACTGTCGTCGACCTACGCTCCCCGTCATCATGGGCGTTTCCCCGGACTCCGTCGCCCCCGGCGGAAGCCGTGCGATCGCCCGAGAAGTCGCCCTCGATCGCAACCGCGTCACTCGTCGGCGAACGCCTCGACGGCGCGAGCGCCCCCGTCGGCAACCGAGGGCCACCCGCTCACTCGAACAGGCTGTCGACGGTCCGGATGAAGCGGTCGACGATCCGATCCGGGAGCGACGACGACACCTCGTCGAGCAGCGCCGCGGTCTGCTCGGGCCGCGCGAGCGAGAGCCGCATGGGTCGGTCATCCGACTTCTCGATGATCCCGCGTTCGACCATGTTCGAGACGTGCCACGAGACGGTGCTGCGCGCGAGGTCGAGGTCGTCGGCGAGCGTCGCCGGCCGCGTCGGGCCGCCGGCGTGGAGGCGGACGAGGATCCCGCGAGCGGTCTCCCGCCGGAGGAAGGCGAGCGCCCGCCGCTCCCACGGGTCGAAGGACGGGTCGAAGTAGTGAGCGCGCCCGCCGATCCGCTCGACCGCGACCTCGTCGTCCCGGACGAGCCGTCGGAGGTGGTACTGCGCCTGTCCGGTGGCGATGTCGAGGTCGCGGCTCACCCGGTTGAAGTGGACGCCCGGCGTGTCGCGGACGTGTCGGCGGACCCGGGATCTGGTGTCCGGCATGGGTGCTCACCCCGATCTACCGGGGCGCTGTTTAAAACCGCCGCGCGCGTTCTCTTCGAGCGGGAGCGTCCGGGGATGTATTCTTATCGCTCGCTGCCTTACGAGTCGACAGCGTGAATCCGATCCTTGCGAGCGCGACCGCCGGAGGGTGGGGCGTAGAGGGGTCGCTACCGCTGCTCGCCGTCGTGGCCGTCGCCGGCCTCGGCACCGGGGTCCTCTTTCTCGTGAGCCTCGTCGCGTACCACCGCCGTCGGAGCGGGCAGTACGCGCTCATCAGCGTCGCCGTCGGCGCGCTGCTCGGCCGGTCGGTCGTCGGCGCGGGCACCGTTCTCGGCGTCGTGCCGATGCCGGTTCATCACTTCCTCGAACACAGCCTCGACTTCCTGATCGCCGCGGTCGTCCTCTACGCGGTGTACGCGCACGCTCCGGGCTCCGTCGGAGACGACGCCACCTCAAAGTGAGTAGGAAGGCGGTGGGGTCGGAGTGATCGGAGGGCCGGTGGAATCGGGACGATCGAGGGTAGTCGGAGCGATCGAGGGTAGCCGAAGCGATCGGGGGAGGCCGAGACGACCGAGAGAAGCCGGGAGGGTCGCTCTCAGTCCCCGATCCCGCTGCGAACGCGCTCGATGGCCGCATCGACCTGACTCCCGTACGCCAACGCTGTACCCGCAACGACGGCGCCGAGGAGCGTCCAGCCGACGAGCGAGCCGACCGCGCGGCCCGTCGCGATGAACTCGCCCTCCGGCGCGAAGGCGACGCCGATCACGTGTTCGAAGACGAGCCCGCGGAACGCCCCGTTCGGCGTGAGCGCGAGCGATCCCGGGATCGTCGCCGGAGACGCTCCGGCACCGAGCGAGCGGAGCAGGAGGAGGTCGCCGCCGAGCACCCCCGCGACCAGCGCGAGGACCCCGAGCGCGATCGCGCTCCGGCGGTTCGCGGCGAGCGCGGAGACCGCGGCCGCGAGCGACACGTACGCCGCGCCCAACAGGAGGACGAACGCGAGGAACCGGAGGTACAGCAGCGGCGAGTCGATACCGGTGTGGGTCGCGAAGATGCCCGTGTCCGGCGCCGCGGTCAGCCAGACCCCGACGCCGACCGCGGCGTACGGAGCGCCGACGACCCCGACGAGCGCGACCGTCCGCGCCAGCAACACTCCCGCGACGTACTCGCCGACGCGCACCGGATACGTCCGGATCACCGCGAGCTCCCCGCTCGCGCCGTCGGCGAGCAGCGAGCGGTAGCCCAACACCACCGCGGCGAGCGGGACGAGCGCCTCCGTCGGGAGGAGCAGGTCGACGATCGCCGGCACGAATCCCGTGGCGCCCCCGCCGCCCGCCGCGAGGAGGCCGCCGACGGCGGCGAGCAGCCCCACCGCCAGCACGCCGTAGCCGGGGGTCCGGACCACCGTCGCGAGTTCGCGCCGGAACACCGTTGCGACCCCGATGAGCGGTCCGGTCATCGCTCCGACACCCCCGTGACGTGAACGTCCGGCTCCGCATCGTCGCCGTCACGCTCCTCCTCGTCGCTCCCCGTGTCCCCGTCGCCGTCACCTCCCTCCTCGTCGCTCCCCGTGTCCCCGTCGCCGTCACCTCCCTCCTCGTCGGATCGCTCGGCGCCGGTCCGCGCTTCCGCCGCCGTCACGGCGCGGTACAAGCCGCTCACGTCGTCGACAGCGTGGTCGTCGAGCAGGCGGCCCACCGGCCCGGCGGCGGCGACGCCCCCGCGGCGGAGAAGCACGACGCGGTCGGCGTGGTCGTCGACGAGGTCGAGCGCGTGCGACGAGATCACGACGGCCGTGTCGCGGTCGGCCCGCTCGGCCGCCGCGCGGAAGGCGCGTTCGCGCATCCCCGGATCGAGACCGCTCGCCGGCTCGTCGAGGGCGACGAGGGTCGGGTCGCCCAGGACCGCCTGCGCGATCCCCAGCAGGCGTCGCATCCCGCCCGAGAGCGCCTCGACGCGCCTGTCGCCGGCGTCGGCGAGCCCGACCTGCTCCAGCGCCGCGTCCGGGTCGTCGCCGACGAGTCGGGCGTAGAACGCGAGCGTCTCGCGAGCCGTAAACCCGTCGCGGAACGGCACCCGCTGTGGCAGGTAGCCGATCGGCTTCGGGCCGGTCGCGCCGGGGTGCCGGACCTCGCCGGTGGTCGGCGCCGTCGCGCCGACCAGCAGCCGGAGCAGGGTCGATTTCCCGGAGCCGTTCGGGCCGATCACGGCGGTAACGCCGGGATCGATCGCGAGCGAGATCGAGTCCAGCACCGGCACGCCCCCGTACGTCCGGGTGACATCCGAGAGGGTCGAGACGGGCTCGTCAGGCATCGGCGGCCCCCTCCGTCGCCGCGGTGTGAGCGTCGATAACCGACGTGCGCGCGCCGGCGCCTGCCGATGCGGTCTCGGCGGCGACGCGCTTCGTTTCCGGCCCGATACCCCCGCCCGTCGCGTTGCGATGGCGTGCGTTCATGGCTGCGTCCTCGTCTCTGTCCCCCCGCTGGTCGGCCAGTTCCGTGCGCCAGTCGGCGCGGGCCGGGCCCGCGTTCGGGGCGAGCGCGGCGTCAAGCCTGTCCGGCGAGTACGGCGCCGCCGCCGGCGCCGGGTCGATGATGCTTCCCGAGCGCGCGCCGGGGACGGTCCCGCGGAGGCGGTCGAGGAGGGCGACCGCGGGCGACTCGCGCACCGCGACGGCGGCGACGTGCCGGTGGAGCGCGCCGTCGACCGGAGAGGTGGGGCGATACGCGCGCTCGCCGGGGTCGTGGGGGCCGACGTTCGCCCCCTCCCAGTAGTTCCCGCGGTCGCCGTCGGCCCAGACGCGGAGCGCGCCCGCGCCGGCGGTCGCGTGCTCCGCGTTCCCGACGAAGTCGTTCGCGACGACCCGGCTCGACGGGACCACCGTGGTCGCGCGCGCCCCGAGGTCGTTGTTCGCGGCCACGTTGCGCTCGTACAGCGACCCTCGCGAGCTGGTCGAGAAGCCGAGTTCGTTGCCGACGAGGGTGTTGTACCCGATGTACGCCCGGGTCCCCGAGGCTTGGACCCCCGCGCTGGAGTTCCGAACGTCGTTGCCGACGATCGCGTTGCCCGACGGCCGCGTCATCACCGTGATACCGGCGTACAGCTCGTCGCGGAACGCGTTGTCGGCGAGCAGCGCGTCGCTCGTGTACATGAGGTGCACCCCGTAGCGGTTGTCCGCGAACGTGGAGTTCCGGACGACCGAGCCGTCGGCGCGGTGGAGGTAGATGCCGTCGCGGCCACCCTCGAACCTGCTGTCCGTCACCGTCACCCGCGACTGCATCCCCGTGATCCCCATAAATCCGTCTTGCCACTCCTCCGTCCCGTTCACGCGGAGATCCCGGATCACCGCGTGGGAGCCCTCGCGGAGGAGTATCCCGCTCGCGTTCGCCTCGACCGTCACGTCGTCGACGACGAGTCCCGGCGCGCCGATCGCGCGGATCCCGGCGTCTCCGTGGCCGTAGCCGAGCTGGATGTTGGTGTCCCACACCTCGCTTTCACCCTCCCTCTCGCGACCCGCGCGCGCCGCCTCCGGGTCGCGCGTCTGCCCCCCGCTTCCGGCGACCGTGATCCCGGTGATCGCCACGTCGGGCGCGCGCACCGTGATCACCGAGCCGTTGCCGTCGCCGCGGATCCGCGCGCCCTCGCCGGCGACCGTCACCGACTCGTTCACCGTCAGGGTCTCGTCGTAGGTGCCCGTGGGGACGACGACGGTCGTGTTCGGCGGCGCGGCGGCGACCGCCGCCCCGATCGTCGGTGCGTCCTCACCGACGACGACCGAGACCGGTCGGTCGGCGCGGCGCTCGGCGGCCGCGATCCGCCCGTCGGCCGCGTCCCACCGCGCGGGAGCCATCGCCCGCACCGTCGCCGCCGAGTCTGTGTCGAACGACAGGCGCCGGACCGTCTCCCAGTCGACCACCCGCCCGCCGTGGTCGGCCGCGAACGCCTCGGCGGCGCCCCGCTCGCGGAAGGGGACGATCGTCTCGCCCGCCGGGCTCCGGGCGTCGCTCTCGACGACGTAGAGCGCCGCCGCCGCCGGCGTCCACTCGCCGCCGGACTCGGACTCGAACAGGCCGGTCTCGGTCGTCTCGGGCCGCGCGTCGTCGAACGTCTCGACGTAGGCGGCAATCGGGTAGCCGAACTGCCGTTCCGTCTGGCCGTCCTCGAGGGCCGCCGCGAACGACTCGACGCCGTTGTACCCGACGACGTACTGCAGCTGCGAGTAGAAGACTTGGGTCCGCGGGATCCGCGCCGAGCCGGTCATCAGCGCGTCCGTCTCGGAGGAGAGCCCGAGCTCGACCACGTCGTCGTAGGGGACCGGCGAGGGCGCGGCGGCCTCGGGGTCGGCGGCGAACGCCCCGGCCGTCGCGACGACGGCGACGAGGAGGAGGACGCCGAGCGCGATCCAGAGCGCCCGAGACGGATCGCCGTACGGGTCGGAAACTGCCACGGCGTACGTTCAACCTACTGGGGTTTAGCCGATCTGGTTTGTTCCTCGAACGGCAGACTGAATCGGTCCAGAGGAGCTAATACGGTTGTTTCGTAACTATTACGCATGACTGAACACCAGCGCCCGTCGGCGTCGCGTCGGCGGCTGCTCGCCGGAGTCGGTGTGGGGCTCTCGCTCGCCGCCGCCGGCTGTCTCGGCGACGAGAGCGCGTCTATCACCCCGATCTCGCTCGACGGGGAGCGCGCGTGCGACCAGTGCGGCATGATCATCGAGGACCACCCCGGCCCGGTCGGGCAGGTCCACTTCGAGGACGACGAGCCGGAGGGCGGGCGGCCGGGGCAGTTCTGCAGCAGCACCTGCACCTACACCTACCGGTTCGACGCCGAGGACGCGGGACGGACCCCGCTGGCGACGTTCCTCACCGACTACTCGCTCGTCGATCAGGAGGTGTTCAAGGAGGGGTCCGACACGATGTTCTCCTCGCACGTCGAGAGCGAGGCGTTCTCGCAGACGACCGAACTGACGGTCGTCGCGCGCAGCGAGGTCGTCGGCGCAATGGGGCCCGAGCTGATCCCGTTCAGCGACGACGACGACGTCGACGCGTTCGTCGACGAGTACGGCGGCGAACCGATGCCGGCCGAAGACGTCGAGCGCTCGACGCTCGAGGCGCTGTAAGGCCCGCCGCGAATCGCGAACGCCGTCCGTGGACTACTCCGCGGCGCCCCACTTCTCGACGCGCTTCGGCCGGTCGGAGACGGCCATCACGTCGAGGTCGTCGGCCTTGTGCTCGATGGCTTCGAGCGCCGCCTTCGCCGAGGCGTGCGTCGAGAAGTAGGTGATCTCTTCCTCCACCGCGACCTCGAGCAGCTCGCGCTGGCGCGAGACGATGAGGTCGATCTCGTCGCGCTTCGCGGCCTCGATCAGGTCCGTCGCCTCGCTCAGCTCGAAGTGCTCGGCGTACCCCGCGACGAGCGCCTCGCCGGCCTCGGTGTCCGGGTCCGGGAACTCGTCGGCGGAGAGGTCGACGACGGCGGTGCCGGACTCCGGGATCGGCTTGTTCGTCGCGTCCTGCGCCTTGTCGTACGCCTTGCCGAACGAGCGGGCCGTCCCCATCACTTCGCCGGTCGACTTCATCTCCGGGCCGAGCCGCGGGTCCGAGCCCGGCAGGCGGTCGAACGGGAGCACGACCTCCTTCACGCTGCGGTGCTCCGGGATCTGCTCGTCGGCGTCGAGGTCGGAGAGCGAGAGGTCGTCGGTCATCACCTTCGCCGCGAGCTTCGCGATGGGAACGCCCGTCGCCTTCGAGACGAACGGGACCGTCCGCGAGGAGCGCGGGTTCGCCTCCAGCACGTACACCTCGCTTTCGGCGTCGTCGCCGACGCCCGTCACCGCGAGCTGGACGTTGAGCAGGCCGACCGTGTCGAGCGCGCGGGCGATGTCCTCGGTGACCTCGCGGACCCGGCCGAGCGTCTCGTCGTCGAGCGAGCGCGGCGGAATCATGCAGGCGGAGTCGCCCGAGTGGACGCCCGCGCTCTCGACGTGTTCCATCACGCCGCCGAGCAGCACGTCCTCGCCGTCCGCCACGGCGTCGACGTCCAGTTCGACCGCGTCGTCGAGGAACTGGTCGACGAGGATCGGCTTGTCCGGCGAAACCCGGACCGCCTCCTCGATGTACTCTTCGAGCTCCGCGTCGCTCTCCACGACCCGCATCGCGCGTCCGCCGAGGACGTAGGAGGGGCGCACGAGCACCGGGTAGCCGATGTCGTGGGCCAGCTCGAGCGCTTCCGCCTCGCTCGTCGCGGTGCCGCCCTTCGGCTGCGCGACGCCCATCTCGTCCATCAGGACGTTGAAGCGGTCGCGGTCCTCGGCGAGGTCCATCGCCTCGACGCTCGTCCCCATGATCTCGCAGTCGAGCCCGCGGCGCCGGAGCTCGTCTTCCAGCGGTTCGCCGATGTTCACCGACGTCTGCCCGCCGAACTGGACCATCACGCCGTCGGCGCCGGTCGCCTCGGCCACGTCGGCGACCTCCTCGGCGGTGATCGGGTCGAAGAACAGCCCGTCGGAGGTGTCGTAGTCGGTCGACACCGTCTCGGGGTTGTTGTTGACGACGTGCGCCTCGATGCCGAGCTCGCGGAGGGCCTGGATCGCGTGGACCGAACAGTAGTCGAACTCCACGCCCTGCCCGATCCGGATCGGGCCGCCGCCCACGACGACCACGCTGTCGACGCTCTTGTCGACGACCAGCTCGCCGGCCGCGGCGTCCCCCTTCAGCGGCCCGCGCTCGAACTCGGCCTGGCGCGCGGAGTAGTAGTACGGGGTCTCGGCGGCGAACTCGCCCGCGCAGGTGTCGACCTGCTTGTACGTCCGGCCGGGAACGTCGGCCTCCACGGCGTCGACGTCGGTCCCGCCGCCGGCGAGCGCCGCGATGTCGGCGTTCGTGTGCCCCGCGGTGGCCGCCTGCGCGAACTCGCCGTTCTGGGCGGCCTGCGCGGAGTCGCTGACGCGCTTGAACCGTTCGAGGTACCACGTCTTGATCCCGGTCAGCTCCTCGATGTCCGCGACGGTGTAGCCGCGGTCGAACGCCTCGAACATCGCGTACGGGCGGTCCGGCGAGGGGCGCTCGAGGTACTCGCTCTCCAAGGCGTCGTCGTCGACCGCCTCCCAGTCGACCGCCGGGTCGTACTCCGACGACCGGAGCGACTTCAGCAGGCTCTCCTCGAAGTTCCGGCCGATGGCCATCGCCTCGCCGGTGGACTTCATCGCGGTCCCGAGCTCGAAGTCCACGTCGTCGAACTTGTCGATGGGCCAGCGCGGCACCTTCGTCACCACGTAGTCGATGGCGGGCTCGAACGCGGCCGTCGTCTCCCCGGTGATCTCGTTGTCGATCTCGTGGAGCCGCTTGCCGAGCGCGACCTTCGCCGTCACGCGGGCGATCGGGTAGCCGGTCGCCTTCGAAGCCAGCGCGGAGGAGCGGGAGACGCGCGGGTTCACTTCCACCACGCGGTACTCGCCGCCGGGAGTGCCGTCGTCGTGCCACGCGAACTGGATGTTACAGCCGCCCTGAATGCCGAGGTCCCGAATCACTTCGAGCGCGGCGTCGCGCATCTCCTGATGCCCGTCGTCGGGGATCACCTGCGAGGGGGTGACGACCGTCGACTCGCCGGTGTGGATCCCCATCGGGTCGATGTTCTCCATGTTGCAGATGATGATACAGGAGTCGTCGGCGTCCCGCATCACCTCGTACTCCAGCTCGACCCAGCCCGCGATGGACTCGGTGATGAGCACCTCGCTGTTCCGCGAGAGCCGGAGGCCCTTGCGGACGCGCTCGACGAGCTCCTCGAACTCGTCGACGACGCCCGAGCCGGAGCCGCCGAGCGTGTACGTCGTCCGGGCGATAACGGGGAGCCCGCCGACCGCGTCGACCGCCCCCTGGACGCGCTCACGGAGCGCCGCCTCGTCGAAGTCGGTGACCGACTCGCCCTCGTCCAGCGAGATGGTGGTCGACTTCGGCACCGGCTGGCCCAGGTTCTCCATCCGCTGGCGGAACAGGTCCCGGTCCTCGGTCGCGTAGATGGTGTCGAGCGGCGTCCCCATGACCTCCACGTCGAACTCGTCCAGAATGCCCTCCTCGGCGAGCTCGGCGGTGACGTTGAGCCCGGTCTGGCCGCCCAGCCCCGCGATGACGCCGTCGGGCTCCTCGATCCGGATGACCTCCGAGATCGCCTCCGGCGTGATCGGCTCGATGTACACCCGGTCCGCGGTCTCCGGGTCGGTCATGATCGTCGCCGGATTCGAGTTCACCAGGACGACCCGCGCTCCCTCCTCTTGGAGGGCGCGGCACGCCTGCGCGCCGGAGTAGTCGAACTCGGCCGCCTGTCCGATCTGGATCGGTCCGCTACCGATGAGTAGTATGGTCCGGTCCTCGCTCATTACCGCGACCGAGTGCGCTCATCGTAATAAGGTCGGCGATAGAATACGAATCTCGCAGCGACTTTGCGATTTTCGCAAGGTAGTCCTGCCCATGGTGAGTGATACATCGTGACACGAACGCGGCCGATTTATCTGGGCGCCGGCCGCAGTACGCCGCGATGGAGTTCACCACGCCACCGGCGCTCGACGACGACCAGGCCCTCGCGGTCGTGGCGCCCTCCCGACCCGCCGACGCGACGCGGCTCCGCGTCGGCCGCGAGCGACTCGCCGCGCTCGGGGTCGAGACGCGCGTGCTCCCGACCGCGGACCCCGACCGCGACGAGCCGGCGTCACCCGCGGCGCGGGCGGCCGACATCGAGGAGGCGTTCGCCGATCCATCGATCGGCGCCGTCATGGCGTACACCGGCGGCGACGACCAGATACGGGTCTTGCGGCATCTGGACGGGGAAATCCTCGCCGCGAACCCGACCCGGTTCTTCGGCTACAGCGACAGCGACAACCTCCGGCTGTTCCTGTGGAATCGCGGGATCGTCAGCTATGGGCTCGGCGTCCACCCCGACCTCGTCTGTGACGCCGAGCTCAGTCCCTACACCGAGCGGTACCTCAGGCGCGCGCTGTTCGAGGAGTCGATCGGAGCGGTCGAACCGGCCCCGGAGTGGACCGACGAGTGGTTCGACTTCGAGACGCGGGAGCCGCGGACGTGGCGGGAAAACTCCGGGCCGACGACGTGGGTCGGTCCGGCCGCCGCCCCCGATGAACCGGTCAGCGGTCGGGTGTGGGGCGGCTCCTTCGCGATACTGAAGTGGCACCTCCAAACGGATCGATACCTCCCGGACCCCGAGCGACTCGACGGCGCCGTCCTCGCGCTGGAGACGTCCGAGGACGTCCCGCCGCCGCGCGAGGTCGGCTACACGCTCCGCGCGATGGGCGAGCGCGGGCTCCTGTCGCGGTTCGACGGCGTCCTCGTCGGTCGGCCGCGGACGAACGCCCCGCCGCTGGCGTGGGACCCGGACCCCGACGAGTACCCCGCGGAACTGAGGGGCGTCGTCACTCGCGAGCTCAGTCGGTACGCGCCGGACGCGGCCGCCGGCTTCGGCTACGACTTCGGCCACACCGACCCGTCGTTCCCGCTTCCCCTCGGCGCTGTCGCGACGCTCGACCCGGCTGACGGCGCCCTGCGGTTCGAGTCGGGGTGACTCCGCGTGCTCCCTCGAACGGCCCTCAAGTCACCAGTCGGTACCGGTAGGGCCGGTCCGCGATGACCTCGATGTCGCCGCGTTCGGCCCACCGGCCAAGCACCGTGGCGACGCGGTGGGGACTGTCGATCTCCTCGCACTCGCCGGCGAGCGCGAGAATCTCCCGCGCCGTCAGCGGCTCCTCGGCCTCGGCGAGCACGCCGCGGATTCGGTCGTACCGGTCGTATTCACCGGTTCTCATACGTCTTACGTACGGTCCCCGGACATATAGGGTTCAGTGAGACAAGAGTCGGACATTCGTCTGACAGGAGCGCTCTGCGGCTCGTTCTCGGCGGTTTGAGCGCCGATCGGCAGCCGGGTTCGACCGGCGCCGGGGGGCCGCGCTCAGGCGTACGGGTCCTCGGCCTCGAGGTCGCGCTCGGCGCGGTACTGCTCGACGAACTCGCTCACGTCGAACTCGACCATCTCCGCTTCGAACGCCGAGAGCGCCTCGTCGTCGTCGGCGTGGCTCACGGCGTGTTCCATCAGCTCGACGACGAGCTCGACGACGATCTCGTGGAGCCGGCGCGAGTCGAAGTCGGTCACCCACGCCATCGCGTACCCCACGTCGGCGTTCTCGCTGGCGTCGTACGCGACGACGGCCTCCGGGAACTCCTCTAACACGACGCCGAGGAGGTGGGGCGTGTCGAACTCCGGCATCTCCTCGCTCGTGGTCTCGATCGCCTCGCGGAGCACCTCGACGAGGAAGTCCGGGAGGAACCGCTCCGGGGGATGCACGTCCATCACGACCGCGTGCGTCTCGCCGCAGTCGCACTCGAACTCGCGCATCCCCAGGTCCAGCTCGCCGGCCGCGATCGTCTGTCCGCACGGCAGCTCCAGCGAGTTCTCGTCACCGCCGGGGACGCGCGGCTGGGACATACCCGTCGTTGGTCGCTGTCGGGGTTAAAAGACGCGGAACGAGACGGGGAGCGGGTCGCTGCGCGCGCGGGCCCGATCTACTGGAACCCGATCTTGCCGCCGGTGTCGCGGATCGCGTTGCCGCTGCCGCCCTTGAACTGCTGTTCGACCTCCTCGTAGTACGAGAGGATGTCGTCGGTGATCGTGGGGCGCACCGACTCCATCGCGCGCCGGAAGTGTTTCATCTCGACCTCCTCGGCGTCGTCGTCGTCGCGCAGCGCCTCGATGGCGGCCTCGCGGGCGATGCCCTCCAGGTCGGAGCCGACGTAGCCGTCCGTGATCTCGGCGATCTCGCGGAGGCTCACGTCGGGCGCGAGCGGCGTGTCCTGCGTGTGGATGTCGAGGATCTGCTCGCGGCCCTCCTGGTCCGGCTGCCCGATCATCACGAGCCGGTCGAACCGGCCCGAGCGCAGCAGCGCGGGGTCGATCATGTCGGGGCGGTTGGTGGCGCCGATCACCATCACGTCGCCCATCTCCTCTAACCCGTCGAGCTCGGTGAGCAGCTGGTTGACGACGCGCTCGGAGACGTTGTTCCCCATCTCCTGGCCGCGCGACGGCGCGAGGCTGTCGAGCTCGTCGAAGAAGATGACGGTCGGGCTCACCTGCCGGGCCTTCCGGAAGGTCTGTCTGATCGCCTTCTCCGATTCGCCGACCCACTTCGAGAGCAGCTGCGGCCCCCTGACCGAGATGAAGTTCGCGTTCGTCTCGTTGGCGACCGCCTTCGCCATCAGCGTCTTCCCGGTGCCGGGTGGGCCGTACAGCAGCACGCCCTTCGGCGCGTCGACGCCCATCCGATCGAACTTCTCGGGCGAGGTGAGCGGCCACTCGACCGACTCCTGCACCTGCTCTTTGGCGCTGGAGAGCCCGCCCACGTCGTCCCACGAGATCTTCGGGAGCTCGACGAGCACCTCGCGCATCGCGGAGGGCTCCACCTCCGTCAGCGCCCCGGAGAAGTCGTCGCGCTTGACGATCATCCGGTCGATCAGGCTCGGCGGGACCTCCTCGTCGTCGAGGTCGATCTCGGGGAGGTAGCGCCGGAGCGCCTTCATCGCGGCCTCCTTGGTGAGGCTCTCGATGTCGGCGCCGACGAACCCGTGGGTCTCGTCCGCGAGGTGATCGAGGCTCACGTCGTCCGAGAGCGGCATCCCGCGGGTGTGGATCTGGAGGATCTCCTTGCGGCCCACCTCGTCGGGGACGCCGATCTCGATCTCGCGGTCGAACCGCCCGGGGCGGCGGAGCGCGGGGTCGACGCTGTCGACGCGGTTGGTCGCCCCGATGACGACCACCTGACCGCGGGTTTCGAGCCCGTCCATCATCGTCAGGAGCTGCGCGACGACGCGGCGCTCGACCTCGCCCGTCACGTCCTCGCGCTTGGGCGCGATCGAGTCGAGCTCGTCGATGAAGATGATGCTCGGGCTCTCCTCCTTCGCGTCCTCGAAGATCTCCCGGAGCTGCTGTTCGGACTCGCCGTAGTACTTCGAGATGATCTCCGGCCCGGCGATCGAGAAGAACGACGCCGAGGTCTCGTTGGCGACGGCCTTCGCGAGCAGGGTCTTCCCCGTGCCCGGCGGCCCGTGTAAGAGGACGCCCTGCGGCGGCTCGATCCCGAGCTTCGAGAAGATCTGCGGGTGTTTCATCGGCAGCTCGACCATCTCGCGGACGCGCTGGATCTCCGACTGGAGGCCGCCGATGTCCTCGTAGGTGATCCCGCCGCCCGTCTTCTCGAACCCGGAGATCGGCTCCTCGCGGAGCTCGACCTCGGTGTCCTCGGTGATCAGGCAGACGCCGTCGGGCTCGGTCTCGACCGCGATCAGCGGGATCGCCTGTCCGGGCGACCGCATGAACGGGTGGTTCGTCGACGACATCACGGGGACGATGTCGCGCTCGACGACCGGCCGCTTGAGGATCTGGCGTTTCACCATGCCGGCGGCGTCGGAGCCGAACTGGACCGACGCCTCCTCGGGCGGGGCCAACACGAGCTTGTCGGCCTTCTCGGCCTCCGCCTTCCGTATCGTCACGCGCTCGCCGATGCCCACGTCCGCGTTCTGGCGGGTGAACCCGTCGACGCGGACGGTGTCGGTGTTCCAGTCCTGGCGGTCCGCGCGCCAGACCTTCGCGGCGGTGGTCTCCGCGCCCTCGATCTCGATGATGTCGCCGGGCGAGAGCTTGAGGTGCAACAGCGTGTCGGGGTCGAGTCGGGCGATGCCGCGCCCCGAGTCGTTCGGGTACGCCTTCGCCACTTCGAGTTGGACTTCGTTCATGGTTCCTCGCGGGGGTTATCCGTAACTGCACCCGGTTCGGGAATAAGCCTGTTGCCCCTGTCGACGCCGCCGGTTCCCCCGAGCGATGCGGGGGGCCCGGCGATCTGTGCCATCATATAGCATGGTATGACACCCGTATTTAAAACGCCGTCGCATGGGCGGGTTTTCGCCGTCTTCGCCGAGCGCGCCGGGGCGCCGGGTTTCTGCCTCAGGCGATCTTCATCATCCGCGTCTCGAACTTGCCGACGCGGACGCGCACCCACCCCGCGAGCTCGGCGTCGAGGTCGGGGTCGTCGGTGTCGACCCGGAGCGCCCGCACGTCGTCGAGCTTCGTCCGCGAGGCGACGATCCGCAGGTCACACCGACGGATCACCGCCGGCGACAGCTGCGGGTTCCCGCGACCGAAGACGAACCCCTGCCCGCCGATCGGCGAGACGACGATCACGTTCTCCTCGCCCAGCGCGTCGAGAATCTCCGCCTCGGTCCCGTCCCGGACGAGGACCTCGCCGTCGCGCCACACGTCGACGCCGATCGGCGACGGCTCGAAGCCCAGTTCCTCCTTGATCGCGCCGACGGTCGACCCCGGACCGAGCACGTAGGTGACACCCGCTTCGTCGCTGGCGCGGATGTCGTCCGCGACCCCCTCCGCCAGCGACTCGACGGTCCCGCTTGCGGTCTGTTTCGACGACTGGAGGTCGTCGGCGACCGGGACGCGCGCGACCGCGCGGAGTTCGGGGTGGACCTCCCCCTCGCGATAGGCGTCCTCGTCGATGTCCATCACTTCGCGGCGCTCGGTGCGGGAGAAGGAGGCCGCGACCTCGGCGGCGTCCTCGGGCGAGACGGCGAACACGGACGAGTACACCTTCACGCCGGCGGGGACGCCGAGCATCGGGACCGCGGATCCGGTCCGTTCCAACGCCGTCGCCACGTCGGTCGCCGTGCCGTCGCCGCCGACGAACAGGACCAGGTCCACGGGCTCTGGAGCGTCCGCGGACGCTGGATCGCCCGCGGAGTCCCGAGCGTCCGTGGAGTCTGACCCGGCGCCACCGACGAACCCCTCGACGACGCGCGCGGTGTGTTCGGCCGTCGTCTCCGTGGCGTCGGGCGCCGCGCCGTCGAACGGGTCGATCACGCGGACCGGTTCGAAGCCGGCGTCGCGGACCAGCCGCTCACCCATGGGGTCGGCGGCGGTCGTGACGCGCGCCGCGGACGCGATCGCCGCGAGCCGATCCAGCGCCCGACGCGCGCGGTCGGGGGCGCGGGGTTCCGCGCCGCGGGCGACCGCCTCCGCCACCTTCCCGTCGGTGCCCTTGAGCCCGACGCGACCGCCCATCCCGGCGACCGGGTTCACCACGAATCCGACGTGCATGTCCGGACGTTCGGCGGCGAGCCCTTAAGCGGGCCGCGTCTCGCCGCGGGACAATCAATACTTAAGATGCCCCCAGAACAAGCGCGAACCATGATCCTGGAAGCCGCCCCAGTCGAGCCGCTCCCGATCGACGCGACCGCCACCGCCGTGCTCGTCGCGAGCCTCGTCGTCACCGCGATGTGGCTCGCGTACCTCTACCGCTAGATCCCCGCGTTCTGGGCTCAGTTCTCCGCGTCGACCAACACGGAGCGCTCCCGCACCCACTCGGCGGCGCGCTCGGCCTCGTCGGCGGTCGTCGCCGTGATCTTCACGCGGACGCTCTCGCCGGGATACGATCCGACGCTCACGTCGAACGCCTCCTGTAGCTCCGTGAACCGCTCTAACAGCGCGCTCTCCGGCTCGTCGACGTCGACGACGACGGTGTGGGTCCGGGTCCCCTCGAACTCCTCGGCGACCGACTCGAACATCGCCTTCATCTCGGTCGGGACGCCCGGCAGGACGTACACCGACTCGACGACCGCGCCGGGCGCGACCCCCGCCTCGTTGGAGAGGGGCCGGCAGCCGGTCGGAAGGTGGGTCGTTTCGGCGACGAGGTCGTCCGCGCTGTACCCCTGTTCCGCGAGCCAGTCGGCGGCCTGGTCGTTGGCGGCGAGGTCGCGTCCGAAGGCGGCCGCGACCGCCTCCATCGTCACGTCGTCGTGTGTCGGTCCGAGCCCGCCGGTGACGAGCACGGCGTCGTACTCGGCGTGGTACTCGTTGACGACGCGCGCGATCTCGCCGACCTCGTCGGGGACGACCGTCACCCGACGGACCGTCACGCCGCGGTCGGCGAGCCGGCCGCAGAGCCACGTCGCGTTCGTGTTCTCGGTATCGCCGACGAGGAGCTCGTCCCCGACGGTGACGATTGCGGCGTCCATACCCGCACAAGGCGTCGCGCACTGAAAAAGGGCGTCAGTCGACGGGGCGGCCCCCGCCGGCGGTCGGCTTACTCCTCGTCGTCCTCGTTCACGCCCAACCCCATCTGCCGGCGTCGCTCGCGGAGCGTCTCCAGCTGTCGCCGGAAGTACGCGGTCCCGACGATCGCGGCGATCGCGGCGATCACGAGGATCACCCCGAAGACGAGCAGGTCGGTCTCCCGGTACGACTGGACCACGACCGACCCGCTCGTGACGGAGTCCCACGTGATCCGGTCGCGGCCGTCGACCATCTCGATCTCGTGGGCGCGCGGCGACACGTGCCCGACGATCGGCATATCAGTGCTGAACCCGGGCGGCAGCGTCACCGCGTACGACCCCTCGACGTAGGTGAGCGTGGAGAACCGGCGGGGCGACCCCGTCGCCGAGAGGGCCATCCGTCCGCCCTCCATCTCCTCGCCGAACCGGACCCACGTCTCGTCGGGGGTGCGCTCGATCTCGCCGCCGCGAGCGCGGAACTCGGTCCCGTTGACCACCTCGCCGTCGGCGTACTGGTACCGGAACGCCTCGAACTCGAACGGCTGGTCGCCCGCGTACGGGGTCTGCCGATAGAACCGGATCTCGTCGACGCCGGAGACGTTGTACACGACGGTGTACTGCGTCCCCGTCGACAGGTTGATCGCCGCGTCGCGGTTGGTCTGGAAGTCGTACGCGTGGGGCGGCTCGGCGTCGAGCGTCTCGTTCGCGACGTCGCCGCCGTCGTTGACGTAGGTGAGACAGCCGGCGCTGACGGCCAACAGCGCGACGACCGCGATCGCGAGGGCGAAACGTCGGTTCACGGGTCAGACGACGCAGCGCATCTCGGCCGGGAGGTACGAGCCGATCGCGGCCAACAGCCCCGGCGGGTCGGTGTTCTCGGTGCAGACGACGCTCTGCTCCAAGAGCCCCAGCCGCTCGACCGTGACGATGTCCTGCGCGTGGCCCGCGCGGTTCACGGTCGCGCGGACCTCGCCCCGCGTCGCCGAGTTGACGTTGAGGCGGCCGTCGCCGCGCTGCCAGTCGTACAGGCGGTCGCGCTCGGCGTCGGCCAGCCGACTCGGCTCGGAGTCGGGGTCGCCAACGTCGCCGCCGTAGACGAACCCCACGGGGAGGTGTTGGACCAGCCCGAAGCGTTCGACGACCTGTTCGGGCGACCCCCGCCCGAGGCCGATCTCGTCGGCGGGGATCCGTACGTCGACGCCGGCGTCGACGACGAACCCGTCGCCGTCCCACGATTCGAGGGTACCGACGTACTCCTCACCGGCCGTCAGTCCCTCGTCGTGGGCGACGATCTCGCCCCACGTCTCCGCGAGGACGTTTCGGGCGACCGCGGCGTCCTCGCCGCTCACGTCCGCCTGCACGAAGTCGTCGTCGCGGACGCCGACGTGCCAGTCGACGTCGAGCTCGCCGATGTCGTTGGCGACCAGCGAGTGCATGCCGTCGAGCGCTCGGTCGCGGGCGTCGCCCTCGACGTAGCACTTTGTTGCGAGGACGACCATCAGCCCGTCACGTCCGCGTTGAGTTCGTCACGAAGCTCCTCGACGCGCTGACCCATCGCCTCGCGGAGCCGGTCGTTGTCCATCGACTCCAGCGGGGAGCCGCACTCCGGACACTCGAACCCGAAGTCCATCGCCTCGCCGAACTCGAAGCGGATCGAACACACCTCACAGAGGTAGAACTCGTGGGTGCGCTCGTACTCCTCGCGCTCCTCTAAGGCGTCGAGCAGGCGGTACATCTCCTCCTCGAGGTTCTCCGGGATGTTGTCGTAGTGGAACGTCCAGAGGTACGTGAGCCACCCCGAGTCCTCGTCGCGCACCCGGCGGTAGGTGGCGAGGTCGTTCTCGTACAGGATGAACAGCGCGCGTCGGACGTCGTTGAGCTCCAGTCCGAGCTCCTCCGCCAGCTCCTCGTCGGTGACCTCGCCGTCGGGCGGCGCGGCCGCGACCGGCATCCCCGTCGGCCCCACCAGCTCGTGGAGGTACTTCTGGATGACGGGGTCGTTCAGTAGATCCTCAAAAGCCATTACGTGGATCTGATGGAGGAACCGGGTTAAAAGCTCCGAAAGGTGCGGTCATCGGTGTCCACGATCGCCTCCGTAGAAACCGGATTGCGCTATCGCCTCCGGCAAAGCTTTACCCCGCGTGTGACACGACACGGTCGTATGACAGCGACCGGTGATACGGGGGACGAGTCCGGCTCACCGGCGGGGTCGTCGGGATCCGGCGAGCCGGCCGCCCCGAACGCCCCGGACGAGACCGGCTCCCGGCCGCCGAAAACGCGGATCCGTCGGGCCGTCGGCGCGCTCGCGCTCCTCTCGGTTCCCGTCCTGCTCGCCGCAGTCCCGCTGGTTCCCGTCGCCGCCCTCCTCGGGCCCGCCGGGCTCAACGTCGCGGGTCCGGGGGCGGTCGGGGGGCTCCTCGCCGCCGTCGTCGTCGGCCTCGGGGGCTCCGCGCTCTGCGGTCCGATCGTCGTGGACCGCCGGATCGCGCGGCTCCCCGAGTCCGAGCTCGACGACCGCCCGGCCGACTTCGTCGCAGACCGCGTCGCGACCCTCGCAGGCGAGGTGGGCGTCGACGCCCCCGACGTGACGGTCGTCCGCGCCGACGCCGCCAACGTCGCCGTCGCCGACGGGTATCGCGGGGCGCGGCTCGTCGTCTCGACGCGGCTGCTCTCGCTGCCGAAAGCCGACCGCGACGCCGCCCTCCGCCACGCGCTCGTCCGACTCCGGACCCGAGAGGCGCTCGTCGCGACCGCGCTGCTCCCGGCGCTCGGAGCCGTCGAGACGATGGCCCTCCTCGCGACCCTGCTCGTCGGGCGGCGCGGCGAACGGACCGCGGCGGACCGCCGGGTCAACCGGATCCACGGGTACGAGCCGGAGCGAGAGCGGATCCCGTCGTGGGCGTACGCGATCGCGGGGGTCGCGCTCTGGATCCTCCTCCTGCCGGCGTGGATTCCGGCCGCCGTCGGCGACCGCCTCTACGTCGCGGGCGGGCGCCGGGACGCCGACGGCGCGGTCGCGCGGGCCGGGGCGCCCCAGCGCGACGGGCTCGGCAACGCGGTCGCGTTCGCCAGCGACGCCGCCGGCGCCGCCGACTGGCCGCCGCTCCTCGATCGCCTCTCCCTCGTCTCGATGGCGGACGCCGAGACGGGCCGCGTGCGGGGAACGAGCCGGCAGGAGGCGCGGGTGCGTCTCGCGCGGCTCCGGTCGAAACGGACGCTGTAGCCCGGGGTCGGCGACGCGCGCGGTCAGGGATGCGCCGGGACGGTCATCCGGAGAAGCGTTCCGTTCCCCTCGGACGACTCCACCCAGAACTCCCCGCCCGCCTTGTTCACGACCCAGTACATCAGCCAGATCCCGAGCCGGTCCGCGTGCTTCAGCGAGGTCTCGCCCCGGTCGAGGACGTGCGTCTCGTGTTCCGGGATGCCCGGTCCGTCGTCTTCGATCTCGATCTCGATCCACTCCTCGTCGCGGCGCTCGACGCGTATCCAGACGGTCGGGTTCGGGCCGTCGTTGTGCTTGACCGCGTTCTCCACGGCCTCCTCGATGGCCGTCTGGAGCCCCACCACGCTCACGGAGAGGGAGTCGTCGTCGGGGAGCGAGAGCTCGAACGTCGCGTCCGGGTACTGGTCGGCCATCTGGCTGAGTAGCTCGGAGAACCGGTCGCGTAGATCGACCTCCGCCTCGCCCAGTTCGGATCCCGAGAACGTGTGTTCGATCTTCCGCACCGCCTCCGCGATCCCCATCAGGTCGTCGGTCGTCTCCCTGATCACCTCGAGCGACTTCTGTCGCTGTTCCTCGTCGGGGTCGCCCCGCAACAGATCCGTGTACCCCTCGATGAGGTTCATCTTGTTCCGGAGGTTGTGGTTGAGCACCCGGCTCATCACCTCCAGCCGTCGCTCCCGGATCTTCCGGTCCGTGATGTCCATTTGGAAGCCGACGAACCGGGTCACGTCACCGTCCTCGTCGTGGATCGGCGCGACGATGAGCCGGTTCCAGAACTTCTGTCCGTTCGCGCGGTAGTTCAGGATGTCGGTGGAGATCGGGCGCTCGTCGTCGATCGCCTCGCGGATCGCCGCCGTCGTCGCGGGGCTCGTCTCCTCGCCCTGCAGGAATCGGCAGTCCTTCCCGAGCATCTCCGGGCCGTAGCCGGTGAGCCGCTCAAACTCCTCGTTGACGTAGGTCAGCGGGTTGTTCTCCTCCCCCGGATTCGCGAGGGTAATGCCCATGGGCGCCTCGTCCATCGCCTGCTCCTTCTTCCGGAGCTCCTCGATGGCGGCCGACAGCCGCTGTTCGCGGTTGGCGAGTTGGAGGGTCGTGTACCGTCGCTCGATGAGATTCCCGATCCGGGTTCGGAGCGCCCGCCTGCGCACCGGGAGCTCGATGATGTCGTCGACGCGGTCCCACGCGGCCTCCGTCGTCTCCCGGGCGGTGTCGCCGCTCGCCAAGAGCACGAACGGGAGAAACGCCGGCGACGCGCGCTCTCGTCGCGCTTCGATCGCTTCGGCGACCCGCACGAACGTCTCGGTGTCGAAGATACAGCAGTCGAACGCCGACTCGACCGCCGACGGCTCGACCCCCGTCTCGATCTGATAGCGTTCGCCGAGCGCATCGGCCACCAGGTCGCGGTCGCGCCCCGGTTGCATGAACAGCAGGATCCGGACCTCCTCGTCCGGTTCCAGCGGTTCGCCGGAGGGGGCGCCGGTGGCGGTCCCCACAGGGCCAGGGGGCATGTCTCTTAGAGGGACGCCACGCGACCACTAAGAGGTATCCATTGAACGCCTTCCAACCCATTAACTACCCTCCGTCCGGAGTGGGCCGTATGTCAACGCCACTCGCCGAGCGCGCCTCGACCGGTATCGCGGGGCTCGACGAGGTGCTGTCGGGGGGCCTCGTTCCGGAGCGGAGCTACATGGTCCGCGGGCAGGCCGGGAGCGGAAAGACGATGTTGGGCTTTCACTACCTTCAGCAGGGGATCGACGAGGGGGAGACGGCGCTCTTCATCAACCTCGAAGAGGACATCCGCGACCTGAAGGAGAACGCCGCGGCGCTCGGCTTCGACACCGACGCGATCGAGTTCCTGGACCTGAGTCCGAGCGCGGACGTGTTCGTCGACGACGACTCGTACGAGGTGTTCGAGGCCGCCGAGGTCGAGCGGGAGCCGCTGACCGAGAAGATCGTCGACGGCGTGACCGCGGTCGATCCCGACCGCGTCGTCGTCGACCCGTTGACGCAGCTCCGCTTCCTGTTGTCCGACGACTACCAGTTCCGAAAGCAGGTGGTCGGGTTCATGCGGTTCCTGAAAGACCAGGAGGTGACGGTGCTGTTCACCGTCCAGAACACCCCGTCGCTGCCGACGGACGACCTCGAGTTCATCACCGACGGGACGATCCAGCTCGACGCGGCGGAGTACGGCAAGACGGTCCGCGTTCCGAAGTTCCGCGGGTCGTCGACGCAGAGCGGCGACCACGCCTACCGGATCACGGACGCGGGCATCGAGGTGTACCCCGCGCTCCAGCCCGGGACGCGGGACGGGACCCTCGAGTTCGAGCAGATCTCGTCGGGGATCCCGGAGGTCGACGAGCTGCTTCACGGCGGGATCGAACGCGGCACCGTCACCATCGTGAGCGGACCGACCGGGGTCGGAAAGACGACCCTCAGCACGCAGTTCATGAAGGAGGCCGCGGGGCGGGGAGAGCGCTCGGTCATCTACCTGTTCGAGGAGAACAGGGAGACGTTCCTCGCCCGGTCGCGGGCGGTCAACATCCCCGTCGACGAGATGCTGGCGAAGGGAACGCTTCAGGTGACGGAGGTGGAGGCGTTAGAGCGGTCGCCACAGGAGTTCGCCCGCATGGTCCGCGACGAGGTCGAGGAGGAGGGGGCCGACATCGTCATGATCGACGGCATCTCCGGGTACCGGCTGACGCTGCGCGGCGATGAGGAGCAGATGCTCCAGCAGATGCACGCGCTCGGTCGGTACCTCAAGAACGCGGGCGTCACCGGCATCTTCGTCGACGAGACGCGGAACGTGACGGGGGAGTTCCACGCGACGATGGAGAACATCAGCTACCTCGCCGACAACATCGTCTTCCTCCGGCACCTCGAGGTCGGCGGCGAGCTCCGCAAGGCGATCGGGGTGTTGAAAAAGCGAACGAGCGACTTCGAGCGGACGATCCGCGAGTTCCGGATCACGGAACACGGGATCACCGTCGGCGAGCCGATGTCGCGGCTCCGCGGTATCCTGAGCGGCACGCCGGAGATCGTCGATCGAGAGCCGGAGCGGGAGCCGGAGCGGGAACCGGGGCGGCGGTCGAGGCGGCGCGACGCCGACGAGTGAGAGGCGGTTAGTCGCGGTCCGCGGTCGTCGGACCGCCGTCCCCGGGTTCCGAGCCGTCGTCTCCGGCGTCGACCACCGTCTTCCCGGTCGCTTCCGGCATCACCCGACGGTCGGCGTCCTCCCACTCGCGGTCGAGCTCCGCGCCCTCGAACAGCCGGTCGAGGAAGACCGCGAGCCCGGCGACCTCGGAGTGCGGCTGATTCGTCACGCCCACGTTGAAGTCGGCGCGCTCGTACAGCTCCCACGGCACCTTCTCGCCGCCCACCACGACGAGGAGGTCGCCGCCGCCGGCGACGGCCTCGCGAACGTCCCCCTCCACGTCCTGGACGCGCTCGCCGTACATCGTGAGGTGCGCGACCGTCCCCTCCCAGTTCCGAACGATCGCCGTCTGGTCGTCGCGCAGTTCGACCCCGAACGGGCCGCCGAACCGGTCGGTGATGTCTCGCACCGTCTCCGCCGACTGCCCGGCGTTGTCGGGAAACACCACCCGGTCGGCACCGAGCGCCCGGGCCGTGAGCCCGACGTGCGTCGTCATGCGGTCGTCGCGTCCGGGACGGTGGCCGTACCGGAGGACGACGACCTCGCGCGCATCGTTCATGGTCGGTCGTGCGCCCGCGAACGGCGTGGTCCTTTCGATGCGACCGCGGCGCCCGAGAGGCGACGCCGACCCGAGACGAGCGCGACCGTACTCGCGGACGTTCTACAACACAACCGTGGATCGTTTTTGCTGAAACGCGATCGAGGTGACCACGTAAGTGAAAGATTCATGGGGGAGGCGGTCGCCGGATGAGGTATGACGAGCGTCAAGGAGTTCCGCGTCGACGACCCCGCGACCGCCGGCTCGCTCGGCCGCGGCCGGTTCGTCTTCACCGACGCCTACTCGGTGTTCGACTGGGGACAGATGCCGGACGCGATCCCGCGAAAGGGCGCGAGCCTCTGTACGATGGGCGCGTTCAACTTCGAACTGCTGGAGGCGGCGGGCGTCCCGACGCACTACCGCGGCGTCGCGGATCCCGACTCGGGCGAGATCGTCTCGCTCCCCGACGCGTCCGCCGCGCCGGCGGAGATGGCGATCGACCTGACGCAGGTCCCCGACCTCCCGTACGAGGGGCCCGACGCGGGGTACGACTACGACGCTTTCCACGCGGCGGGCGGCGAGAACTACCTCGTCCCGCTGGAGATCGTCTTCCGGAACCGGGTTCCGGTGGGGTCCAGTCTGCGGCGGCGCACCGATCCCGCCGACTTCGGGCTCGACGCGGCGCTCGGGCTCGACGACTGGCCCGACGAGCCGGTCGATCTCCCCGAGCCGGTCGTGGAGTTCTCGACGAAGTACGAGCAGCAGGACCGCTACCTCACCCGAGACGAGGCCGACCGGATCGCCGGCGTCGCCGAGATCGACGCCCTCGAATCGCTCGCGCGCGACGTGAACCGGATCGTGACCGAGCGCGCCGACGACGCGGGGTTCGTCCACGAGGACGGGAAGATCGAGTGCCTGTACGTCGACGGGGAGCTCCGCGTCGCCGACGTGGTCGGCACCTTCGACGAGAACCGCTTCTCCTACGGCGGGCGAGGGATCTCGAAGGAGGTCGTCCGGCAGTGGTACAAGACCAACGACCCCGCGTGGGTCGAGGCCGTGAAAGAGGCGAAAGCGGCGGTCGCCGACCGCGACATCGACGACTGGCGCGAGCTCTGCGAGCCCGACCCGGACCCGCTTCCGCCGGCGGTCGTCGACGCCGTCGCCGACCTGTACGCGGCCGGCACGAACGCGTACACCGACCGTGAGTGGTTCGACGCCCCCGACATCGACGCGGCGCTCGACGCGGCCGACGGAGTGTAGTCCCGACGAGAGGGTCGCCGATCGCCCGGAGAACGCCCGGGAGAACCCTCACGATCGACGAAACGCGAGAGAAACTCTTTACCGCCGACGCGCGTGGGTCGCCACATGTCCACCGACGCAAGCTTCGGGGAACGGCTCGAAACCCAGACGGTCGCGTACCTCGACCAGATCGACGACTGCGTCGCCCTCCTTCCGCGGGCGCTCGACGAGTACGCGAGCGACGACGAGTTCCGCGAGACGGTCGACGAGATCGCCGCGCTCGAAAGCGAGTGCGACGACCGGGTCCGGGAGATCAGGGGGACGATCACCGACGCCGGCCCCGACGATATCGGCCTGCTCAACACCCGAATCAACTTCAACGAGTCGGCGCTGCTCGACTTTTACAACGAGCTCGACGTGGTTCCGAACCACACCGAGCGGATCGTCCAAGAGATCGCGATGATGCGCCCCGACGCCGCCGTCCCCCCGTTCCGGGACATGCGCGAGATGGCCACCCGTATCGCCGAGATGACGGTGATCCTCGGCGACGTGGTCGAGGGGTTCGTCCGCGGGCTCGCGCGGAGCGACGCCACCGCGACGCTCACCGAGGGGATAGCGCGGATCCGCGCGCTGGAGAGCGAGTGCGACGAGCTCCGCAACGCCGCCATCGAGTCCGCGTTCGCGGAGGACGCGGTCGATCAGCCGCTCGTCTACCGCGAGATCGCGATCCTCTTTGACGAGCTCGCGAACACGATCGAGGACCTCACCGACCGGATCGTCGTGATCGCCAGCAAGGAGCCGGGGATCGTCGCCGAGCGGAGCCCCGAAACGGACGAGAACTGATCGGCGAGTCGCTCACCGCCGCGCCCAGTCGAGCAGGCGCTCGTAGAAGGGCTCCGAGGCGAGCGCGTCGGCGTCGCCGACCAGCGTCAGCTGCTTTTTCGCCCGCGTGAGCGCGACGTTCATGCGCCGGTGGTCCTCGAATATCGGCCCGTCGAGGCCGCCGGTCGCGACCAGCGAGACGACGATCACCTCCTTCGAGGAGCCCTGGAAGCGGTCGACCGTGTCGACGGTGACCGCGGTGCGCCGGCCGATCTCGGCGACCTGCGCACGGAACGGGGCGATCACGCCGATGTCGTCCGGGTCGACGCCGGCGGCGACGTAGGCGTCGACGATCGCCGCGACGCGCTCCGCTTCCCGGACGTTCCGGTTGCCGTCGCGGCTCCCGTCGGGATCGACGAAGTCGACGCCGCCGGCGAGTTCGGGCGCGAGGGAGTCGAGGTCGACGCCGAGGTCGCCGAGGGTCTGCCCGGCCACCTCTGGCGTCGCCGGGCGGAGCGCGCCGTCGTAGAACTCCGCGGAGGCGAACGCCTGAATGCGCTGGCTCATCCGGTACTGGCGGTCGAGCATGACGCTCGCGTCGGGGTACGTCTCGATGAGCCGCTGGAACAGCGATGTCTGGAGGTCGTTCTCCGCGCGCACGACCGGCGGGAGCTGCTCGTGGTCGCCGACGAGCACGAACCGGTCCGCGCGGTTGATCGCGGCGTGGGTCCCCGGCTCCGTGAGCTGGGAGGCCTCGTCGACGAGCGCCACGTCGAACTCGCACTCGCGGAGGACGCGGGAGCCGCAGGCGGCGGTGGTGGCGGCGACGACCGGCGCGTCGCGTAGTTCGGCGGCCTTCGCGTCGGGGTCGCCGCGCTGGACGAGCCGCACGTCCTGCATGTCGCCGCGGACGCCGGTCTCGGTCCCGACTCGGAGCACGTCGTCGAACCCCTGATCGCGGAGCGCCTCGAGGGCGTTGTCGACCGCGCGGTTGGTGAACGCCGAGAGCAACACCCGGTTCCCCTCGGCGACCAGCGCGCGGATCGTCCGGGCGATGGTGTACGTCTTCCCGGTACCCGGCGGACCGTGGATCAGCGCGCAGTCCTCGGCGTTGACGGCGAGTTCGACGGCCTCGTTCTGCGCGCCGTTGTTGTCGATGTAGGCGTCGGGGGCGTCCGCGGGGCGGTCGTCGGGGTCCCGGAACGCCGGCTCGCGCCGCCCGAACAGCACGTCCTTGCGCCGCTCGCTCNNGAGCGAGCGGTCGACCGAGATCTCGGAGGGGTACACGTCGAGCCGCCGGAGCGCGACCGGCTCGTCGGTCTCGACGACGACCTCGTCGCCGTCGAGCGCGGTGATCCGACCGAGTTCGCCGTGGCCGGTCACGGGGTCGCCGTCGCTCGCGAGCGCCACGTCGCCCTCGCGGAGCTTCGAGACGGCGTCGCCCGGTTTTCGGGCGCGAAGCTCCCACCGGGCGTCGTCGATCTCCGTCTGGGAGACCGGTTCGAGGTCGATCAGCGCCCGATCGTCCGCGGCGCGCTCCTCGGGGGTCTGCTCCCACAGCTTGCGGTACTCGGCGTGGGTCTCGCGGCGCTCCTCTTCGAGGGCGACGTAAAAGCGGTCGAAGTAGTCGCGCTCCTCGTCGGGGACCGGGCTCCCGACCGATCCCGCCTTCGACTCCTGATCGAGCCGCCCGGAGACGACCATGCAGGTGTCCTGCTCGAAGCAGTACTCACAGTTGGCGTCGGCCTCGTACCCCGTCGGGACGGTGGGGCGCTCGCCGGGGTCGCCGAGCGCCCGCCACTCCATCGCCGCGAGGGCGTTGCGCTCGCGGACGACGAACTCCAGCAGGCCGCGGCCCACCGAGAACTCCTTGGCGGGCGCCAGATCGCCGGTCGCCTCGTTGCGGTCGAGCGCGGTGTTCTTCGTGTACAGCAGCGTGCCGATGTCCGGGTCGACGCCGCGCTCCTCGAGCATCAGTGCGTAACACGCCGCCTGAATCTTGTCGTGGAAGCGCGGCTCCCGCTTGGTGTTCTTCCCGGTCTTCAGCTCGACGGGGGTCCCGCGACGGAGCGCGTCGGCGCGTCCCTTCAGGCCGAACGTCGGCGAGATGAGGGTGAACTCCGACCGCCACGTGTCCTCGTCGGTCAGCGTCCCCTGCGAGAGCCACCCCTCGATCGCGGCGGCGTTCCGGCGCACCTCGTCGGCGACCTCCTCGGGCTCGTACCCCAACAGCCCGAGCTCGAGCCCCGCCTCGTCGACGCGGTCGGCGACGGACGCCTCCAGCTCCATCCCGCGGAGCAGGTCGCCGAACACCTCGTGGACGACGGTCCCCTTGACGACGGGGTAGTTCAGCGGGATCCCGGAGAGCTTGTTCAGGTAGTACATCCGCGGGCACTGCACCCACGACCGGATCCCGGTCACGTCGACGAGGAAGTCGGGCTCGAGCACGACCCACGAGTCGCCGGTGGTGGCGTACCCCGTCTCGCCGCCGAACTCGTCCTCCTCGGCGTCGGTGACGAGCAGTTCCATCCCGGCTTCGGCGTGCTCGGCGGTCTCGGTCCACTTCCCCCACAGCGTCACGTCGACGGCGTCGCCCGCACCGCGGTCGGGCCGGATCCGGATCTCGCGGAGCTCGCGGTCGCCGTACGACGTCGACACCGTCCGCGCCTCTCCGACGGAGAGGATCGGCCCCCGAACGTTCACGGCCGTCATCGGCGGCGCCCTCGAAAAGCGCTGTCGGTGGGGTGACCGACTCGGCTCCGGCTGACCGGGACCGACACCGTCATGGGCCGCTGCCGCGTAGCAGACGCCGACATGCGCGTGCGAGACTGGGACGACATCCTCGCCGAGGTCGCGAGCGACTCGACCGACCCCGACGGCTGGCGCGCGGTCGCCGGCTCCAGGCGCGGCGGGCTCGGCGAGGACCTCTACTTCGGCCACCCGGGCGTCGGCGTCTACCACCTGAAGACGTACGCGAAGAACCCCCGCGACCTCCGCGGCGTGGGAACCCGCGTCGCCCGCCGGGTCGACGACGAGCTCGACCCCCTGCTCCCGAACGACGAGTCGCCCGGGCGGTTCGCGGTGCAGTCGCCGCCCGAGGACGAGGCGCAGGCGGAGGACGTGGCGACCCGGCTGCGCGAGACGCTGAAGGTCCACGCGGAGGCGCCCACGAGCCCCGATCACCTCTTCGAAGACGTGATGGAGGCGGTCGACTCGCCGGCGTTCGGCCCGATGGACTACGAGTTCGACGGCCGCCCCGACGAGCTCGACGACCTCTCCGACACCTTCGAGGAGGCCGAGGAGCTCCTCTCGTCCGAGCTCGAGGACCTGATCGACGAGGACGACGTGGACCGCGGGTTCCACTGATCCGGGCGTACAACGCCGGCTCGAAATCCGGGACTCGTCCGCCGACGGCCATTTATAAGTGACGACCGTACGATCCGCATGAGCTACCCGGTCACGTACTACTGTCCGCACTGCGGGACGCTCGTCGAACTTGCGCGCGAGGGGTACCTCGCGGACAAGTCGGTGACGCCGTACCCCCTCGAGGGGTGGTCGTACGTCGACCCGACGGCCCCGTTCGACGGTGACGGTGAGGGCGACGCGGGGAGCGACACCGACGCCGCGGGGGACGCCGGGAGCGACGACGAACGCGACGACGATGCGAGTGACGCCGACGGCGTCCGGTTCGTCTGCGGCGAGAGCGACGGCGTCGACTGGGACCCGCTCGACGGGGTGCGCGGCGGCGACGTCGGCGGCGACGAGCCGTACCGGGAGCCGAACCCTGACGGCGTCGGCTGCGGCGAGCCCTTCTACCTCTCGTTCGTGCGCTACGAGGCGGGCCGCGAGGTCGAGCCGCGATCCGAGTCGGAGTTGGTGGAGATCGATCCCGATCCCCGCCCGAGCGGGCCGCGCGGACCGAGCGGGCCGTCCGGGCCCGACGGCTCGGACGGCGGCTTCTGGTAAGGCCACCACCCTCCGCGACCGTAGCATTATGTCGCTGAGGCGTGACGGAGGGGTATGGCGGACACCAAATCGGGACGCGACAAACAGGCGCGGGACGAGGAGCGCCGACGAATTCGACGAGATATCTCGGAGGCCCGAGAGCGCGGCGACGAGCCAGAGCCGGTCGCAGACCCGCCGACCGAATGCCACCGTCGGGGCTGTTCCGAGCCGGTGGCGTTCTCGGTCACCGAGCGGTATCAGGAGGAGACCGGCGCGGGCGCCGTGGAGGCGACCGCGTTCCTCTGTGCGGACCACACCGCCGACGAGTCGCCGGCGAACGTGGAAGCCGCGTACGAGGGGTATCTCTTCCACGTCGAACCGGTCGGCGACGACGCCGTCGACGCCGACGCGGACGACTGACAAACCACTTACTGCGGGAGCGAGAAGGACCGGGCATGGAAAGCATCAACCGGACCGCGATCGAGCTCGTCGACGAGGCGCTCGACTTCGCCGGCGAGCTCGACGTCGTCGGCTACGAGCTGGACAACGGCGCCACCGTCGTCGACTTCGGCGTCGACGCCGCGGGCGGCGTCGAGGCGGGGCTGCTGCTCGCCGAGATCCAGACCGCCGGCCTCGCGAACCTCCGCACCCGCATGGGCGAGGTCGCGGGCGCGCCGCGCCAGTACGTCGAACTGTCGACCGACCACCCGGCGATCGCGCTGCTCTGCTCGCAGAAGGCGGGCTGGGAGCTCGAGTTCGACTCCGGCTTCGAGGGGCTCGGCTCGGGGCCGGCCCGAGCGCTCGTCGGACAGGAGGCCGAGTTCGAGCGGGTCGGCTACTACGACTCCTCCGAGTTCGCCACGCTCGCCGTCGAGTCGACGACGCTCCCGACCGAGGAGGTCGCCGAGCACGTCGCCGACCTCGCCGAGGTCGACGCCGAGGGCGTGTTCCTGCCGGCGTACGCGACCGGCTCGACCGCGGGCTCGGTCGCCACCGCGGCCCGCGCCGCGGAGCTCGCGGTCTTCCGCCTGCTGGAGCTCGGCTACGAGCCGACCGACGTGCTCCACGCCTCCGGCTCGGCGCCGATGGCCCCGGCCACCCGCGACGAGGATCTGGCGATGGGGCGGACGAACGACGCCCTCGCGTACGGCGGGGAGGTCCACCTGCAGGTCGCGCGCGACGACGACCGCTTCGACCAGATCGTCTCGACCGCCCGCGAGGAGTACGGGACGCCCTTCGTCGAGGTGTTCGAGGACGCCGGCTGGGACTTCTACGAGGTCGACGAGCGCGTCTTCGCCCCCGCGACGGTCACCGTCGACGTCGTCGACGGCCCCGTCTACACGGTCGGCGAGACGGACGAGGAGCTGCTGGCGGAGTCGTTCGGCTACCGCTGAGACGGCCCGGCGATGCGTCTCAAACCCGTCCCCGAACTCCCCGACTCCCTCGACGAGCTCCGCGCGCTCCAGCGGGCGGTGCCGCTCGTCCCGGGGAGCACCGACGACTGCTGCGCCCGACTCCGCGAGCGGCGGGGGCTCCCCGACCGGCAGACCGCGAACGACTGGCTGGCGTTCCTGCGCGCGCTCGGGCTGGCTCGGGAGACGCCCCGCGGGTTCGTCAGGGCCGACGCGGAGCCGACGCCCGAACGCGTTCGGGAGGGGCTCCGCGAGGGAGTGCTTCTCGTTCCCGAGGCGCTCGCCGCCCTCAGAGATGCCTCGCCCGAGGAGCCCCTCACCCCCGCGGACCTGTTCGCGGCGACCCGGGAGTCGGTGCCCCGCCACGACCGCGCCCGCGACCCGAACTGGGAGGCGACGTGGCGGGATCGGGCGGACAGGCTCCTCCGGTGGCTCGCCCTCGTCGACCTCGCCGAGGCGATCGAGCCGGGGAACAGCGGGGATTCGGAGCCGGAGTCGGTCGCCTACGTCGCGGGCGACGCCGCCTGAATCGACGGGTTTCCGGCGCTGACGCGAAGCGTAACAAGCCTTTTACTCGGAGCCGGAGAGGTACCCCCATGGGACGATTCGACGGGCGGGACGGGCCGTTGCGGGTCCGGTACGAGCCGACGAGCGTGAAGGACCTGCTCGTGGAGATGAAAGACACCGCCGAGCTGTTGATCGACCTGTCGTACTCCGCGGTCCTCCACGGGAGCCCGACGATCGCCCACGAGGTCGTCGAGCTCGAACACCGGATGGACGTGCTCCAGATGCGCGCGCGAATGAGCCTCATGCTCGCGGCGCGGAGCCCGGACGAGGCCGAGACCCTCGCGCCGGTGCTCGGCGTGGTCGGCGCGGCCGACAAGATCTCCGACGCCGCCGGCGACATCGCCAAGATCGTCACCGAGGAGATCGGCCTCCCCGAGGCGATGCGCGGCGCGCTCACCGAGGGCGTCGAGACGCTGGTCCGCGCCACCGTCTCGCCCGACTCGGCGTACGCGGGACGGACGCTGAAGGACATCGACCTGGAGTCGGTGACCGGCGTGCGCGTCATCGCGATCCGGCGCGACGACGACTGGATCCTGAACCCCGGCCCGACCACGCGGATCGAGGCCGGCGACGTGACGCTCCTCCGCGGCCCCGAGACGGGCGTCGCCGACGTGCACCCGACGCTGACCGGCGACCCGTTCGACCCGAGCGAGCCCCCGGAGCCCGCCATCGACGACCTGGAGCGCGCGGTCGACTCCATCGTACTGATGAAGAACCTCTCCGAGCTGGCGGTCGATCTGGCGTACGGCTCCGTCCTCTTCGACAACGAGGCGCTCGCGGAGGAGGTGTCGAACCTCGAGATCGAGGTCGACGCGCTCCAGTCGCGGTTCGAGGCGTGGACGCTGCGGGCCGCCCGCGAGGCCGACGACCCCGTCTCGCTGCGCGGGCTGATCCACCTCGGCGTCGCGACCGAGGAGATATCCGACGCCGCCTTGGAGATCACCGAGGGCGTCATGCGCGACATCGGCGTCCACCCGGTCGTGGAGATGGCGGTCCAGCAGTCCGACGAGATCATCACCCGGACCGTGATCGGCGGGGGGAGCGCCCTCGACGGCACCGCCGTGGAGGAGGGGATCCCCGCGACGGACATCTCGACGAGCGTCATCGCGATCCGGCGCCCCGACGAGGGGTGGCTCATCGGCCACGACATCGACACCACGCTCCGGGCCGGCGACGCGGTGCTCGCGAAGGGGACCCGGACCTCGGCCGAGGAGTTCGAGGCGCTCGCGGCGTGACGGGGCCCGAGACCGACGACCCGGCTCGGCTCGTCCGCGCGTACTACGACGCGCTCGACGCCGGCGAGTACGACCGCCTCGCCGGCCTGCTCGCCCCAGGCTTCGTCCAGCGGCGCCCCGACCGCACCTTCGAGGGGCGCGACCGGTTCGTCGCGTTCATGCGCGACGAGCGCCCGATGACCGACACGTCGCACGCGGTCGACGCGGTGTACCCCACCGGCCCCGGCGTCGCCGTCCGGGGTCGGCTGCTCGACGCCGACGGCGACGAGGTGTTCGCGTTCGTGGACGTGTTCTCGGTCGAAGCGGGGCGGCTCGCGGCGCTGGAGACGTACGCCGGGGCGGACGGGGAGTAGCACGCGCCAGACCGGCTACGACTCGTACTCGGCCCAGACGTACCGCGTCCCGTAGCTGCGGTAGGGTCGCCACGCGGCCCCGATCTCGCGCATCTCCGCGCGGGTCAGCTCCCCGCCGTCGTTGTACACCTGTTCGATCCCCTTCCGCACCGCGAGGTCGCCGAGCGGGAGCACGTCCTCGCGGCCCAGCGCGAAGATGAGGTACATCCGCGCGGTCCACTCGCCGACCCCGTGGATCTCGGTGAGCGCGGCGACGACCTCCTCGTCGCTCGCGTCGGCGAGCCCCTCCCGCGTGAGATCGCGGTCCCCGTCGCGGAAGGCCGCGGCGACCTCGCGCAGGTACTCGACTTTCGTGCCGCTGAGCCCGGTCTCGCGGAGCCGGCCCTCGTCGGCCGCGAGCACCTCCTCCGGAGTCGGGTCGCCGCCGAGGGCGTCGAGGAACCGCTCGTGGATGGCCGACGCGGAGGCGGTCGAGAGCTGCTGGTTCACGATCGAGGTACAGAGGCGCGCGAACTCGTCGCCGGCGGGCTCGACCCGCAGCGGGCCGTGCCGGTCGATCAGCCGCGCCATCGTCGGGTCCTCGCGCAGGGTCGCCGCGACTCGCTCGTTCATGCGGGGGTAGTCGGGCCCGGAGACGGGAGTCAGTTTCTCCCGGGAGGCGCACGGGTATAAACTTACAGTACGTTTTCCGTTTGGAAGATGGAAACGTTCAACCATTATCGTTCCGACCGTGACGGTATGCAGCTCGAAGACGTCCAGCGCGTAACGGTTCTCGGCGCCGGAAACATGGGGCACGGCATCGCGGAGGTGGCCGCGCTCGCCGGCTACGACGTGGCGCTGCGGGACATCGAAGAGGAGTTCGTACAGGACGGCTACGACCAGATCGAGTGGTCGCTCGACAAGCTCGCCGAGAAGGACCGGATCGGCGACGACGAGGCCGAGGCCGCGCTCGACCGCGTGGAGGCCTTCGTCGACCTCGAAGCGTCGCTCGCGGACGCCGACGTGGTGATCGAGGTCGTCCCCGAGAAGATGCCGATCAAGAAGGACGTGTACGACGAGGTCGTCGAGTACGCGCCCGAGGAGGCCGTCTTCGTCACCAACACCTCCAGCCTCTCGATCACGGAGCTCTCTGAGGTCACCGACCGGCCCGAGCGCTTCTGCGGGATGCACTTCTTCAACCCGCCGGTGCGGATGGACCTCGTCGAGGTCATCTCCGGGAAACACACCTCCGAGGACACCCTCGAACTGATCGAGGGGCTCGCGGAGTCGATGGGGAAGACCCCCGTCCGCGTCCGGAAGGACAGTCCCGGCTTCATCGTCAACCGGATCCTGGTCCCCCTGATGAACGAGGCCGCGTGGATCGTCGAGTCCGGCGACGCGACGATGGAGGCGGTCGACTCCACGACGAAGTTCGACATGGGTCTCCCGATGGGGTCGTTCGAGCTGGCCGACCAGGTCGGCATCGACGTGGGGTACCACGTCTTGGAGTACATGCACGAGGTGCTCGGCGAGGCGTACCGACCCTGCCCGCTGCTGGTCGAGAAGGTCGAGGCCGAGGAGCTCGGGAAGAAGACCGGGTCGGGGTTCTACGACTACGAGAACGGCGGCGCGGAGATCCCGTCGGACGCGATCGACGCCGACGTTCGCAGGCGCCTGCTCGCCGTGATGGCCAACGAGGTCGCCGGGCTCGTCGGGAACGACGTGGCCGACGCGCCCGCGATCGACCGCGCGGTGATGCTCGGCGCCGGCTTCCCGGACGGCCCCGCGAAGCTCGCCGACAACGAGGGACTCGCCGACCTCGTCGACGTGCTCGACGACCTCCACGAGGAGACCGGTGAGGAGCGCTACGAGGCGACCGACTACCTCCGCGAGGCCGCCGAGGCGGGCGGCTTCCACGACGGAGGCGACGCCGACGACGAGGGCGGCGACGCGCCCGCCGGCTACGACACGCTCAACGTCACCGTCGAGGACCGCGTCGGGCACGTCGAGATCGACCGCCCGCACCGGATGAACACGATCAGCGGGGAGCTGCTCGACGACCTCGCCGACGCGATCGACCGGCTCGATGCCGACGACGAGGTGCGGGCGATCCTCCTCTCCGGCGCCGGCGACCGCGCGTTCTCCGCGGGCGCCGACGTACAGAGCATGGCCGCCGGGGGCGCTGAGCCGATCAGCGCGGTCGAGCTCTCGCGACAGGGCCAGCAGACGTTCGGGAAGCTGGAGGACTCCGACAAGCCCGTGGTCGCCGCCATCGACGGCTACTGTCTCGGCGGCGGGATGGAGTTCGCGACCGCGGCCGACCTCCGGATCGCCTCCGAGCGCTCGGAGCTCGGCCAGCCGGAGCACAACCTCGGGCTGCTCCCGGGGTGGGGCGGCACCCAGCGCCTCGCCCGCATCGTCGGCGAGGGGCGCGCCAAGGAGATCATCTTCACCGCCGACCGCTACGAGGCGGAGACGATGGCGGAGTACGGCTTCCTCAACGACGTGGTCCCGGACGACGAGCTCGACGAGCGCGCGTGGGAGCTCGTCGAGTCGCTCGCCGCCGGCCCGCCGATCGCCCAGACGTACACGAAGCGCGCGATGCACGCCGGCCGCACCGACGCCGAGGCCGGCCTCGAGGTGGAGGCGATGGGCTTCGGCCACGTGATGAACACCGACGACCTCATGGAGGGGGTCACGGCGTTCATGGGCGACGGCGAGCCCGAGTTCGAAGGCAAGTAAGGGTCCGTCGCTCTCCGCCGCCTTACCCTTCCACTCGCGCCGCGAAGAACGTCCACCGGGCGTCCTCGCCCTCGTCGAGCGAGTCGCCGACCTCCCACTCCCGTTCGATCGCGAAGCCGGCGCTCTGAAGCTGGTCTCGCGTCGCCTCGGCGCCCGCGATGTGCCACTGCATCTCGACGCCCGTGTCGAGCCTGTCCGGGTTCGTCCCGCGCCATTCGGCCGGTCCCTCGGAGCAGAGCAGTTGGCCGCCGTCGGCGAGGACGCGAGCGAACTCGTCGACGACCGCTTGGTGTTGGTCGCTCGGCACGTGGATCAGCGAGTGGTACGCCGTCACCGCGTCGAACGCGCCGTCGTCGAAGGGCAGCGCCGCCATATCTCCCTGCGCGAGCGCCGCGTCGGGGACCCGGTCCGCGGCCAGCTCCAACTGCGCGCGCGATACGTCTACCCCCGTCGCGGTCGTCGACCCGCTCAGGTCCCGGAGGACCGGCGTACCCTGTCCGCAGCCGGCGTCGAGGACGCGCGCCGACTCGGGGAGCCCTCGGCGGAACTGCGCGAGGACCTCGCGCCCGCGCCCGTCCTCGTTCCGGTCCGCGGCGTACGCCTCCGCCAGCTCGTCGTACCCGCGACGGACGACGTTTTTGTCGACCATGACTCCCGGCTACCGGGACGCGACTGTTGAAGCCTTCGGTCGTCGCGATCTGGGTTTTTGACGCTCCGCCGGCTACAGCGCGGTGTCGGCCGCCGCGGCCACCTGCCGGCCGACGCTGCCGGCGAGATAGCAGACGGCGGCGACGAACAGCGCGCTGCCGAGGAGGTCAGAGAGCCCGGGCAGCGCGGGCTCGACGAATTCGGGGAGCGCCGTCGCCCCGGACAGCGGGACGAGAAGCAGAGCGACGCCCCTGCGGAGGGATCGGGTCGTCTCCGACACAGCGGCCGTAGCCGGTACGCGGAGGAGAAAGTGGTTGGTGGTCGGGTCCGTCTCGGCCGGGGCCGCGCCTCAGACGTAGCCTTCCTCGACGAGCAGCTCGCCGTTGAGCAGCGAGGCGCCGGCGGCGCCGCGGATCGTGTTGTGCGCGAGGCAGTTGTACTTCGCGCCGGCGTCGGTCGTCTGGACGCCGCCGGCGACGATCCCCATCCCGTCGGCGTAGGTGCGGTCGAGCCGGGGCTGCGGGCGCTCCGGCTCGTCCTCGCCGAACACCTTGATCAGCTGGTCGGGCGAGCTGGGGAGGTCGCCGGCGCCCTCGAACGACCGCATCGCCTCGCGGAGGTCCGCCGGCGACGGGTCCTCGGCGAACTCGGCGAAGACGTTCTCCAGGTGGCCGTCGAGCGTCGGGATCCGGTTACAGGAGGCCGCCACGTCGGCGCCGTGGAGGCGGACCTGCGCGCCGTCGAACTCGCCGAGGAGCTTGCGCGACTCCGTCTCCATCTTGTCCTCCTCGCCGCCGATGTGCGGGATGGCGTTGTCGATGATCTCCATCGAGGTGACGCCGGAGTAGCCGGCGCCCGAGACGGCCTGCAGGGTGGAGACGCGGACGCTCTCCAGCCCGAACCGGTCGATGGCGGCGAGCGTGGGAACCATCGTGATCGTCGAGCAGTTGGGGTTCTTCACGAGGGCGCCGTCCCAGCCGCGCTCGTCGCGCTGGACCTCGATCAGGTCGAGGTGTCCGGGGTTGATCTCGGGGATGGTGAGGGGTACGTCCATCGCCATGCGGTCGTTCGAGGAGTTCGAGGAGACGACGTATCCCTCCTCCAAGAACGCCGGCTCGACCTCGGCCGCGACGCCGGAGGGGAGCGACGAGAAGAGCAGGTCCACGTCGGCGTCCGCGACGCCAGCGGGCGTCGTCTCCGTGACCTCCATCTCGGCGACGTCGTCCGGGATCGGGGTGTCGACGCGCCACTTGGCGGCCTCGCGGTAGGTCTTGCCCGCGCTGTCCGCGCTGGCGGTGACCGCGGCGAGGTCGAAGGTCGGGTGGTCGTCGAGCAACTGGATGAACCGCTGACCCACGGCGCCGGTGGCACCGAGGATGCCGACTCGTACAGACATTGCACGTGGGTCGGTCACAGGGACGTAAGTGCGTTCGGATACGCGCCGATTCCGCCGGGCGGGGTAACGACAGCACCTCCCTGTCGACTCGATCGCGACCCGTCGCCGACGGCGCCGGGTCCCCGACGAACCGCCACCGATGGGCGCCGTTCAGTCGCCGGCCACCGCGCTCCGGTCGGCCGCGAGCGGCCGACTCCGCTGGTTAACACGTTTTAAATACGGGTGTACGGTATCTTCGCGCCATGTCAGAGTTTGGAGCGCTCTCGATCCTGCCGCCGCTGCTCGCCATCGCGCTGGCGGTCGCCACTCGCAAGGCGATCCTGTCGCTGTTCCTCGGAATCTGGTCGGGAGCCGTTATCTACACGGGCGGTCTCGGAATCGTCCAGACCTTCGACTGGATCGTCGCGGCGATCATCGCCGACGACGGGTTCCAGGCGACGATTCTCGTGTTCACGCTGCTGCTCGGCTCCGGCGTGGCGATGGTGTGGAACCTCGGGGGGACCTACGCCGTCCGCGACTGGGCGACCGAACGCCTCGACACCCAGCGCAAGGCGGGGCTGGCGGCGTGGGTCCTCGGGCTGGTCCTCTTCTTCGACGACTACGCCAACACGGCCATCGCCGGCTCGGCGATGAAGGACGTCTCCGATCAGCTCCGCATCTCCCGCGAGAAGCTCTCGTACATCGTCGACTCCACCGCCGCGCCCGTCGCCACGCTGGGCATCTCCTCGTGGGTCGCGTTCCAGCTGTCGCTGATCGACGAGGGGTACGCGGAGGCGGGCGTCGCCGAGGCGAACCGACCCAGCACCTTCGAGGTGTTCCTCGCCTCGATCCCGTTCAACATGTACGCGATCCTCGCCGTCGCGATGGTCGCCATCGTGGTGCTGTGGGGCCGCGACTACGGGGAGATGCTGACGGCCGAACACCGGTCGTGGACGAGCGGGAAGGTCACCCGCGACGAGGCGGTGCCGATGCAGGACGTGGCCGGCGAGCTGGGCGAGCCGCCGGCGTCGACGACGCGGCTGATCAACTTCTTCGCGCCGGTCGCCGTCCTGATCGTCGTCACGGTCGCGACCGCGTTCTGGTCGGGCGGGTTCGCGCCGACCGGCTTTCTGTCCGACCTGCTCGCGGCCGAGTTCGGGAGCGCGGGCGACCGCCTGTGGAGCGCGGTCATCGGGGCCGACTTCGCGACCGCGCTGATGATCGGCGCGTTCGGGATGGTGCTGTCCGGGTTCGTGCTCGGGAGGGCCTACCGGATCTTCGGGTTCGGCGAGGCGACGGAGTACGCGGTCGACGGCTTCGGGATCATGCTCACCGCGGTGTCCATCCTCGTGCTCGCGTGGGGGATCGGCGAGGTCATCTCCGCGCTGGAGACGGGGCAGTACGTCGCCGAGGCGACGGTGGGAACGGTCCCGCAGCCCGTCCTCCCCGCGCTCGTGCTGATCGTCGCCGGCTTCATCGCCTTCTCGACGGGAACCTCCTGGGGGACGATGGGGATCATGACGCCCATCGCCGTCCCCATCGCCTGGGAGATCACCGGGGGCGGCGCGGAGGGACACACCCTCGTCGCGGTCATGGTCGGCGTCATCTTCTCGGGGGCGATCTTCGGCGACCACAGCTCACCCATCTCTGACACGACGGTGCTGTCAGCGACCTTCACGGGCGCGGACCTCATCGACCACGTCCGCACCCAGATCTACTACGCGGTCACCGTGGCGATGGTCTCGGTGGCGCTGCTGCTCGTGTGGGGATTCTTCGGGATCTCGCCGTTCGTGCTGCTCCCGATCGGCGTCCTGCTGCTCGTCGCGCTCGTTTACCTCCTCTCCGAGTTCGACGCCGCTCGGCGGGGGATCGATCCCGTGTCGGTCTCGGAGCCGCAGGCGGACGACGGCGACGGGCCGGTCGTCGGCGGGGCCGAACAGGAGGAGTGACCGCGCAACGGACCTTTTAACCACGGTCGGCGGCTATCCGGGGACGCGCGCCCTCAGCCCCCGCCCGAGTACTCCCCGATGGGAGCGATGACCGCGCGGAGAACCCAGGCGCGTCACATACGGTCGCTGACGCGACCCGCCCGTCGCCGCGCAGGCGACCGCCCGCCACGAGGGTTTCCCGGTCGACGCGGCACGCCGCCGGAGATGAGACCGGTCGTTAGTGTCGCGGGCGACACTCCGTATCTACCGGAGATACGTCTCGATCTCGTCAACGACGGCATCGACGAATTCGTCAGTAACACGGCCCTGCCACGCTACCAGGTCTTCGCTTCGCGGTGAGTGGACTGCCCACGGAGAGACGAACGACTCGCGCGGAACACTGCCGACTTCCCACACGTCGGACTCCAACGAGAGAGAGAGAGTCTTCGTACTCCTTGGTCGAGATGGCAACCGCGAGGAACTGCTCGTCGCCGAACGGGTGGGAGTCATTGTTGACGATCAACCACGGACGCTGGCGCTCTTCGCCCAGTTTGAACGGATCAGAACTCCGAACGACATCTCCTCGCTCCGGTTGCATTTATTAATCCCGTTCACTCGGGTGTGGTTCGTCCGGAGCGACGGCGTCCCATTCGTCCGGATTGATGCCCCCGTCCTCGTCGTCGAATTGTTCCGTTATTGTATGGAGATCGTACGCATCCTGTACACGATTCAGATCCTCGGTTATCGCCCAGTATTCTCCTTTGTGTCTGACGAGATCTCGCTGCTTCAACCGGGAGAGAGCGGTTCCGACTGTGTTCGGGTCTTCATCGATTCCGGTCGCAATTTCCGACCGGGTGAACGCTTTGTCTTGATTCGCATACAGGTGGACGAGTATCTGCTCGGGGACGCTCGGGCCGTCTGGTAGGTCGCCTGTTTCGAATTCCTCGATACGAACGGGCATATCCAGTACTTAGTGTGCTGAAGTAATGAATGTACTGCTGTGCCGAAGTCGCTGATCTTCGGTTCACTTTCACCACGCCCACAAGTAGATTCTCGCCCGGTAGTGTCGCGGACGACATTTCCGCGATCCGCGAGCGGCCGCGCTAGACCGCTCCGCGTTCCGCGTGCCGACAAGCCGACAGCGAGCGTCCGCTCCCGGGCCCCTGACAGGCCCCCGACACACCGAAACGCGGCCGGGAGGCTCAGTCCCCCGCGTCTTCGGCGGAAGGGGCGTCGTCGACCGACGTTTCTCCTTCCTCGCTCAGGTGCTGCTCTATCCGCTCCATGGCTCGCCGCGTGCCGCGAAGCTCCTCCACCAGTTCCTCCATCCGGTCGGCCGTATCGGCGACGGCCGGGTCCGTCGTCTCGTCGCCCGTCGGACTCGACCGCCGGTGTTCCGCGCCGTATTCGCTAACCATCCCGGAGATAGTCTCTCGGACGCCGCGGGCGTCCTCGACGTTCTGGAAACTGATCTCGGCGCCGGAACTTCCGGCGGTGCTGATATCGATACTGCCGAAGCCGAACTGCTTCCCCCAGAAGGACTGGCTGTACTCGGTGTTCTGAATCTTGTCGAGGCCGACGCTCTCGATGTTCGTTCCCAAAATTCCCTTCTTGACGTACAGGGACTTGTTGGTCACCACGTAGTCGGTGTTCTTCAGCGAGAGCCACGAAAACGGCAGCATGAGCAGGATGAGAAAGCCGATGAGGACGACCGTGAGAACCACTCCCCAGACGGCCGTCCCGACGATGCTGACCGGAACGGGTTCGCCTATCCACTGGATCTCCTCGTCCTCCTCGAGCGAGAGCCACTCGGGGACCGGCTGGTCGGTCGGCGTCGATCCGGGGGCGTCGGATTGGGTAGTCGGGTCTGCCATGGGTCTATTGGAGGCGTCGCTCGATGGTTTCCGCGGTTTTGCGCAGTTCCGTCGCCTCGTCGACGAGAGTTCCGACCGTTTCGGGATCGAGGCCGCCGTGTCCCTCTCCGGGTCCATCCCGGCTCCCGTCGCTGGTCCGGGAGATCCTCGACCGGAGTTCGGTGCGGAGTTCGTCGGGGTCGTCGAGATCCTCGATCGACATCTCGACGCCGCTCCCGCCGGCCGTGCTGAGGAGGATCGTCCCGTAGTCGAAGACGTTCCCGAAGAAGCTCTTTTTCAACTGCGTGTTCTGGACGTCGCCGACGCCGATTCGGGTGACGTTCTCCGACCAGACGCCGGTCTTCTTATACACGTTCTCGTCGGTGAGGAGGTAGTCGGTGTTCTTCGTTCGCAGGTACGCCCGGACGGGACTGACGGCTTGAAGCAGCGCCCAGAGGGCGGCGACGGCCCACACCGCCCGATCCGGGACGGGAAGATCGACGTTCAGCACGGCGGTGAGAACGAACGCCGCCGCGAACGCCGCCAGCGACCAGACGACGAACGTCACGACGTTCGAGACGATCCGTCGCAGCCGCGGCTGTCCACTCCAGACGACGTCCTCCCCCTCATCGAGCGAGAGCCAATCGGGTGACGGTACCATATGCCACGATTAATATCGATCTAAATATAAATTAGGGCTATCAGAAAGGTAGTGTTCAGATAAGCTG
>NZ_NHOA01000152.1 GCF_002727125.1 Halorubrum persicum
GCGGGAGCGACGGCCCCTCCGACGAGGAGGTGGACGCGGCCGAGCGGCTCGTCCAAGAGTACGCGGACGAGCTGCAGGCCCACCTCGAAGATGTCGGGAAGTGGGAGCAGGTCCGGGTCGCGTATCAGGAGTAGCGGCACGGACGGGTGGTATCGATTCGAGGGCTCAGTGCCCTTGCCTTATTCGACGTCGCTCCCGCGGAACAGCGTCAGCTCCTCGGCTTCGTAGATGTTGATGAGCTCGGTGACGATCTCGTCGTACTCCTCGTCGTCGAGTCGGAGCGCGTCCAGCCGCTCGATCGTCTCCTCGTCGAGGTGGATCTGAGGCATGACCGTGAGTTCGTCCGCAAGCGAAGTAAAACCCACCGGCGTCGGCGAAGCGAGACGCGATCGCGATCTCGTCACTCCGAGCAGTGCTCCGACACACCCTCGGCCGGGTCGTTCTCCCGAGAGAGATGCCGGCGGGCCAACCGCTCGGTGTCGGCCTCCTCGTCGATGTCGTCCGGTAACAGCAGTCTCCCGTTGAGCCGGAGGACCACGTCGTCTTGGTTGAGAAGCCACCAGAGCTCCGAGGAGTCGACGGTGGGCCCACTGATACCAGTTCGGCCCTGTAGCTCCTCCATAGAATGAAAAACCTCGGCGAACAGTTGGTGTTCGGTACCGGGCCGTACTGAAAGGGATAACACGGATCCGCGGTCGATATGATGGGACGTTGGCGACTCCGATCGAACCGAGTACACGTGGACTGCCAAAATGCTGTCCGAGGCGATCTCGATCCCGGGATCGCCGACGATCCGCGTTCGAGTTTCCCCTTCGATACCGGACAGCCCGACGCTCGCGGCAGTCGGGACTCCGGACGACAGCAATCCGATGAGCCCCCGTGCGGACCCGGGATCGAGCATGTCCTCGGTGAGAATCGCGGAGAGCCCGCCGTTCTCGATGATCGACGTTCCGAACGCGGGAGCCGGGTCGGTTTCGAACACGGCGAGCGCCGGAGCGGCGCCGAGACCGTCGAGCGAGACCGCGCCGTCCGCGGCGACGACCTGATCGGGTTCGGTAGGCAGGCTACAGTACGCGATGTCGACCGCTGAGTCGGAGAGCGTCGATCTGACGGTGTCCGACTCCGGGCGGTCTATCACCTCCCACGTCCCGATCCCGCTCGGCACCGCCGGATCGGCGAGGGCCTGGCGGAGTCCCTCGGCGCGCTCCGCGGAATCGGTGAGGACGACGACCCGAATCTCGCCGCGCGCGGTCTTCGATCGGCTGAGTGGGTTTTCGTAGCTCTCCGCCGTCAGAGCGGCCGTTCCAGCAGGGATCGAGGGGCCGTCCGGGACGGGTATCTCGCTGCCGCCGGAGTCGTCTTTTCGGTAGTTCGTCCACGGCGATGTCGCGAGCGCGATCGGCCCGTCCGCGGTCGGGTCAGCTGGCCCTCGAACGCGAACGGGGGCGAGAACGTGCGCGAGATGCGGAAGGAGTTCGGCGGACTCGGGGACCGGTCGGACCACCGCCTTGGTCGGCCACTCGGGCGTGTACGGCGCGACCGTCTCGGGGTCGACCTCCAGATACTCCATCAGCCGTTCGCTCATCGACAGGTCGGCGAGATTCGGCGGGTAGAACGAAAGCTCTCCCCCCACCAGTTCATACTCGTGTCGGTCCGACTTCACGTATCCCTCCGTCCGCGCGAGCGTGTCGAGGAAGAACCACGTCCGGAGCAGCTTCTCGGCGCGCTCTTCGAGCGCGACACCCTCGGTCGGCAGCGACTCGACGTAGCCGGTGTCGAGCCGGATCGCCGGCGCGTCGCCGACGACGACGCGCGCACCGAGGTAGTACGCGAGCGTCGAGAGTCGGTACACGTCGTCGTACGTCGGTCGCACGACGACCCCGACGCCGGTGTCGGGGGAGACGAGCGGGCTCGGGATGTCGAGCTCGTCGCCGACGCGGATCCGGGGCGGATACCCCCGGAGCGTCGGCCACGATCGCTCCGGGGTGAACTCCTTGATCGACGAGCCGAGGACCGACACCGCCTCGGCGAGCGCCGACGGGTCGTCCGGGACGGTGATCGTCGCCTCAGGCCGCGTGTGGAGCGACCGCGCGGCGACCGTAACGGTGGTTGGGCGGTCGAAGGTCAGCTCAACGGCCTCCGAGTCGACCATTCCTGTCGCGGACATCTCCACGTCCGGGGCCCGAACGAGCGCCTTCGTCGCCCCGTTCACATCGATGTAGTAGGTCCCTCGAGGGAACTCCGTCGAGTCGTCGAGCTGTGCGACGAACTCCCCGTTGGCGTTGCGAACGGTTACGATCGTCTCCACGAGAAGCGACACCGACTCCGCCTCGAGGCTGACGGCTCGATCGACGGGGACGGGAAACAGCTCGGTCAACGCCGGTTGGGGCTGCGGCTCCCGGTCGAAGCGGAGGGAGAGGGCCTCTCCCTCCAACGCGTCGCGGATGCACAGCGTCCGCCCGTCGACCTCGAACCCGATCCGCCCGTCTATCTCGTCGTCGCTCACAATTTTCTGATAATTCGACGATATGTATGAGGTTGTCGGTTAATCCGCTCTTCTCCCGATATCCCCGCAGTATTACCGTCAGTTTATTTCAAATATTCGAATTAGTGGCAGAATTCTTAATATCAGCCGTGCGTGACCGAAACTCATGGACGAGAGGGTCGCGACCGCGCTCGGGAGGGCGTTCCCGGGGCGGTCCATCGACCGGACGTTCGGGGTCGGTCCGTCGTGGAACGGCGCCAACGAGACGGTGGGCGTCGCCTTCGCCGACGGGGAGCGCGCGTTCTGCAAGGTCGCGGTCGACGACGACGGCACCCGGATCGCCCGCGAGCTGGCCGTGCTCCGGTACCTCGACGCGGAGCGGTCGGTGGCGGGTCCCGCAGTGGTGGCCGGCGACCCGAACGCGTCCGTGCCGTATCTCGTGACGGCGCCGGCGCCGGGCCGCGAGCTGCTCGGGGTCTGGGAGGACGCCGGAGAGGAGCGTCGGAAGGCGCTCCTCCGGCGCGTCGGCGCGACGCTCGCGGCGCTCCACGCAACGCGGTTCGCGGCTCACGGGGAGATCGTCGGAAGCGACGCGGACGGCGGCCTCGATCTCGATCGGGCCCCGTGGCCGGACGTGCTCCGCGCGACGGTCGAGCGCACCCGCGAGATCGGCACCTCGGAGCGGCTGGCGGACCACTACGACGCCGTGTTCGACTGCGTCGAAGCGAACCGGGAGCGACTAGCGGGGGCCCCGGCCGCGCTGCTCCACGGCGACGTGGCGATGCCGAACCTGTTCGCGGTCGACGACGGGGGTTCGGGGACGGACGGCGGCCCGCACGGGATCGTCCCGATCGACTGGGAGCTCGCGCACGTCGGCGACCCGGCTCGCGATTTGGTCCGGGCGGAGGACCAGCTTCTCAACGGGTTCGACAGCAGGGGACCGGAGCGGTACGCGGACGCATTTTACAACGGATACCGCGACCGCGCCGGCGGGCTCCCACCGGGGTTCGCCGAGCGGCGGCCGGTGTACGGGGTCATCAGGATGCTCGGGCGTTCGGGGTTCATCGACCAGTGGGTCCCGTATCTCGACGAGCCGCTGGAGTCGCTCGTCGAGCGGGCGGACGCCGAACTGCGGGCGCGGCTGGACGCGGTCTGAAAACGGGTTCTACGGGCGCGTCACCGGTTCCACGCCGTGTCGTCGGGGTCGAGCCGGCGCTCGCCGCGCTCCAGCGCGTCGACCGCGTCGAGGGCGGCCTCGGAGATCTCGACGTTGACCGCGCGCAGGTTCTCGGCCACGTGGTCGCCGGTCGCCTTCGGGATCGGAGTCACGTCGCGAGCGAGCGCCCACCCGAGCGCGAGGACCGCCGGCGGGCGGTCGTGGCGCTCGGCGATCTCGACGAACGCGTCGTCGCCGAACAGGTCCCCGCGGGCCAGCGGGGAGTAGCCGACGAGCCGGTGGTCGAACTCGGCCGCGAGCTCGCGGAGCGCCGGCTGCTGGAACCGCGGGTGACACTCCACCTGGTGGGCGGCGATCGGCGCGTCGAGGATCCGATCGGCCTCCCGGAGCAGCGCCGGCGTGAAGTTCGAGACGCCGACGTGATCGGTGACGCCCTCGTCCCTGAGCGCGTCGAACGCCGGCAGCGTCGCGTCCGGGTCGTAGGCCCCGGTGGGCCAGTGGACGTACAGCAGGTCGACGCGGTCGAGCCCCAGTCGGTCGAGGCTCTCGCGGGCGGTCTCGCGGACGGCTTCCGGCGCGAGGTTGTCTGGGTGGACCTTCGTGGCCACGGTCACGTCGTCGCGGTCCACGTCGGCCGCGGCGATCCCCTCGCCGACGGCGACTTCGTTGTCGTACATCTGCGCGGTGTCGACGTGGCGGTATCCCGCTTCGAGCGCGGCGGTGACCGTGTCGCGACACTCCGCGGGGTCGTCGAGCCCGGACGTACCGAGGCCGAGCGGGAGTTCGAGCGGCGGCATGGCCCCCGATTCTATCCGTGACGACAAAAGGGCGCGCCCACCGGAACGGACCGCGGGAGAATCGACCGCAGGCGGCGTCTGCTCCGCAGACACGCGTTTTCATTGGGTTGGAAACCGCTCGGCGTTATATACGGTGTTGCGCCCCAATCTGCAGGTATGACCAACGGGATCCACGTCGAACTCGCCGTATCCGCCTGCGAGGGCTGTCCCGTGGCCGCGCTCTCGTCTGACACGCCGGTCGAATCGTTCCGGGTCGACCCCGACGACGCCCGCGTCGAGTTCGTCGCTCCCGATCCGCCGACGGACCCGCCGAGCGGGCTCGATCTGGTCGAGTTCGGCGGCGAGGCGCACGGGCGCTACCAGATCACCTGTGCGCGCCCCGCGACCGACGGCGGCGTGGCGATCGGCGCGCCGGAGACCGATCCGGGAGCCGACGCCGCCCGTCCGTCGGCGCCCTCGTCCGCATCTCCCCCACCCGGTGACGTCGCCTGCGACGGGTGCTCGTGCGGCGGGCTCCCGTCGGCGTTCGCGAACTTCCCGGTCTCCCCGCGCCGGACCGAGATGGAGGAGGGCGAGCTGCGCCTCTCGTTCGTGCTGACGGGCCACGAGGAGCTCCAGGCCATCGTCGACGAGTGCGAGGACGCCGGGCTCGGCGTCGAACTGCGCCGGCTGTGCGTCGACCGCGGCGATCGGAGCGCGGCGGGCGGGGACTGTCGCGACGTCGTCCCGATCGATCTCTCCGGCGTGACGGACCGGCAGGCGGAGATCGCGTCGGTCGCGGCCGAGAAAGGGTACTTCAACGGCGACGGCGCCTCCGCGGAGGAGATCGCGGCGGATCTCGACCTCGCGAAGTCCACGGTCTCGGAACACCTCCGAGCCGTGACGGACACGCTCTTCTCGCAGGCGTTCGGGGACGGGCGTTAACGCCCCGAACTGTTCGCTGCCAGCTATCCGGGGTTCGACCGTCGTGATCAGGAGCGGGGTCGAACCCACCGATTCGGCTCCGCTCGCCAACGGTCCAGTGGCCACGGCCCCGACTGCGGGAGCGCGAGCGAGCGCTCGTCCCGAACAGGGGTGAGCGCGGCCGAGGTCGTCGCCGTCGCGATGCGTGCGAAACGGATTTGAAAAGGGGTTAGGCCGAGGGAACCGCGGCTTTCGGTGTTCGGAAGGCCGTCAGCTCAGCGTTCGTCGAGCGTCGGGAAACGAGCCTTCTCGGCCGGGACCGGAGCGTGCATGTCCGGGCCGGAGAGCTGGCTGAGCCCGACGACAAGCGACGCCGTCATGAGCGCCAGCAGCGCCGCCACGGCGAGGAAGAAACTCGCGACCCCGACCGTGACGAGGGGTGACATCCCCAGGAGGTCGCCCCCGAACGCTGCGATGAGGGAGGCAACCGCGATTCCGAGCAGCCGATCCTGCGATTGTGTGGTCATACGAACACCTTGGGGCTCAACGGGGTTAAGCCGCACCCGACACCTGCCGTTACGTCTCACACTGTCACACGGCACGCTCTGACGCCGCGCGTCACTGTCCGCCGCGCGACACACCACCGCCCGCCGCCGAACACCGCTCTCTGAGACTACCGCTCCGACACGTCCGACGCCTCCGGCGTCTCCGTCGCCGACCCCTCCGCGGCGCGACGGAGCAGCTCCGGGCCGCCGTGCCGGCGCACGGTGTCGGCCATGTTGCCGGCGAACAGCAGCGCGCCGGCGACGATGAGGGCCCCGCCGGCCACGTGAACGGTCCCGCCGACGCCGTCGGCGAGCGGCCAGTCTCCCCCAAACGACGCGACCGCGGGCGAGACCGCGGCGGCGAGCACCAGCACGGCGCCCCCGAGAGTCGCGGCGAGGTCGGCCGTCGCGGTCCGGGCGTCGTAGAGGTCGTCGATCGCGGGCACGCGCTCCAGCCCGACCCGGTCGGCGTACCGATCGAGCCAGACGATGAAGGGGACGACGTGGTAGAGGCTCCCGACGACGACGAACCCGACGAGCGCGCCGAGCAGGACGGGGCCGACAGCCGGGTGACCGAACCGGACGCCCGCGCCGAGGGGCGACCGGACCCACGTCGCGGCCGCGGTCGCGCTCCACGCGAGGGACGCGAGGGCCACGACCGCGTACCGCGAGAGCATCGGAGTCGCCGCGCCGGTCGCGTCCCGGATCCGCCGGAGGAGGATCGCGCCCGCGACCGCCACGCCCCCGGCGACGAGCAGTCCGCCGACCGCGGCGACGGCCGCCTGTTCGACCAGCCGTCCCGCCGCGAGCGCGCCGACGCCGACCGGATACGCCGCGGTCTCGACCCGCGCCGCGCGCGTTTCGACCGAGAGCGCGTCCGTCTGCGTGAACATCGGCCCGAGCTGGTACAGCGCCCCGATCACGGTCGTCACCACGGCGCCGAGGACGGCCAGCGTGACGTGCGCGTCGACGACCGCGGGCCGCGAGAGTCCGGTCCCGGCGAGCACCCCCCACCGATAGTCCGCGGCGAGCGTCACGCCGAGGACGGCCGCGAGCGCGAGGAACAAGACCGCGAGCGCGAAGTGCGCCTCGGTGGTGTCGAAGGGGCGCGCGCGCCACAGCGTCCGGGCGACGTTGTACGCGAAGACCGCGATCCCGAGCGCCATGACGCCCGCCATGAGCGCGGCGTCGCCCGGACGACCGAGCCAGAGGCCGGCGGCGAACCCGCCGACGCCGACCGCGACGGCGACCAACTGGAGCGTCGCCAGCCGCTCGGAGTGGATCTCGACGCCCGACCAGACGGGGACGAACTGCGTCATCGCGCCGATGATCGTGAGACACACCCAGCCGACGAGGAGCAGGTGCGCGACCGCGATCCCGCCGAGGCCGGCGCCCGCTCCCGCCAGACCCGCGACGCGGCAGAGCGCGAGCCCGCCGCCGCCGACGAGGAACGCCAACGCGACGAGGAAGTGCCGGAGCGGGATCGTGGTCGGCGGGCGCGTCGAAGTCGTGAGATCGCCGGGAACGCCTCGCATGTGTGCGCGTACGTCCCGACCGGCCCTGTGGGTACGCACGAACGTGTTCGGGGGTAGTGGTGGTCAGAGAGGTCGAGAGGAACGGCGGTCGGCAGCGCCGACCGGTCGGAACAACAACCCCCGAACACGTTCGGAACAAACTACCCGGGAGTGGGGACCCGACTGTCGCGCATGGAACTGGAGACCACCGCGCTCGAACGGACGGACGCGCCCGCGGAGCGACCCGTCGAGACGCTCGACGTTCGGGCGCTCGGCCCACCGGAACCGCTGCGGCGGACGCTCGAACTCCTCGCCGACCTCCCGAACGAGGCCGTGCTGGTCCAGCGCAACGATCGGGCGCCGCAGTTCCTCTACCCGAAACTCGACGACCGCGGCTACGTCTACGAGACGGTCGAGACCGACGACGCGGTGATCACGGCGATCTGGGCGGGAGGGGGCGGCGAGACGGGAGATGCCGTCGGAAATCCAGCGGAGGGCGACCGATGAGCTTCCTCGGGGGTGCCGAGCCCCAGTTCGATCCGGCCGACGCGTTCGTCCCCGAGCACATCCCGACGCCCGGCGCCTTCCTCGCGGACCACGACGTGCTCGACGGGCGCGAACACGTCGCGCTCCATCGGACGGTCGCGGACGCCTTCGAGGAGTACGGCGTGTACGACGCCACGTTCGGCTACAACCTCGCGCGGCTCAACCGCGACCCGCGACACACCGACGCGGGGTTCCGGTACGCGGCGGAGGGCGACGACCCCGCGACGCTCCGGGCCGAGTTCACCCCGACCACCGCCTTCTGCCCGCAGGCCGAGCCGCTCGCGGTGGGGGCGTTCCGCGCGCTCGACGCGGTCGACACCCACGGCTACGACCTGATCCGCGTCCGCGTCGACGCCTCGCTCGACGGGAGCGACGCCGTCAACGAGCGGCTCGCGAAGATGGAGACCGGCGAGGGCGAGCCGGAGCCGTCGGAGGGGAGCGGTCTCGCGGGCGCGGGCGGCGCTCCGAGCGATCGCGGCGACTCGCCCGCCGATCCGGGGGCGCCGTTCTGACCGCGCCGGTCTCGGTCGAACATGTTCCCGCAAACGACCATGCAGAGACCGGACGTACCGGCGGACCGATGACAGAGCACGAATCCGTCCTCGACGTTCGCGACCGAGACGCCCCGCCGTTCCCGGTCATCAGCGACGCGCTCGACGAGCTCGGTCCGGACGACTCGCTGCTCCTGATCAACGGGTTCGAGCCGGAACCCCTCTACGACGTGCTGGCCGACCGCGGGTTCGCCCACGAGACCGAGCGCGTCGACGACGACGAGTGGCGCGTCAGGATCGAACGAGAGTGAGCGCGGCGACCTGCTCGCCCGCTCGCGCTCCCTTTTATACTCCCGGCCGAACTGTTCGGTGTGAACCCCTACGCGGCGGGAATTCCCGCCGAAGGTATTCCCCCTACTCCCCTACGTCGTGTTGCATGACCCGACGCACACTCGACCGGCGTACGTTCGTTCAGACGACTGCTGCGGTCGGCGCGACCATCGCACTGGCGGGCTGTGGCGGCAGCAGTGGGAACGAGGGCTCGGACGGTTCCGGCGGGTCGGACGGCTCCGACGGGTCGGATGGTTCCGACGGCTCCGACGGCGGCAGCGGCGGCGGAGAGTACCTCTCCGAGGAGCCGAACTACGACGGCTTCTTCGAGGACGTGAGCAACTACGAGGGCACGGTCGACATGCGGGACGCCGACGAGGTAACCGTCGGCGTAGGCGCCAACGACGGGCTCACCTTCGGGCCGGCCGCGGTGGCCGTCTCGTCCGGCACGACCGTCGTCTGGGAGTGGACCGGGCAGGGCGGGAGCCACAACGTCGCCGCCACCGAGGGCGCGTTCGAGAGCGACACCGTCGGCGACGAGGGCCACACCTTCGAGCAGACCTTCGAGGACTCCGGAACGTACACCTACGTCTGCACGCCCCACGAGGCGGTCGGCATGAAGGGCGCAATCTACGTGGAGTAGCGCCCCGCGGCAGCGCCGACCGATTCGGAGCCGTACCGATCGCACACCGATGACCACCCCAGATCCCACCCACTGATCACCCATGCCACAGGCACGCCTCCTAGTCGATTTACCCGACGGACCGTGGATAGCTGACGTGTCGCGCGACTTCCCGGACGCCGGGTTCCGCGTGCTCACCGCGGTGCCGGACGAGAGCGCCGGCTTCGCGCTCATCAGACTGACCGCCCGCGACGTCGACGCGGTGCTCGCGGAGATGCGCGATCACGCCGCGCTGTCGAAGGTGTCGGTGATGGCGCGGGGCGACGGGGTCGCAACCGTCCGGATCGAGACGAACGCCCCGGTGCTTCTGGTCGCCGCGAAGCGCTCGGGGCTCCCGATCGAGATGCCGCTCGACATCGAGAACGGCGTGGCCGAAGTCGACGTCACCGGCGAACACGCGCGCGTCGCGGCGCTCGGGAAGCGCTTCGACGAGCTCGGGCTGGAGTACGAGGTCGAGCGCGTCCGGCAGCGCGTCGACCCGGTCCGGCTGCTGACCGACCGCCAGCAGGAGCTCCTGCTCGCGGCCGTCGAGCTGGGGTACTACGACGTGCCGCGGCAGTCCACGCTGACCGAGGTGGCCGACCACGTCGGAATCGCGAAGTCGACGTGCAGCGAGACGCTTCAGCGGGTCGAACGGACCGTGGTTCGGGAGTTCGTCGACGACCTCCCGAACCGCCCGCTCGACGACGGGACCAACGAGGGCGACGAGGGCGACACGACCGGCGACGGAGGGAGCGGAGAGGACGCCGGCGGCGACGCGGACGACCAGCGGGCGGCGGACAGCGACGACGACGAGGGGGACCTCGACGCCGAGACCGACGCGGAACCGGCGCCGAACCCGCAGACATACCACTCATGAGCGAACCAGACACCCACGACCACGACGAGACGGCCGAACCGATCACCGACGAAGTCCACGACAACTCCTGGTCGGCGAACCTCGAGGCGCCGCGCTACGCCGACGACGCCGACCTGGCGGTCCGCGACGCGCTGGCGGCGATCGACCACACGACGGCGGGCAACCACGTCAACTTGGTCACACACGGGGAGCTCGGTCACCCCGAGGAGTTCCTCTACGACGCGATCGAAGGGGAGTACGGCCTCGACCCCGAGTACGTCGAACAGTGCGGCTGCGGCGGGCACGTCACTCGGGTGCAGGTGGCCTGACGGGCGCTCCGCGGTCCGACCGTCGGCCGCGGAGGGTCGCCTCTGGAGGGGCATCGTCCGTCACCACGCTTATTTCGACCGCGACACACCGACTGTGCAGTGGCGACTGTCTCACGCCCGGTCCTCCCGCTGGCTGACGGGGCGGTGTCGATCGGGTCGTTCGCGGACCCCGTCGTCGTCGACCCCGACCCGCAGCTTCTCGCGGCCCTCGTCGCGGCCTACCGAGACGCTTCGCCCGCGGCGGTCGAACCGGACCTCGACGCGCTGCGCGCCGGCGCGCGCGGCACCGAGGACCCGCTCTCGTCGGCCGCCGACCTCCCGGCGCTCACGGTGTTAGCGAGGGAGTCGGTCGTCGGCGCGCTCGCCGATCGGATCCGCCCGGCGAGCCGGCTCGCGGCGCTCGCGGAGGCCGAGGTCTGGGACCTGCTGACGCTCGCCGATCCCCAGCCGAACGCCGTCCTCGCGGGGCGAGCCGACGGGTGCGTGCTCGTTCCGGCGGCGCGCGCGCGAGACGGTGACGGCGAGGAGGAGGCGGCGGCGTGGTGCCGGATCGGAACCGACGCGACGCTCCGCGACCGCTACGAACCCCTCGTCGCGGACGCCGAGTCGGTGCGGCTCCGCACGCCGAGCCGCCACCGGCTGTACGGAGCGATTCGAGCCCGATGCGGAGCGGCGGTCGCGGCCGAGGCCGTCCGCCTGCTCGACGCCGGCGATGAGCCGCTCGGTCGCGGCGGGGCGCGGGTTCGGACGTACGCCGCGGGGGCGCGGCGCGGCGCCATCGACCGCGAGCTGCGGCGCGCCTGCGAGGACGCGGGGATCGGGAGCGCGGCGACGTTCAGTCGGATAAAAAGCGATCTCGTCGAGGCCGGACTGCTCGGAATGGAGTCGGTCTCACAGCCGGTGGGGCGCCCCCGAACGCGGCTCGTCGCGCGGGGCGCGCTGGCGGCCGCGTCGTCGCCGGCCGCCGTCCTCGCGGCGCTCCGGAACGCGGGGGTCGCCGTCGGCGGAGACGCCTAGTCGTCTTTCGTCTTGATGTCTGCGGAGAGCCCCTGCGCCATCTCGATCTCCTTCGAGTTGTTCAGGGTCCACGCGGTGCGGTCGGTGACCGCTTCGATCGCTTCACGGGCCGAGGGGTAGCCGTTGCCGGACTTGTTGACGCCGCCGAACGGGAGCTGGACCTCCGCGCCGATACAGGGGAGGTTCCCGTACGCCAACCCGAGCTCGGCGTGGTCGCGGTAGTAGTTGATCTGCCGGTAGTCCTCCGAGACGATGGCGCCGGCGAGCCCGTACTCGGTGTCGTTCTGGATCTCGACCGCGCGCTCGATGTCGCCGTCGTACTCCAAGAGCGCGACGTGCGGCCCGAACACCTCCTCGTGGGTACAGCGGAGGTCGGCCTCGGGGTCGGCCTCGTAGACGAACGGCCCGATCCAGTGGCCGTCCTCGTGGCCGTCGGGGATCTCGTCGTCGTCGAGATCGGTCCGGTCGACGAGCACGTTCACGTCCTCGGTGCGCGCGAGCTCGTTGTACTCGGACACCTTCTCGAAGTGTTCGCTCTCGATGAGCGGCCCCATGAACGTGTCCTCCTGGAGGGGGTCGCCGACGGAGACGTCCTCGGCGACCTCGACGAACCGCTCTTTGAACTCGTCGTACACGTCCGTGTGGACGATCAGGCGCTCGGAGGAGACGCAGCGCTGACCGGTGGTCTTGAACGAGGACATCACCGCGGAGTGGACCGCGATGTCGAGGTCCGCCTCCTCGGTGACGACGATCGCGTTCTTGCCGCCCATCTCGCAGGCGACGCGCTTGCCGGGGACGCCGCCGAGCTTGTCCTGGATGTGGTGTCCGACCTCGGCGGAGCCGGTGAACACGACCGTCTCCACGTCGTCGTGCTCGACGATCGCGTTGCCGGCGTCGCCGAACCCCTGGACCATGTTGAAGACGCCGTCGGGGATCCCGGCGTCGTCGAACATCTCCGCGATGATCTGCGCGCACCACGGGGTCTGCTCGGCCGGCTTGAACACGACGGTGTTCCCCTCGACCAGCGCGATGGCCATGTGCCAGTAGGGGATCGCGACCGGGAAGTTCCACGGCGTGATACAGCCGGTGACGCCGCGCGGCTTCCGGCGCATGTACGCGTCCTTCGCGGGGATCTCCGAGGGGACGATGTCGCCCTTCGGGTGGCGCGCGTCGCCGGCGGCCCACTCGACCATGTGCGCGGCCTCGACCACGTCGGCTTTCCCCTCCGAGATCTCCTTGCCGCACTCCTTGGTGACGACCTGCCCGAGCTCGTCGGTCCGCTCGCGCAGCTCGTGGTACACGTCCCAGAGGTACTCCGCGCGCTGGATCCGGGAGAGCTCGCGCCACTCCTCGAAGGCCTCGTCGGCGGCGTCGACCGCCGTCTCGACGTCCTCCGGGGTCCCGCGCTCGAACGTTCCGAGCGTCTCGCCGGTCGCCGGATTCTCGCTCTCGAAGGTCTCCGAGCCCGTGCCCGACACCCACTCGCCGTCGATGTAGTGTTGGTATGCGTCCGACATGGACGGTGCTTCCCGCTGGCACGTCCAAATATCCCACCCGACCATGGTCGGCAGAGTCTTTGTGATGCGGTGCCATTGATACGGTGTCAATGGCTATCACCGACCCGAGCGGCGCCGAGAACTGGTCCGGAACCCGCCTCACGCTCGACCTGTGGCACCCGAACTGCTGGGCGATCGAGGCGACGCGTCAGACCGACGGCGGCGTCCTCGCTCACGCGATCTACAACTCGCCGAAGGCGGATGGTGACGCGCCGAACTCGGTGAACGGGCTGTTCACCGCCTTCGCGGACACGAACGAAGAGGTGGAGGCGCTGCTGGACGCGATTCGTGCGTCGGACCGGTCGGGGGAGCTCCTCGAACTGCAAGAGCGGTTCGGGCGCGCTCGGGACGCGCCCGGGAACGTCGTGCGCGAGTTCTTCCTGGAGTACGACCCCTCCGACATGATGTGTCCGAAGCTTCTGGAACAGGGGTTCGTCCACAGCGCCCCGGTCAGGATCGAGAACGGCCGGGAGGAGTGGCAGGTGTGTTTCGTCGGCGAGCGCACGGAGATCCGGGAGTCGCTCGACGCGGTGCAAGAGAGCGCGGGCGCGGAGGTGTCCGTGCAGTCGATGTCGTCGTCGGGACAGCCGGGCCAGTCGCCGCGCGAGCAGCGGCTCGACACGCTCACGACGACCCAGCGGGAGGTGTACGAGCACGCCCGCGAAGCCGGGTACTACGAATGGCCCCGCGAGGCGTCCACGCGCGAGCTGGCCGACGATCTCGACGTGTCGAAGACGACGCTGCTCGAACACCTGCGGAAGGCGGAGTCGAAGCTGTTGGACCCGTGACCGTCGACCCCTGACCGGGGGCGCTCAGCGACCGACGACCGCCCGCAGCGCGAACAGCGCGTTCGACTTCCGCTCCCGGATCCGGCGGTAGAAGTAGGAGAACCACTTGGTGCCGTACGGGATGTACTGGTACACCTCGGCGTCGACGTTCGGGTCGGCCGCGAGGTCGAACTGCGCCGACTCCCGGACGCCGGTCAACATCTGGACCTCGTAGGGCGTGCCGTGTTCCGCGTGGAGCTCCCCCGCGTAGTCGATCATCGCGGGGTCGTGGCTCCCGACCGCGACTCCGTCGTCGAACGCCTCGAACATGTACGCGAGGCACTCGCGGTACGATTCGTCGACGCGGGCCTTCTTGGTGTACGCGATCGACGCCGGCTCGTCGTACGCTCCCTTCACCAGCCGGACTTTCCCGGGGAGGTCGGCGAGCCGTTCGAGGTCGTCGCGCGTGCGTTTCAGGTTCGCCTGCACGCACACTCCGACGTTGCCGTCGGTCGCGGTCGCGTGGCGCTCGAACGCGTCGAGCGTCACGTCCGTGGTCTCGTGGTCCTCCATGTCGATCCAGACGAACGTGCCGGTTCCGTCGGGACCGGTCGCCTCGGGGGCGTTGGCCGCCTCGACGATGCGAGCGAGGTTCTCTTGAAAGGCGTCGTCGCCGATGTCGAGCCCGATCTGGCTGGACTTCACGGAGACGCAGGCGTTCACGTCTCGCTCGGCGATCGACTCGACGAGATCGACGTACGCGTCCGCGTCGCCGTCGGCGGGTGGCCGCTCCTCGTAGTGTTCGCCGAGAAGATTCAGGATGCCGGCCACGCCCCGCTCGTTGAGAGATTCGACGTGCGCGAGCGCTTCCTCCGGCGTCTCGCCGGCGACGAAGCTGCTCGCGATGGGCGGAATCATAGCGATACCAGGGTCCCCGACGGGGATATAAGGGCACCCGACCAATTATTTCACGATACCTCTTCGAATAAAACCCCGATCGCAAATATTGCACCACGTGAGAGGTAATATCTGCCTCGACCGACCATGGACGGGTAGGGTTTCAGATGCCCATACGACTACGGGAACTACAGGAAACATATGCCACGGAATAACATGGACCTAGCCGACCGGAGAACGCTGCTGAAACTGACGGGCGGAGCGGGTGTCGCCGCCCTCGCGGGCTGTCTCAGCACGACCGACGACGGCGGAGACGGGTCCGACGGATCGGACGGGAGCGACGGTGAGGACGGCGGGGACGGGTCGGACGGGTCGGACGGGAGCGACGGCGGCGATTCGACCGCGGCCTACGAGATCGGGATGGTCGACTCGCAGACCGGGTCGCTGTCGGCGTTCGGCGAGCGGAATCAGCGCGGCGTCAACCTCGCCCTGTCACGCGTCAACGAGGTCGGCATCGACGGGCGTGACCTCAACATCGTCGTCGAGGACTCGGAGAGCGAGAACCAGGGCGGGATCGCCGCCGCCCAGAAGCTCGTCAACCAGGACGGCGTACCGTTCCTCATCGGCGCGGTCGGCTCCGGCGTCTCGCTGGCCATCTACGAGAGCGTCGTCGAGGGGACGGACGTCGTCCAGCTGAGCCAGAACTCGACGGGGCTCAACCTCACGGACTTCCCGGGGCTGCTCCGGATGTCGCCGTCGGGCCGCAGCCAGTCGCTCGCGCTCTCGAACCTCATCGCCGACGACGGCTACGACGAGGTGGCGATCACCTACGTCAACAACGACTACGGGCAGAGCCTCACCGACGCGTTCGTCAACGCGTGGGACGGGGAGATCGCGTACAACAACCCGCACGACCAGGAGCAGCAGTCCTACTCGGGGGTCATCTCCGAGATGGACAGCTCCGGCGCGGACGCCTGGCTGTTCATCACCTACCAGGCGGAGTTCGCGACGATGGTCAACGAGGTGTACTCGTCGGGGTACGAGGCGCAGTTCTACGGCGCCGACTCCGTCTCCGGCGACAACGTGATCGAGAACACGCCGGAGGGGAGTATCGAGGGCATGAAGATCGTGGTCCCCTCCGCGCCGATCGAGGAAGAGAACTACCAGTCGTTCGCGTCGGACTTCGAGGAGGAGTACGGCCGGCAGCCGACCTCGTGGGCCGCGTACGCCTACGACTGCGTTATCAACGCCGCGCTCGCGATCCAGGCCGCCGACGAGTTCACCGGCTCGGCGCTCAACGACACCGTTCGGCGCGTCTCCGGCCCCGACGGGGAGGAAGTGACCTCCTTCCAGGCCGCCAGCGAGATCCTCGCCGACGGCGGCGGACCGGACGACGTCAACTACCAGGGGGTCAGCGGTCCCATCGACTTCGACGAGAACGGTGACCCGGTCGGGTTCCTTCAGGTCTTGGAGGTCCAAGACCACGCGTACGAAGGCATCGACTTCATCGAAGGCTGATCCCGACCGATGACCGTCCTCGGATACCTGGCTAACGGGCTGGTCTTCAGCAGCATCATCGTCCTCGGCAGCATCGGGCTGTCGCTGGTGTACAGCATCGCCGACTTCGCCAACTTCGCGCACGGCGATACGATGACGATCGGCGCGTACACGGCGCTCGTGACGTTCGGCGCCGTCGGGGGGCTCGGCGGCGCGGTGTTGGGGCTGCCGTACGGCTTCTTCCTCGCGTTGGTCGTCGGGATCGTCGTCGCGGCGGTCGTCGCGGTGGGGACCGAGAAGCTCATCTACGAGCCGCTCGACGTCGACTCGATCGGCCTGTTGATCACCTCGATCGGGATCGCGTTCATCTACCGCGCGGTGATCCAGATCCGGTTCGGCTCCGGGTTCACCCGGTTCGACATCCAGACGCTGCGCCCGATCGAGGCGCTCCTCCCGTACGGTATCCGGGTGACGCTCCACGACGTGGCGATCGTCGCCTCGGCGGCGGTGCTCGTCGTCGGGCTTCACGTCCTGTTGCAGTACACCGACCTCGGTCGGAAGATGCGCGCGAGGTCGGGGTTGTCCGCCAT
>NZ_NHOA01000117.1 GCF_002727125.1 Halorubrum persicum
TCATCTCGCCGCCGGCGGCGTCCTCATCGCCGTCGCGGTCGCGGTCGTGTATCTGACCGACAGACCGCGGGGCGCGTGGACGCGGAGGCTTCGCTCCCACCTCCTTCTCGGCGTCCCGTGGGGGACGCTCGTCGCGATCGCCGCGGTCGTCGCGGTGTACCTGTTCGTCCAGAGCGGACTGGAGAACCCGAACCGACCCGTCGTGATCCCGTTCCGGTCGTGGTCGTACTTCTACCCGGAGGGGATGCTCTGGTCCGGGCTCGCGCACTCCGGGCGGGGCCACCTCACCGGGAACCTCCCCTCGACGCTCGTCGCCGGCGGGCTCGCCGAGTACGCCTTCGGACACTTCCCCGGCGGCCGCGCCGTCGACGACGGGGGCGAGTCGGACGACGGCACCCTGCGGGGGGCGTTGCCGTCGGTCCGATCGCTATCACGCTCTCTCAGATCGAGCGCCCGTGAGGCGCTCTCTCGCGAGTCGCTCTCCCGCGAATCGCTCGCCGAGAACCCTTACGTCCGGGCGTTCGTCGTCGTTCCGGGAGCGATGCTCTCGTTCGCCGTCCTCTCGTCGCTGTTCGCGCTGGGGCCGGTGATCGGGTTCTCGGGCGTGGTGTTCGCGCTCTGGGGGTTCGCGCTCGTGTTCCAGCCGATCGCGACGATCGCCGCGCTCACCGGTTCGACGCTGGTGGGCGTGACCTACGAGACGCTCCGCAATCCGGTCGTCGTGTCGGAGGCGAGCGGCTCGTACGGCGCGCCGAGCTGGGCGAACATCGCGATACAGGGCCACGCGATCGGACTGATCGGCGGGATCCTCGCTGCGGTGTGGCTGATCCGGCGGCGCAGGAGCGCCGAGACCGAGCGGACCGACTCGCGCTCGCGGACGACCGCGCTGGTCGCGTTCGGGGCGGTCCTGCTGTTCGGCGCCTCCCGTCGGCTCTGGGCCGTCTACTGGTACCTCGGGAACGAGCGGTACGAGATGTACCGCGCGATCGGCCTCGGCCTGCTCGCGGTCCTCGCGGCGATCGTCGCGCTCGCTGTCGGCGGGCGCGACGAGCCGATCCGCCCGGAGTCGGCCGTACCGGAGCCCGAGTCGGTCAGGGAGGGGGTCCGATCCGCGACCCCGGCGGCGGTCGGCCTCCTTCTGCTCGTCTCCGCACTGGCGGTCGTGGCCGGGCCGGGGATCGCGCCGAACCTCGTCGCCGTCGACGACGACGACGACCTCCCCGGCGATCCGATCGAGGTCGAGGGGTATCAGGTGACGTACGCCGAGAACGTCGAGGACCGAGTGGTGAGCGTCGTCGACGTGGAGGCGTTCGGTCGGTCGACGAGCGTCAACACCTCCGGGGTGATCGTGTCGAACGCCGACCGGGAGATCTGGACCACGGCGGTCTCGAAGGGGAACCTCGCCTTCTGGGGGTATCGCGCGATCGACGTGGGGGGGACGGGGTGGCGCGAGACCCTCTGGGTCCAGCGCACCGGATGGGTGGCGGCGAACGGCGGCCCGACCTACCGGGTGGACGCGGTGCGCAACGAGACGCGGTCGACGCTGTTCACCAGCGAGCCGGCGCGGGCGGAGCCGCGGATCGACGGACGGAACGTCACGGTGGCCGCCGTCGACGGGGGGTTCGAGCTGCGCGTCGAGAGCGGCGGAGAGTCCGAAACCGCCCCGCTCCCGGCAGCGAACGAGTCGGTGACGCTTCGGGGGGTCACGCTCGTCCGGGAGACCGACGCGGTGTTCGCCGAGCGGGGAGAGACGCGGGTGCGGATCGCGGAGCGGGAGCGGTACGAGGGGAGGCAGTAAGGCGGAGAGAGAGCGAGACGGAGGACGGGCACGGGTCGGTGCCGACGCGGCGTCAGGCCCACTCGATCCGGTACACTTCGGCGTCGATGTCGCGGGAGGCGTCGGTGTGGTGGTCGAACTGGGCCTCGATCGCGAAGTCGGCGGCGAACGCGTGGGTGACCTCGCCGCCGTTGTCGGCCGCGAATGCCTCGACGAACTCGCGGCTCCCGGCGTTGTGGACCGAGTAGGAGACGGCCGCGACGCGGCTCGCGGTCGCGAGGAAGCCGCGGTCGGCGTTCCGGTTGCCGTCCTGCGCGCCGAACGGGGGGTTCATCACGACGGTCACCGGGTCGGGCACGTCGAGCGGGGGCCGGGTCGCATCGCCCTGGACCCAGTGGACGGGCGCGCTCGCCGCGACCCGTCGCTCGTTCTCCGTCGCGGTCGAGAGCGCGCCGCGGTCGAGTTCGATCCCGAGCACGCGCGCGGGACCGCGAAGGGCGGCCGCCAGCGCGAGCATCCCGGTTCCGGTGCCCAGATCGAGGACGGTCCGCCCGTCGACGTCGCCGTGGAGGTCCGCGAGATGGACGACGTGCGCCGCCAGATCCGGAGGGGTCGGATACTGTTCGAGCGCGGCGCTCGGCGCCTCGAATCCGGCGACGACGCCGAGCTTGGTCGCGAGCGAGCGCTTCGACGCCATCCGATCAGGCGGCCGAGTCGTCGACGCGGACGAGTTCGACGCCCTCGCGTCGCGCGCGCTCGGAAAGCGCCGACAGCGCCGGCTCGGCCGCGTCCCGGTCGGCGACTTCGTCGAGTCGGACCTCGATCCGACCGGCGCCGAGGAACGACGCGGCGCGAACGAACTCCCGGAGCCGGTCGGCCTCGCGCTGGGTGGCGAGGGTGTCGTTTCCGTCGAACCGCGCGGACACGGAGAGCGTCGCGGGCTGGTAGCCGCGAGCGGAGAGCTCGGCTTTGAGATCGCGGAGGTGTTCGGGTGCGGTGCTTTCGAGGTCGGCCGCCTCGACGACGATGGGGTCGATCTCCGCCGGGCGACAGCCGCGGAGCGTCGCTTCGATCCCGTCGGACTGCGTCGTGCTCATACTCCTCTATATGTATTAGTAATACAAAAGCCTTGTTGAATGTTCAATAGTAATATGCCAGCAGTCACGTTTCGTGGTCACATTGACGCCCGGCTGCGCGTGCTCGATACTGTAGCGGAGAGGAGTGGCAAAAGTTGAACGCGCTTTACAGGCCTCGAAACACCGCTCTGAGTGCATCTAGACGAATTGACGTAATGTGGATGATCGATGAGTCCAGACAAAGGTTTAAATGCGGGAGTAACCAGAAACCTTATAATGGAACGTCCGAGCCGCCAGCGCCAACAGGAGCGGGAGACCGAGAAAGAGTCGGACGAAGAAACGCTCTCCTGCCCGGAGTGCGATTCGACAGAGATCGTCACTGACGCGGATCAGGAGCTCGTCTGTGAGGATTGTGGCCTGGTTTTGGACGAACGGAACATCGACCGCGGACCGGAGTGGCGCGCGTTCAACCACTCGGAGCGACAGTCGAAGTCGCGCGTCGGCGCCCCCATCACCGAGACGATGCACGACAAGGGGCTGACGACGACGATCGACTGGAAGGACAAAGACGCGTACGGCCGGTCGCTCTCCTCGGAGAAGCGGTCCCAGATGCATCGGCTGCGCAAGTGGCAGGAACGGATTCGGACGAAGGACGCGGGCGAGCGCAACCTCCAGTTCGCGCTCTCGGAGATCGACCGGATGGCGAGCGCCCTTGGCGTTCCGCGGTCGGTACGCGAGGTCGCCTCCGTCATTTATCGCCGGGCGTTGAACGAGGACCTGATCCGCGGGCGCTCGATCGAGGGCGTCTCGACCGCCGCCCTCTACGCCGCCTGCCGTCAGGAGGGGATCCCGCGCTCGCTCGACGAGGTCGCCGACGTGTCGCGCGTCCCGCAGAAAGAGATCGGGCGCACGTACCGCTACATCTCTCAAGAGCTCGGACTGGAGCTGAAGCCGGTCGACCCGAAGCAGTTCGTCCCGCGGTTCGCGTCCTCGCTGGAGCTCAGCGAGGAGGTCCAGTCGAAGGCGACGGAGATCATCGACGTCTCGGCCGAGCAGGGGCTCCTCTCCGGGAAGTCGCCCACGGGGTTCGCCGCGGCCGCGATCTACGCCGCGTCGCTGCTGTGTAACGAGAAGAAGACCCAGCGCGAGGTCGCCGACGTGGCGCAGGTCACCGAGGTCACCATCCGAAACCGGTACCAAGAGCAGATCGAAGCGATGGGATTCCGATAGCCCGCGAGCGTTCCGTCCCGCGGATCGACGCGTCCGACGCCCGCCGTGATCGGGTTTTTAATCGACACCGAGCGTAGCGTGAGACGAGATGTATTCCCAGATCCTCGTGCCGACCGACGGTAGTCCGGCGTCGAACGCCGCGATCGAGCATGCGATCGACCTCGCTCAACACTACGACGCCCGCCTACACGCCCTCTACGTCGTCGACGGAGCCGCGTACTCGACGCTCGAAGCCGGCGCCGACATCGTCGTGGAGGCGCTCGAGTCGGAGGGGGAGAAGGCCACGAGCCGCGTCGCCGACGCCGCCGCGGACGACGGCGTCGACTGCGAAACGACGGTCGCCACGGGCACCGCGTACCAGTCGATCCGCGACTACGTCGACGAGCACGACATCGACGTGGTCGTGATGGGGACCCACGGCCGGAAGGGGCTCGATCGGTACCTGCTCGGCAGCGTCACGGAGCGGGTCGTCAGGACCTCCGACGTGCCGGTGCTGACGGTGCGCCAGCCCGCCGATGAGTAGCCGACGCCAGCGGACGCGGTGACGACGATGCGCGACTGGCTGTCACACCGCGTCGTCTCCTCGCCGGACGACACGGCGCTGATCCGGGCCGAAGACGGAGAGGCGTGGACTTACACCGACCTCGACCGGCTCGTCTCCGAGACCGCCGGGCGACTCGTCGCCCACGGGATCGAGGCAGACGACCGACTGGGCGTGCTCACGCCGCCGTACGTCGGGACGGTCGGGCTGGTCCACGCGGCGATGCGGATCGGGGCGACCTTCGTCCCGCTGGGTCAGGAGCTCACCGAGCGGGAGCTCGCCGAGCGCGTCGAACGGGCCGATCTCGACGCGGTCGTCTGCGCGGAGCCGACCGAAGACGCCGCGCTCGGGGCCGTCGAGGGCTGCGCCGCGGAGAGCGAACCCCCGGTGTTATCCGTCGACGACCCGATCGCTGAGAGCGTCACGGCCGTCCACGCCGTCGAGCCGGAGTCGATCGATCCGCCGGCGTGGGAGACCTCGGATTACCTCTGTATCCTGTTCACCTCGGGGACGACGGGCGATCCCAAGCCGGTCCCGCTCACGGCGGGCAACGTGTACAGCTCGGCCGTCGCCTCCGCGTTCCGGCTCGGCGTCCACCACGAAGACCGGTGGCTCGTGTCGCTGTCGCTGCACCACATGGGCGGGCTCGCTCCGGTGTACCGCTCGGCGCTGTACGGGACGACGCTCGTCCTCCGCGAGGGGTTCGACCCGGGCGGCACCGCCGACGACATCGACACCTACGACGTGACCGGGATTTCGCTGGTGCCGACGATGCTTCAGCGAATGCTCGACAGGCGCGGGACGCTCTCGGACACGCTCCGGGTCGTGTTGCTCGGCGGAGCGCCCGCCCCGAACGAGCTGCTCGAGCGCTGCCACGACTACTCGGTTCCGGTGTTCCCGACGTACGGGATGACCGAGTCGGCCTCGCAGATCGTGACCGCGACGCCCCGACAGACGAGGGACCGGCTCGGAACCGTCGGTCGACCGATCTTCGGCACCGACGTGACGATCGTCGACGAGGAGGGAACGCCGGTCGACCCCGGGGAGTCCGGCGAGATCGTCGTCGAGGGGCCGACGGTGACTCCCGGATACATCGACGGAACGGACGAAGTCGGGGAGGGGGGCCACAGAACCGCCGCTCTCGACCGATCGGCGTTCGGCCCGCACGGCCTCCACACCGGCGACGTGGGGCGCGTCGACGACGAGGGGTTCCTCTACGTGCTCAACCGTCTCGACGACCGGATCGTCACCGGCGGCGAGAACATCGAGCCGGGCGAGGTCGTCGACGTGTTCCGGGAGTTCCCGGCAGTCGAAGACGCCGCCGTGGTCGGCCTCGACGACGACGTGTGGGGCGAGCGCGTCTCGGCGCTCCTCGTGGTCGAAGGTGATCAGGCGCGAGACAGCGTGACGAGCGCAGCCGGGGCGACCGCCGCACACGGAGACGAGTCCGACGACGGCGCGGATGCCGGCGGGAGCGACGCCGGAGAAACCGGAGATAGAGACGACGACGGCGAGGAGATCGAAAGCGAGTCTACGGATGAGGCCGGTTCTGACGAGAACGAACCGGGTGAGAACGAGCCGGATGAGAACGAACCGAGCGAGGACGACGTGTCCCCGCCGGTAGACGAGGAGCGCCTCGTCTCGTTCGCGCGGGACCGCCTCGCGGGGTTCAAGATCCCGAAAACCGTCGCGTACGTCGACGAGTTCCCTCGGACCGTGTCGGGAACTGTCGACCGGGAAGCGGTGCGGGAGATTCTCCGCGAACGCGGGCACGATCCCCGGAGCGACGCCGATCTGAAGACCGCCGGCTTCGAGCCCGCGGAGCCGACCGAACCGGGGGAATCCGGCGGATCCGACGAACTGAACGAAGCGACTGACGCGGTCGAAGCGGCTGAAGCGACTGAACCGACTGAAGCGGCCGAGGCGACCGTTTCGGACGAGCCGTCGACAGCGGAACGACCGTCGACCGATCAGACGGGGAGCAACGAGTCCGGAGAAGGCGAACCCACCGACGGCGAGCGTGGTGCCGAGGAGACGGGCGGCGATGTCGACGCCGGTGGGGCGACGGACGGCACTGACGCCGGCGGGACGCCGGACGACACTGACGCCGACGAGACGGAAGGCGGCCCAGACGGCACGTAAACTGTCCCGGTGTTTTTCGTTGTTCCACGAACGTTTTGACTACGGGGTCCGCACGTAGCGCATGGATCTACTTGACGACAGCATCGTCCCGGAGCACGCGAGGGACGTGAAAGCGGAGGCCCGCGAGTTCGCCGACGAGCACATCGCCCCGAACGCCGAGGCGTACTACGACTCGGGCGAGTACCCGTGGGAGGTGCTGGAAGCCGGGATGGACGCCGGGCTCATCGCGCAGGACATCGGCGAGGAGTACGGCGGAAAGGGGTACGACCTCGCGCAGGTGCTCGCGATCGCCGAGGAGTTCTACCGCGCCGACGCCGGCATCGCGCTCACGCTCCAGCTCGCGAGCTTCGGGGCCGAGATGGTCGAGGACTACGGCACCGACGAGCAGAAGGAGGAGTACCTCCGCCCCGTGGCGGAGAACGACCAGATCTCCGGGCTCGCCGTCTCGGAGCCCGAGACCGGCTCCGACCTCGCGGGGATGACGACGAAGGCCGAGAAGGTCGAGGGCGGGTACGAGCTCACCGGCGAGAAGTACTGGGTCGGCAACGCGGTCGAGGCCGACTGGCTCACCGTCTACGCGAAGACCGGCGAGAGCGACGACCGCTACTCCAACTACACGCTGTTCATCGTCGAGACCGACTCGGACGGATACGAGGCGGAGCACATCCCGGAGAAGATGGGGATGCGCGCCTCCAAGCAGGGCCACATCGTCTTCGAGGACTGCTTCGTCCCCGAGGAGAACGTCGTCGGCAGCGAGGGCGGCGGCTTCTACGTGCTCGCCGACTTCTTCAACCACGGTCGCGTGATCGTCGGCGGCCACGGGCTCGGGCTCGCCGCCGCCGCCATCGAGGAGGCCGAGGAGTTCGTCCACGGGCGCAACGCGTTCGGCCGCACCGTCAACGAGTTCCAGGCGGTCCAGCACACCCTCTCGGATATGCGGATCGGCTTCGAGTCGGCGCGCGCGCTCAACTGGCGCGCCTGCCAGAAGGTCGCGGACAACGAGAACGCGGGGTACTGGGCCGCGCTGGCGAAGACGAAATCGACCGAGGTCGCGACCGACTGCGCCGAGAAGGGGATGAAGCTCCACGGCGGGCGCTCGATCCTCACGGACCGCCGGATCGCCCGCGTCTACCGCGACGTGCGCATCCCGGTCATCTACGAGGGCGCGAACGACATCCAGCGGAACCTGATCTACCGGCAGTCGCGGTAGGCCGGCCGCGCCGTCCGCCTTGTTATATCCGCCGAGCCAGCGCCGCGAGCGCGTCGCTCCCCCCGAGGTGATGGGGTCGCCGTGGCCGACGCAGGCGACCTCGAACGGCGGGGCGCGGTCGGCGAGGTCGCGGATGCTCTCTAACACCCGACCCGTGTCGTAGCTGAGGATCCACTCCGAGGGGTCGAGGTCCCCGTCCGACTCCGAGACGAGGTCGCCGAGCAGCGCGACGCCGAGCGTCTCGCTCACGTACGCGACGTGTCCCGGGGTGTGCCCGGGCGTGTGGTAGGCGGTGAACGAGCCGAGCCGCTCGCCGTCGGCGACCGCTTTGATGTCGAGGTCCGGGAGCGTCGTGAACACCCCCGCGAGCCGCTGGAACGCGCCCTTGTGGTTTCGCAGGGGCGGCGATCGCTCGCCGCGGAGGATCACCGCGTCGAACGCGCCGGCGTAGACGGTGGCGTCGAGCTCCGGCGTCAGCGCCGCGAGCGTTCCGACGTGGTCGAGATCGTAGTGGGTGAGCAACACCCGGTCCACGTCGGCGACCTCGACGCCGGCGTCGGCGAACCCCTCCCGGATCGACGCCTCGTCCCACGGCGTTCCCGCGTCGACGAGCGTGAGCACGTCGTCGTCGACGAGATAGGCGCTGACGCCGCGCAGCTCGAACCGCCACACGCCCGCCGCGAGTTCCGTGGCCATGGGGGGCCGTAGCGGCCGGCGAGGGTTGACGCTGGCGGCCGCGGTCGCCGCGTTCTCGCTCGCCCCGACGAAAACGCCAAGACGCCGCGCCGACACGTCCGCGTATGCGACTGGAGGACTACTGGGGGATCGGCCCGAAGACGAGCGAGCGGCTCACGGAGTCGCTCGGGACCGAGCGGGCGATCGAGGCGATCGAGACGGCCGACGTGCGGGCGCTCGTCGACGCCGGGCTCCACCGCGGGCGAGCCACCCGGATCCTCCGCCGGGCGAACGGCGAGGCCGGGATGGACGTTCTCGCCACCGGAGACACGCGCTCGGTGTACGACGACCTCCTCGCGCTGGCGGCGAGCCACGCGCTGACCGCCCACGCCGCCGACCGGATCCGGGTCCTGACGCCCCTCACCGACCGTGAAGCGGTCGAATCCCGGCTCGACGACGTGGTCGCCGCCCGCGACGCGTGGGCGTCGCTCGACGACGCCGGGCGCGAGCGCGTGACCGACGCGTTCGACGAGTACGACGCCGCCGACGGGTCGGATCTGGCGGCCGTCGAGACCGCCGTCGCGCTGCGCGAGGCCGGCCTCACGGAAGCCCCCTTCGAGGACCTCGGGGCGCTGGACGGAGAGCGCCTGCGCGACGCCGCCGACGCCCTCGCCGACGTGCGGGGCACGATCGATCCGGCGGGCGCCGACGGCGACGCCGAGATTCGGATCGCGCGTGGCGCGGACGACGAGCTCGACCGGCGGCGCGACCAGCTCGGCGCCGCCCGCGACCTCGCGAACTCCGCGTTCGACGTGCTCGCCGCCGTTCGAGACGGCTCCCTGCGCGACTTCGAGGCGCTGGAGTCGGCGACGATCGACCACGTCGCGCGCGAGACCGGCGTCGATCCGGCGGCGGTGCGCTCGGTCGCGCCGGACGAGGCGCTCGACGCCGCGGACTTCGTCTCCGCCACGCTCCGCGATCTGGTCGCGGAGCTGGAGGAGTCGGTCGCGGAGCGCGAGGCGGCCGTCGCCGCCGACATCCGCGAGCGGATCGGCGGGATGCGAGGCGAGAGCGGAGAGGGCGACGGAGCCGAGGGCGATGGGACAGGAGGCGACGGCGAGGGAGAGGGGGTCGGCACCGTCGCCGGCGCGGTTTCGGCCGTCTCCGACGCCGCGTTCCTGCTGTCGCTCGCGCGGTTCGCGGTCGCGTGCGACCTGACTCGACCCGTCTTCGTCGACGACGGCGTGGCGGTGCGCAACGCGCGCAACCTCTTCATCGACGGCGACGTGCAGCCGGTGTCGTACGCGGTCGGCTCGCACTCGCTCGCGGGCGATCCCGGCGTCGCCAACGCCGAGGCGCCGCCGACCGGCGATCGCGTGAGCGTCCTCACCGGGGCGAACTCCGGCGGGAAGACCACCCTGTTGGAGACGCTGTGCGCGGTCGCCCTGCTGGCGTCGATGGGGCTCCCGGTGCCGGCCGAGGAGGCGGAGGTCGGCGCGTTCGATCGGATCGTGTTCCACCGGCGGCACGCCTCGTTCAACGCCGGCGTGTTGGAGTCGACGCTGAAGTCGGTCGTGCCGCCGCTGGTCGCTGACGGCCGGACCCTGATGCTCGTCGACGAGTTCGAGGCGATCACGGAGCCGGGACGCGCCGCCGACCTGCTGAACGGGCTCGTCACGCTCACGGTCGACCGCGGCGCGCTCGGCGTGTACGTCACGCACCTCGCGGACGACCTGAGCCCGCTTCCGGAGCCCGCCCGGATCGACGGCATCTTCGCCGAGGGGCTCACGAACGACCTGGACCTTCGGGTCGACTACCAGCCGCGGTTCGGCACGGTCGGGAAGTCGACGCCGGAGTTCATCGTCTCGCGGCTGGTGGCGAACGCGAGCGACCGCGGCGTCCGCGCCGGGTTCGAACACCTCGCCGGCGCGGTCGGCGAGGAGGCGGTCCAGCGCACCCTCTCGGACGCGGAGTGGTCGAGGGGCGATGACTGACGGCGACCGCTCGGCGTCGACGGGGCCGACGCGGATCCGGTCGATTGCGGTCCACCGAGACGACGTGGCCACCGCGCTGGAGGCGACGCTCCGGAGCGACCGCGAGGTCGTGCTCCGCGTGACCCCGCCGTTTTCCGGGCGGATGCGCGCCCGGCTGCACAGCCTCGGTACTGGCGCGACCGCGGGCGCCGATACAGAAGCGGGCGAGGGCGACGAGACGGCTGGCGACGCCGACCCGATACACATCGATCCGCGCGCCCTCGTCTCTGGCGTGCCCGCCTACCCGGAGGTGGACGAGACGATGGCAAACAACCCGGACGCCGACGTGGAGACGCGCCGGGAGCGACACACCGCGGCCGTCGAGTCGTGGCGAGAGGCGGTTCGCGGGTCGGTGGTCGACAGCGTCGCGCTCGACGCCGGCGGTGACGGTGACAACGGTGGCGGAGCGCCCATCGAAGTCGACGTGGCCGCCCTCGGGTGAGCGGCCGGTACCGAAGAGATCCGCTCTCGGCTACAGTCGGAGCCGCTCGACCGCGGTGCCGGCGCCAGAGAACTCGCCGAGGATGTCGTCCGCGCCGGTCGGCTCGGCGTCCGCGACGGTGTTCGCAGCATCGGTGTTCGCGGCGGCGACGACGACCGTCTTCGCGTCGAGCGCCGGATCGAGGTCGAACTCGTACTCCCCGTCGTCCGGCGTCACGAGCGCGGATCCCTCCGGGGTGTACACCGCGACCGCGTCGGCGGTGGTCTCGCCGGCGACGACGAGGGCGTCGTCGACGTACTCCGCTGTCGCCTCGAGGTCGGGCGTCGCCGACCGGTCGCCCGCGACGTACCGGTCGCGGACGACGGTCGGCGTCTCGACGGGTTCGCCGGCGTCGACGCCGTGCGCGAGCCGGATGAAGCCGGCCATCGACCACGCGAGAGGGGTCGCCCCCCCGGTGCCCTCGCCGAACTCCCAGCCGTAGTTGGTCGGGTGCTCGCGGTCCCACACCTGCTCGGGGAGCATCCGCCCGGAGTTGCCGAAGCCGGCCATCGTCTCCAAGAGGGCGTCGGGTTCGAGGGCGTCCTCGTCGGTGCCTCCGAAGGCGTCGACGCCGTCGGCGCGAGCGCGGAGCTCGTACTCGCCGCGCTCGCCGGTGAAGATCGGCCACAGGCGCCCGCGGCCGTCGCCGTCCCCGGCCCACGGGCCGCCGGGGTCGCCGCGCGCGATCTCGCCGTACGCGTCGCCGACGTACCGGTACCAGCCGGGGCCGTACGGCGTGTCGACGCGGATCGAGTCGTCGACCACGGAGACGGAGTTGCGGACCACGTCGTCGTCGGCTGGCTTGACGCCGAGCCGGACGAGTTCGAGGAAGCCGCCGTCGACGATCTCCCGCTCGTCGTAGGTGGGGCCGTCGTTGGCGATCGTCCGGGGGCGTCCGGACTCCGGGTCCCCGTCGGCCGTGACGCGCACGTAGTAGGGGGTCTCGTCGTGCCGCTCGGTGCCCGTCGAGGTCGCACACCAGTCCTCGACGCGGGCCGTCCAGTCGTCCGCGAGCGCGAGCCACGCGAGGGCGTCGGCGCGGAGCGAGTCGGGCGACGCCTCGGCGGCTGCGGCGCCGTCCGCCTCGATCCGGTCGGCTTCGGCGACCGCGAGGGCGGCGCCGCAGACGAGTCCCGCGATCTCGGCGGCGATGCTCGACGGCGAGAAGCCGGCCTCCTCCTCCCAGCGCTCCTGGGCCGTGTCCGGACCGTTTGCGGCGATGTAGCCGAGCGAGCGCCGGACCTGGTCGTACGTGTACTCCGCGTCGGCGGGCGCGACCCCGTGTTCGTACAGCTGCCACGCCATCACCGACGGGAACGCGATGTTGTCCATCTGCTCGCCGCCCCACCGGGTGCGCCCGTCGATGTAGGTGTTCTGCGGGAGGAAGCCGTCGTCGTCCTGCTGGGTGTTGTACAGGTACGCGAGCGCGTCCGCGCCGCGGTCGACCTCGCCGACCTCGATGAGCGCGGTGAACACCTGGTAGAGGTCGCGCGACCAGACGAAGTTGTAGCCGTAGCCGCGGTCCTCGGCGGCGTACTCGGTCTCCCCCCACGGCACCGACGGGCTGGCGATCCCGGCGCCGTCGTGGCGCTTGTCCTCGACGGCCGCCAGCGTCATCAGCGCGAACCGGTACTGGGTCTCCAGCTCCGCGTTGCCGGTGACGGAGGCGGGGAACGCCCGGTTCGAGAGCCACTCGCGCCACGTCTCGACGTACGACTCGGCGACCTCCTCGAAGCCGCGAGCGACGGCGCCGCGCGCCTCGCCGAGGGCGGCCGCGGTATCGGCGTTCTCGGCGAACCCGAGCGCGACCGCGTCCGACACCTTGGTTCCGCTCCCGACGAGCCCCGCGAGGAAGACGTTCCCGGTGGCCGTCTCGGTCCCCTCGCCGCGCTCGGCGTCGGCCAGCAGGGCGGTCGCCTCGTCGCCGCCGGCCGCGAGCGCGCTCGCCCAGTCGAAGCCGCTGGCGCTGTCGAGCGCGAGCGCGACCTCGAAGGAGTCGCCATCGTCGTCGACGAGCTTCCCCACGTCGCGCTCGGCGGCGTCGTCGTTGTGCGCGAGGAGGTGGTACCCGTCGGATCCGCTGACGCGGTCGCCGCGGTCGTTCGTCCCGACGTTCGTGACCGTCGTGTCGACCAAGGCGTACACCTCGTACTCGCGGCTCCCCTCGAACGTCACGTCGGCGAGGATCGCGTCGCCGTCGGTGTCGACCGCGTACTCGACGGTGAGGGCCCATCTGTGGCCGTGGCCGTTCCCGGTCTCGCGGATCGTCTGCGTGTACGCGAGGGCGTCGTCGACGGTCGGCTCCGTGGTCCGTTCGACCGTCTCCGTCGCCGTCACGTGGCTCGTCTCGTCGAAGGTCCGGACCGTGTACCCCGTCTCCGGGTCGGCGACGAGGAAGTCGAACGTCCGGACGTTCATCACGTCGATCCGGGGGAACCGCGCCTCGGTAAGCGCCCCCTCGGTCAGCGTGAACCAGACCGGCACCGGGTCGGCGCCTCCGTGGTCGGCCGGCGTGCCGACGCCGAACTTCCGCCCGGTCGTCCAGTGGGGCGCCTCGTCCGGCCCGCGCGGTTCGTCGTGCGGGACCGGGAGCGCCCCGTACCTCGCGAGCGTCACCGTCGCGTCGATCCGGAGCGCGTGCGACCACGCGATCGGGGTCGCGCCGTCGAGGTCGCCGTCGTCGAACGCCTGCTCGGCGATGAGCCCGGCGTCGTTGACGAACGGTCCGTCGGGCTCACACAGCGCGTAGAGGTCGCGCGCCGCGGCGAAGAGGTCGCTGGCGTCCCCGCCCCGCTCGCGAACGAGTCCGCCGAGCTCGGCCGCCGCCGCCGACCCCCACAGCGTCGCGATCGACCACACCTTCGCGGCGCCCTGCTCGGCGGTGCGCCAGTCGTCTCCCGTGAACCTGACGAGCCCCTCGACATCCGCCGTCTCGCGGCGGAGCTCGCCGACCGTCGTCAACACGTGCGTCGTCACCCGGTCGAGGAAGGCGTCGATGTCGACGTCGGCGGAGCGCTCCGCGACGCTCTCCGCGCCGCGCCGGTCGCGCTCGTCGCGCATCGCCACGTACTCGGTCGCCGCGCCCGCGAGCGCGAAGGTGCTGGCGTCCGGCCGATCGTCGCGGCTCTCCGCGCTCGCGCGCTGCGGGAACCGCTCCGTGTCCGGGTTCCACCGGTCGTACAGGCCGGCGAGGGCGGCGTCGGCCGCCTCGGCGGCGTCGGTCCGCACGTCGTCGGAGAGCGGGGCGCGCGCCACGGCGGCGAACGCGCGGAGGTACGTCGCGCCGGTGTGCGTGAACCGGCCGAGGGCGTTCTCCCAGCAGTTCTGGCACCGGCGGGGGAGCCCGTCGTCCTGCGTCGTCTCGCGGAGGAACGCGAGGGCGTCGGCGATCGTGTCGTCGACGCGCTCGCGCCACTCCGGGGGGAGGTCCGTGGTCCGTCGGAGTCGGGCGAGGAAGGTGACGACCGACGCGGGCTGGTCGAGCTGGTCGTTCGGCCCCGCGGTGCTGTTGGCGCCCTCGATGCGGGCGTTCGCCCAGCCGGGCGCGACCTTGCCGGAGTCGGCCCACACGCGGTGGGGCCACGAGCCGTCGGCGTCCTGCGTGCGGCAGAAGAAGGAGGCGGTCGCGAGCAGTTCCTCGTCGGCGTCCAAGCCGAGTTCGTCGCTGGCGCCGAGCAGGGCCAGCGACGTCTCCGCCTCGTCGCGGAACCACGTGTAGCCGTAGCCGCCTGACGTGGAGTAGAAGGGGTCGAACTCCGGGCCGGCGATCCGCGCGCCAGACTCGGCGGTGAGCAGGTCGAGCGCGCGGAGATCGCTCGCGACCACCGACCGGCGCGGCGTGTCGTCGGGAACGGTCGGGCCGCGGCCCTCGGCGGCCTCGCGGAGGTCGGCGGCGTCGGGGTACGCGGTCGCGATCCGCGACAGCTCGTCGATCCGGCGCTGGCGGTCGGGGCCGTCGGAGATCGCGTCCTTGGCGTCGTCGACCGTCTCCCGCGTCTCGCGCCTGTCGAGGACGGCGCGGCTCGCGAGCGTGACGCGCTCGGTCCGACCGTCGCGCTCGAAGGGTGCGCGAACGACCACGTCGGGCGTGAGCCGGGAGTCCTCGCGCTGGTCGATCTCGCCGCGGTGCGGGAACCCCTCCTCGCTCTCGCCGAGCAGTTCGGGGACGGTGCGGAGCCGCTGGCCGTGCGCGGCCGAGAGCCCCGTCGAGGCGGTGAGGAAGTCGTGCTCGGTTCGGTGGTACACCTCGACGACGCTCCCGTCTTCGGGCCCCGCCTGCTCGTGGACGAGGTTGCCGACGCGCCCCTCGACCATGTCCGGTGAGAACGCGCAGGCGGCGACCAGTTCGGCGTTCGCGGGCGGAGCGCCGCGCAGTTCGACGTGCGTGAGGTGGGTGTCGCTCACCACCAGGTCGAACTGGTGGATGGTGTAGCGGCCGGCGTCGTACTCCGTCTCGACGAGGGGAGTATCGCCGTCGTAGTGCTGGCGCGTCGTGGTCAGATCGTCGAACCAGCGGACGCCCCGCCCGGCCGTGATCCCCATGCGCAGCCGGTCGGCGCCGCCGACCCCGGACAGGGAGTACGAACAGTCGTGGACGGTCCCGTCCGGTCCGACGTGGACCAGGCGGCCGTCGTCGCCCGTGAACGCGCCGGCGGTGGTGGGACGCTCCGCCGGGTAGCGCTCGCCGCGCCGACGTTCGTGTTCCGTGAGAGCGGTTCGCAGTCGCATGGGTTCCCTGCGATTCCCGAGGTGAAAGCCTTGACGAACGAGGCCGTCTATGAGCCGCGTCCCCAGCGTTGCGCGCCGTCACCGCCGCCCGCGGCGGTAGTTCACAGAGGAGCAACAACGAAGACCCCGGGCACCGATGGAAGTGACATGCACCATCCTGGACCCCCTCGATTCCTCGCGACCGGCGAGACGACGGAGCTTGCCCCTCGAGATCCGGATCCGAGCGCGTCCTACGCGTGGCGCGTCGTCGACGCGCCCCCCGGCAGCGAAGCGACGGTCGGGTCGGACTCGGTGACCGAGTTCACCCCGGACGTACCGGGCCGCTACCGGATCGGGCTCGACGCCCCGGACGACGACCACCTGCTGACGGTCCGGGCGTTCCCCTCGAGCTACGAGGGCGTCGACGTCGAGGGGGGGAGCGGGACGGCGATCCGCGACCGGGTCGCCGGCGACGAGCCCGTCGACTACGCGGAGACGCGCGGCGAGTCGGGGACCGGACGCCCGCGCGTGCGGCTGGACGCGAGCGTCGAATCGGGCGGGGCGGGTAGCGACGGCGCGAGCGGCGAGGCGGAGCCCGAAGTCATCGTCCGCGCGACGCCGACCCCGAACCCGCAGTCCTCGCTCGACGCGGAGGACCTCCGGGTGACCTTCGTCGTCGACGACCGCGACGTCGCGAGCGCGGTCGCGGAGGGGCGGACGAACCCCCGCGACGCGCTGGAAACCGACGACGACGGGCGGGAGCTTCGAGTGCCCGTGTCCGCCATTACGGACCGGCTGCGCGTCCACGGGGTCGCCGTCGCCGCGGAGCCCGGACAGGAGCCGCGCGTCAGCGTCGCCGACGCGGTCGCGGTCGAGCGAAGCGGGGACGACTCGGGTCGAGGAGGCGGGGAGAGCGAGGCGGTCGGGGGCCCGAGAGACTCCGCCTTCGAGACGGTTCGACTCAACGATCCGCCGACGTGGACCCGCGACGCGACGGTGTACGAGGTGTACGTCCGGACGTTCGCCGACGAGGAGTATGACGCTGACGGCGACGATGAGAGAGGGGAGACGTTCGCGGCGATCGCCGACCGGATCCCGGCGATCGCGGACCTGGGCGTCGACACACTGTGGCTCACGCCGGTCCTCCAGCACGACGGGAAGCCGCACGGCTACAACATCACCGACTTCTTCGACGTGGCCGAGGACCTCGGCGACCGCGACGACTACGAGGCGCTGGTCGAGCGCGCCCACGACCACGGGATGCGGGTGTTGTTCGACTTCGTCGCCAACCACACCGCGCGCGAGCACGAGTGGTTCGCGGACGCCTACCAGAACCCGAACTCCCCGTACCGCGACCGCTACGAGTGGCAGGAGTCCGGCGAGCCGGGGACGTACTTCGACTGGGAGCTGATCGCGAACCTGAACCACGCGAACCTCGAGGTCCGGCGGTTCCTCCTCGACGTGGTCGACGAGTGGGCGCCGATCGTCGACGGGTTCCGGTGCGACATGGCGTGGGCGGTCCCCGACTCCTTCTGGCGCGAGCTGCGCGACCGGGTGAAAGACATCGACCGGGAGTTCCTCCTGATGGACGAGACGATCCCGTACATCCCCGGCTTCCACGAGGGGATGTTCGACGTGCACTTCGACGCGACGCTGTACTTCCAGCTCCGCCAGATCGGTCGGGGCGTCGACCCCGCGTCGTCGCTGTTGGACGCGATCGACCAGCGCGCGGAGATCGGCTTCCCGGACCACGCCGAGTTCCTCCAGTACATCGAGAACCACGACGAGACCCGGTACCGGGTCGAGTGCGGCGACGCCGCCGCGGCCGCGGCGGGGGCGGCCACCGTCACCCTGCCGGGCGTCCCGATGATCTACGCGGGCCAGGAGATCGGCCAGCGGGGCCGGCGCGACGCGATCGCGTGGGAGCACGCCCGCGAAGGCGTGCGCGACCGGTACGAGCGGCTGCTCGCGGTCCGCGCCGACCACCCCGCACTCGGGCCCGAGGGCGACCTCGATCGGGTGGCGTACCACGTCGCCAGCGGCGACCTCTCCGAGCGCCCGATCGTCGCCAGCGGCGACGTCCACCCGGACGACGTAGTCGCGTTCCGCCGGAGCACCGACGAGGAGTCGCTGGTCGTCGTCCTCAACTTCGCGCCCGAGCCGGCGAGCGTCGCGGTGGGCGTCGATCACGACGATCAGGACCTCGTGACCGGCGACCCCAGCGTGGTCGTCGACGGCGAGGGGTCCGAGCGGATCCGCGTCGACGACGTGGCGATTGTTCGCGAGGCGGAGCAGTAGCCCGGTAGCCGGGGGAGGTGGACGCAACGCTTGAGTCGGTGGGGGTCGCAGGGGGACGCATGCGACTCGACCGCTCCGGCGGCGTGTTCTGTCACGTCACCTCGCTCCCGGGGAGACACGGTATCGGCGACCTCGGCGATGGCGCGGAAGCATTCCTCTCGTTCCTCGGCGACGCCGACGTCCGCCACTGGCAGATCTGCCCGCTCGGCCCGACGATGCCCGCCGCCGGGGAGTCCCCGTACCAGTCGCCCTCCGCGTTCGCCGGCAATCCCCTGCTGATCGACCTCGACGGGCTCGTCGACGACGGGTGGCTCGACGACGCCGACCTCGAACCCGTCCCCGACTTCCCGTCGGATCGGGTCGAGTACGAGGCGGTTCGGGAGTACAAACAGCCGCTGTTGCGGACCGCGTTCGAGCGGTTCGACGAGGCCGGCGCGGGGGAGGCGGCGCCCGAGTTCGACGCCTTCCGCGAGCGCGAGCCGTGGCTCGACGACTACGCGCTGTTCCGCGCGCTCTCGGACGCGAGGGGCGAAGACACGTGGACCGACTGGCCCGACCCGCTCCGGACGCGAGATTCCGAGGCGCTCGCCGAGGCGCGAGAGCGCCACGCGGACGAGGTCCGGTACCGGGAGTTCCTCCAGTGGACGTTCGACCGGCAGTGGCGCGACCTCCGCGCGGTCGCCGACGAGGAGGGCGTGTCGATCGTCGGCGACGTGCCCATCTACGTCGCGCTCGACTCCGCGGACGTGTGGGCGAACCCGGAGGCGTTCCGGCTCGACGACGAGAACCGCCCCGCGGCGGTCGCGGGCGTGCCGCCGAACGCGGGCGACAGCGGTCAGCGCTGGGGGAACCCCGTCTACGACTGGGGCCGGCTCGCGGAGCGCGGCTACGACTGGTGGGTCGCCCGGTTTCGGCGGCTGTTCGAGCTCGCCGACGTGGCGCGGCTCGACCACTTCCTCGGGTTCGTGAAGTACTGGGCGATCCCGGCCGACCGCGGCGATCCGGCGGCCGGCGAGTGGTGCGAGGGGCCCGGACGCGACCTGTTCGAGACCGTGGAGCGCGAGCTGGGGCAGGCGCCCTTCATCGCCGAGGACCTCGGGTTCGAGGAGCCGGCGATGGACGAGCTGATGGCGGAGTTCGGCTTCCCCGGGATGCGCGTCCCGCAGTACGCCGACTGGTGCGCGGAGGGCGACGAGTACCAGCCGATGCACTACCCCGAGGGGGTCGTCGGCTACACGTCGACCCACGACACGGACACGTGGGTCGGCTACTTCGAGGACCTCCCCGAGCGCCAGCGCGAGTGTTTCCGGTACAACGTCGGCGCCGACGGCGACCGCGCGACTGAGTGGGAGATCATCGACGAGGTGTGGGCCTCCGAGGCGGTGTTGGCGATGACGACGGTGCAGGACCTGCTCGGGCTCGGGAGCGAGGCGCGGTTCAACGAGCCCGGAACCCTCGACGGCAACTGGGCGTGGCGCGTCCGGCGCGACGCGCTCGACGACGAGATCGCCGACCGGCTGTGGGAGCTCGCGGGCCGACACGTGAGATAAGCCGATGCTCGGTGGGATCATCCCGGAGGCGCCGATCGCTCACGTTGCCGTGATCGCCGTCGCGACGGGCGCCATCTGGATCGGGAGCGGGTGGCTGGAGGAGGCCGCAGAGACGCTCTCTGGATACTACGGCCTACCGGCGGTCGTGCAGGGGTCGATCGTCGTCGCCGTCGGGTCGAGCTTCCCGGAGTTCGCGAGCGTCGTCGTCACCGCGGCCACCGGCGTCTTCGATATGGGCGTGGGCGCGCTCGTCGGCTCCGCGATTTTCAACATCCTCGTCATCCCCGGACTGTCGGGGTTCAGCGCGGTCGACGATCTCGAAGCCAGCCGCGCGATCGTGTACAAGGAGGCGCAGTTCTACATGATCGCGGTGTCGGCGCTCGTCGTCACCTTCTCGCTCGCCGTGATCTACTTCCCCGTCTCCTCGGACCCGATCGTGGGGGAGCTAACCCGACCCGTCGCCGCGATTCCGCTGCTGCTGTACGGGCTCTACCTGTTCATTCAGTATCAGGACGTGGACGACGCGGCGATCGAGCGCGTCCGGGAGGGCGTCGCGGTGCGCCGAGAGTGGGGGAAGCTCGCGGCCGGCCTGCTCGTCATCGGGATCGCCGTCGAGCGGCTGGTCGGTTCGGTCGAGTCGCTCGGGGCGACGTTCGGCATCCCCGAGTTCCTCGCCGGGATCACGATCGTCGCGGCCGCCACGAGCCTCCCCGACGCGCTCGTGAGCGTCCGGACGGCGCGCGAAGGGCGGGGCGGGACGAGCCTCGGGAACGTGTTGGGGTCGAACACGTTCGACCTGCTCGTGGCGATCCCCTCCGGGGTGTTGATCGTCGGGAGCGTCAGCGTGAACTTCTCGACCGCCGTCCCGATGCTCGGCGTGCTCACCGTCGCGACCGTGCTGCTGTTCGCGACGCTTCGGACGGACCTGTCGCTCACCGAGCGGGAGTCGTCGGTGCTGCTGCTCGCGTACCTGCTGTTCGTCGCGTGGGTGGTCGCGGAGACGGTCGGAGTGACGACCGTTCTCAGAGGGATCTGAAGCGGCCCGCGATCGCCCGCTCCGGCCGTTTCAGTACTGGTTCCGGCCGATGATCAGGTACAGCACGAGCCCCAGGAGCGGCGCGAGGAACGCGACGATCGCCCACAGGAACGCGGGCTGGTCGCTCCGCTGTTGCGCGTCCGAGTAGATCCAGACGATGATACCGAGCTGTACGAGCAGCATGAGGAGGCCGAACAGGAAGAAGAGCGCGCCGGCTCCACCCTGTAACAGTATCGGGGACATCGTCTTCGGCAACTCAGCGAAAAAATAAGTGTCTTTGGTTACCTCGAGCGTCCCAGCCCGACCACGACCGTTTTGGGCCGCCGGCCCCCGATTGGGGCATGGATCTTCCAGTCGACGCCGACCGGCTCCGCGCGGATCTCGAGGCGAACGCGGCGTTCGGGCGGGTCACGTACGAGGCTCCCGAAAAGCTCGGACGAACCAACCTGACCGGGTCGGCGGCGAACCGGGCGGCTCGGGACCGGCTGGTGGAGCGGTTCGAAGACGCCGGCCTCGAGGTGGCCGTCGACGCGGTCGGCAACCTCGTCGGGACGTGGGTCCCCGACTCCGCGGACCCGGACGCGGCGCCCGTCGCGAGCGGGAGTCACCTCGACAGCGTCCCCGAGGGCGGGATCTTCGACGGCCCGCTCGGGGTGTACGCGGCGCTGGAGGCGGTGCGAGCGATGCGGGACGCGGGCGTGGAGCCGGCGCGGCCCGTCGCCGTCGTGAGCTTCACCGAGGAGGAGGGTGCGACGTTCGGGAGCGGGCTGCTCGGGTCGAGCGTCGCGACCGGAGCGACCGACGCCGACGAGGCGCTCGCCTTCGAAGACGGCGCGGGAGAGACGCTGGGCGAGGCGCTCGGGCGGATCGGCTACCGCGGCGACGACGAGATCGATCCCGCGTCGTGGGCGGCGTTCTACGAGCTACATATCGAGCAGGACACCGTCCTCGAGGAGGCGGGCGCCGACGTCGGCGTGGTGACGACGATCACCGGGATCACTCACTGCGAGGCGACGATCGAGGGTGAGGCGAACCACGCTGGCGCGACGGCGATGGGGGACCGGACCGACGCGCTCGCCGCCGCCAGCGAGTTCGTGCTCGACGTGGAGGCGGCCGCGAACGAAGTCGTCGCCGCCGAGAGCGACTCCGCGGTCGGGACCGTCGGATCGCTCTCCGTCTCGCCGAACGCGACCAACGTCGTCCCCGGTCGCGTCGAGGCGGGGGTGGACGTGCGGGACGTGACGCGGGAGTCGATGGAGACGATCGTTGGCGCCGCGCGCGACTCGCTCGCCCGGCTGGAGCGCGAGCGGGGGGTCCAGACCGCCTTCGAGCGCCCCTTCGACGTGGCGCCGACCCCGATGGACGACCGGCTCCGGGACGCGGCACACGCCGCGGCCGAATCGGCCGGGCGAACCGCGATCGACCTTCACTCCGGGGCCGCACACGACGCGATGCGGGTTGCGGCGGTCACCGACGCCTCGCTCCTGTTCGCGCCCTCGCGCGACGGGATCTCGCACAATCCGCTCGAGTGGACCGACTGGCGCGACTGCGCCGCGGCGACCGACGTTCTCGCGGGCGCACTGGCGCGGGTCGCGACCGAGTAGCCCGAGTCGGAGTCCGAGCCGCGGCGGTAAGCGTTCACAGCGCTGTCGCGCCGACACAACCGTTTTGCCGGTCGGCCGCGACCGACCACCGTGAGACGACCTCTCGGACTCGGCGCCATTATCGTCGGCGTCGCCGCCGGCGTGGCGGGCGGATTCGTGACGACGACGGGAGCGCTCGGCGGCTGGCCCGCGCTGCTCGGATACCCGGCGACCCTCGTCGTCGGGCGGGCGCTCCTCGTCGTCGCCGTGTTCGGCGTGTTGTACGGGTCGTACCTGCTCGCCGTTCGGCTGCTGATGCGGTCGGCGAACAAGCGGCGCGCGTACAACACGCGGAACGTGTTGCGACTCGCGTTCGGGTTCGTGGGGGCGATTGCGACGCTCGCGGTGTTGACGGAGAACTGGCTCGGCCTCCTCTTCTCGCTCGGCGTTATCGGCTTCGCGATCACCTTCGCGCTCCAGCAGCCGCTCCTGTCGCTGATCGCGTGGGTGTACATCACCGTCAAACAGCCGTACGCCGTCGGCGACCGCGTCCGGATCGACGACTCGAAGGGGGACGTGATCGGCGTCGACTTCCTCGTGACGACGCTGTGGGAGATCAACGGCGAGCTGGTGACGACGAACCAGCCGTCCGGACGGGTGGTGACCGTCCCGAACAGCGTCGTGCTCTCCTCGAACGTGGTCAACTTCGGCGGCGGGGGGTCCCCGTACGTGTGGAACGAAGTCGCCGTGCAGGTGGCCTACGAGACCGATCTCGACTTCGCGCGGGGTGTCATGGCCGAGGAGGCGACGGACCTCCTGGGAGCGGAGATGGCGGAGGGGATCGCGGCGTACCGCGAGGCCCTCGCCGAGACGCCGGTCGAGTTGGAAGTGCACGACCGGCCGACGGTGAACGTGACCCAGGGGGAGTCGTGGGTGGAGCTCCGCGTCCGGTATCTCACCAATCCCCGGCGCGGACAGCGGGTCAAAAACCGGCTGTACGAGCGGATCCTCACCCGGTTCAACGAGCACCCGGAGCGAGTGGCGTTCCCGGTGAGTCGGAACCGGTAGCCGGAGCGGGCGGGTGAGGCGGCCCCGCTCTGCCGCGCCGACTTGCGGACGACCGGGACGACCGGGTGTTCGGTTCGGGCGTGCGCGCCCGTCCGAGGACCTGATCAAGAGCGGTGGAGTTAGGTGGCGTGCCGACGACTCGAATACGATGGAAGCGGCACTCTGGTACGTGCTAACCGGAACGCGGGGGGGAGCGAACCGCGTCCGGCTGTTGCGGGCGCTCGACGACCGCCCGCGTAACGCGAACCAGCTCGCCGACGATCTCGATCTGGACTACAAAACCGTCCGCCACCATCTCGACGTACTGATGGACAACGACGTCGTCCAGCGCAGCGGCGACGAGTACGGCGCCGTCTACCTGCCGACGCCGCGAGCCCGCCAGCATTGGGACACTATCGAAACGATCATGGAGCAAACAGATGACGACTGACCGATCGGGAGCCCCGACCCGCAGCCGGCGCATTGCGGGTCGTATTCGGAACGAATTTGGGAAAGCGGTTATACCCGCTCCGCCGATAGCAGGTGTACGATGAGTCTCTGGTTCGACGTGGCGCGGGTGTCTGCGGGGGTGAACGTCGCCCTGCTTCTCGCGCTCGTCTGGGTGTGGGGGCGGAACTACGCGCAGTTCCGCTCGAAACACGCCCTCGGGTTGGCGATGTTCGGCGTCTTCCTCCTCGGGGAGAACGCGTTCGCGCTGTACATCTACCTGCTCGACCCGACGCTGTCCGCGTGGTTCGCCTCCGAGGCGGTGCCGCCGATCGCGTGGCGGGGGATGATGGGGTTACACGTCCTCCAGACTCTCGGCCTCGTCTTCCTCGTCTGGGTCACCTGGGACTGACGGTCGAGGGCTCGCCGTCGCCCCGCGGTAACAGCTCCCGTCGACGCTCGATCTCTCACTCTGTCGACGCTCGCCCCCACACTTCCGCAGTACACGAACTCACTACGCCTCGTTGGTTCCTCCCGCCGCCGACGTTCGGCTGATCCACCCTTGCCGACGACATCCTCGAAGCGCCGTCAGTCTCCGCGCCAGCCGTCGATATCCGGATTACGGCGGCTTTCCGAACGATTTGGGTGAGAAGTCGGCAGGAGTTCGGAAGATCTCCTTTTATATCGTCAGTCGACTCTCCCATGCGCAACAGCGCCTTGACATTGGCGATAACGGTCGTGGGAGTCGTGTCGGCGGTCGCCGGCGCGGCTGGCGCGGTCGCGGCACAGAGCGGACCCAACGAAGCGGGCGCGACCGTCGCCGACCCCACGTCCGGCGGGAGCACGGTCGTCGTCGACGAGGTTCACGTCCCCGACGGCGGGTTCGTGACGGTGCACGACTCCTCGCTGACCGAGGGCGACACGGCGTTCGCCATGGCGCACCGCGACATCGACAGCAACGGGCGTACGACTTCCCTAGCAGTGACGGCGGCGAAGACGGCCCGTACACCGCAGCTGGCGCGCCAGTGATGTCCGCCACCGAGCTGACCGTCGAGGGCGGCGAGGAGATGAGTGGCGGGATGGACGGGGAGAACGACGAGACGAACGGTGACGGAGAAACGAACGACGACGGTGAGGTGAACGATGAGGGGACGAACGGCGATAGCGAGATGAACGACGACGGTGGGATGAGCGACGACGGGAGCGGCGACGAGGCGCCTGGCTTCGGTGCGGTCGTCGCCCTGATCGCGTTGATCGCGGTCGCGCTCGTGGCGCGGCGCCGGCCCTAAGAGCGGGCGCCTTCGGATGTCGGCCGGCGTCGTCGAACCGCCGCTGGATCGAACGCCATCATTTATATATCTCTGCGGATGCGGGCCCGCATTCGGGGCCGGTACCGAAACACCACCGTATTCGTTTCAGACGTACACTCTCGCGGAGTAGAGGCGTTTTTAAATATCACTAAACGTGAATAAAACACAAAGATTTATATACCCTGGACGATTACTATTGGTTAACGAATCGGCGAGCCCGGCGCCAGTATTTCTGTCGGGAGTTCGATCGGTGAGAACACCATGACTGAGACACACATACGCGGCTACAGCGGCGAAACGGAGCGAGACCGAACCACGGAGTCGAGCGAATCGACGACGGAGGAGTCCGAGTCGGTGAGAGACCGGACCACGACCTGCCCGGAGTGCGACGGGAGTCTCATGACCGACACGGAGCACGGCGAGACCGTCTGTACCGACTGCGGGCTCGTCGTCGAGCAGGACTCGGTCGACCGCGGGCCCGAGTGGCGCGCGTTCGACTCCAACGAGCGCGACAGCAAGTCGCGCGTGGGCGCCCCGACGACGAACATGATGCACGACAAGGGGCTCTCGACGAACATCGGCTGGCAGGACAAGGACGCCTACGGCAAGTCCCTGTCCAGCCGCCAGCGGCAGCGGATGCAGCGACTCCGCACCTGGAACGAGCGATTCCGCACCCGCGACTCGAAGGACCGGAACCTGAAGCAGGCGCTCGGCGAGATCGACCGCATGGCCTCGGCGCTCGGCCTCCCGGACAACGTCCGCGAGACCGCCTCGGTCATCTACCGCCGCGCACTGAGCGAGAATCTGCTTCCGGGGCGCTCCATCGAGGGCGTCGCAACCGCGGCGCTGTACGCCGCCGCCCGACAGGCCGGGAACCCCCGGAGCCTCGACGAGTTCACCGCCGTCTCGCGCGTCGACAAGATGGAGCTCACCCGGACGTACCGGTACGTCATCCGCGAGCTCAAACTGGAGATCCAGCCCGCCGACCCCGAGAGCTACGTCCCCCGGTTCGTCTCGCGGCTCGATCTCTCGGAGGAGACCCAACGGGTCGCCCGCGAACTGCTCGACAGCGCGAAGCGGACCGGGATCACGAGCGGGAAGTCGCCGGTCGGCCTCGCCGCCTCGGCGGTGTACGCCGCCGCGCTCCTCTCGAACGAGAAAGTGACCCAGAGCCAGGTGTCGGCGGTCGCCGACATCTCCGAGGTCACCATTCGGAACCGGTACAAAGAGCTTCTCGACGCGAGCGAGGGGCTGACGGCCTAATTCCCCGCGGCCGCGGCCCGTTATCGGTTTTTTCCGGCGTCGACGGCGCGATCTGAATCGCCACGTACGTTTTTAACCCGGCCCCGTGTACGTCGCCACATGGTTGACGCGTTCGTCAGACTCGTCTGTCCGGAGTGCAACAAGGAGTGGCAGGACAACCCCGCCGACTTACAGCGCCTCCGTTCGAACTTCAGCTGTCCCGACTGTCACGCGACGCGACGACTAACGGAGTTCATGCGGACCGAGCGCGATCTCGAGGCGGTCAAGCAGTTCCAGTAGGCCGGGCGTCGGTCCGCGTTCCCGCCTCGAGAGAGCGCGCGCGACGACGGCGTGATCCAGAACACACCAGCGGACGTAATTTCTCGACCTCCGGTGGTCGATCGCGAGGCGTGAGTTCGCGAATCCCTCCCGATCGATAACGCGAAAAGACCCGTCTCCGCCCCGGAAACGGGTAAATCGGGACTACCCATGGTAACGTGACTCAGGATAATAATATAAACCTCCGGTAGCAAAGGACTGGTACTCATGAAGAAGCAGGAACTCATCCACCTTCACGGCCTCCTCGCGGAAGTACGAAAGCAGTGCGAGTTCTGGGACGAGAATATTGACCTCGACGCTTACGAGGAACTCGGCGTCAAACCGACATCAATTCACAAATCGAAGACCGACCACAAAGCCGCTGTTTTTAAGCTGACTGAAGGAATCACCGAGCCGATGGACGAGTCTGAATCGGAGCCGCTGGCCCCGACCGCGGACTAAATCTTCGTCGCTACCTGCGACCGACTGTTACGTTCTGAGTGGCGACGCCGTCTGAAGGGAACTGGAGGCCGTTCCGTCGCCGCGCGTCAGTTCCGGGGTTCACTCACGGGCGTCGGTCGGATCGTCGGAGACCGGATCGCTTCCCGCCGAGCCGTCAGCCGACTCCGCCGCATCGCCCTCGATCTCCTCGACGCGCAGCACCGTTAGCGGGATGTTCCGGAGCCGCTGTCCGATCTCCTTGCGGGCGACGCGGCTGGCGTGCTCCTCGCGATCGACGTTGAACACGTCCATCTGGAGTTGGAGCGCGACGAGGGCCTCGTCGGCGGCGACAAACGCCGGCGGGAGCTCCTCGCCGCTGGGCGACGTGCGGGTTCCGGTTTCGATCTCGACGTAGTTGAGGTCCGGGTTCAGCATCTCCCCCGTCTTCGAGATGGCGATCCGGACCGCTTCGTCGGCGGACTCTACGTCGTACACCGGAACGGCGGCCTCGACGACGACTCGGCAGTCCATCACGGCTCCCAGTACCACGCGAACTGGCATGAAAGTTCGGCCGACAAATCGCCGAGGCGGAACGGCGCCACCTCGAGAGCAACGGCGCCGCCGCGGCTGCGGCGATTTTCTCGAGGCTACTCGCCGCCTGCCCGGAGGTGGTAGAACACGTACGTCTGCGCGTAGCCGGCGAACTCCCCGCCGAACCGCTCCCGGATCGCGCGCGACGTGTCGGTGTAGTTCCCGCGCTCGCAGTCCGGGTAGTACTCCTCTATCGTCGTCCGGATCCACGTGTCCAGCGGGACCGCCTCAAGGAAGCCGAGCGAGAACAACAGCACGCAGTCGGCGACCTTGTCGCCGACGCCCACGAACCGCCTCAGCGACTCCCGCGCCTTCTCGTAGGGAAGGTCGGCAGCCTCCAGCGGATCCGCCTCCCCGGTCGCGATCATCTCCGCAGTCCGCTGGACGTAGGGGGCGCGGTACCCTAAGGAGAGATCACGGAGCTCCTCTTCGGTTCGCGACGCGAGCTGGTCCGGGGACGGAAAGGCGCGGTACTCGTCGCCGTCGAGCTCGACGGCGTCGCCGTACGTTTCCCGGAGGCGGCGCTGCATTCCGTGGATCCGCGCGACGCGCATCTGCGCCGAACAGATGAACGATATCAGACACGGGAAGACCGGATCGCGCGTGAGTCGCATGCCTTCGTATGCGTCGTACGCGCGTTCGAGGAGCGGGAGGTCCGGAGTCGAGTCGAGGATCGCATCGAGGTCGTCGTCGAGCCGAAACAGGTGCTCTAAGAGGGGGACCGCGTCGATCGACGCCTCCCAGTGGAGGGTCCCGTCACGGACACCGCCTTCTTGCCGGACTCGGACCGGGACCCGCTCGTCGACAGTCCCGGGGATCGGGTCGACGACCGTCTCGTACCAGGCGTCGCCGCCATGGGCGTGGAGGTCCTCGTAGGTCCCGCCGTCGGCGCGGTTCCAGAGGTAGCTCTGTCCGCTCTCGACCGTCGCTTGGAGATCGAACGGGCCCGCCAGATCGGCGATGTCGATCGCGCCTCGCTCCATTACCGATCAGATCGCGTCGCGTCCGTATGCGGGTTTCGGTCGGTCGTCCGCCGATCGCGCGAACCGCCGCCGGAGACGGGTTTTTGCCCGTTCGTCCCCTAACAGACGCATGCCGACGTACCGACGGACGACCCGCGTTCCGGCCCCCATCGACGAGGTGTGGGCGTTTCACTCCACGATCGACGGGCTCCGCGAGCTCACGCCCGGTTGGATGCACCTCCGTGTCGCCGGCGTCGAGGGACCGGACGGGGAGCCGGACCCGGACGTGCTCGCTGAGGGGTCGGAGATACAGATGTCGATACGACCGTTCGGCGTCGGACCGCGACAGCGGTGGACCTCCCGGATCACCGAGCGAGAGCCCGATGAGGAGAGTGATCTCGGGGACCGCGCCTTCTTCGTCGACGAGATGGTCGGCGGCCCGTTTCGGCGGTGGGAGCACACGCACTCGTTTTACGCCGACGGGGAGGAGACGCTCCTCGTAGACAGCGTCGCGTACCGACTTCCCCTCGGCCCGCTCGGAGACGCTGCCGGGCCCTTCGCGAAGGTCGGGTTCGAAGGGATGTTCCGGGACCGACACCGGCGAACGATCGCACGGTTCCAGTCGTAGGGGCTCGGCTTCGGTGCCACGTCCCGGACGTTCTTATCCCGACGCTGCCCCCTTATCACCCGCTCACGCGGGACGTATCGGGGCCTCCGCCTCGAAGGAGACCTCGAACACCGCGCCATCGTCGTTGCGGACAGCGACCTCCCAGCCGTGGGCGTCGACGATGCGGTCGACGATGGCGAGTCCGATCCCGGAGCTGTCCGCGGTCGAAAACCCGGAGTCGAACAGTGAGCCGTGTACGTCGGAGGGTACGCCCGGTCCGTCGTCAGCGATGTACATCCCCTCGCAACCGGCGCCGTCGGTTCGGGACCCGATCTCGATCGCGACGCTCGGGCCGGCGTGATCGACCGCGTTCCGGAAGAGGTTCTCGAACACCTGTCGAAGCCGGTTCGGGTCCGCGTTCACCTGCCCGATCTCGTCGGCGATCGTCAACGTCGCGTCGGGCGCACGGACCGTCTGCCAGGCTTCCTCGGCGACGGCCGTCACCGAGATCAACTCGGTCTCGCCGATCGTCTCCCCGCGTTTCGCCAACATGAGAAGGTTGTCGATGAGCGTCTCCATCCGGGTCACCGCTCGATCCATCGGATCGTACGTCGACGGCGACACCTCTCCCTCGACCGTTTCTAAATACCCCGACAGCACGTTGAGCGGATTCCGGAGGTCGTGCGAGACGACGGAGGTGAACTGTTCGAGCTGTTCCGTCCGGCGGCGGAGTTCGAGGCGACGGTTATTGCGAGCGATGGTGTACGCGATCAGGTCGGCAAACGTCCGATAGAGGTCCACTTCATCGTCGGTCCACACGCGGCACGCGTCGGTTTCGAAGGCCAACACGCCGATGAGCTCCCAGTCGGCGACGAGCGGGACGTGAACCGTTGCGGCCGACTCGGTCCGCGTTTCGCCTGACGCGTCCCTCTCCGTCGCCGGGGCAGGTGAGACCGACGATCTGACCACGTTCTCGAAGGTCGAAAGCCGTTCGGCGCCCGGGAATTCGTCGAGGGCGCGTGAGGAGGTGTCACAGCCGTCGGGACACCAAACGTACGTGGGATCGAGCACCTCATCCTCTCGGAGGTAACAGACGATTCGGTCGAGCTCGGCGTGTTCGCCGACGTTCTCCATGGTCCAGCTGATCTTCGTGTCGACCTCGTCGGAGCGCGTGCTCATCAGCGTCGATCCGGAGTCCAACAAGACCTCACGGAGCCGGTCGGCGTCGTCCGACCCGAACCGAACTCGTTCCAGTTCCACCGCATCGCGCAGTCGCTCGACGAGGGGATCCGTCTCGGAGTCCGACTCGGATTCCGCCGGTGCCGGGCCGGAAACGATATCGTCGGCGCCCGCCCGAAGTGCGAGGCGAAACTCCTCCGCCGTCGCCGCCTCGAGAACGACGATGACGGGGAGCGTGTCCGGCGTCGCCGCGAGTCGTTCGGCGACCGATGGGTCCGCTGTCGCCTCGGTGGTCGTGACGACACCGCAGGCGTCGGCCAGCGGTTGCAGATCGGTGCCTTCGGTCGCCTCCAGCAGCATGCCCGTGGCTGTCGCTCGGCATTCCGGAGCCTGCGCGCCGTCCCACGCCGTCTCGACGGCACGCGCCACGCGCGCTCGCGCGTCCGGATCGTCTCCGACGTACGTCACGGCGGAACGCCGGTGCATACGTTCAGGAGGCGGTAGCCACATTTGAAGGTTAACCCGCAAATATCGGCTTCGAGAACGTCGTATCCCCGCCGGGAAACCACCGGAGAGGGCGCGCATCTGGGTATCACGCCTCAGCGTCGGTCGTGGTGAGCGCGATCCCCGCGAGGACGACGGCGCCTCCGACGAGTGTGAACGTCGTCGGGGCCTCCGAGAGGAACACGAACGCGAGAACCGTCGCCCCGACCGGCTCGCCAAGGAGCGACACGGAGACGACGCTCGACTCGAGATGCGCGAGCGCCCAGTTGACCACAGTGTGACCCAACAGCCCCGGCCCGACGGCGAGGCCGACGAAGATCGCCCACTCAGTCGGGGGGTACCCCGTTAGCCCGTGGCCCTCGACGAGGACGATCGCGAGAAGTGACACCGTACACACCCCGTACACGACCACCACGTACGGGACCAGCGCGACGCGCTGTCGGATCGAGCGACCGGCGAGGACGTATCCGGCGGCCATCACCGCACCGAACAACGCCAGCCCGTTGCCGTAGAGCGGTCGCGGACCGACCAGCACGCCACCGAGGAGGTCGCCGAGCGACATCGTCGCCATGCCGACGACGGCGACCGCGATACCGACGACCATCCGCGAGGTCACGCGCTCGCGCAACAGGAGCCACGCCCCCAGCGCCACGAATACGGGCTGCGCCTGAACGAGCGTCACGCTCGCGGCGACGCTCGTCCAAGCGAGGCTCTCGAACCACGCGGCGAAATGCAGCGCGAGCGCGACTCCCGAGAGCGTCGCAAAGCCGAGATCGCGCCGGGTGACGGCGGCGAGCTGCGTCCGGTAGCGCCAGAACGCGATCGGGATCAGCGGCAGCGTCGTGAACAGCACCCGATAGAACGCGGCGACCGAGCTCGGGGCGTCGCTGAGGCGGACGAGAATCGCCCCGCCGCTCACGGCGGTCACCGCGACCGCGAGCCCGATACCCGGCGGGACGCGGGGATTCGTCGACATCCGTTCGACTCTCCGATTCCTATCGCACCCGGTTACCGGTTTCGGCATGCGCCGGGCGGATACGTTTCACTTCCGTGACGGAGCCGTCGAGGAGTCGACCCCGGCACGTTCGACGAGACTTTGCAAAGCGAGAGCGAATAGCGACGTATGTGCGCAGACACGTTCGGGGTCGGGATTCACCTCACCGAAGAGGAGTTCCAGTTCGTCGTTGGGGTGCCGTCCGAAGTCGACTCCGGCTGGACCGACCCGGAGGAGTTCCAGTCGCTCGTCGCCGAAACTGTCTGGGAACAGCTGGACCGGCAGTCCGTGTTCGAGTCAGTCGCCGACCGGTTTCGGACCGGTGAGACGGCGACGCTCGGAACGGTAACCCTCGAACCCGACGGCACCGTGGTCTCACACAACCTCGAAACGCCCGTCCCCGCGGAAGAAGCCACCGGGACTGGCGCCGACGAGTGAGGCGACCGACGGCGTCAGTCCTCGTGCGACCCGCCGTCTCCGTCGACCGCGAGCGTCGCCCCGACCGCCCACAGACGGGCCGGTTCGTACGCGGTGAGGTCGTACCGCGTCGGACCGACGGTCTCGCTCCACGTGTCCAACACGCCGAGCGAAACGAGCCCGGAGAGCGTCATCCCGAGCGTTCGCGGCGTCGTCTCGGGATCCGAAAGCACCGCGTGGACCTGCTTCGCCTGCGGGTAGTTCCGGTCACATCGTTCGATACCCTCCCGTGCCTCCGTCCAGTGACGGCGGACATACCCGAACGTCGTCGGGTCATCCCCTCGTAGCGCGTCGAGGGCGCCGGCGACCGAGTGGTCGATCCGTTCGATGTCAGTGACCGGATCGAACACCTCCCCGAGCGACGCCGCCGTCCGCTCCCTGAACGAACAGCCGACCACGACGCGACTCTGACAGTCAGTTACCCGTACATGCACTCCCTCGAGGAGTTCCTTCACCGCATCCGGGCCGTGCTCCGCCAACAGCGGTTCGACATCGTCGATGATAACGGTGAGATCGAGACCGCGGGCGTCTGCGACGTGCTCCGTAACCGCTTCGAGGATCCGATCGATATTAACGGGCGCGCCGAGCGTCGTATACGCGAGCCCTTGGTCAGGGACTACCCGCGTCGCCGTCGCGGCACCCCGGGTGAGATCACTCGCAGAAACGATCGCCTCGCGGTCCGGGAGCGTTCCGACGCTTCGGCGCCATCCGCGTCGCCACTCTTCGATCCCCGTTCCGAACAGCAGCGATACTACCTGCCCGCCGATGTCTCCGTCACGAACCGGCGGCTGTCCGCGATCGGACACGCGTACCGCAAACTCGTGACTTAGTGTCGGGACGGGCATCGTTACGTTCGCTTCAGCGACAAACTGCATAAACTTATGGGGAGCAGCCTCAATATTGAGAATCCCAGTGCGTGAAATACGGTCGCGAGCGGCTCCGCTCGCTACACATGAAAAAAAGCCCACGGACGCGGTGTCCGTGGGCTCGAAGGC
>NZ_NHOA01000088.1 GCF_002727125.1 Halorubrum persicum
TTTCTAACGTCTACTATAGCCGCTAACGGTATTCTCAATTTGAAATTCCGTTGAAATCCTCGTCTTCAGACACAACGCCGGTGAAAAGTGGCAGTTATGAAGTAGATAGATGCGTCATAATGAGTTGGCTTCAGACTCGCTAATTTCCCGTATGTCAGATTTTAGCGCTCGGATTTGGCCCTTGAGATGCTCGATTTCTTTTTTGTGATCTCTGATCTCTTTTTGATTGGTGTTTGTCTCTCGACTGTACCTCGAGAGTTTATTTTGGTTTGAATTAGTGGAAGATTCTATCTCAGAAATTCGTTCTTCCGTTCTTTCTATGTACTCATATCGCTCAGTTGTCTGTTCAGCCATATGATGTATGCTTTCCATTTGGGTTTCGAAATTTTGGAGGCGCACCTCAAATTCAGATATTTTCTTATTCTGGTGTTCTTTAAGTTGTTCAGCTACTGCTTCTACAACCCCCACCTCAGTTTGATCGAGAGATTCGAGTTGGCTGCGATTCTGTATAATATGCCTCAGATAGGCAGATCTACTGTCAAAATCTCTGATTTCTGCTTCCGAAGTTATCGCCGCCAACGTTTCTGAATTTAGACTGATACTAATCGTTTCCACATCTAATCCCAGTACATCGAATTTTGAAAAATGGGTTGTTACGTCCTTGGGGAACAATTCCACAGTGCTGAACGTGTTCTCCGTACTAACTGTACTCGATTCAGAAGACATCGCTCGCTGAGGGTGTTAACAGAGTCGATTGAATAACCCAACCAGTGATTGTAATATCCACTGAATAGTCAGCCGGGTTGTTTCACAACCTCTGTGACGGCGTAGAAGGGTAGTGTGTCAAGAAGTGCCACGAATAGTTTCACGATGTACTGCCCGGTGACGATCGACACGAGCGCCCAGCCCCATGTTGGATCCCCACCAAGCCCGAGTGCCGGAAAGATGGCGAAACCGAGCGTGATAAACACGACCGTATCCACCCCTTGACTGATTGCAGTGGAACCGCAGTTCCGGAGCCAACGATGACGGCCAGCAGTACGACTCTTTAGATTGGCGAATAATCGAACATCAAGATGTTGGGCGAACGCGAGCGCGACGACTGATGCGAGGATGATCGATGCGGAGCCACCAAGCGTCGAAACGAACGCTTCTTGCCCACCGTAGAACGGAGCGGATGGCATCCAGATTGCGAGGAATACGAGCGCATACGCGATGACGAGCGTGACGACGGTTCCGTTGACTACTGTCGCAGCGTATTCTTTCCCGTGGTACTCAACAAGTAGATCTGAAGCAAGGTACGCGACGCCGAACGCAACGAACCCAGCAGGGACGGCAACGCCGCCAAGTCCGGGTAGTTCGATCCACGTCAGTTTCGCTGCGAGGACGTTCGCTAAGACGATGGAGCCGGCGAACACGGCGGTGAAGATCGCGCGAGTATCCTCAGTCTCCATCAGCTGTCACCCCCGTCTGTGACCGTACAGTTGCGTACCGTGCTGTGTCGCGGCTCAGTTCGGGTGGGTACCGGTGGACAACGAGAGAGTCGGTGGAGAAACGCTCGTGAGTGGTGCTGTTCCATCGATAGAATAACGAAACTCAATATTTATATATTCCCCGAATATTCTTCGAGTATGGCCCGAAGTATATCAAGAGATGAGTCCGAAGCGGTTGCGCTTCGGGAAGCAGGCCAACGAATACTCCAAATCGGAGCAGATAACCCGATTCGGATCAGTTCGGGCCATCGAATTCGCCATCACGACGGGAAGTGCTCACGACCACACGGCCACAACTACGAGATCGCCGTCGAAGTGACCGGCGAACTCACCGAAGAGGGATGGGTCGTCGACAAAGGCGATGTCACGGACGTCATCGACGCGTGGGATCATCGGTTCCTCGTTGAGGAAGGCGACCCGCTTGTCGACGCGTTTGAGGCGTCTGGAGATGGCGACGCACTCGTCGTCTTGGATCACCCACCGACGGCAGAGGTGATGAGCGTCCTGCTCGAACAACGTATGCTCGACGCCTTCCCAGACACGGTCTCAGACGTGTCGGTGTCGGTGAGCGAAACGGGCGAACTCTGTGCAACCTACTAATGCCGGTCGCAAGTGACGTCGAGGAGCGCGCAACGGACGATGACGCGTCTGGTGAAGGACTCCCGATCAACGAGGTGTTCTACTCGTTGCAGGGTGAGGGAACGCTTGCTGGCGTGCCTTCCGTTTTTGTGCGGACGTCTGGGTGTAATCTGCGTTGTTGGTTCTGTGATTCGTACCACACATCGTGGGAGCCGACCGGGGCTTGGCGCGACGTCGACTCGATCATCGAGGAAGTCCAATCACACGAGCAGGCTGGCCACGTTGTGCTCACGGGCGGGGAGCCGCTCATCCACGAGGAGTCCGTCGAATTGTTAGAGCGACTCGCCGCAGATGGGTATCATACGACGGTGGAGACGAACGGGACGATTTACCGGGATGCGCCGATAGATCTGGCGAGTATCAGCCCGAAACTGGCGAGCAGCACGCCGACGCCGGATCGTGACCCGAAAGGCGACGGCGAATGGGAGGAGAAACACGAAGAGAATCGGATTGACATGGACGCGTTGTCCCGCATGGTGGATGCATACGAGACGCAACTGAAGTTCGTCGTGACGGATGAGTCGGATCTGTCAGAGATTACGGGCCTAGTTGAGCGGGTGAGGGCGGCGACGGCGACGACCGTCGCGGACGATGACGTGTTGTTGATGCCGGAAGGCATGACGCGGGAGCAACTCGATGGGACGCGAAGCAAGGTCGCCGAGTTAGCGATGGAGTACGGCTACCGGTACACACCTCGACTCCACGTCGACTTGTGGAACGACGCCCCGGGGACATGAGCGTCGTAGACAGCCCGATCGAAGTCGTGTGGTGCCGCGAGGCCCGCGTGGGTGTCGTACGCAGCGTGGTGTACAGAGCGACAATCGATTCGACGCAACTGAGCAGATATGAGCAACAATAGCGCGGTAATTCTGGTGTCTGGAGGGATGGATAGTGCGACGGTTGTGTACGAGGCGATGGAGCAGGGGTACGAGCCGTACTTCCTGCACACATCGTATGGGCAACGTACGGAAGACAAGGAGTTCGAGTGTGCACAAGCACTTGCTGACGAGGTCGATGCGGCTGACTTCCTCCATATTGAAACAGGGCACCTCGCTCAAATCGGTGCGTCGAGTCTGACGGACGAAGAGATGGACGTGGCTGATGCGGATCTTGAGAGTGACGAGATCCCGACATCGTACGTTCCTTTCCGGAACGCGAATCTGTTGTCGATGGCGACATCGTACGCGGAGGCAACTGACTCGGAGGCGCTGTTTATCGGCGCACACTCAGAAGATTTCTCCGGGTATCCCGATTGTCGCCCCGCCTTTTTTGACGCCTTTCAGAACGTAATCGATGTCGGCACGAAACCCGAGACGGATATCGAGTTGAGGGCGCCGTTCGTCGAGTGGTCGAAAACGGAAATCGCAGAACGTGGATTGGAACTCGGCGTGCCGTACGAGATGACGTGGTCGTGTTACCGGGATGAGGAGCCGGCATGCGGAACGTGTGATGCGTGTGCGTTCCGGCTTGAAGCATTCCGGAGTGCTGGGTCACGTGATCCGATCGCGTACGCAGAGAGACCTGATTTCTCGTAACTCGTCAGCTAATACACGTCTCGCCTTTGTAGCGTTTTGTATGTTCAAGCGGTCTATTGGTAAGCTGATTACACTGTCGACACTATGAAGATATTCCTCTGCGAATACACGCACATGCCAAAGGTCAGCGTCGAGATCCCCCAAGAACTGCTTGATGACCTCGACGAGCACGTTGGTGACGAGGGGAAGTTCGTGAATCGAAGCGATGCGATTCGGGCATCGATCCGGAAGACTCTCGATATGCTTGATGAGATCGACGAACGACATGGACGGGTTGACTCATCCGGGAACGAAGACACCGAGGCAGAAAGTACCGAGTGAGTTTTCGGACGTTTCCGGAAACAGTGTATTCCACGATGAGAATCGGGGGACAACAAAGCAATTGGTAGGTATTTAGCGGCGATCAGAGCTTTTTTCGAATCTACCCAGTCACACTTTTATTATTTACCCAGAGTATAGTTATCCATCGATAGATGATCCGCGATGCTCGCATCCTCCGCGCTGGGTTCGTCCCCCGGTAAATTGAGCATCGCGACGCTGAAGTCAACCACCTCTCCAGTGTCGATGAACCATTCACGAACAGTGAATCCGCCGACACAGCTGTCATCACCGAACCCAGCGGCGCCGGCAAGACGTGTATCTCGAAATTCGTCACGAAACGACTTCGGCAAGAAGTCCTCGATGTCGAGGCCATATACGTCAACTGCAGGCGCAACTACGCCCGGTTCCGCACGCTCTACCAGATTCTTGACGACCTCGGTGCCACCATCGACATCCACCGGCAGTCGACGCCGCGCGACGAACTCGTCAACCGGTTCCAGCAACACGATGGTCCGCGAACCGTCGTCATCCTCGACGAAGTCGACCAGCTCGAAGACTCCAGCGATATCTACGACCTCCACAGCCTCCCGCAGTTCGCAATCATCTGGATCGCGAACAAGGAAGAGGAGCTGTTCAGCCGCGTCGACGACCGCCTTGTGAGCTGTCTGCGCTCCAGCGAGCATGTCCGGACGGACAAGTACCACAACGAACAGCTGTACGACATCCTGAGTGCTCGCACGAAGTGGGGGGCTCGCCGAGGACGTCATCCGATGTGACTGCCACAGCGACCGCAACGTCGTCCCCGGCCTCGGGTACTCGATCTGCGACGACCGGGGTTACCTCGTCGACGTCCTCCAGCCGATCATCGACGCCCGCGGCGAGATTAAGACGGCCATCCGTCGCGAGAAGGAAGGGGACAACCGCGAGGAGGACCGACTGGCGGAGCTCGAAGGGCGGTCGGGAGCGCTGAAGTGGATTCTCGTCGCCTGCTTCGGCTATCAAGGGTTCAGCAACGCGAAGTTCGGGCGCATCGAGTGCCACGAGGCAATCAACGCGTTCGCTCGCGAGATTCTGCTGAAGGCGAAACAGCGGCTGGAAGCTGGCGGCTGGCGGGTCGTTCACGGCATCGTCGACTCCATCTGGGTGACCCCCGACCCCGACATCGACGACGATGCCCGCGAAAACCTCGAGGCCCTCCCGACGGAGATCGCGGAGCGTGTCCCGGTTCGGCTCGAACACGAAGCCCACTACGACTGGGTGGCGTTCGTGCCGCAGCGCGAGAGCGCCGCCGGCGCGTTGACGAAGCACTTTGGTAAAGTGGCTGGTGAAGACGAATTTAAAATTAGAGGGATCGAAGCCCGGCAGCGCTCGACCCCGCCATTCATCGAGAACGTTCAGCGGGACTGTCTCGACCGACTTGATTCCACGCGGTCGCCGGATGCAGTCCTCGACAGACTCCAAGAGGCGACCAATCGGCTCCATGCAGGACAGTGTCGGTCGATGCACTCGTCGAGCGGAATCGCGTGTCAAGCCACTCGACGGATACACCCAGAATACGCAGAACGTGGCGGCATTAAAGCGCGCTCGCGAGCAAGACCTCGGCGTCCACCCCGGACAGGATATCGAGTACGTGGTTGTCGATGACGAGAAATCCTCACGGGACCGTGTCGCCCTCGCCCACGAAGCAATCGAGACCTACGACGCCGCGTACTACGTGACCCAACTCGTCAGAGCTGTCGAAAGCGTGCTGTCCCCCCCCGGGTGGGATCGGACCGATATCCGACGAGAACTTGATGGGATACGAGTACGTGGTATCACGGACTGGACCTGACCACCCCCGTTTTTCGGGTTGTAAATGGGATAGGGATACGGTGGACACCCCTATTTCGTGTTGTAAGACACCCCTATTTCGAGATGTAAATATGGCTCCTACACCCTCTACAGCCCACCTACCCAGTATTCCAGCCTGACGGACGATGTCCAAAGACGCCTACTCGAAACGAAGGCAGCAGCGAATCGCGATGAACATCCACTTGTGAGTACATCGCAAAACACACCCCCCTATTTCGAGTTGTAACGCGAACGGCCGCTCCCGTGTCGAAGATCGATATCCGAGGCACACCCCTATTTCGAGTTGTAAACGAAAGGGGGAAAATCGGAGGCCGCAGTCGGGACTCTAGTTCAGGAACCCGTTCATTTTCGATTTTGCGATAGACCGCATCATCTCTTCTTCCTGTTCCAGGTTAGCAAAACGATCGTCCTCTAGGATTCGTTCCATAATCGACTCAGGGTCTTCAGCGAGGTCGAAGTGCATGTGGATGCCTTTTCCCCGTCCTCGACCGCGACGGTCGAACTCAAGGATACCATAGGTCGCCTGTTCGGTAACATGGTTCACGAAGGTTTCTCGCCCATAGGAGTCAGCCCCGAGGGAGTCACAGACGAACTGATAGAGGCTGTAGGAGGGGCCGGCCGGAGTCCAGTCCACACCGGCATTTGAGTAGTAGTCTGTCGCAGCAACGGCGAAGATGCAGAGCTTCTTTTGTGTCGAGAGGCCACCGATATGTCGTAATTTCCGATCGGAGTCGTATCGGTCCTGGGCAGTCCGGACATGCGATTCTTCGACACGCTCGTCTCCCTGTTTATCGGCTAATTCCCCAGACCACCGAAGCAGATCGATAGCCTTCCGTGCATCACCGTGTGTCTGAGAGCCGAACGCGGCGACGAGTGGGACAACATCATCCGCGAGCGCCTCAGTCTTGAAGGCGTCTTCACGATTGCGGAGGATATGTCGAAGTTGCGTTGCGTCGTAATCCTCGAAGAAGATCTCGTCTGGATTGAATGAGCTATTCGCGCGGCTATTGAGATCAGACATGAAATTGACGTAGTTGGTTATCGCAGTGACGGAAACTGGGCCATCAAAGCGGCCGAGGTCTCGAGCCCGCGAAAGCTGATAGAGTAGTGAATTATATTCTGGTTCCGAGTATGGGCCGTCGAGCATGTCGACCTCGTCTAAGACGAAAATTACGCCGTCATAGTGTTCGCGCATGATTTCCCATAGACGCTCGAGTTTCTGGTCTGTCGAGACCCCACTCTCGGGGACACCCGGTTCTTCATCGATATTTGCCGTCGCCTCTTGAATAAGACGATAGACGGCACGACTGGTCGTACCTGGACCCTCGCAGTTTATTGAAAACACACCGAACCGCATTCCTTGAGCCTCACTCAGCTCGACGATTTTCTTACAGACCGCATGGATAATCAGGGATTTCCCTGTTCCAGACGGCCCAGTGAGCAACATCTCCGGAATTCCGTGGTCTTGGAGAGCGGGTTTGAGATTTGTGATGACGGTCTTCAACTGCTCATCGCGACCAACGATCCGATCTTCGTCGATGATAGTATCCGGGCGAACCAAATCCTTGTTCTCGAAGACGGTCTCAACAGATTCAGATTGGAGCTCGTCCATAATCGAGATCCCGCTACCAGAATCGTCGAGCGTAGTTTGACTGCTGGTAGACTCCTCGGAGTTACTCTCTCCGCGCTTTCCGGGAACCTCCGTTATAGATTCAGACTGTTCCGTCTGGTTATCTGTACCCGGCGATTCATCACCCATACCCCAATCCTCTGTGGGCCTACTATAAATAAGTAAAGGCAACCTATTTCGATTTGTAATCTCGAAGATTCACCCGGTGGAGTTACTGAGTCGGTAGTTTTCCCATTCTAAGTGTTGAACCGACTTCGATGCAGAGACGCACCCCTATTTCGAGTTGTATAATCGTGTCAAAGGTTAAATCAAATCCAGCCACACACCCCTATTTCGAGTTGTAACGGATTGGGAGGCTCTAACACGGTTTTGAGATATTCTCAACGCCCAGTCTTGTCATATCAATTGGATTGATTGGAAGTAGTTCAGCCCACCCGTCGAGAATTCACCCAAGAAAAGACACGCACCATCCTCGAAGGCCAGCTTGACCCGTGCTCCTTGGGAGAGTCCCCACACTCCCACCCCTTTTTCGAGTTGTAACGCACAACAGCGGGAGGGACAGATGAGCTGTTAGACGAGAACGAAACACCACTGACCTGCGGTAGAGAGCTTCATACAGCGATTTTCACGGTGTTTTCTCGGACAAGCCTTCGTTGATCCTACTACTCACAGATACGTAATATTACTTACGTATTGTTCGTAGGAGTTGCACAGTACGGATACTGTTCTACACCATAGATAATAAAGATTCCTATCTCATAGTCTTTGTTGGATTTCGTGGTAAGGAGGCGTGATTCGTCTGAAAACCGGCTATTCGAGGTGTTTGAGCTTTCTTCGGCTTTCTCCCTCCCCCACCCTTGTTCTGTTACAACTCGAAAAAGGGGTGGGGGTGTCGCCAACCTCTCGAGACAGGACCTCACTCGAGTTTAAATACCAATCCGCGGCTAAACGGATTACTCATGTCTAACCAACCGACACCCCGTTCGACACCGATTCGGACGCCTCCTCAACCACGCCGCTTTACTCTCCTGTCACCGCCACAAACATCTACCACGCCGTTTCAGACCTCGGCTACCCGACCGAGTACGTCCCGATTGTCGCCCGCGCCCTTGACGAGTTCCAACTCGCTATTTCCGCTGCTACCAACGGTCACTTCCTCCTCGACCAGCTCGTGCCACAAGCCGAATGCTTCGAGATCTTGGACGTCGACCACGTCACCGGGCCCATCCGCCTTGAGGATCTTTTGTTCTTCAGCGGCCCCTACGCGATGACGATTCTCACAGACGCGTCGGTGCCATAGATGACGGGGACGTCGTGGAGAACGGACAGAAACCTGAGGGTGTCAGTTACCGATTCGTCTCTGGTTGCTCCTGCCCACTCACGAGAGTCTCGGCACACTCGACGAGGTCGTCCTCTGATGTCCACTGACAGAGACGCCCAGCATCGTCGAGGAGGTACTCCTGCCAGAGGACCGCCGACAGAACGATTTGCCGTACAAGTTCTATGGGATTAGCGAGAGTGGTCGACAGTTCCTCGAGGAACACAAACTCCTTCGAGCGCAGGATACACTCCGAGATATCTACGCCCGTGTGGAGAAGACCGACGACATCGAACGCTACGAAACTGCGCCGCGACCCAAGCGCTGAAAACCTTAACCAACAGAGCGGAAGAAATCCAACATCTCGTTGGTTAACTGAATGAGGACGAGAATTCGTCCTCCAGAACGTCGATGAGCTCCTCTGCCGTTCGACTAATCCGGTCGAGACGGTCACGAACGACTTCAGGCTCGTCCGACTCCCACGCGGCCAGGTAAAACGCTGACCCGCTCGTGTCGAGCCCGCAGTAGCGCCCGACGACGTATGCGACAGCTTCGGCCTCGACCTCGCGTTTCGACCGCTCGGTATCGTCGTCGACGTCGAAGTGGAGCAGGGCGTGGGCGTACTCGTGGATCAGCGTCCGCGCAAGGTCGGCCTCGTTCTCGCGATCACGCACCTCGACACGCGGTTGCATATCGACGAGACTCAGCTGCTCGCAGATGCCTTTCGCCTCGCCGTGCGTCCACTCCGCTTCCGGAACGATCCGAACCGTCACGCCAAGTTCGTCGGCGGCTCCAGTCAGCCGACCGACGAGGTCGCCGGCGTCCCCGGTCGCTTCTGTGTCCAGGTCGGGAAGCGGCTCGCCCTCGGTCTGGGAGACGTCGAACACGGGCGCGGGCTTGAACCCGACCAGCCCCTCCGACCACTCTTCGGGCGGCGTCTCGTCGTACGCACAGTCACTGTCCTCGTGGTAGCTCGGCGAGTTCTCGCACTCCGGGCACTGCGTGGTGATGATCGGCGCCCAGATCCAGATGGCCGACTCGCCTTCCTGGACGTGGCGGTCGAACTCTTCTTGCCACCTCCGGTAGCCCGCCACCCGGCTCGCCTCGGGATACTGGCGCTTGATGAGGAGCGTATTCCGGTAGGAGTAGTCGTGGAAGCGACTCTGGACGTCGAGCCACTCCTGAAACTCCGCGCTGGTCTGTGCATCGTCGATGCCGGTGACGAGGTCGTCAATCCACTGTTCGATCGTACTGTTCATCTCGTCGGATCGCGTGTCGGTCTGGTCGAAGGAGACCGACGAGTCACTGCTCGTAGCCATTATGTTCACCAAATCAAGTTCACGGCGACTGCGTCAGTTCAGACCGCGCCGCACCCCTCAGGGGTGTTCAAAAAACCACTCTGTCAGTCAGCGGAGTTCGTGGCGATCATCCGCAAAGCCAACCGAGACGAGGTACTCGAGGAACTCGTCGAACCGCTCGACGTCGCTAGGCGTGTCGGTCGCAAGGTGACGTGCCCACTCGATGGCCCACTGGAAGGCGGGATCCGTGCCGCCCTTGCCGTGTAGATACCACCAGCGAGCCGCTTTGAGAACCACGATGGGATTCGTCGGCGGCTGCTCACCGGCGAGCCCACGGGTGATGGATTCGATTTTGTCGGGGACGTCGGCGGGATCGACTTCCGCTGATTGCGTGGTGTCGATATCGACCGGGATTGCGTCGATCGAGACGGTGTCGGAACGCTGTTGTTGACTCACTGGAAGTCACCTCTGAGAGCGTTCGAAGGAGCCCTCGCCCTCTCAGGGGGCACGAAAAACAGAGCACAGTTCATTAACCAACAAAAATACAGATCTCGCGGGAGATGTTGGTTAAGAACAGAATTCAATCTTCGTCCTCACGCAGCTCTTCAGCCTTTCAGTTGAGCCGGCGCAGGATTTGCGTACTATTCTGATGAGCGTTCTCGTAGGCAACACACTCCCGGAGTGTCTCCATATCGGGGATCGTCGCGATCCCGACCTTGATCAGTCGATAGTTCGGTGCTTCGAGGCGTTTCTCGGGTGGGAATTCGTCCTCACCCCCGTCGTTGTCTGCGGATTTCTCCATCGCTATCGCCCTTCACCCTTCACCCTTCACGGGCGAGAAAGACAGAAGAAACGACTGCCGAACTATTACAGCGTCAGGCCATCGCATCCTGAAATCGCTCGCGAAGCGCATCTTCACGCTCCTCGAACTGATCGACCTTCTCCTGCAGGTCGTCGCTGACGCGCTCGATGCTCGCGAGCGCCCGCTCGCCGGCGAGTGACGCCTGCGATCCGCCGTCGCTGTCCGCTTCCAGCTGCTCCTCGTAGGCGCGTTCAACGCGCTCGATGGTGCCCTCTGGGTTGAACAGAATGTCGTTGGCCGTGCGGACGTAGCCGTCCAGCGATGCGCCTTCCTTGCCCTGGAAGAAGTGCGTGAGCGCGTACGTCGCGCCGGAATGCAGCGTCCACATATCGATCTCCACGGGTGAGGCCGCGTTGGCCTCGGCATCGCTCGCAGCGCGTTCGGCCAGGTAATCCGGAAAGCCGAGCAGACGGTAGAACTCCGTGACGGTGAAGGGGAGCTCCGAGAAGTCGAGGTCGATGTCCTGGACGTCCCGGATGAACTCAAAGAGATCGTCGGCGATAAGTTCGACCTGTGCGAGAATCTCCTCCCACCAGGTCCGGAAGTTCCGGACGTCGCCGACGTGTTTGATAATCTCCTTGTCGGTGAGCGAGCGCATCGTGTTCGAACAATACCCGTCCTGAGCGAACCCCTCCACGTAGACGGCGTGCTCACCGAAGAAATCATAGCCCGACGTAACGCCCATCGTGATCGGGTCCGACCGCCCGGGGAGGCGCACCCCGAGGCCGTCGAACATGATGTCCATATGGACCTCGCCGCCACCCCGGTAGCGCCGGATCTCGCCGAACATCACCTCGCCGAGCGGCGTTCCGTCGATAGTCTGCTCGCGGAGGACTTCCTCAAGCGGGCCGTAGACGTCGACAGGATTGATGATCGCGTAGCTGTCTGTGGGGATATGAAATAGGGGATCCATCTCAGCGTCTTCATCTTGGGCCTGCTCTCGAGCTCGATTCGGCTCGACGAGCGCGTTGAACCGATCAGTCTGGACCCACTCGTCGGTGTAGGGATCGCGATACGCGACTGCTGTGTCGACTGCTTGGGGAAGCTCTCGAACCGCCGCACTGAAGCTGATTGGTTCAGCCCCACCGTGTTGCTCGGCGTACCATTCAGGTAGTTCGGTGTCGGTACGTCCATCGACGCCAGCGAAGGTGGTTCTCGACTCTGGGTCTTTCATTCCAGTCACCTCGACGCAGGAACGCTCATCGACGGCCGCTGCATCGTCCCGCGCCCTGCGCCCCTCTGCCGGGCGCAACAACACCACATTAACCAACACCATCCCTAGGAGTGACTGGCTGTTGGTTAACCGAACACAGTCGGGGGGATGCCCCAATATCCTTACTCAGTGCTGGAGCCGCTCCGTAGGTAGAATGGATTACGGCGGGAGATGACGATCGTAGATATTCCGCCGATGCCCAACCGCCTCGACGATGAGGACATCTTCGTCTCGGTCCCACGTGATGATCGCTCGGTAGTCGCCGGCGCGGAGCTTATAGTACGGGTAGCCGGTGAGTTTTTCGAGCCGGTGGGAGGTCCAGTCTTTCGCCTCGTCGAGTTTCTTCACCAGTCGCTCTTGGGCTTCGGTGTCGAGTCCGTCCAGCAAATCGAGGGCTTTGGGCGTCCACTCGACCTCAGTCATCGATGCCCAGCCGGTTCTTCACGTCGTCCTGCGACACCGTCTCGCCCTGCTCTCGCTGTTCGCGGCTCTCTACCAGATGCTTGAGCGCTTCTTCGGATAGCTGAGCTGGCGGGTTGACAGCGTCTCGGAGGGCATCGCGGATAAACTCGGATTTGTTCGCGTAGCCACGCTCCTCCCAGACCTCGTCGACTTGTGCCAGCAACGATTGCGGCACCCGGACGTTGATCTTCTCCATCTCGCCGTCGCCACCAGCGTCGCTGTCAGTGCTCATATGCTGTGATACGCTTGTATCACGTAAGTAGCTTCGGTTGAGTACTCGGGTGGGTGACGATGTCCAGACTGCGCTTGAGGGAGAGTCGCCGCTGATCCGAGAGGTTCAGCACGACGGCTTGGCCGTCGATGCGGAAGCCGACGTACTCCACTGTGTCTCGGTGAGACTGAGCGGCCGATGAAACTGAAACGGATTCGGAACTGGCTACAGGTACATTCTCGCTCATTCGTTGCTGCAAGTGGTTCGATGACCCCTGTATCCCTCTCAGGGGTTCAATAAACAGGACAGCACAGCGTTCGGCAACGTATTTGACAGTTGCAACGTACTGTCCAATTAATTCAGGATGGCTGTACTGGACGATCTCTCAGGGTTCGAGTTCGAGGACGTGATGGAGGACGTGTTCCGCAACCTTGGCTACGAGAACGTCCGTCAGGCAGCCAAAACTGCCGACGAAGGTCGGGACGTCATCATGGAGGAGGTCGTCGACGGACAGCGCCGCGCGATTATTGTCGAGTGCAAGCACACGGCCACCGTCGGGCGGCCGGTCGTCCAGAAGCTCCACTCGGCGATCGCCACGTTCGACTTCGAGGGCCCCAAGCGCGGCATGGTCGTCACGACCGGTCGGTTCACGACTCCCGCTCAGGAGTACGCCGACCGCCTTCAGCAGAACGACGATCCGTATCCCATCGAGCTGCTGGACGGCAAGGATCTCCGAGAGATCGCCGACGAGATCGGGCTTGACCTCTACAACGGTCGGATCGAAATCCTTTGTGACGAAACGCTTCGGCCGTACGACCCGGCCGCCGATGTCGACGCGGCCGTCGCGGAGGCGTTCCACGACATCGAGAACATCGAGGCCGCCGACCTACCCGAACCGCATTCGGCGGTAACGTTCCGCCCGGTGGTTGCGATTACCGCCGACACCAACGCCGTCTTCGAAACGTCAGTCGGCGTCATTCACCGGATCAACGACCGGACGCGGTTCGTCGTCCACACCGAACGCGGGCAGCCGCAGGTCGTCGACGAGGACGTCGGGTCGCTGGTCACCGAGAACCTCCACGCGACGGTCGACCTCGACACCGAGCGGTTCGGAGCGGTGTTCAACGATGTCAAGGAGCGCCGATTTGGGCAGACTCAAACGGAGTACAAGGAATGGGCTGTTGACCGCCTTCAGGACTATCACACGACGACGGTGACCTACACCGGCGACAACAACGTCACCTACAACAAGACGTGTGAGCCGAATCTCTCGGACATCTCAGTACAATCGATTGAGCCGGTGTATCTCCCTGAGGTTCGGCAAACGACAGAGATGCTGGAGTATTCGTATCCCTACGAGTACTACGCGGCAGGCCCGTCAAGAGTGACTGCCGAGGACGGGATCCACCGGTGCGTCCACTGCGAGACGAGTGGCGTCGACGAGACCTACACCTACTGTCCGAACTGCGGGGCAATCGCCTGCGACAGCCACATCAAAAGGGAGCGGCTGGAAGGCGAGCCTGTCTGTACGGGCTGTGCAGTCACCGAGCGGTTCGCGTTAAAGACGAAGTACTTCTACGACGAGGAGAACCTCGAGGCGTTCCGCGAGGAGTACGCCGCCATGCCCATCCACGAGAAGGCGATGGAGAACAAGGTCCTCGCTGGCGGAGGCGTTATCGCGATGGTGCTGACCCTCATCGGCCTTCTCGTCATCGGCGGCGTCATCTAACCCGTCGCGTTCTCACGCCGGCTCGGCGACGAGTTCTGTGAGCGCGTCGTCCAGTGGGCCGTGGAACTGCCAACTCGCTTGCTCGAACGCTTCGTCGGTCGGGCCGTCCCAGCGGGGGAACGCGGAGTGGCCACTCACTTTGATGGTCCATTCGGAGGGCTCCTCGAACGGGTTTGCCGTTGGGAGTTCGACGACGTAGAGGTACTCCTCGTCGCCGTGGATGCCGTCAGCTGGGTCCTCGACGCCGTGGCCAAGCAGGAACAGCGGTTGATCGAGGTGCTGCATATTGTCCGGATCGAGGAGATCTGCTGGCTGCGCTGCGTCGATCGTTCGCTCAGGGTCGCCATCCAGATACAGGTCGATTGTCGAGAGCTTGTCGAGGAACACGAAAGTCGCCGCCGTGTAAGCTGGTCCGCGCTCGGCACGGGTCGCATCGAGGAGTTCCTTCAGTTGAGCGAGATCTCGAAGAACGGCCCCTGGGTACCCGTCCGAATGTCGGTATACCTGGGCGACGCGCTCGGCGTCGTCATTCGTTTTACTGGGCTCTTCGACTCGTTGAACGAATCGGAGTTGACTACGTGTCGACATCGATCACCGCCGGCACGAGTGCGCCGGCACCCATCGCCGGCGCACCACAAAAACAGAGTCCAGCTACTCACTCGATTTCGAGGTTTCCAGCTTCTCCTTCGCCTGTCTCACTGTTCTCGTCCCATTCGAGTTCGAATTCGATGCTTAACTCTCCAGGGCCCTCTGCGGGCCCTTCGCGTTCGGCCTTGACTTCGAATGTCGGCCGCGTTGGTGGGTCCATCGTGACGGACTCTGCCCCGTCCTTCAGAGTGATCGACCCCCCCTGTTCGAGCTTTTCGGCGACATTCCGGAGATACGACGCGATTTCATCTCGGCTCTGGGCACTCTCAGATTTGAATAACACTTCTTCGGGCATACACCACGCTCTACGCTCCCTGCTTGGATAAGTGACCCTCCCATCCCAGCAAGTGAAATCCGTTGCCCTAAGCCAGATGCGACACCTCGTCAGGCTCCTCGACGTCGTCGAACTCGCCGCGCTCAACAGGTTCCCAGTCCTCACCCGGCTCCGGACTCCACCAGTCGATCTCGTAGGCGCCCGGTGCGCCGAGGACCTTCACGCGCGCCGATCCGTCAGGGAGGTCGCGTCGAAGCTTCTCGTCGACGTGAAGGTTCCACGTCGAGTCCGTGTCGAAACAGGCGAGTACGGCTTCCTCGTAGCCGCGTGTCTCCCGTGATTCTTGGAGTTCAACCTGCGTGTTACAGTTCTTGCAGAACACCCCCTCGAAGGGAATGTGGCTGAATATTTCGTGCCCGCAGACGGGACACCAGAGGAACTCGAACAGTGCCTCACTGTATCGGTTGAGTATTTCGAGACTCATGTTGGACTGACCCAGTCGAACCGGGCCACCCCTCTTTCCCGGACGAAAAACAGCGAGGCGGAGGCCCCCTCAGTCACCGCTCGGCGCCGTAGACGATGCGTGATGGTGCTTCGTACCCACAGTCCGGGCAGTCGAACCAACGCTGAACCTTCGCCCCGTCTGCTGACTTCTCACCGACGAGGACGTCGTCGTTCGGACACTCCGAACAATTCAGCTTGGGCGCAGGCCGCTTCCGGAGTTCGTCCCGGAACGATTTCCCGTCCTTCGTCTGGTACCCTCGCGACCACACCGGGTAGCCGTCGACGAGGATCGCGCCACGCCACTTGTAGCGGTAGGTGTCTGGCGCTCTGTGGAGGACAGCCCGAGCGCCAGTCTCGGTGTTTCGATACGCGAGCGTCGGCGTGCGACTTTCTCGTGCCCAATTAGTGATCCGTGGCATTGTCGGTTAGAAGTGGACGTCTGCGGGGACGATCCAGAGCGTTTGACTGTCCTCCTCTTCCTCGAGGACACGATCCAGTTGGCCGCGATGCCGAATTCCCTGTGCGTGCTGATCGTACAACGGGATCGACGGCCCCTCGTAGGCGCCGATCTGGTGGAACGCGTGCCGAGCGAGGTCCTCGTCGCGCATGATAGCCTCGTCGTTTAGCTCGTCGAGCGCCTCTCTCACGCGGTCGAGATTCCGCTGAAACTCTTCCTTAGTGGCCTTCCAGGCCCGGTCGAGAAGCTCACCGCCCTCCTCTGAATTGATGGGTGCTGCCGTCGGCAGGTCTCCCCAACGCGCTTTCCCGGCTACTGTCGTATCCTCTTCGTCGAAGGTACAGTAGTAATCAAACACGGCTGCGCCGTGGGGATTCGCTCCGACGAGACGGTCGAAGACCGCTTTCCCTTCGACCAGGGCGTCGTGCTGTGTCGGTGCTTCGACTAAGGCGTAGATGATCATATGCATCTTCGTTCACCTCGGAGCGCCGACTCACCGGGCTCTGCTCCGCTCTGTCTGCTCGGTGCGCCGGCACCCATCGCCGGCGCTCGAAAAACCTGCTTCGGGAGATCGCGTTCAGGAGTCGGCCACACGCTCGACGGTGATGGTCAGATCCCCGGACTCGTAGTCCGCTTCGAAGTCGACGGTGTACGCATCTGAATCGTAGGCGGCGTGGTAGGCGCGGTGACGCTCGAGGGATCCGGTCGTCTTGAAGTGGAAGAACGCGGCCGCCGTGTAGGGTTTGCTCTGGGTCTCGATCTGCGTCTCAACCGATGCTGGAAGCGCGATTTGTGGGGTGTCGGTGTCGATACTCGTCGCGAACTCCTTGGCCTCCTCGACGGTAGCTTGCGAATGTGCTGGTGTCTCGCCGGTCAGTACATTCATCGGTGTTTCTGTCTCGTCGGTGAACAGGACGTCTTCGAAGGTGTGTATCCCGAGGATAGCCTCGGGATCTAACTCGCAGTCGTGAAATGGGTCGTCCTCTGAGGTCATCGAATCACGAGCCTACGTGGGGCTCACCCATTCCGGCCCCTGAAAAACAGCAGCTGCCACGAAACAAATCGAACTAAGAGTGGTTCAGGCTCGCCTTCTCGAAGGATGAGTCTCCGGTCGGAATGAGCAACTCCTGTCGGTCTCCGACTCGCTCGGCCAGTTTCCGTTTCAGGTACTGCCTCGCCGTCGCCGGCGTGAAGACGCCTTTGTCGACCATATCGCCGACGACGTCTTTGAGGGCCGCGAACTGTCCCTGTAGGTGGCCATCGCCGACCGGCTCGCCGTCGTGCCACCGAACGGTCGCGAGCGCGCCGTTCCCGACCGTCTCCCCCTGTTTGACTGTCTCCGATTCGTACTGCAGGCCGAACCACAGCGTCCGGTAGGCGGTCACCTCGAAGGTCGGCGACACAACGTAGAACGCCTCGTGATGGAGGTAGTCGAGATGGTCAGCGATGATCTTCTCGAGGGTGAGTCCGGTGGCGCGGGGCTTCGGCTCGACGACCGTCGACGGTCGCTCTTCGTCGGCGAGGTAGCCGTCGACGGCGTCTGCCTCGAGACTATCGGCCAGTTCCGCCAGCAGCTGTTTCGCCCACTTTGAGTCGGTGTCGTCGCCACCGAACGGCGACCCAGCCGAGATTCGGTGCTTGAGCTTCAGGTTCGCTGCGCCCCAATGTGAGTAGTGGAGCGTGTACTGTCCGTCTGTCCGTTCGTACGCAACAAGTGCGCGGTGACCCATTCGAACAATCACCTCGCAGGACGACCCACGACTGGATCGCCCCGCACCCCTCCCGGGGGACGAACAACGCTACCCGTCGATCGGCTTGAGGGAACTGTCCTGACAGGGGCGGCTGCCGTCAGTCGGCCGCCTCCGCGGGGTCGTCGTCGATGCGACCGATCTCGCCGGCGAGGCCGTCGAGGTCGAACGCCGACGATGAGAGCCGCGCTGTGACCAGTGTCAGTGCGGTTGAGATGCAGAACGCGCCTGCAAATGAGGTCAGGTACAACGGATCCACCGCGGGGAGTGCATCGCCTATGACCGGGACCGCTGCGAGCGCGCTGCGGAGGTCGGGGAAGTACACCAGCCCGACAGCCAGTCCGCCGATACTGCTTGCGAGCGCGCCGTGGCCAGTGACCGACTCCGAGTAGAGCCCGTAGAGGAGTGGGAACGCGACGGCTGCGCCCAGCAGGTCTGCAAAGAAGAACAGCCGAAGCACGCTCCGGGCTCGGAGACTGACGTACACCGCCGCAAGCGCCACAGCGACGGTGAACAGCCGCGAGGCTAGGCGGAGCCGACGGTCGTTCGCTGCGGTGAGCCGCGCGAGGTCGACTGCGACGAGGCTCGCGAGCGCGTTGAACAGCGTGTCGACGGAGCTGACGACGAGCAGCAGCGCGAGCAGCGTCACCCCGAGGACGACCGGTTCTGGGAAGGCCTTCTCGAGAAGCACGAACAGCGCGACATCAGCGTTATATCCTGCGCTCGTCACGTCGGTCACGATATCCGTGCTGCCGACTGCGACGATGCCAAACAGGGCCGCCAAGAACACGAGCGCACCGTTCGTCACGCTGGCTGTTCGGAAGCCGCGCCGGACGACATCATCGCTCTCGCCGGCGTACACCCGCTGCCACCAGGTCTGGTTGATCAGCTCCGCACCGAGGATGGCGAACGAGAGCGCGAGTCCGAACTGCAGCCCCGGGATGAACCCGAGGTCGAGCAAGGCCGGGTTCGCAGCGGTGACCCCGTTGTAGACCGGGACAACCCCGCCGACAGTTACGAGGACGGCGATGAACGTGGCCACGAGTAGGGGGATCACGAGCAATATTTGCACCGTGTCTGTGACAATACTCGCCGTGAGCCCCCCGTAGCCTGTGTAGAGGAGCACGATGCCGCCGACCAACACGGCCGTCTGCCACTGTGGGACGCCGGCGACGAGCGAGAGCGCACCCGCAATTCCCGTGAGTTCAGCGGCCACGAAGACGAACATGTAGAGTGCAGACACCACGAGAATGAACGCGTACATCGCGGTCCCGTAGCGCACGTGGGCGTACTCAGTCAACGAGTGACCCTCCGGAATGAGCTGCCTGATTCGCGGCCCGATCCGGGCGTACGCAAGCATCGGAACCGCCTCGCCGACGGCGTAGCCGACGACCGCAGCAATCCCGAAGCTCGCCCCGGCCTCTGGCGCTGAAAAGAGTATCCAGACCCCCATCACCGACGCCACCAGCGTCCCGGTCATCCGTCGCTCGCCGATCGAACCCCGGGCTGTGATGAGATCCTCGACTGACCCGACCTGACCGCGAGAGTACCACACCCCGATCGCGGCGCTCCCGGCGAGTACGGCCACGATGAGCCCGAGTGCAGCTGTCGGCGTCACCATTCTTTCTCACCCAGATTGCTCCCACTGTCGGCATCGTAGGCCGACTCGAAGAACGCGACCTCCAGTTCGACCGTCCGCCGGAACAGCCGGTCGAGCCGTGCGCGTCGGCGACCGGATGCGGCCGCGCCCTCCCGGTCGAGTTCCTCGCGCAGCCAGTCGACGAACGCGACGAACCCCTCGTTCGCGTGAAGATCGATCCACTCCCCGAGATAGAACGGCTCGGGCACCGCGTTGGCGGCGGTCGCCCACTCCCGGTAGATCCACTCGGCGGGCACGAGCACCGCGAGTGTCTCGGCGTAGCCGCCCTCGCGGGCCGCCCGCTCCAGTACGTCCTGGAACGCACGGGTCGTGGCCGTCGTTTCCGGGTTGGTGTACGCTTCCTTGGCCACGCCGAGCGCGTCGAACGACCGCTCGAAGTAGTCGTTCTCCTCGGCGGTCAGCGACTCCATGAATGTCACGAGCTGCGACTTCGCGGCCATCGTCGGGGCCTCCCCGACCGCGTGGCCGAACGTACCGACGAGCGTCTCGACGAACACGTAATCCTGGAGGAGGTAGCGGCTGTATACGTCGTCGGCTATCGACCCCTCGATCAGCTCTTCGGTGAACCGGCCCTCGATGGCGGCCGACCACTGCGGCTCCGCGCGGGCCCGAAGCCAGTCAGTGAATCGCGCGCCCTCTGTGCCCCCCTCCGTCGCCGTGGCGTACGTCTCGAAGTCGACCGGGACATCCGTCCCGTCCGATCTCTGCGTCGTCATAGCGGCCACCCCTCTCTCTCCCAGGCGGCATCCCAAAACAGGTACTCGTACTGGGCCGACGTCGCAAACAGGTCGCGATAGCGATCCCGCTCGGCGTCGCTGGCTTCTGCGGCCACCTCGTTCATGAGGTCTTTGCACCACGTCGTGAGTTCGGTGAATTCCTCGCCAGCGTACATCTCTATCCAGGCTGCGTACTGTTCGTGCTCCGGCACTCCACGCGCTGCGAGGCGCGTTCCGGTCTCGTTAAAGCCCCACATACAGGGCAAGAGCGCGGCAACGAGGTCACCAAACGTTCCGTGGGAGGCCGTTCGGACGAGAAAGTCTGTGTACCCACGGGTCGTCGGCGAGGGATTGGTCGCCGCCAGCTCATCCTCGTCGATGCCGAACTCGGCGGCGTACGAACGATGAAGGTCCATCTCCGTATTCACGGTCGATTCGAGCAACGTCGCGAACCGACCCATGCGTTCGAGATCTGCCGCCTTCGCAGCGCCGAGCGCGAATAGCCGGCTGTACTCGATCAGGTAGACGTAATCTTGGCGCACCCAGTGACGGAACGGCGCTTCCTCGAGGGTACCGTCCCCGAGTCGGCGCACCATCGGGTGATCGAGAATCGCCGACCAGTAACCGTCGGCCTCCGCACGTAGTTCGTCGGTGAATGTCACACCAGGACGCTAGACCGAGAACCGCAAAAGTGTTATGTTCGGGTTGTATAACCCAGTTATATTGTGCGAACCCAAGCACCGGATACGCGACCCGTTGTGTTGACCGTCGCGGGCAGCGACTCGGGCGGCGGCGCCGGCGTGCAGGCAGATCTAAAAACCGCCGAAGCCTGCAGCGCGTTTGCAACGAGCGCAATCACCGCTGTGACCGCCCAGCACACTCGTGGTGTGGAGTCAACCCATGTACTTCCGCTCGAGGAGATCTCAGCCCAGATCGAGGCCGTCCGCGACGATTTCGCGGTCGACGCCCTCAAGACTGGGATGCTCGCCACCGAACCCGTCATCGAGCTCGTGGCCGACCACGCTGCCGATCTGGCGGCGCCAACTGTCGTTGACCCAGTAATGGTCGCCACCAGCGGCGACCGACTGCTCGACCCCGAGGCGGAGGGGGCCTACGAGGAACTGCTCGCGCACGCGACACTCGCCACACCAAACGCCGAGGAGGCCGAGCTGCTGACCGGTGTCGCCGTCGATGGCCAGGAGAGCGCCGTCGAAGCCGGCTGCGCCCTCCGTGAGACCGGCGTCGATGCGGTCCTCGTTACGGGCGGCCACATCGCCGGCGCTACTGTACAGGACGTGCTGGTCACCGCAGACAGCATCGAGACGTTCGAACACACGCGTGTCGACACCGACGCGACCCACGGCTCTGGGTGTGCGCTCGCCAGCGCCGTCGCGGCCCGGGTCGCCCACGGCGAACCTCTCATCGAGGCCGTCCAGGCGGGGACGGACCTGCTCGCTCGCGCGATCCGCTACAACCACGACGTTGGCAAGGGACCAGGAGCGGTTCATCACCTCGTCGCGCTCCGGGAGCGGGCGGCGCGCGACCGGACGGCCGAGGCTGTCGAGTCCATCGTCCGGCGGTTGGTCGATACGGATACCTCGCCCGCGGTTCCCGAGGTCGGGATGAATGTGGTCGGGGCGACGCCGTACGCGGAATCACATGAGGAGACGGCCGCGGTTGAGGGGCGAATCACTCGAACCTTCTCTGGGGTGTCTCCCAACCGCGGCGTTCGCTTTGGCGCCTCAAGTCACGTTGCGCGCTTCCTGCTCGGCGCCCGCGAGTTCGACCCCGCGTTGCGGTTCGCGGTCAACTGCCGGTTCGACACGGCGATCGAACAACGGCTGGACGACCTTGCGGGAGTCGTGGTGGAGATTGATCGACATGAGGAGCCCGAGCCAGACGAGGAGCGGTCGACGATGGGATGGGCCGCTCGGCGCGCCTTCGAGCAGGCGGACGAAACCCCCGTGGCGGTGTACGATCGTGGCGCCGTCGGAAAGGAGCCAGTGGCGCGTGTGCTCGCACCCGACGCCGAGACGGTCACGAAGCACGTGTTGACGCTCGCGGGGCGTGTCTAACCGTGCCGTTTACGCTCCCGAGTGAGATCGTCGTGGAGGATGTTCTCCCGACCCTCCGTGTCGAGCTCGCGGCTGAACTCCAGCGATACGGACTCACCCAACAGGAGATCGCCGACGAGTTGGGTGTCACGCAAGCGGCTGTCTCAACGTACGTCAGCGGGGACACCGCCACCGACCCGCGCATCGCCAAACATCCCCGGACGCGGGCGACTGTCGAGCAGGTTGCCGAAGGGCTTGCGACCGACGAACTGGACGGGTACGAGGCCCTTGCCGACGTGCTGGACCTCGTCCGCGCCCTGGAGGACCGCGGACCGATCTGTGAGATCCACGAGACGCGAATGCCCGAGATAGCGGGGCTCGGCTGCGATCTCTGCGTTCGTGGTGCTGACCCGGCGGTAGACGCCGAGCGGGACGCCCTCGCCGACGTTCGAGCGGCCGCTCGTACGCTCTCGACGACGCCCGGGATGGCGGCGTTCGTTCCGAATGTCGGCTCGAACGTCGGTGCCGCGCTCCCGGACGCCGAGACGCCGACCGAGGTCGCAGCAATCCCAGGACGTATCTACGCCGTCGATGGCCGTGTTGAGGTGCCCGCGAACCCGGAGTTCGGAGCGTCCCGACACGTCGCCACTGTCCTCCTCGCGGCGGCCGCAGTTCACTCGAATTTTCGGGGAGCGGTCAATCTCGCTACCGACAGCGCGTTCCTGGCGGCGGCTCAAAAGCGTGGGGTTGAGATGATGGAGTTCGACGCCGATTACGAAGACCGCAAACGTCGGTTCCAGGATCGGTTTGCTGACCGGGAGTCGGTGCCCCGAGTACTGTATCACGAGGGCGCGTTCGGTATCGAGCCGATCACGTACGTGCTCGGCACGGACGCCGAGGACGCGGTGAAGTTTGCCGCCGAACTTGTAGCAGAAGTCGCGGATGTATAAACTACTCATTATTTACTCCCTGCCTCGAGGAAATTACCAGTGTGCGGGATCGAGAAGGTCTGTTCCCGCTGCTGTCCTCGGCGAGTTCACCGACAGTATGCTATTTCGAAGCCCGACGTTCGGCACCCAGCTGGTCTCTGAGCCAGTTTGCGATGCTTTCGACGCCGACGACCAATACAAAGATGACGACGATCGCCGCCATCACGCGCGTGTAGTTCCGGGCGCGAAACGCCATGATGAGCGGATAGCCGATCCCACCAGCGCCGACGATGCCGAGAACGGCGCTTTTCCGTGCGTTGATCTCCAGATAAAACAAGGTCCACGCCACGTAGGCGGTCGTCACCTGCGGGATTCGAGCGGAAATCGTTGTTGCGAGAGTGCCGGCCCCGCTCGAACGGATGGCCTCGACAGGGGTCTCGTCGATCTCTTCCATCTCGTCGGCGAACAGACGGCCGAGATCCCCTACGGTACCCATGACAACCGCAAGGATGCCGGCAACGGGGCCGAGTCCGGCGAGGATGACGAACATCAGCGCATACACCATGCTTGGAACCGCACGGATACCGCCCAAAAGCAGCCGGATCGGTGTCGCGATCTGTGATGATGTGACGTTAGCTGCAGCGAGGATCCCAAGACACAGCGCCGCCGGCAGCCCGATGGCGGTACCGAGGCTGGCGATTGCAAGCGTCTCAAGGGCTGCATGTCCGAGCATCGGTCCGTCGCCCTGTAACTGCATCCACAGCTGCTCCGGTGCCAACATTTCGCTCAGCAGCACATCGATAAGGTTCTCTCGGTGGGCATAGAGGTACCCGAGATCGAATCCGAGCCAGCGGGCTGTGAGGACAACGACTCCGATGAGAACAACCAAGACGATGATACGAAGCGTCATCCGCCGTCGCCACCGTCGCTGGATCTGGTCGAATTCCTCGCCGACCGATCCAGTCGTGGGCCGTTCCGACGCAGAGCGCCACCCCTTATCGGTCATCGTACACCTCCATAAGTTCCGAAACGGAGAGGTCGTCTGCTGGCATGTCGAAGACGAGTTGACCTGCAGAGAGACCGAGATATCGATCGGCGAACGACTCGACGAGACGTGGCTGATGGAGGCTGACAAGTCCGACGAGATTTCGTGTTTTGACGACATCTGCGATCCGCTCGAGGACATCCCGACCGGTCGCCGGGTCGAGGCTCGCAACCGGCTCATCAGCGAGCAACACGACCGGCTCCTGCTGAAGTGCACGAGCGATGCCGACACGCTGTCGTTCCCCTCCGGAGAGGGTCCCAACTCGGCGTGTCCCGTACCCGTCGAGCCCGACTTCATGAAGCTGTTCGACCGCAGCACGCTTTTCGGCGGCTGGATACCAGCCGACGGCGGCTCTCCAGCCGGGGATACGGCCGAGAACTCCATCAAGTACGTTCGAGACAGCAGACTTCTCGTCGACCAACGCTCCCTCTTGGAAGACGAACGCAGCGTCAGTCTGGGCGAGGGGAGCACCGTCGAATTCGATCGTGCCCGTATCGGGTGACTCCAAGCCACCGAGACAGCGTAAAAGCGTCGTCTTGCCGGCCCCTGATCGTCCAACGAGAACTGCCAGCTCGCCTCGCTGAAGTTTCAGAGAGACATCTGCAAGCGCCGACGTACCGCCGTATCGTTTCTTCAGGCCGCTGGCAACGAGCATCCGGAAATCCAATTAGCCCTCGTCTTGCTCTAGGTCTTCGACTTCGACGCCCATCTCGCGTGCGACATCTCTGACAGGATCGTACGTGCCGGGTTCGACTTCGCCGAACTGATCGATACGGTGATCTTCGAGTGCTTCCTCGGGCGTGTCGAGCAAGCGTTCGATCAACTCCTCACGGACCTCCTCCGGCGTATCGGGTTTCGCCACGAGCGGGTCGAATGGAATCGGCTCGCTCTCGGCGATCTTCACAATCTCCTCGCCGTCGGGATGCTGGAAGTCGCCGTAAGCGGCCGCGTCGACGTGGCCCCCCTCCAGCGCCTCCAAGGCTGCACCGTGGCCGAAGGCCCATTCGATGTCGAAATCCTCCGGCTCGGTATCGATGTCGCCGGCATCGAGGCCGGCTTCTGCGAGCATGTACCGTGGGAACAGCCCACCGCTCGTTGACAACGGATCAACCATCGCTATCGTGGTTCTTTTGAGATCGCTGAGGGTCTCGATACCAGTATCAGATCGCGTCGCGATGTACCCATGGTAGGCGTCACTGCCGTGAGACCAATTGATCACAAGAGGGTGTATCCCCTCGTCTGCCGCGAGTGTGTAAATAATCGGGGAGAGATTCGCTATCTCCGTGTGTCCTCCGACGACGCTTTCGACAACTGTGCTGTAGCTCGTCGTCGTAACGCCTTTGACGCTGTCAACACCCTCAAAACCATCTTTGAGCCACTCGAACACAGGCGCATATTCGTCCTGTAACTCTTCTGCATCCTGAAACGGCGGTAATCCAAATTCGATATTTCCGTTCGCCCACTCGCTGACGGCCCCGGCTTCGGATTCCGGCTCCTGGGTGGCATTGTTGGGTTTCGGCTCGCCTGTGTTACCTTGGAGACAGCCGGCAACTGTCGCTGTGCCGAAGCTACCGACCGTAGCGAGATACGTTCTCCGCCTCATAGTTTCATATTTAACCACTGGGTTATAACACCCACGGGTAAGGCTTCTGTGACCGATAGGCTGCTGGAGTTTGTGTTTCTGCGTGGACGCATCCGAGACCGCAGTCCTGATAATTTCGTCATCACTCAGCAACAAGCAGACTCACGTTTTGGAGAAGCAGCCTCGCTGTCTTGATTCGCTCTTGATATACGTCGTCGAGTTTGGCCGTCTTGATGCGGGTGAGATTGGTAAGTGACCGATGTGGTCGATATCCGGGTGTGTTGCGTGGGTCTATTTAAAATGTCTCGCCGATACACGGCACATAGAAACGTCTCGGGCTGCGGATAGCTGTGGGAGTGGGTGCGCCTATTAACCAACACTGGCAATCCACTAGTCATTTTGTTGGTTAAGAGAAGGGTAGCGCTTCGATTTGCTTGGTCCGTAGCGAGGTGCGCCACACACCTGGCATTCCCAGATCGGTTGTTCCGTCCACGCCTCATCAGGGACCGACTCGTGGCTCTTGAACCGATGGTCGGTCGCCCGTCCACAGCTTTGACAGTTGAGTTCCTGCGTCGTCGGTATCGACGACACTTGGCGATCAGCCGCAGCCTCGCTAGTAGATTCGGTCAGCGCCATCGCTGGAACCAGCCACACTGCGTCATCGGCGTTATCGAGGACCGCGTCGAGACGCGACGCGTCGCGGATGCCGTTCCCTCGCTGGTCGTAGAGCCGCGTTGGGGCCTGCTCCTGACGCTCCGACGCTTCCTGCCCGTGCCACCCAGTCCGGTCACGGGCGGCACTGAGAAGCCGCTCTCCCTCCTCTGAGGCCACCTGTACCGTGTCGGGGAGTGAGGGCCATTGCTCGACCAGCTGGCGCGCCGGTGGTTCGTCGAGATCGTAGATGAGGGTGTAGTCGTCGACGGCCGGCTCCGCCTCGTTGGCGGAGAGGAGGTTCGCCGCGGCGCCGCCCTTCGCGACGGCGCCGTAGAACGTGGTCGACTCGACGATCAGGTGGACGATACCGAGGAACGTCGTCGACGCTGACTCGTTCGTTCTAGTGGCGTCACTCCCGAGATGGTTGGTGAGACAGAACCGGCATTTCGTCTGCCCGTCTGGGACTGACGCCCCACAGGACCGGCACTCGCCGTCGGTTACCGTCGGCGCATCAGGGTAGCCACCAGCGCTCGTCGCGACGCGTTGCCGCCGGGGGGAGCCCTCACAGCCGTCGTCCAGCCTCGCGTCCGGAATGTGGGACGCTTCGCCGGTCGGCCGCAGTTCCTCGAAATCCAGATATTGATTACTCATCGATTGACTCATGGATTGTCCCGGCTTCGTATTTCAACTTCAGGTGGACTGTGCTCCCTGCCGTCTTCCGTCTATAGCAGATCTCATGAACTCAGCGATGGGAACATCTTATACTTCATGAGATCATAAAGCGTGGCAAGAGAAGATTCGCATGAGCAGCAACGACACCAAGCACGTCCAAACCGAGCTAAGCGAGGACGAGTACGAACGGTTCCGCGAGTTTGCGAGGGAACACGGGCTGTCGCTCAAGGAAGCCGGACACGAGGCGCTCATCGAGTGGGTCGAACGACAGCAGCGGGCGGATCCAAACGACCCAGCGTTTACTGTCCTTGACGACCTCGAAGATGAGTCGCTTCCAGCGTCGGCGGAGACGGACGCTCGCGAGGAAGCCGATCTCGTCGACGAGTGGCACGGCAGCGACGAGTCGTTCACGCTCGCCGACGATCCGTCCGCGCAATCCTGACCACGGATGGCAGAGCCAGTCGAAACACCGATCGGGACGGTCACGGCCGAGCATTTCCGTCCGGGCCACGTTCGACATCAGGTCATCGTCGGCCCGAAGTTCCTCTACGCACTGTTCAATCCTCGCGATCAGATGCATGCAGTTTCACGAGCCTTCATGACGTTCGTTCGCGACGGTGACCTCCCCTATCGTCGACTCATCGTCAACGATCACATCGTCGACGAGGCGGCCACGCGGCTGAAAAAGCAGGCCTCGATGCGGAACGCAGCGTCGTTCCTGACGACGCTCGACGAGAGCACGCTCTATCAGTTCGAAGGCGTCTCCACGAACGTCTTCGATGCCGCCAAAACGATGTTCGTCGAGTGGACCGACCTGGATGCCTCATTCACCGACTTCATCGTCGCCGCACACATGGACGAATTGGAGGTCGATCACATCCTCACCTACGACCGGCATTACGATACGTTCGATGTGACGACGCTCCCGTATCGCAGTCAGATCTAGAGGTGCCACGCATGTCCGAATCCCCACGGAATGGCGTCCAATCGTGGACTGAGTCGATGAGCGCCCGCGAACGCATTCGAGCCGTCGCCGAGACGCTTCGTGAACCCCGGTCGGTTAACTGGATCAGCGAACAGGCCGACGCCGCCTGGAGCACGACCAACGAGGAACTCCATGCGCTCGTCGAGCAGGGCCAGCTACGCCGCGTCGAGGCCGGCGAGACGACACGTTATCAGCCGGACTACACGCGACTGCTCTTCGAGGAGATCCGGACGCTCATCGAGGAAAACACGCGCGAGGAGCTGCGGAGCGAAATGGCCGCGATCACCGAGGAAATCGAGGAGTGGCAGGCCACTTACGATGTCGAGACGTGGGAGGACCTCGAACAGTCGCTCGCCGACGGCGACCTTGCGAGTGACGAGCTCCGCGACCGCCGTGACGTGATTGCGCGCTGGGAAGAGAACCTGGAAGATCGTCGGCTTATCAAGCACGCGCTGGCACTCTACTCGGATGTCGAAGCCGCTCGCGAACAGATGACGGACTACAGCAGTTCTCGGCGGCGGTAGCGGCGATCGCTGGAAGGCTGGAATATCGATATCGCTCGGCTGGCCGGCGTAGTTGATAGAACCCCCAACTTAGAGATGGTCTTACTCAGTCGCAAGTTCGTTGTAGATTTCCTCGTGTTCGTTGAGGTCTTGGCGGCCGAGGAACCGGATGAGATACTGCCGTGCCTCCTCGGGGGACAGCTCATCTACACGCTCGGGGAAGTCACGTTCGCTGGGCATTCTTACGGTGGGTTTGATGCGCTATTCAGTCTGTCCACGTCGTCGTTTTCGTACGCTGCTCGCCACATCGTATGGACAGCACGGGTCACGAGTGACACCTCGCTCACATCGATACAGGACGGTTCGGCTGTTGTCGTGGCTGCGTCGGGCGGTGGGTGGAAATGGATCTCGGGAGAGTGCGTATTCGGGTGCCGATCGAACCGCCAGTTGACGTCGTCGCTATCGACGTAGTGGAACGAATACATCCCTAATTCGCTCCATTGGATATCGAGCCGAGCGCTGGCGGCGTCGTTGAGTCCGTCGCTGAGCGTGATCTGCAGCTCCGTCGGTGCGACGACGTCATCGTACGCCGTGGCGTCGACTAACGGCTCAAGTTCGATCCAGAGATCACGTATCCGCTGGAGTGCGGGGAGATAGATCGGTCCGAACTCGCCGGCTCGGTCGTCCTCACTCATACGGCGAGCTGGTGGCTGGCCTCGGCGTAGGCGAGTGCTGCTTGGGCGACGGCGAGATTCTGCCGTGTCGTGCGCCACGCGGTGAGGTCGTCCCAGCCCTCTGTCTCGTCGCCGTCGAGTTGCTGGGCGAGTTCCTCCGGTGATACTACGTCGTAGCTGTCTTCGTAGCGCCGGATTTCGGCCTTCATCTCCTTGATACTGTCGAGCAACTCAGGTCGATCGACTTCCTCACGCAGTTCGCGGATCCGGGACATCAAGATCCGGTCGCTATCTCGCCTATACAGCGTTGTTTGGCCGTCCTGTTCCGTCTCGGCGAAGCCCGTGTTCACGAGCGTCTTGCAGTGCCGGCGCGCCGTCGGCTCGCTCACGAGGGCACGGTCGGCGATCTCGGCGGCCGACTGCCCGTCGTGGGTCTGTTCGACGATCTCGTACACCCGCTCGAACGGCGTGGTCTCGTCTTTCCAGTCCGCTTTGACCTGCTCGTTGACGTTGTCCCATGTCTCGGTCATATTGAGTGCTACGCGGTCGAAGAACAAATAGTTTCCTGAGAAAACTATCTAACGACAGTGCTTGTACAGGGGCGTTGTCAGGCTATCTGTTCCTCTAACGTCTCGTGGTGGGTCCGCACCGTGGTTGGCGTGACGTTCCCGGTCTTCGCGACGGTACTTTGCGTCAGCCATCGGCCCTCCTCGCGACCGGCCGTGTAGAGACAGGCCGCGGCGAATCCGGCTGGATGGACGCCCGTCGTGACGCCGCGCTCCTCGGCCTGTTCCGCGAGAGCTCGGGCCCGCTGTCGGATTTCGTCCGGACACTCGAGATCCGAGGCAAGTCGCGGCACGAACATGCTGGGGGAGACGGGCTTAGCGGGGAGGCCCAGCTCTTCGTTCAGCGTTTTGTACGCGTTCGTGACCCGTGACTCCGCGACGCGGGCCATCTCGCTGACGTCGTCCACTAACCGCGAGAAGCCGTTGCACCGGCAGGCTCCGTAGATGCTGGCCGCGGCGATGGCCTCGATGGACCTGCCATGAAGCAGATCCTCGTTCTGGGCGCTCCGGAAGAGCTGACACGCCTGGTCACGGACCGAATTGGAGAGTTCGAGGGCACTCGCCAACCGACGCACTTCGCCCAGTCCGTGGGCGAGATTCCGTTCTGCTTTCGACCGCCAGCGACCACGAGTCTGCTCACGGCGCATCCGCGCGAGTCGCCGCCGCTTCTGCCCAGAGATCTCGTTCCCCTTCGCGTCGGTGCCGCGACCGATCTCCGTCGACAGGCCGCGATCGTGGCGAGCCGCAGTAAGTGGGGCGCCCGTTCGTTCGCACTCCTCGTCGTCGTACGCCCGCCACTCCGGCCCGTGATCGATACGCTGTTCGTCGATGACTAAGCCACAGTCCTCGCAGACCGTTTCGACCGCGTTCGTGGTGACCCGTCCGTCGCACTCGGGACACTGGTTCGCACTCGATTCCGTTCGGACGTCTTCGTCGAAGCCCGTTTCGTAGATGTCTCTGGTTGCCATCGTTCTCACCGTGTTCAGGGAACCCGCCAGTACAGCGAGCCCCTCACCCATTGAGGGGACAATAGACTCTATTCATAGCTGAAATGCTTGCACTAGGGAAGAAATCGAATACAGTCTACAGAACAATTATAACACTTGGATAAGGATTCTTCCGATAATGTGTCTCTCCCGCCTCAAGGAGGTGATACTCAGGTACACAACCTTCGGCGGGGAACTCGATTTTCCAAGATATCTCTTCAGACGAGGGCTTGCAGCCATCGGAGGCATATTTGCACTTCGGCTGACCCTTGTCGGTCCTCAGATTCCTGAGACGGATATGGCGATAGGAGTACTTACCGTCCTGTTCGTGGTCAGCCTCGCCCTTATGTTCTACTTCCTCCGAAACACCGTGCAGTATACGATAAATGAAGAAATACGGAAACTGCGAGGGACACTGGCCACCGGAATCACATATCTTCTCCTCAGTGGAATCGTGGTAATCGTCCTCTATCCGCTGCTGAATATCCTCCGCACAAGACCCTTCAGCTACACCTCGACTGAAATCGCTGCTGGACTCAACATCGCGAGTTACGCCGCTCTCCTGACCATAATCGCCAACAGAAGCAGCCTGAAAAATCAGTATCCAAGTCTGCAAACCATAAAAAGTCGCTTTACAGAGGAGACAAACCAAGCCTTGGACCGGATACAGACCAAAATTGATGGTATCGGTCACATCGAGCGGCCAGAAACCGACCGGGCAACCGACCGGCTCTCCAACGGCGAGAACGTTATCGTAACCGGAGAAGGGGGAGTAGGTAAGAGCGGAGTTCTTGCTGGCGTCACCAAAGAATGGGAAGAAGATGTCCTTTTCATTGATTCCAGTACCCATTCCGCAGTCCGGAACCGAGTCGAACTTTCGACCGGCGTCGGGTTCAAAAACGGGATACAACGGCCCATCAAGCAGCTGGCCGTTGCCAACCATGTCCTCCTCATCATCGACCAGTTGGACGACATCGACCGCGAGGCCGGCAACGTCTATCGGGACTTTATCCTGACTGTCGCAGACTTCGATAATGTCACAGTCGCCTTCGCCTGCCGTGACCACGACCTTACCGTCCGACGAGAGTACGAACCACTGGACAACGCGGAATCGTTTACAACACGCCTGACCATCGGCTTACTTCGAACGACAGACGCAGAAAAGCACGTCCAGAACCTGATTGGGGAATCACCGAGCGACGAGCTCATCCAAATCGGCCGGAAAATCGAGAACCTCGACATCATCGCACAGCTCGCTGAGGACGGTGTCGATTTTAGCGGCATCAGCGGCGAAATTTCACTCTGGGACAAGTTCCGGGAACAGCTCGGTCGCGAGGATCACCCAGACGACGGGACACGTACCGGCGACGACATCATTGAACGACTCGTTGAGTACGCCGTCGACGCGATAGAGGATCAGTCAGACGGACTCAACATATTCACCGTTGGCACTAGCCAGGACTGGATCGACCAACGACTGATAAACAGGGGCGTCATCGAGGAATCAACTGACCGACCCGGCAATCGCAAGTACCGGTTCCGCCACCTCGACTTCCAACGGTATCTCTATGCCTGGAACACCGTGCAGGATAACAGGCCAATCCAAGAAGTCACATCCCAAATTGATGAACGGTTGGGCAAAGACATCTTCCGGTTTATGCTGGTGCTCTATATGCAGAGCGACGGCGACACAACCGACCAGATCGGCGACATACCCGTCGACTCCGACACCGCCGACCACGCCCGACAGTTCCTCGAAGAGATGCTGGACGACGAAACAGGCCTCGGCAACTACACCGCCAAGACGATTCTGGACGAGATCAAGACGTGGGATATCTCCGGAAACGACGACTTCGCAGGTCTCATACTGGACAACCTCCAAGACCGAGACACACTCTACAACTATTTTTTCGACAGTGACACCCACAAATCCTGGGCAGAAGCCCTCCACGGCCGGGGTGACTACACAGACCCTCCTAACATCTTGATCGGCTACCTACGCGACATCGCACCATACCATCCCGAAATCGTAGCCGAAATCATTCGGGACATCCAGACAGATGATCGCCACTCGCTCGGCTTGGTCGTCACGGTGATCCGCGAACTACCGTTCAATGTCGCGGCGAACCTCGTCGATGTCGTTCAGGCCTCCGTCACGCAAACGCCATCCGACTGGCACGACACCCAAGCAACCAGACTTCTCCAGGATCTCATCGAAGCCGGTGAAACTAGTGCAGGTTTAGACTTGCTCGAAGCACTCCTCCAACCGCGCCAACCCACGGACAGCGAACCTAACAGAGCTCAACCCGTCACCCGTCTCTACAGTCTGGAATCCGTGTTGAATGAAATCCTCGAGACCCTCGTCGAAGCAGAAGGAGAGAATGTGATCGATGTGCTTGAATCGCGCCTTAGGGAAGCAGTCACGATAGAATCCGAGATTCAGGATAAAGACATCGACGCGATTGTGGGCCCGATAACGACCAGCATCGAGGGTTCGGATTTGCCGAATCAGAGCCCAACTGACCTCAAAACTCTGCTCATCGGAACGCACCGCAAAGCGTTGGACCAATGGTTCGACCAGAACCCTGTAGACAAGTCGCACCACAACCTCATCGAACGCTACCTCGATGACATTACCCTGTTTCGACGGCTCGGGCTCTACGTACTCAAGGAGCACAAGGACCACTACCCCAGCCTTGTCAGTGCCGAACTCCTCGACGCGTCCAACTACACGGAGGTCTGGACTAAGGAAGACTTCCTCCGCCTCCTCAGAGACGGGTTCACGGTCCTATCCGAGGAAGACCGACTCCGCGTTATCGAGATAATCACCGACGTCCCCACCCTTGACTCAATAGAAGAAGCTGCTGAACAGCGAAGTGAACGGTTCGACGACTACACAGCGGACGAACTTGCAGAAGCTGAGATAGCACGATGGGCCCGCGACCGACTCTGGCTGATTAGGGACCACCTCTCGGACGAATATGCCCAGCACCTCAACCAGCTCATCGACGAGTACGGCGAACCGGATGAGGTTCTCTCTCTCGTCAAGACCAGTGGTGGATACGTCTCACAGGAAAGCCCACTCCCCAAAGAGGAAATCAGCGATATGCCTCCCAGTGATCTCATCGATTACTGCATCGACGAACCATTCGAGACGACTGGCTGGGAAGAACACGAATCCGGGCCCGGTGGGCTTTCTGAGGTCACCCCACGAGGACTCGCCGAATCTGCGATCCCGCGCATCCTTGAAGAGGTCACCGCGTTCCAAGACGACATCCCTCGGTTACAGCATGCCCCCTCTATGTACGTCAGCGAACTCCTTCGTGGACTACAGAAGCAGATCGATGATAATCCCGATTCCATCCCACCTGATTTCCCATGGACACCGTTCCTTGATCTCTGCGAGGCCGTCGCTACGACCCCCGAGGAATGGTCTGAATCGGCTCGGATGAACGTCGCACGGCTCTTCCGCGAAGCGTACAGCACCGATACGACCGAATCCATCCACGCCTACAACGACCGGGTCAAGCAGATCCTCTTCATCCAGCTCGAAGACCCCGATCCAACCGATGAACGGGAACACCCCCCGCAGGGATACGCCGGCTACAATGACCCCGCACACGTAGCGATAAATTCGGTTCGACCGCTTGCTTTGGGAGCCCTCCTTATGTATTCATCTCGTCTCGCCAACCAGCGCGGCTACGAGGAATACACCGAAGAGGAGCAATCCGGCTTCGAACCAGACGTCCGCGAACGAATCGAGACCACAATGCAGAAAGAATCTCGTTCTACCCGTGCAACCATCGGACGCTGGCTGAACACCATCTGGAGCTTCGACCACGAGCTCGTCCTCAACAACTTTGACACACTGTTCCCCCGCAACCAGACCCTTCGCGCCAAGAATATGTTCTCCGCCACTTGGGACGCCTACCTTGCATACAGTCGCCCGTATGAAACATTGTTCGACTACCTCCGCCCTTGCTACCTCCACGGCATCGACATGCTCGTCGCCGGCGAGAACACGGCCATCCACGGGGTTGAACGCGGACTGGCAGTTCACTTACTCAATGCCTACCTCAACGGGTACGATGAACGTGATGACCGCCAAAGTCTCCTATCCTACCTCTATGACAAGGAGGAACCGGATCTAGCGCGACAGGTCGCGTGGCAGCTCTGGCGGTGGGCAGAAGATACAGAGGAGATGCGTGATAACTGGGACAAAGTCAGGATGCTGTGGGAACAGCGGATCACGCAAGTCGATGACGCGGACGCCTACGCCGTGGAATTCCAGTGGTTCGTTGAGTGGCTTCCCCTTATTTCGGAGCGGACAGCGTTCAAAGACATAGCGCCCCTGATTATCGACACCGCCCCGTTCATCGCGCGTGAGAGGCGGACATGGGAGACTGTCGAATCATACTTGGAGGAATATGCTGAGGCTCATCCCAGTCTGGTCGTTGAGGTCTACGCTGCACTTATGAACGAAGAAACTCGGCCGAGTTGGGTTTCGTTCACCGACACCACCGCAGCCATTCTTGAACCTGGCCTTGACGAAGATCCTGAAACGAGGGCAACCGCACTAGACATCGCTGAGGAGTACTTCAGTGATGGGGACGATACCGCTGAACAATTCTTGGATAATCGCACATAGAAACGTTTATATTTTGATCTTTCTCCTACCAACTCTCATTTGAGTTTCTATTTTTAATATCTTGTAAATGTGATTTGTCGTTGAATCGCTTGCTGATGTAGACCGTGATGATGTCTTTCTTCGCTGCTTCTTCGACGCCCTTACGAAATTCGTCGTTAGGTCGGTAGTTGTCAAAATAGAATGCCCAGTATTCCCGCTCGCTGAATCCCCACACCGGCATATTGCCCTCGTACCCCGTCCGCCAAAGCAGGAACTCATTGAACAGATTTGTCTCGTCCTCCTGAATGAGTTGGTAGAGGTCGTAGAGTGTGATAACCACTATCCGTTCGTGCTCTGGGATATGGTCGTGGATATCGCCCATTCCCAATTGTTGATCTGCCCGCGCGTTACCAGAGTACAACGTGGGAAGGAAGCCATCAAGAATGACGATGCCTCCCGTATTCATTTCACTGGTGTTCTTGTTGCCGGTGAGGTTATATACCAAACCGAATTCATCGTCTAGACTATCAAGATAGTCTATTGTGTTCTGTATCTGATCGGCAGCCCGAGTCACCTTATGTGTAAACCGGCTCTTGATAAGCTCAACACTGCCCGGAATCTTCCGGAAGATCGGATGGGATTTTACTTCGGCCACCCAATATGAGTCCTCGAAAAAGAGAAGTCCATCTGCTTCTCCAGGGTTGGGATCATGGATATACTCGAACTCCTTGACGAAGTTTCGACTGGGTATCTGTTTTAGTAATTCTTGAGCTAGTTCCTCAACGACACCGCCTTTCTCTAAGTTTTCTACCTCCTGTACCTGCTTGAACTGCCCAACGTATTCCTCAATACGGTACTGTGCTGTAGTCAACAACACTTCAGGGAAGGGGACAACGATCTCGCGTTCTTCCTCCTTGACTTGGAAAACAGGATTTGAAAAGAAGTCCAGTGAAGAGTTCTCCCCCGAATATGAAAGGAACTCAATAATATCCTGAGCTGTTTCGATTCGTTCCTGATGTCGGCTTGGATCAATAGCTGGGTCGTCTGGTAGAGTCCCCTCTACGAACGACTTAATTATCTCCTTTCGACTGAGTGTAACCCGCCGATTCCACGTCTGTTGGAATTGCTTGCTAGGTTCATCGATATTCGAGAAATCAGCATAATCTTCTTTCGATTCGAACGGCTGTGTTGAATCGCCATACAGCAGCGGGGTAGGCCGCTAAATCAAAGGAGTTGAAGCGGGAGACTTCAGTTGTTCATGACCCAAATCTCCCGCTTCATCGGGGAGGTTGTGCCGGTTGCTCAAAGAGTTACTGGCGATGGAGGCGAATCCGCCGCCCCGGACGGTGGCGGCGGATTCGCCGACTACGCACTCGTTTCCCTCCATTGTCTCCGGATTTACCTCGATACGTCGTACCGCATGACGATCGACCTCCTCAAAGAGATGCCACAAATAACCGGAGAGATCGGCCTCAGCGCGGCCGATCTCCCCGCACCGTCCACGTTGTGTAAGGCGTTCGACCGGATCAGCATGAGCGTCTGTCGAGTGCTGCTGCGCCAGTCGGCGCAGCTACACGATCTCTCTGAACACGCCGCGATCGATGCCACGTTCTACGACCGCTCACCAGCCAGCCGCCACTACTGCCAGCGAATCAGCTACCGCGTTCAAAAGCTCAAGGTTACGAAACTCGTCGATACAGCGTCGCAAGCCGTCCTTGACGTTCACTGCTCAACGAATCGAAAAGGAAGCGACGCAGACCTCGCTGAGCAGATCGCCCGCCGGAACGCGGGCGATCTGCGGTCTCTTGCGGCCGATAAGGGCTACGACAAGCAATCGCTCCGCGAAGGTCTGCGTGAGTTCGGGATCAGACCGCTGATCAAGCACCGCATCTTCGCACCGTACGACCACGCACACAACGCCAGAATCGACGATAACAGCTACAACCAGCGCTCTATGACCGAAACCGTGAACTCGGCTGTCAAGCGCTCGCTCGGCTTCGCCGTGCGAGCGCGGTCGTGGTTCCGTGAGTTCCGCGAAATCGCGCTGATGTGTGTCGTCTATAACATCAAACGCTTCGTCAAACAGTGAATCCCTCCGCCTTACAGCGATTCAACACAGCC
>NZ_NHOA01000140.1 GCF_002727125.1 Halorubrum persicum
CATCTATTCAACACAGCAGTTTCTGGACCTCTTGGGGTACAAAGCTGACCTGTATGGTACTCATGTCGTTCGAGTCGAAGCGGCGGGAACGACTAAAGAGCGTTCAGAGTGCGGTGTAGAAACGTCGAAACCACTCTGGGTTCGAGAACATTCCTGTCCGGCGTGCGGCCACACCGATGACAGGGATCTGAATGCGGCGAGGAACATCCTTTCTCGCGGTCGCTCACAGATAGGGGCGGGACGCTCCGAATCAACGCCTGTGCAGACTGCGCTCCCTACGTTCACTCCGTTGCGGGTGGATGCAAAGCGCGTCGTTGAAACAGGAAGCCCCGAGGCTTGACCTCGGGGTGGGCTCACGGTTTCGGTGTTTGCTCGTTCGGAGTTTGACTGACTACTCCTCTTGCTGCTCTGCCAACTCGGCGATCTCGTCCTAGTGCGCCGCGAACAGGTGTTCCCCGACTCGCGTGTTGAACACCTCGTCGTCACAGAGCGGACAGTCGATAAACACCCCGTCGCGGTCGGCCAGCCCCCGAACCCGGCTTCGAACTCGGTGCCTTTGAGGTCGGCTGCCGCGGTCTCGGCCAGCTGCTCGCGCTGTTCCTCGCGCCAGTCCAAGTACCGACGGATGGAGCCGACGCCCTCGGGGGCGCGAATCATCCGCTTGTAGCCTCGCCCGCCGAGCGAGAACAGGTCTCCGAGGTCACGATAGACGGTGAGTTCGTCCTCAAACTTTCCGAGCAGCGCCCGTAGCTCTTCGACGTCCTCGTCGGTCAGGGCGCTTTCCTCGACGGCCTCAGCCACCTGCTCGAGTGCGTCGGTATCGTCCTCGCTCATCGGTCAATTGGACGGAGCGTCAGGCGTTTCCAGCCGCGTGATGCCGTCAAGCGTGTCGAAGTCGTCGTCGAAAGAGTACAGAAACTCGATGTCCTCACGCTGCATGTACGCGGCGATAGTCGCGTCCCCGAACGACAGCCCCTCGTAGGTCTGGAACAGGTCGACGGCGCTGGGGAAGTCCTTCTGGGCGGCGTGTAGCACCTCGAAGCCAGCGGACTGGTTCAGCCGCTCGTAGGTCTCGACGGCTTTCGAGTGCCGTTTTCGGTTGTGTATCCAGTTCAGCGTTTCGAGGACGATGTAGTTCGTCACTCGCCCCGTCGGGAGATCGCCGTGATCCATCTCACGAACGATCTCCATCGCGACGTCGTGGTGTTCATCATTGACGTCTGCCATCCCGACGAGCACACCTGTATCGACGACTGCGACCGCCATCAATTCGTCTCTGAGAACGCGGGGTCGTCCTCGTGGCCGGCGAGGTCGTGCGTTTCAGACCCGCCTCCGCCCATTGACACCGGCTCGAAGTCGTCGAAAGCGCCGTATCGCTGCTTGACGACTTCAACCGAGAGGTCCCCCTCGCAATCGACGTTCCAGCGGAGTTTGTCGCCGGCCTCAATGTCGAGGCGTCGACGGAGTGTCGCCGGGATCGTGACCATTCCCCGGTCGTTAACCTTCGTCTCCTCGGGAGCTTCTTCAGTTGCCATACCCGACAGTACAGACACTCTGTTAATACATGTTGCGCCACATGCGGGTCACTGCGGGAGCCAGTCGGTGCTCCGCTTCTCCCGGATTACGGAGAATCGAGGAGAAAGCCTCGCGCTTTAGCGCGCGGATGAATCCGATAAATCTGCCAGAAACCACGTTCGGCATTTTTGAACGGACGCTCATGTGTAGCACATTGTTGATGAAGAGCCATCTTGCGATCCTGCGGTGCGTTGAGTAGATTGAGAATATACGACTTAGCAGCTCTGACGGCTAACTACTGAATGAGGTCCACCCCCGGAGACTGTATCAACAATCTCCTACCGAAGAGCGTTGAACGGATGTTTTATGTGTTTAATTCTGTATCAATAGTTAACCGAGGCGGCCTGCCCGCCTACCCAATCAGACAATATCGGGATTCCTCTGGTCTCGCACAGAAAGCACCCTTTCTGTTTGCGAGGTTGGGGTGCGGTCAGCAAAAGTATCTCTGAATCCCACGCCGCGATAGGAGTAACGGCTGGTTGGCACAGCCAGTAGCCGTCCTTTGAGGCGACTACAAACCGTAAACATCCCAATCCAGCGGTGCGGTGGGAATCCTCGCGATTCAGCCCGGGGAGGATGTCAAGGCCGCCATCTTCTCGGCCGCCGCCTCGCGCTGCTCTTCGGTGACGTCCCCGTCGACGACGCCCTCAACGTCGACGCCAGCGACGTCGGCGGCGAGGACGGACACCCGCTCGCGCTGTAGCTTCAACGAGGCGTCGTTATCGCCTCCCCACGACTTTCGGATGAACGCCGCTGCTCGGCTCATCGGTAGTTCTCCACCAACTCAGGGCCGCCGTAGGCGTCGACGTAGCAGCGGCGATGAACGGGCTCCTGTTCCCTGAAACCGTGGACCCCCCGGCAGCCCCACACTTTTTCTCCGAGTGTTCTCCTCGCACTCTCTCAAGACCACAAAGTGTTTATTAATCTATGTTGAATCCCGGCTTATGAACAGACGTGAGCTCTTGATGCTTGTTGCAGGTAGTAGTACGTCGATCCTCGCTGTCTCTTCTGTTAGTGCAGAAGAACCTTCGAAGACCGGTACAGACGCTGCCGGTGAGTCTTCTTCTGAGACCATTGCAATAACTATTGAGATACAATGAACTTCCCGGACTCCTCACCTCGCCGTATCGATCGAAGGTGAGCGTCCACGCCCGATGTCGTGGGTGGCCTCGACAACCATCGCGCTGTCCACTCCTCGATCTCGAGGGCGGTGTCATCAGTCTCGAAGCCAAACCCTGTGAGGTCAACTGCCGTTCGGGTTCGAGTATCCTATGAGGACATATCTCAACGACGGGTGAGAACATTATTCAACTCGTCCTGAAGTCTGGAACGGTGACGCCGAGTGGCAGATTCACCGCCCACCCGGACGGGTTCGAGGCCGAGCTCACGGACAAGCCCCTCCCTCAACGAGCGAAGTCAGTAGACTGAGCGAAGTAGGGTGGGGTAGTTGACGAAAGCGGCGCCCCCAGTTCCGAGTGGCGTGAATCGCCTCTTGGTCAAGCTCCGAGAAGCTTTACCTTGCTATCTGTCGATGATCGTGGCGATCGACCCACCCGGCGCCAACAAGTGGGGGATGTCTATTCATGAGTCGAGCAAATTTCCCTGTGCTTCTTCCGGATCGTTCACCTGACGAATCATTGGCTCATCGATCAGAATTCGAGACGCTTGTTCATTGAGAAGCGTCTCAAATCGGTCGCGATCCGTGTCATATACTGGCCGATTCTGTACTGCAGCGACGCCATAGGGAGTGATTTGATATAAGCCAGAATTTTCAGCTGGCCCGACCCGTTGTAAGAGACCTTCATCGGCAAGTACTGGCAGTCGGGTATTGATATAATTCCGATCTTTATCACATGTGACAGCAAGATTTGTTGCCGTATCTCGGCGCCCATTCATAAGGGCTTCAAGAATGTGGAAATCAGTTGGCTGGACTAAACGTGTATTCATGCTAGATGCTCGTAGATACTAATAGCATATCAGTTCTACGGTCAGTTTCGTGGTAGTAGTTCTCGCTTGACTTCCCCCACCTGTTCGATCCGATCTTGTGTCTCAGATTGATCTCCTCCTCTACGTGAACTACCCCACCCTACTCGCTCACCGCTGACGCGGTTTGCTCCTTGAGGGTGGGGCTTCCTGCTTCCACGACGCGCTTTGCAGACACCGAATCGGTGTCCGTAGGGAGCGCAGTCTCCACAGGCGGTGATTCGGAGAGTCCCTCTCCTACTTGCTTCGCACCGCGAGAAAGAATGTTCCACGCTGCGTTCGCACCTCTGTCTACCTCAAACCCACACGACGGACACGAGTGTTCACGGACCCACAGTGGTTTCTCTGTCGAAACACCACAGGACGCACACTCCTTGGTCGTCCCTCTCGGGTTTACAGCGACGAAGTGTGTCCCTTCGCGCTCGCACTTGTATTCGAGCAACGAGAGGAACGTTCGCCACGCGGCAGACGCCGTATTTCGACTGTCCGACGGTGACTCCGTTATCCCCTTGACGTCTAGGTCTTCGACCGCCACGAGGTCGTACTCCCGAGCGTAGTAATTCGAGAGTTTGTGCAAGAAGTCCCGGCGCTTCCGTCGGAGATCGGCGTGACACTCCGCGACTCGACGCCGTTGCTTCTCGTAATTGTTCGACCCGTGCTGTTTGCGTGAGAGTTTCCGTTGCTCGCGTTCCAAGCGTTTGCGTTCGTCAGAGAGGTCGAACGACCCGACTGCCGTGCCGTCGGTGTCGTGAGTGTACTTGAGAATCCCTACGTCGATGCCGACGCATTTCTCTGGCTTCTCGGGCGGTTCGGGTGGTTCATGGTCCATTTCAACGCCGAATGTGGCGAACCACTCACCCGTCGGTTCCTTCTTGATCGTGACCTGTTTGAGCGTCGCTTCGTCGGGGATGGCGCGGTGAAGCCGAATCGGTATGTTCGCGAGTTTCGAGAGTGGCAGGACAGTCTGACCGCCCTTCTTGTCGAGCTCGAAGCCAGACTGACTGTACGTGAAACTGCGGAACTCCCGTGGCGGTTTCCACTTGAGTTGACCGATGTCGTAGCCGTTCTCTTTGAGTTTTGCGAGTTCGTTGAGGTTGTCGAACAGGCGCTCCACAACGGTTTGGAGAACCTTCGAGTACACGTCCGAGAGGCCGTCCCACCACTCCTTGAGGTCGGGGAGTTCCGACCGAAGCGTAGTCATCGACGGCAGTTCGCCGTGTTCGTCTTAGTACTCGTTGAGGCGGTAGAGTGTGTGATTATAGAGTTGCCTACAAATGTCTCGGTGCCGGTCCAACTCATCGCGGTGGGCGTCGGATGGCGTGAGACGGTATTTGTAGGCGTAGTACATGGCGCTACTCGCGTTCTTCGATAAGTTCGTCCAACTGCTCTCGGACGAACGACGAGAGGTTGAGGTGTTGGTCCTCAATCCACTCGTTTTGGTCCTCCCGAATGGTGATTGTCTTCCGTTTCACCGTAATGCACGTCATGCACGTCACACGTATAATAACTTTGGCAGACGTGGGGCTGTGGGCCTGCAACAGAACAGTGTACGAACAGGTAATGACGGCGCTGTATCCCCGCCCTACTGCGCTACTCCGGCTTTGCCCTGTGTTGCTCGTTGAGGACGGGGGCTTAGCGCCTGCATTCAGCTAAGGGATTTCAGGCCGACGAGTGCTCAAATCCTGCATTTCAAGACGCACACATTCCACGCGTCCCTTGATGGGTTCAGCACACGGCTTTGCTAGCCAGTCACCGAAGATCTTTGTATTGTGTATCACATTCTGGACATGTACGGAGATCAAACACGTTGTCCGAATCGGTCGTCGTCTTCAGCACCTGCTCGCAGTCTGCACAGTTGAGACGCTCGTAGGTGTCTTTAAATAGGTCGCCATCTCGAAGGCCCTTCCGTGTAGATTTCATATCGTTCTGTGGTACATCCATATGAACCAAAAAACCTGCCTTGTTCTGTTTGCTGAGGGTTCGAGCTTGCCACCTGTGTCGTCCTCTCGCGGAGTAGCTCGTCACGATTAAGCTGGAGTGTTTTCCCCCCGTATTGACTAACTCCTGATCAAAAGCGATCCAAGTGAGGATTTCTTGGAAATCCCCTCTCGTGTACTTTTTACCGGTTTCACGCCAAATCCGATCTCTGGAAACAGTACTGTCGACGCCGCACGGCAAACCTGTTTCGCCTCAGCTGTCTGGACCATCTGTTAAGCAACACAGCCCAGCGTGAAGAGCCTCAGTCAGATTCGGCAACTACTATAAGCAGAGAAGAGACACGCCTGCTGAAAGCCAGTGGGAGCCAGAGACACCACGTTTCTGCTCTTCCGAGCAGTCCCTGACAGCGGCGACAACATCGTGGCACTAGGCAGCGGCTAGAACAGCCGGATGATGTCGATCGCGATGTCGACGATCCCGGTTTTCGCCTGATTGACAACTCCGTGCCCCTCAACAGTGATCTCGTCATCACTGTACGCCTGCTGAGCCACTGACACAGGATCCTCGGCGGTGTACACCTCACAAGCTGTTGAGCGGGTCGTCGTTACCGTGACATCAGGATCGGTAGCCGGGCCGACATCAACACCGGTAATCTTCAGCGACTCGTTGAGAGAAACGGTGTAGGCGGACTGCGAGGCGTTAGTGAGGCGTATCTCCGTCGTGTTCGAACTGACAAGAGAGGCGACAGGCGATGGAACAGCATCGGTGTTGGCGTTAAACAGCGCCACCGACCGATCGACGCTCACGTCGAGTTGCTCACCCGAACACGTGAGTTCTGGCGACTCTTGCGCTTGTACCTGCGACTGTGCTTGGACAGGACCACCCAGTCCACTTGCAAAGACACCAATAACGAGGAGTGTGATAATGAGTCTACGGGCCATACCCTTGATTCGTAGCCGTGGTCCTTTAGGACTAGGTTCAGTACCTCACAAAGCATCCTCAGCTAGCTGTTTCTGAAGCCTGAGTTCCGTGGCGGAGCGGTTGTGCTGGTGGTCTTGACGAGAGTATCTTCGACGAACTGACGGAGAGCTGTCGCTGTCGGCGGCGGCTGCCGCCGACGCGACAGCGTCGCCACTCGTGGCGAAGGCTAGCCCGGTCAGAGATTAGCGGGTAAACCGGTCATCTGGTGGTCGGTTTGCGGGGACGGCCCGACGCGTCGCGAGGGCCGTCCACGCTGCCCGTCGAATCATGTTGATGAACTCCTTGAACGACCACTGCCAGAGGCGACGCCCCCCCACGGCGGGGCGTCGCCACGTACTCCCAGTGTAAATACCGCCAGACGTTCTGTAACAACAAGCTCACCACGACGTACAGCAGCCGTACGACCGGATTTTGTGTCGAGGTCGTCGCAATACTTTGTTCGGAGAGTCGATAGCTCGCTTCGATACCGAAGCGTTTCGCGTAGTGGTATCGAGCGTCGCGTGGTGAGTCGATGAACGGCGCGTCAGCGGCGTAGCCGTGACGCGCCACCCCGTGTTCGTCGTACCGTCCATTTTGGTAAGTACAGTCGATGTAGACCGGAAACTCGACGGTCCAGCTGTGACCGTCGAGTTTCCCCGTCATGTCATGCTGAATCACGCGACTCCAGCCTTCCGGGAGTTCTTGCTTGATCGTCTGTCCCCAGCGGACGATTGGCATGACGTAGGCGTGGTTGTGTGCGTGAAGCAGCGTCAAACACTTGCTGTCGTAGAATTCACGGTCAATAAAGACGGCCTTGACGTCGAGGTCAAGGCCGTCGAGGATACCGAGAAACTCTGCGAGGACACTGCTGGCGGTGTCGCCGTCTTCGAGACGGCGCACCGCCAGCGTGTAGCGTTTTGTTCTTCACACGCGCGTAGAGTGTCGCGTAGGCATGGAACGCAGTTGTTCCACGCTTCGCTTGTGAGTGATACAGGCCGTCTGTCCCGTCTTCATCGCCGTAGTAGGGCCGCAGGTGGAGGTCTGAAACGACCTCCACCTGCTGGGGAAGGACGTCAAGAACGTCCTTCTGAAGGAGCGTGTTTCCGACTTGTTCGAGCGTCTCAAGGTCGAACTTGGTGCGGAGGTGGTAGAGAACCAAGTTTTTGTGGGGTGCATCTTCACTTCTCTCACAGAGCGTAGAGACAGAGGTCCCGTCGGCGCAAGCGCCGACGAGGACCTCATAGATGTCCTCAGCAGTGATTTCAGCATTATTGGCTAAGGAAAGCGGAACTTCCTCATCAAGGCTGTTGACGAGAAAGTTAAGAAGCTGGTCCTCGTGAATCTCACTGTCTGCTTGCTGGGTCGTAGACACACCTTCAGCAAGCAGACGTTCTAACTAAGCGGCTTTGTGAAGTACTGACTCTCTTCAAGACCACCAGCACAACCGCTCCGCCACGGAACTCAGGCTTCAGAAACAGCTAGCTGAGGATGCTTTGTGAGGTACTGATCATTTCCTGAGGATTCCAACAGAGACTCATATATGTGTTTCAGTAAAACATATGTGTGTTAGCGCCATAGCGTTGTGTATGACCGATGAGGCACCATCTCCTGACGGACCCAACGAGTTCCCCTCCGAAGAGGAATTACCGGACAACCCGGTAACCGTGGATGATATTGACCCGTTCAGCGTTGATGACGATGACTCCGATGACATCGATGACTTCGCAGCCGCAGAGTGGAAAACCAATACGACTGCGAATGAGCGAATTCGTACGGTGAGCAACAGAACGACGAGTCCGAAATCTGCGGGCGACATCGCAGAGACAGCGCTCGTCTCAGAAACAAAAGCCAGAGAGACGCTCAACAAGCTTGCTGAAGACGGTATCGTTAGAACTCATCAGACCGACTCCGGACAGCTGTACGATCGAGATCCAGACTGGCATCTTCTGAAACAGATCAGGCAACTCGCCAGTAGCAAAACGCTTGTGAATCAGATCCAGCGAGTAAAACAGGAACTCGCAGCGTACACAGACAAATATGACGCAACCGAACCGGAAGAGCTCCTGATTTCAGACAAGGAGCTCACCCAGACAGAACTTGACGACATCTCTCACTGGCGGACAGCAGAACGATCACTCAGCTATCTCAGAGCGGCATACCGCCTCAAAGAAGCAAAAGAACAGGCAGTCACGGTAACTGACCCGGGAGACAGGCAGGCGGGTAATCAAGCAACGACTCACGGTAGAAATCACTCCCCACTCCAATAATGGGGATGGGGAACGGCACTCCGTTCGATTCGGAAGCGATTGATGAGAGTGTAGAGCAAATGCGCCATCAGCTCGATAACGGAGTCGTTAAATCCCAATTCCAGTATCAGAAAGGCCAACCGTTCAAACAGCGTGACGGAGACGATATTCGGGCGGCACGGGTCACTATCACGCCCGGAATTCACGAGCGTGGGGCGTATTTTGATATTCAGTGGTGGGAAAATGGAGACTACAAATACCACTATCGGGAGGAAGGGCTGGAATTCAGGTTTGGGCGTGAGATAGCGAACGAGACCACTACGAAGCCGGTACGGCATTTTCATCCGCCAAGCGATCTTGACGCACATACCCAATCCTGTATTGAGAGTGAACAACCACCGACACGTGTCACAATTGCTGTCCTGAAGACGTGGTGGATAGCGGTTGAGAGCGGTGATGAAAGCTTGGTGAACGCGCAGAATGGGTTGCCTTGATATCCTCCCACGGTTGAAGCTCTGTCTCTTACCCACAAATCGAGTCAGGATTTTGGGGAGCGGAATCGGCGAGCACACCTAAAATATTCGGTATCTGCGGTTTCGTAATTCGGTGAAATTCCGCTCATCCCCCACCGTGACCTGCTCGACGACGCCGAAATCAGCGACCTCACTATTCGCATTTAGCACTAAAAATACCAATAACGACCAGCGTATTTGTACGGGTGCCACTAATGAAGTGAGATGACTTCGAGAAAATAACACCCGGTAAAATCGTTCCCACGACACCGAAGAAGACATATTTGGCGTTCTGGACTGAATGGTTTTCCATCATAATCAACAACCCGATTGTTCAACTCTGAGGTACTGTTCAGACGGGGGTTGAGGCGGATACATTGAGAGCGCTGGTCTCAACATCCAGTACTATTGAGTAAGTGTGTTCCGCGATTTGGAGAATCTAAGCGCTGGATAGACGATTACCTATGGTCACATACCCGAAGTACAGTCAGGCGAAACCACGACTTGACTCGATGAGAGCTACCCAAACGGACCCTCGATAGAGTACTGTACCCCATGCCGACTTGTCTCCAACATAAGACGTTAGCCTACGACCGAGTCGGTAAGGTCAATACATAAGAAATTCTTTTCGGGCCACCACTCCGCAACGTACGATCTTGTCTCCGTATGGTGGTAGTTGTGTCGCTGGAGAAACATCCGACATGTTATTTCACCAGTGTATCCAGTGTGATCAATCTTGTAGGCAGATTCAGTACCTGCTGCCGATTGAGGTGTAGTCGCATCAGTTAGCGGCTGAACAGCGATTAGATCCGCTGAGGGGGTCCCCAGGCGGACATACTCCGTGGTGGCAAAGTACGACTGATATACGGCTGCGTTCAGTCGGATCTCATCGTCCTGAGAGATGGACACTGTCCCATCGCCCAAATCGCGCCGAGCTGGTTGTTTACTCATAATGTCGTGAGTCGGTCAGTACTTGACGAGACTAGTCCTCTGATTCTGATTCGTCTTCGCTACCCATATCAACGTCACTCCGATCATCAAGCCCATAGATCAGCGGCTCCTGGAGCACCTCTTCAGGCGCAACGTTCCACGCATTGGGAAACGCCGGCTTGGTGTCAAGCCCAGGCAGATCCAACGAGACGAGCCCGCGCGGATAGCGGAAGGAGACGCCTGGATAACTAGGCTCCATCCCAAATTCGGTCGCAATCCGCTTACGCGGGAAGTAGTCTTTTCGATAGCTCCCATAGATATTGTTCCCTGGATGGTCGTGGGTGCTCAGCTGCGAAATCCACTCTTTAACGAACGGGCGACACTCTCGCTCGAGGATCGGATCGTCGGTGTCACGTTCGACAAAGAAGGTCTCGAACGCCTCTTCATGACTCCGTTCGTTTCGGGTGGACGCTTGATTGACGTCCCACGCTGCGGTCATCTCTTGTTGGACGAGATCTTCGGCGTCCGGGTCATAGCAGTAGAGCGCCTCCACGAATTGGAGGTAACTCAGATCGACCGGCCGATGACCCGGATGGAGTTTTGTGCGGTCGATGTGCGAGTCATCGTCGTACGTTTGGATAGTTTTCCCATATTTATTCTCGACGACGCAGTGGTCATCCGCTTCGTAGTACTGCGGGAGATTATACTCGAATGCATCGAAGGGTTCCGTCGCCTCTCCGCGTGCGAGGATTTGTCCGTCGTGGACGAGCAGCATCTCACCATCACAGGTGAGCCACCAGTTGGCTTCAGACGGCTGTGTTGAATCGCCATACTGCAGCGAGGTAGGCCGCTAAATCAAAGGAGTTGAAGCGGGAGAGTTCCGTTGACCATGACGCAAATCTCCCGCTTCATCGGGGAAGTTGTGCCGGTTGCTCAAAGAGTTACTGGCGACGGAGGCGAATCCGCCGCCCCGGACGGTGGCGGCGGATTCGCCGACTACGCACTCGTTTCCCTCCATTGTCTCCGGATTTACCTCGATGCGTCCTACCGCATGACGATCGACTTGCTCAAAGAAATGCCACAAATAACCGGGGAGATCGGCCTCAGCGCGGCCGATCTCCCTGCGCCGTCCACGTTGTGTAAGGCGTTCGACCGGATCAGCATGAGCGTCTGTCGAGTGCTGCTGCGCCAGTCGGCGCAGCTGCACGATCTCTCTGAACACGCTGCGATCGATGCCACGTTCTACGACCGCTCACCAGCGAGCCGCCACTACTGCCAGCGAATCAGCTACCGCGTTCAGAAGCTCAAAATCACGAAACTCGTCGATACAGCGTCGCAGGCCGTCATCGACGTTCACTGCTCAACGAATCGGGAAGGAAGCGATGCAGACCTTGCTGAGCAGATCGCCCGCCGGAACGCGGGCGATCTGCGGTCTCTTGCGGCCGATAAGGGCTACGACAAGCAATCGCTCCGCAAAGGTCTGCGTGAACTCGGGATCAGACCGCTGATCAAGCACCGCATCTTCGCACCGTACGACCACGCACACAACGCCAGAATCGACGATAACAGCTACAATCAGCGCTCAATGACTGAAACCGTGAACTCGGCTGTCAAGCGCTCGCTCGGCTTCGCCGTGCGAGCGCGGTCATGGTTCCGTGAGTTCCGCGAAATCGCGCTGATGTGTGTCGTCTATAACATCAAACGCTTCGTCAAACAGTGAATCCCTCCGCCTTACAGCGATTCAACACAGCCCTTCAGACACACCCTCAGGCAACAACAGCGTTTTGCCGTCGACAGTGACTGTTCCCGAGTCGTTATACAGCTTGGTCTTTGTCGGGTCGCTCTCTTTCATTGGTGCTTTGAGCCTGTCCAGCGCCCACCTACCGAGCTTATCGAGTGATTCGGTCCGTCCATCGTCGTCCGTCTGCGGTACCATCACGGTAATTGTTTTGTACCCCCAGACAGCCTGCCGGACGAGATTCGTATAGAAACTCCCGGCTTTCGACTTTGTCCGATACTCAACTTCGACAGCGAAGATTTCACCATCGTCACGACGGACCCACAGATCCGGACGGGATCCCGTGTCCTGGGTGACGATTATGACATCGTATCCCTCGCCCTCGAAGGCGACGGCGACACGTTCGATCCCGTCCCAGTGCTCTTCAGTGCCGTCGTTCGCGGTCGTTCGGGCCTGGTCGAACTCGCTGTCTTCGATCGGCGCGCTCACGCCGATCGTCACCTCCTCCGGAATGAGTTTGTCGGGATCAGTCCCGACGTCATCAATATCGAAGCCCGCCGCCTCAGGAGCTTTCTGCCACGGGTCGACGCCCGGATCGACTGTACCAAGCCCGACGTAGTGTTCGAGATCGATCTCTCGGGCAAGGAGACTCGTGTACGCACAGCGCTCCTCGAGGAGATCGGAGGCGCCATACTGTCCCCGCCGCATCAATGTGAACTCCTTTTCACCAGTGATGAGCGCTTGTCCCGCACTAAAACGGGGGAGCTCGGTCTCTCTCCCGGGGCTCACTGATCCATCATAATGAGAAATAAAGTAGCTATCATCAATGACGGCGAGACTCGATGAAACCCCAAGGTCCGCAAACGAGTCAGCAGGGTCACACTGTCGACCGAACCGGAGGCAGTCGGCGTACTCGCTTTCGGTGCTAATCTTGTATCTCGGATTAAACAGGAAGATCCGCACCGTAACCTGGTACTCGTTGTCCTCTGGGAGCCCGCTGGACTGACGGTACTGTACGTAATAGAGGAACGGTTCGCCGGCGAGTTCCTCGAAGAGCGCGTTTGCGTCCGCACCGGTTACTTTCCCGCGACCTGCGGGCTTTTGATTTTGCTCCTTCATTACGAGCCGCGTCCCGAGTGCTGGCGACGGTCCGAACAGTTCCAGCGGTAGTGTTCCGACACGGATCTTCAACGACTCTGGGAGCTCACTGGCCAGCTTCCGATACGTCGTGTCAAGCGGTTCCGGGAGTGAGTCAGCGTTCCCCTCTTCGGTTGTAACTGTGGTTTGGACCGTTGATACTCGAGACGGCGTGTAGGCTCGAAACGCGAAGATCATCCCGTCGCTAACGGGCCAGCTAAACTGTTCAACTTCGTCGATCGTAATCTTGGCGTCGAACAGATCGGAAATGACCGTCGCGCCCCGTTCCGGTCCGGTCTCGAAGGTTCCGCGCATCGAGGCGGCAACCTTCACGAACACGACCTTCGTCCGGTTGTGGTTGGATCGGTCAGTCGTTGCTGGCTGGACGCCGATGCTGTGGTGATAGTCGGGTGACCGGCTCTCGGCAGCCGCCGGAGTCGACTCTGATTCGGTCTCGTCGTTAAGTGTTGATTGCGTTGTTGCCATTACCTACCGTTTCACATACTGTGATCGCCTTACGCTGGCGTTGCTTTTCGGATGCTCAAACGGCCACCGTCGGCAGCGTTACTCGCTTGCCTCCGACGATGGGACGGCCCACGTGCGCCCTCGGACCTGCCGCTGGAACTCGCCGTCTTCAGCGACGCGCTTGGTGGTCACACTTGGTTCAGCACTCAGTGCTTCACTGAAGAAATTCTTGTACAAGGGAGCACAGTCGGCGGCCTCCGCATGGCGCTTCGTTACTGCGAACAGCTCGTCGTAGCTGATCCCCGTACCCGGCGATTTGACAGTGTACTGCGTGAGCACTTGTTCGACGAGCACTGCGGCCTGCGTAGACTCTGTCGTGGCAGCCCATTCGTCGCGCTGGGCGGGGTCATCCACTAGCGTAATCCCGTCATCGGGCTCCTCCGAGAGCGCATACACTGTACTCTCTGTCAGCGGCGTTGTCGACTCGACAGTGACGGGACACATCACGGGCCGCCAGGTCGCTGTCTCCGAGGCCGCCCGGTACTCCGTCGTCGGCGTAACGGCGGGACCCGCCGTCGGACGATACTGTGGTTCGACCGTAGTCCAGTTGTTCTCGTTGAGGGCGATGGTCCCATCGTCGAGGTCGGCAGTCGCGAGAACACGACCAGCGGATCGCAACTCGTAGACGCGGTCGCGATCCGAGTCGGCGTCAGTCCCACGGACCCACCACGCCGGCGGTTCCGTTTCATCTGCGGTGACGACTATTGCGCCGTCGTGTTTGATCTCCGGTGTTCGATCATAGAACCGGAGACCGTCGTCAGTCGATTCGGCAACGGGCGATCGAAGCCAGTGGTTGACGCGGGCTCCGACCTGCGCATTGCGGGTGACAATTATGTGGCGACGATCACGCTGAGTCGCGGCAGCCGCCGCCTGGATAGCCCGGTCAGGCCGTTTTGAGGACGTGAGTACCGTCACATCTGTCGGTTCGCCATCGATCCGGCAGCGAAGTTGTACGTCCGAGTGGCGGCCCTGGCGTGCGTGCGTGACGTGGGTGACGGCTGGCGTTGCCACCAGCGCCTCGGCCACCATCATCGGCATGTCTCGGTGTGTATTCATCATCGGTCTGGGGGTGATACCCATCACCACCATCGAGGGTATTTATAAAATAGTCTGTTAGAGTGAGTGGATACACAGATCTGTGGCGTAATATTGGCTTATTTGCCTCGAAAAATGGAGTTTGTGTGCGAACTTCTGTATCTCTTCACGTTCGAAACACCAGTTTTGTTCATGCTGTCGAGGGTGTTGTTGCGGAGTGTTGCGCGTGTTTTCTGGGTGTCGTGGAGAAGTTTTGCTCGCGTTCTCTGGGTGTCGTGGAGAAGTTTTGCTCGCGTTCTCTGGGTGTCGTGGAGATGTTTTGCGCGTGCTCTCAGGGTGTTGTGGAGGAGTTGTGCGCGTGTCGTTGCGTTACGCGACACCTGTCGCGTCTGTGTCGGTCGACACCACACGATCCTGAGTTCGATGTGGGCGACGTCGAATTGTTCATTCAAACCTCGCTGGACTGCGGGGAGACTCCCGTACGGACAGCAGCAGGAACGCCTGCGCTCCGTCAAGGTCTCGCGAAGGGTTGTGTCGACGATGATACTGCGCACAGCCAAGATCGTGGCAACTGTGTCCCGGAGATGATCGACGCTCGAACGATCGCTGCGGGATCGGTGTGTGCCACACTCGTAACGTTCCGACAGTGATCTGTGGGACACACGCGTCTACAGCCGATCAGCTGAGCGACTGGACATGACTGCGAGTAGCAGCTGTTGCGGTTGCGTTCGTGTGTTGTAGAAGACTTCGTTCGTGGTGGTCGGTGAGGACATGATCCGCTCAGCAGTAGGAATCCGACGCCGTTGTGGAGCTGATCTTCGGTGCGGACGGCTGGAATGTCAACGTCTGCTGTCCGTGCGGCAGTCACTGCGCAGCTGGAAAGATCGGATAGATGGGCTGGCGTCAGACTCCACCAGCGGAGCAGCAGGCCTGAAACTGCGCCAGCACAGTGTGCTGTTGTCTGGAGTTCTGTCTTGTCGCAACAGGCTCTGTTGATGATGCGAGCACAATCGAAAATGGACAGCGATCAGATCGAGTGGCGGACACGCAGCGACACGATTGGTTGTGTACCGACACCGCTGGAACACTCATCTAGTCGTGAACCGTGATCAAATTGGTGGCGAGAACTGACTCGCTAGTGATGAACTGTGTGTGCGCGGGCACAGGATTGACGTGGAACCGAACAGGGCTGTCGGAGGAGGTGCTTAGAGCTCGGATGAAACTGCGAGGGGGAGTTGACGAAGACTCAGCAGGGACTGCGTGAAGGATCAACTACCACTCGGATGAAACTGCGCGGAGAATCGACGACGATTCAGCAGGGACCAAGCGAAAGATCGACGAAGACTCAGCAGGGATTGCGGGGAGAGAGTAACCAAGACTCGGGGGCAAGCGAGTGGTAACGAAGCCGGAGCAGATACTCCAAGCGGAATGAAAGTATGTTGTGTCGACACCGCAGGACGTGTTCGGACGGGGTCATCCGCGACACCCCAGCACCATCACAACTGACTGGCAACTGTCCGCGTCACGGACAACAGACACACACTAAGCGTCGTGGTGACCCAGTACCAACTCCCAGCAAACGAGACTGGGAACAGTCATGCGTCGGCTGGGATGTCGTCAAACCCAGCTGTACGGCCCACTGGAAGGCACCGGTTGAGCTGTCAACCACCCACTACCAAAATCGCATGACTGGAGCAACTTCAGGGCACCAAACACCGACTGATATAATACTAATAAGTGCCTCTCAGTGCTGAGTGATTAGGGACTCCAACATCCATTCAGGAGGGACCCACGATCCCAACCGATCAAAGTGATCACGTTGCTGGCAACCGGAGGCAGACGACAGTTTCGCCCCCTCGTGTGGGACACCCCTTGTTCTCGCCTCGATGGATCGCCAGCCACACCAGTACATTCAGCAGCGCTCTTCTGTAGGAGAT
>NZ_NHOA01000053.1 GCF_002727125.1 Halorubrum persicum
GATCGCTATTCAACACAGCAATTTTTTTCAATTCTGAACTGATTTCGACACTGCCGCCCTCGGTTGGACTCGCGATTGCTGGCATCGTTCTGTTTCAATTGAGGCGAGTTTGGCGATATTTCATTGCGGATCAATCATATCAAAATAAGTCGCCTATGGACGCGATACAGTTTGCATTTGCTCCAGTTACTGAGTTGCTGCTCATGCTTTTTTATGTAGTTGTCCCGATCACGTTTCTGGTCGTGGGTACCGCAATCGTAATAGATGCTGAAGTTACATCACGACTCGTATTGTTGTTGTATCTCGTACCGATGGGAATGATACGGGCGTGGATAGGGAGCTTAGATCCTCAAACAGACGATCTTGAGGTGAGTTTCTCCTGATGACTAGAGAGTGGGAGTTGGTGCCGTGTTGACTCGATGGAAACACTGCTACCCTAGGAGAGCGTGAACCAAGAATGGGGCGCAAGAGACCGACCGCTATTCCGTGCCTTCGAGCACGTCGTGTTGACTGGTCCGTGTGCGAAAGGAGCCGAGTCATGGGCGTGACAGCCCGGATGCCGCGCCCCGCGGCATCCGGGAAAGCCCGAATAGGTGAATCTCTGCTTCACGCACTGGCGTCCCGGCTGAACAAGCTATGTACCTCGGAATCGACATCCACAAACGGTACGCACAGGTGGCAGTGATGGATGAGGCTGGAGAGATCGTCGAAGAGGTTCGCGTCGAGAACGCGAACCTCGACGACCTCGCCCAGCGGTACGCCGGCGCACAAGCCGTGCTTGAGGCGACCTCCAACTACTACCACATCCACGATATGCTGTCCGAGCACTTGGATGTGACTGTCGCTCATCCTAAAAACATCAACCAGATCGCAGACACCGACAAGAAAACCGACCGCGTGGACGCCAAAGAGCTCGCGCGGATGTTACGGTTGAACTCGGTGCCTGAAAGCTACGTTCCGACCGAAGAGGTCAGGGAAGCCCGCGCACGAGTGCGCGGGCGACAGACTCTGGTCGAAAACCGTACCAAGTACGCCAACAAGGTCCATGGACTCCTCTCCGATCATGGCATCACTGAGGACGTGAAACCGCTAACCGTGGAGGGATGAGAGTCCCTGCGGGGACTCTCGATCCCGACACCGTTCGACGCGTTGCTTGAGTCGTACCTCGACCTGATCGAGTCGCTCACCGAAGAGATTCAGAAGCTCGATGAGACGATTGAACAGCGCGCTGGGTCTCTGAAGGAGACCCAGCTGCTGATGACGATCCCCGGGGTGAGCTACTACACGGCGCTGACGATCTACGCGGAGTTAGGTGGGATCGACCGGTTTGACGGTGACAAGCAGGTCGTCAGTTACGTGGGATTGAACCCGGTGATCCGCGAGTCAGGCGACTCGCGGATCGAAGGGGTCATCTCGAAACGTGGATCAGGGCGTGTACGATGGCTGCTCGTCCAAGCAGCAAACACCGCAGTTCATACCTGTAACGACGAGTATCTCAGTCGGTTTTACGACCGGTTAGCAAGCCGGAAGAACTCACAGAAAGCAATCGTGGCGGCAGCTCGGAAGATGCTGGTGTCGATCTACCACATGCTTGATCGGGGAGAAGCGTATGATCCACCGGGTGTGACCGCATAGACGAGGGATCTGAGGGCCGCCGGTCCGGCGGCCCTCAGTGGGCGGCCGAGGCCCTCCATGAGCGCCAGCTATCGCCAGACAGCGACCGCACCGTAGACACGTTCCGACCGCCTGCCGGTTGTGAGCACAACGGATCCCCCGACGTCGTAATCATTTTGTCACTAGACGTGATTTGATCGGCTAGCAGCGTTTCTATAGGTGAAATACTCTTTTCCAGACAGATTTTCGCCTGAAACAGCCGGTCGATGAGAACTGCGTATTGATCGTCTTCGGTATCTGGCAACCATGTCCTAACCGATACGAATTTGAAGACTCGTTAAACAGTATCGTTTATGCAGTTCGGAAATTTGGTCTCCGCTCACCTCCCAAATGCTGTAGTTGCTGCGACCATATTTACGCTCTACAACATCTATACTGGCGATGTTGCTGACCCAGTCACGATTGGTGTCGAATATCTCACCTACGTTACTGTAATCTTCATCGGATTCGTAGTTATCACCCCCGTGTTGAACAAGACATTCGGCAGTGGTTCAACGTAAATCCTCTATACTGAGCGATTGAGGGTGTGGAACTGTCTCCTGTAGATAATTTCAACAAAGCCGAGAAACTGTAGGTTATCTCGGAACCTCTCCGTTTCGACGGTACAAGAACCCTAACTAATGCGTTGGCTCCGGTTCAGCGAAGCCGAATTCTCCGAACCGGCCCAAGAGCACGACGAGTCCAAGACCGACAGCACCTGCACCGATCAAGAACGGCACTGTCGCGCCGTACACCTGGCCGAGATAGCCCGCCGTAATTGGCGCGAATGCGCCGCCGGTGAACCGGAGACTATTGAACGCCCCCGAGGCTGCCGACCGGCTGTGTGGGGAAATTCCCATTGCAAGTGTCGTCAGGTTCGCATTCAAAACCCCACAGAGAAGTCCCCCCAAAGTACGTACCCGAAATAGAAAATTATATTTTATTGATAATTCACCAATTGGGGAAGACACCGCCAAAATAATCAGATGGTTTACTAATGTCAAACTGAAGCTGACGAATGTGGAGGATGAACTTGGCGCTCGGTGGGTGCGACGAGCCAGATGACGCAGTTGCCATACCCGAATGATGTGGATTACGGAGAGTAATCCTACCGACACGAGCGCATTTCGCACACGCTATCCACTCTCCTCACTGTCTACTGGGACCACGAGCTGGCCGTTGGGTCTGGCGGGGTCGGTGCGTTTCTCAACGAATCCGGCCTCGGCGAGGTCCGTCACTACGCTGTGAACAGTCGATTTGGAGAGTGTGGTCTCGTCGACGATCTTGGGCGTGGACAGTGGGCCCTTGTCCTCGAGGACGAACGCGATGAACCGCGCATTCGGAGGAATGTCGACGTCGAGAATGAGGAGCGTAGGCATGTTGGATTGTGATTACTGGGAGGACTCACTCGGCGCCGTCTCTGACGTCGATGTCGTTGGCACGACGATATACCGCCCCGGTGAGCCGGGGTCTCGCTGGCGTTCTACAAACCCCTTCTCAGCGGGCCGCTCACTTACACGCTGAACGGATCGTCTTGGAAGCCCGGTCTGCTCGGCAAGAGCTCGAATCGGCATCGGGCCAGTGTCTTTCAACACGTACGTAACGTACTTCGCACTCGGGGGGAGATCCGTGGTCACGGCGGGGGCAGTAGCCATGCTGTTCGATAGGGCAGAACAACGTGGGTACCGACGAATCGGGTGTGACCGACCTGTCGACAGCCGCCTCCCTGAACGGCTCTCCCTAACTCACATCCACCTCTATCAGGTGAGTATGAAAATTTGGGTGCCGGATCTGACTTACAGCTTCGACTTAGCTGATTGGACGTTCTTAGAGATGGCTTGGCGTAGAAGTATCTACTCACAACTGTCTCTGTATTACTGAGAGTTGGCGTGATATGACCGTTTCCGGCCGGTGGACCCGCAAAGACTTCCAGATTCTACTATACAAGCACCCGACAACAACTTCAGCCTCCCTCGATGAGCGTCTGACTTAATCTTAAGGTTAGGGATATCTTCAGACATAAATGTATTATAGATGATCAATCCACGGCAGCACTCAATGACGCCGAAGAATCCCATGCTCGGTATGCCGAGCAGTTAGGGTTCATCGAGGACCGCACACCGTTCGCGGCGGAATCACTCCCTGACACGCGAGTTGCCGTCCGAGTCAACGATGACCTGCTTCAGGAGGTTGCCTCGCACATCCTCACCCGCGCCGGGCACGTCTCGGTGATCGACAAGCGAGGTGCTGGGAAGACACACTTCCGAGAGCTCGTGTACGACGCGCTGAGCGAGGGCCCACGCAGCGACGAGTTTGCCATCGCCCGCATCCGCGAGGTTGAGAGCATCACCACACGCCGACTCTACACGCGGCTGCTCGACGAACTCGATGCGTACGATGAGCTCGACATCCCCGAGACCTATCCACGAGCGACCGACGAGGTCCGCCAGGTGGTTGAGGATGTCGTCGAGCAGTTGGAGGCGGCAGACCTCACGTGTATCGTTCAGGTGGATCAACTTGAGGACGCGGCCCGGAACACGCGTACCTTCGAGCAGTTGCTCGCCGGGCTTCAGAGCATCGGCGATCTCGGCGAGACCAGGCCAGCGTTCATCCTCTTCCTCTTCGGCACGCCCGAGGCAGGCGACCGACTCGACGAGCTGCGGGAGACGCTGTCGTCGCGGCTGGTCGCCAAGGACCGCTCGCTCGAACGCTTCGAATTCTCCGAGACTGAGGAGTTGATCGCTCGCTGGCTGGCGTGGGCCCGCGACGAAGAGTACACCGAGGGGTATCTCTCCGATCCGTACACGGCCTCGGCGATCCTATGACCGAAACCGTGAACTCTGCTGTCAAGCGCTCGCTCGGCTTCGCCGTGCGAGCGTGCTCGTGGTTTCGTGAGTTCCGCGAGATCGCGCTGATGTGTGTCGTCTATAACATCAAACGCTTCGTCAAACAGTGAATCTCTACGCCTTACAGCGATTCAACACAGCCCTCCGCGTGGTTCTACGGACATCCTTCTCTAGCTCTTGGAGATTAGTTACTCTACCAGATCTCGTTCACTTGGTGACGTACGAACATTAGCGGGAGGCCCGCTAGACCACCCACAAGGACGGCTATACACAGTACAAGTGCTATGAGGAACGCGTTCATCGGGACAATCAGCATCTCAACTTCCCAAATAGCCACGAACACAATCGTCCACACCAGACCTGTGAGTAGGGCCGTAGCACCACCGACGATCACTCCGTGGCGATACAATCCAGCATCTCGTCGTTCCACGACTCCCCACCACGCCCCTGCCCCGAAGACAAACGCTGGAGACGCAAAGACGATGCTAAAGTTCGTAACGTGGAGGCCAATTACCTCTGCGAACACCGACAGTATAGAGTAGAGGTTCGATGATAAGGTGACTCCGACAATGAACATATAAATTCCCGTAAAGATGGACCATGCCATCGTTGATGTGCTACCGGCATCTGCTTGGAGGGCAGTTGTCATAAGCGGAGGCAGAAGCAGTATCTGAATAAATTTTCTTATTCGAGATATACTGGCTCAGTTCTTCTACTCGGAAACAAGGAGTCTAAGTTGTTCCGTATGCAGTACTCAGCGACCAGCCGTTTCAGACGGCAATGTGTCTGAAGAATAGGATTTCAACAGAGCCGATGAAGGGTAAAATGGGGCCTCACTTCCGGAGTGGGGGCGACAGGAATGAGACGACCGTGGTGCGATCAGACGAGGTGCCGGTCCTCAGGAACGTGAGTCTGTGTAATCGTGACGCTGTACTTCGATTCACAATCAGGACATGTGACCCACTCGGTAAGCACTTGACCGTTTTCTGATACTGCCTCGACTGCTGTCCCACACGAACAACCCAATTCGATCTGCATATACTACTACCGACTGATTGTCATTTATATTTCTTTTGAACTATATTATCTTTTGTGTAACATTTCCCCATGGAAACGACAACCAAAAATCACTACACAACGTGTGTGGATAGGTTGATGTCTACAAGATTCGGAGCGTCGGGGGCTTCGTCGATGACAGAGTACAACCACCGGTGGTCAAGCCACCCACGTTCGACGAGGTCGTACGCCCGAAGCTGGTCGAGTTTATGCCGCCGTTCTCGACGCCTGATTGGCGTCCTCTCCCGGTCCGAGTATACCGCTTCCTGAACCTCTTCGTGCCGCGAATGGATCTTTCACACACCCACGGCACCAGCGTAACCACCACAGTTGAATCGGCTACTTTGTCCGATGCCATTGCTATCGAATATCGGTTGGTGAAAAAAGTTGCTCGCATCGGGTCGGGTAGCTATTCTTTCAATTGACACACGGCTCACCCCCGAAAGCTGCGATACAGCAGCGCCTTCTATGAAACCTAAAATAAAACCAATGGCATATAAATACAATTCTAGACATATTAAGCACATACTCTTATCACAGTTGCGTAATAGAATATGTGTATAGACTAACGTATGAGAGACAATACCAACCGAGTGTCCGGAGAGGTGGATTTCTTTCGAGAGGAGTCCGCTCAGGTTACCCGTGAATTGTTGGCTCATGGCCTGATACCCGAAGGACGAAAAAAAACTGTGCGAGGGTTGCTGGAAGAGGGTAAGCCGGAGAAAGCGCTCCGAGTCGCGCTGTTCGGGGACCGAAGGTAGCGTTGTGGTGTCAGCAGATAAGGGCACCTGAACGCAGGATGGTGGCGGTGTCAATGAAGAGCTAGACATCAATTCCACCCATTTGTTCGCTGTCGGCTCAAGATCGGCGGCGATATCACGCAGGTCTTCGGCGTCGAGTTCGGCCGCGTGGCGCTGAATGACGGTCCGCGATCGTCGGTATCGCTCATAGGCCCTCACTCTCCTGGGGGCTGCCGAGCGCCATCACCAACTGGGCAAGCTCGTCGTTCGTGAACGACTGGTGCGTGTCCATCGTTGTGTCGTGTTCCAACCCGGCGAGCGAGTCGATCTCTCGCCGGAGGTCGGTGGCTGTGTTCGCCTCAGCGAGGACGAAAGCCCGTGCCTCGAACGGCCAGTCTTCGTACTCGTCGGGCGCGTCGAGGTTCATGTCTCACCTGCAACGACGCCGACGCGTGGGTCATCGTTGTTCGCGGGCCACGGTCGATCAGCGAGTACGCCGACGCGATCGGCCACCGGTCGATCCCCGAGGGCTGGGAAGCATTCGACCCCGAGACGACCGACGTGATCCACTTTGTCCCGCTCGATGGGAAGGACGACGTGATCGCCCGGCTCGAAGGCGCGCGGTTGGACGGGCATCGAGAGGTTGCGACGGACCTCCTCGATCGCGCCGACAGCCGACCGCTGGTCGGTGCGCTTCCACACTTCACCGTGCTCGGGCCGACCGAACAGGGCGATTCGACCGATACCGCCGAATCCACCTTGGAGGAGCGCCATGTCGAGTAGCTACGGCTGGGGTTCGGGCGGTCAGATCGGCCGTCAGTGGGTCGATTTCGACGCCGATCAGCGCGACGTCATGCTCGCGGCGGCCGCGTGGACGCTCCTCGTGATCGCGTCGCTCCTCGACTTCGTGACGACGCAGTTCGGGCTCACCGCCGGGTTCACCGAGGACAACCCCGTCATCAAGGCGGCCATCCACCAGTTCGGGTTCGCCGGCTTCGCCGCGTTCAAACTCGGCGCACTCGCGGTGGTCGCAACGGCAGTCCTGATCCTCCGCGAGTGGTCGCGGACGGCCGCGGCGGGCGTCGTTGCCTTCGGGTCACTGCTTACGTCGCTGGCGGCGCTGACGAACGCGCTCGCGCTCCACGGGGTGCTCGGTTGATGGAGACGCGTCGTACCGCCGGGCCGTCCGCCTATCGCCTCCTGGTCGAGTGTGAGGGCTCGCCGTTCGCACCGTCGTCCGCGACGAAGCCCGTCGCCGACGTGCTCGCTGGCCGCCGGACGAACGACGCGATCGACGCCGGCGCGTGGCTCGATGCTCTCGCTGCGGCGCGGGGAACTGTCGCGATCTACTTCGGTCTCCCGGCCGATCACGAGTGGTGGCTCGCGTACGACGACACCGCAGATGACGAGTCTGCGTACCACCGCTGGTACACCTATCCGTCTGCCAGGTGGACGCACGAGACCGCCCCGCGGCGGATCCTCGAACAGTCTCTCGCCGACCTCGATATCGGTCGGGGCGACGACAGCACGACGATCTACCGGTCGCGTATTGTCCCGACGCGGGACGCCCCTGAGTACGTTCGAGAGCGCGTGAAACCCGCACAAGTCTGTGATACCGGTATCGGTATCGAAATCGGTACCGATACCGATACCGCCCACGGTACCGAAAACGATACCGTGCCGGCTGAGCACGACGACAGTATGGACGCGGGGGAGTCGGTGTGAGCAACTCCGACGGCGACGTGCGCTGGAGCGCGCTCTCGATCGATCAGCTCGTCGAGGAGTACTGGTCGACGATCGCGCCGGCCATGCGCGACGACGGCATGGATCCAGAGAGCGAGCACCCACCTCACCGGTGGCTGAAAGACGGGTTCGGCGGGCTCATCTACACCCTACGTGAACACCCACGACCGGACGCCGGCGGAGTTTTTCCGCGGTGACGTGGGTGTGGTTCCTCACGACGGGTACGAATGGGAGCTCGGCGACGACGCGGTCGCGATCGCTCTCGATCGCCACGTCGACGCGCTCCGCGATCGCGGGCTCGCCGAAGAGGGGTATCACGACGGGCACGTTCTGGACGGCGTCGGGTTGGACGACGTAGAAGAGTAGGCCGCGTTACCCGTTGAGAATCAAGGTTCTTCGCCGTCGTCGTATCCGTGCGCCTTTAGGTGTACTCGCAGATCGTCCCAACCGTCACGTCGTCACGGGGAAGCGACCCCGCCTCGGGGTCAGTCATCGGTCTCCTCCGTGAACCGAAACGCGTTGAGCGAGGCGTTCGCGGCCGCTTTCGCCTCGATCTCTCGCTCGGCGACACACCACTCGCACCACCAGTCGTCGGGCGTGTCTGGGTCGACGCGCTCCGTCTCGTCGAGGTCGACCCGCGCGTCGGAGTCCCGGATGACCCGGAGACACTGCGAACACATTTCGTCCTGGTCGGCGGGCACGAGGAGACCGTCCACCAGCCCGATCCGCTCCATCACGTCGAACGCGGTGACGTACTGCGAAATCCGCGTGACCGTCCACTCGTTGCCCTGAATACGGTGCCCACCACGCTCGATCGTGTCGAACTGCTCGTACGTGCTGAACGAGTCGCCGTGTTCGCGATTCAGGTGGCGGGCGCCTCGCTTCGCGATCGACGGCAGCTCGTCGCCGGCGAAGATCGTCGAACAGTCGCGCCGGGAGCATTCGAACCGGAAGGCGTCGAGGTCCGGGTCAGCCGCTGGCGTGTCGTCACTCCGGGACATCAGCACCAACACCCCTCTTCGGCTCACGAGGCCAGCACGTCGTTCTTCTGCTCGCGCGAGTAGCCGCTGTAGTCACTGTCGCGTTGCATCGTCCCGATCGACTCGGCGAGGTCGGCTGGTACATGCCACGAGACCTGCCCCATCGGCGTCTCGATCCAGACGATCGCCCACTCGTCGCCGGCGTCCGGCGCCGGCTTCCGCCCCGACGGCGCGTCGGTCGCAACGGCGAGCGCACACGCCAGCAGGTTGCGCTCGCGGTACACGTCTTCGAGCGCCTTTTCGTCCTGTTCGTCGGCGGTATCGCTTTCGGTATCAGTCATGCTTCGGCCTCCAGGTGCTCGCGCGCGTCTCGAACCACCGGGTGCGGCTCGGGCAGTTCACGGATCGTCTTCTGACGTAGACGCCGTGCGTCTCGTGTTCCACGGTGAGGTCGGTCCCTGTCTCGGGATGCCGACCAGCGCTCTGCTTGAAGAAGAACCGAACATCGTCGCGTCGACACTGGTCGCGGATGGACCGCGCCCACTCGTGTTCCATGTCTCGGTAGCCGTCACCAGATTCGCCACCGACGATCGCCCAGTCGTAGCCGGAGAGGTCGACTTCGCCGACCGGACCGATCAGCGGTTCGAACGAGACGAACTCCCCGCCGTCGTCCTCGGGGAGTCGAACGACGCCCACGCGGCGGTCCAGTTCCAGCCGAGCCATCGATCCAGCGGCCGAGTAAACCTGCTGCTCGGTGAGGCCCGTGTGCTGAGTGACCTCGCGAACGGTCAGTTCGGGGTAGTCGCTCGCCTCGATCGTCTCCCGGATCTGCTCCGGGACAGATTGCTCACCCGTCATCGGTTCATCATTGCTCGGTCGCTCACGCAGGAGTCACACTCGTCGTAGGAGAGTGAAACTGTCCCGTGGCGCGGGCAGAACGCCTCGACCGACACGTCATCGAGCGTGCAGTCGAAGTCCGGATGAGCGATGTGCCCCTCCGGCGTTTCGGCCAGATCACGGGCGTACTCTACTTCGTCCTCGATGCCGCAGTTCTCACACGAGAGGCGAATGTGGACGCCAGACGCCATCTCCTTCGCCTTCTGGAGGTCGGTCTTGTGGTCGGTCGGCCTCCGTGAGAATGTCCTTCGCGAGCCGCTTCATCGTCTCCCACTCGGCCTTGACGGCGCCGCCGTTCGCCGTTGCGACGATCTGATCGCCCTCGGAGTGAACCTCGGGATCGTCGGGGTTGGAGCAACCGTCAGTCACGAGGTCGCGAAGCTTGTCAGTCGGCGTCTCGCCACGCTCTTCGCGGTCCCAGCGAGCGACGTGTTCGAGGTGCGAGATTGCGAGTTGGAGGTGGTTCTCCGCCTCACCGTCGTCGACGCGATCGGCGATTTCTTGCAGATCGTGACACGTCTCGTCGAGCGTGTCGGCGATCCGCGGGTCGGATTCTTCGCCGCCGTCCGTCACGGCGTTACCGCGCTCGCGACGCCGCTCCAGTTCCTCCCGGTCAGCGAGTGCCACGTCCACCTTCGCCGACGCGATCGACGCGAGCGCCTTCGACCGCTCGATCGGCGTCTTCTCGAAGTCGTCTATCTCGTGGTACTGCACGACCGCTTCGTCGACGCCGTCGCCTAAGCCCTCGTAGAACCACGTCAGAGACTCGCGCTCGCGGTTCACGCGCCGGACGAGTTGGTCGTCGCCCAGCACGTCGAAGCGCCCGGAATCGACGTGTGCGAGCCGGAGCGTCGCAGCCACGTCGAACGGGTAGGCGTCATCAACCATCTCCACCGACGGATGGTCCGGGTGTGCGGCAGCGTTGAACGCCGCGCCGCCGGGATCGTCGGGCAGCGCGTCGATCTGCCGTTGGACCGCTTCGGAGTCGGTCGGCTCCGTGTCGCCGACCTCGATCAGTTCGTACCCGTCCGGGTGGATGACGATCGCCGCGTCCTCCAGCGCCGGCTGGGGATCTGTGCTACTACCGCCGTCTGCTTGCGTAGGGGGTTGTGCCATAGTGGCTGGTTCCAGCCGACCGGCGCCGTCGTCGACGCCGGCGAGCGACTCAGAACCTATCTGCATCTCTTTGTGACATTCTCACAATACTTTACCTCTCAACTCTTGTCTGCTGTTTCAACCGCTCTAAGCTAGAGATAGTAGTGAATGAGTTCAGCACTTGCGGCAAAAATACAGTACGAAAAATATCAGTCGTCGTCACGGTTCGCGGTTGATGTCCTAAGATCCCAAGTGAATCCGATAGTGACGGCTCTGTTGAAATCCTATTCTTCAGATAGATCCTCGCACGAAACAGCCGGTCGCTGAAGAGTGCGTATTGCCGACCAAATCTGAATACAGGTCACCGGTTAGACTGACCGGCGTTCGGTCTCGATGTGGTCAGCGTAGGTGTTCACCACTTTCTGTATGATTGTTTCGCCAGCCTCAGCGGTCGCTTTAGTCGGATCTCCAAGTACACCGTTTTCGGTGATTGATTTGAATCCTTCACTGAGAAGACGACTAGTCGAGATTGGCCCTTCAGTACCGGATTCAATGTTCTCCATCCTGACGAGATTCTCATTTATCGCTAACACCACCGCTGTCTCGGCTGCCCCAGCGTGGATCACATCCTGCTCGTAATCGATCCCCGCCTCGCTCAGGCCGTCGTTCAGTAATCGCATGTGCTCATCGAGGTTCGCGAGTGGAATTACTGTCGCGTCAATTTCTCGACCGACATCAGGTGCGACAGTTTTGACCGGGGCGAAATTTCCGCCGTGCGTCGGGACTAAGACGATTTCCTCGAAGCCGTGTTCATCGAGTGACCGGCAGTATCCCCGGATCACATCCATCAGTGTCTCAGGCGGGATTGTAATCGTCCCAGGGAACTCCATGTGGTGACCCGAGCAACCGGGCCGAATTGTCGGCGCAGCAAGCGCATCTCCCAGTGTCTCTGCGATACGTCGGGAGAGTTCGTCACCGTCCAGTGTGTCCATGTTCAGCGGTAGATGGGGGCCGTGCTGTTCGATCGAGCCAACGGAGATTATCGCGGTCCGTGTGCCGTTTTTGAGAGCCGATTCAACCTCTGGCCATACCATCTCCTCAAGGAGTATTGACCCACGAGAAGGCATACACGAGCTATCTCCCACCAGATAGGCAAAAATATTGCCATGATTAGGAGGGACGCCGTATAGCTCTAAGCGGTTCTGTTGAAATCCTCTTCTTCAGACAGATCTTCGCCTGAAACATCCGGTTGATGAGAACTGCGTATTGCGGGGCGGATTAAAAATTAAAACTCGGAGAACAAATATTTATTATTTGATCTCGTTTGAAACTAAATGTGAATAACTACCATTTGTCTTCTCGCCAGAATGCTCTCTTTGGATTCTTTGTTGGAGCTTTAGCCTCACTCTTCGTTCAAGCATTATTCTTTTCTGGCCCAGTTGAATTTCATCGCGCAATTGGTACTGGTATCGGACTGGGGTTCGTGTTCTTCATCATCTCACCCATCAAACAATAGCTCTGATAGCAAAATATTTCTTCTAATCTGGTGTATGAGTCCCCTGTATTGACCGCTTAGAGTGATCGGTCTACATTATGAATGAGACAGGCGATGGTGAGTTCACGGAACTGTTTCCACCAGCGCTGTGAGCGGACGAACGCACCATACTTCCGCTTGAGTGTCGAATTGACAGTCTCAGATTGACTTAGGTGTCTGTGAGACATCAACCGGATTTTGTTCCGGGTGGTTCTGGTCGTCCTCTTGATCTCGTAGCTGGAGGTATGCCGATGCGATGGTCGCGTAGTACGGCACGAAAAATGCCGCTGTAAGGACGACCGTCACAACATCGGCTACGATTGGGAGGCCAGCAAGAGTCAACAATGGCGTGATAGTACCGATGACACCCCCAAAGATCGCAGACATAACAACGAGGATGCCGAGTTTAAGCCGAGATCCACGAGCCAGGTCCCAGCTCCGCTTGAGGCTGCTGATGATTCCCCGTTCTTCGACAGCGACAGCAAAAATAAAAAACAAGAACGAAGCTGCGAGGAATAAGCCTGGAAAAATCAAGAGAACGGTTCCGAACATAATCGAGACAGTGATGATCAGGCCCCCAACAAGCGCGAAAATAGTGGTCTGTCCGAGCTGTTGACTCAGCGACGCAGGGAATCGAGACATCTCGCTCGGCGATTGCGCAAACGTTCGCGAGAGGATAACAAAATACGTCGCACTCAAAATCATGAGCGAGACGAACAGAACCACACTGACACTACCGGGAATCGGGAGCGTGATCCCGGCAGCCTGGCTAAACTGTTCGGCAGCCTGTGGGGGAATAAGCCCTAGCACAGCGCTGTTAGCGCTTATTTGAAGCCCGAACTGGATCGCGAGAAATCCAAGAAATAGGATTCCACCCGTTCGGGAAACTGTTCGGCGAATGCCGTCGCTAATCGCATGGCTGAGTTGGAGGGCCATACAGATCTGGAATGCTCTGTCCGTTGTAATAAAACAACTGAAAACGGCTATAGACTAAAAGTGGTTTCGTAGTTATCAAAGCCCACTTGCAGTCGTCAGCCCGTAATTGGGCTGTATGCTTGCCCTCCCACATTTTTCATCACGAATCATACTTGCTGTCTGTTCGACTGGTCTCGCTGCGATTACCTGGTCGATTGCCCATTCAATGCGAGGGTGCCCGGAGCAGCCACATCTGTGGCTTCCGCGTCTTCTCACCCGGTTTGTTTCAGACATCCGTCGACAAGAGCGGGTAACTTTTGTTTGGGTTGGAATTTTACTCTGGTCAGGTGCCGTGACTGCGCTCCACTTTTCTGGACTCATATTCGACATTTATGCCTCGGTGTCGTGGTGGGATCTCCTCACTCACACCATGGGTGGTTCTGGTGTCGCTGCTCTAGCCTTGCTCACTCACCGAAAACAAGTGGTAACTCGCGAGGCAGTTTGGTGGGTTGTCCCGATCGTTATCGCTATTGGATCGGGGTTTGAAGTATATGAGTTCATTTTCAGGTCATTCTGGCACGAATAGACTCTTCGTGAGTATGCTATTGATACGGCTGTCGATCTTGTTATGAATACACTTGGTTCTATTATCATTGCGTCTGTCACAAAAGGCTATACAGGAGTGGCTGACAATTCGGGGACAAGCTTCTCTACTCTCAATCACGCAGACTAGCTGGAACGACCGGTTGACGGTATGAATGTATCGAAACTGGGGTGTTTCGTGGCTTCGAAACCACGAAAGCATCCACGTGGTGACCACGCAACTCAATTCTACACTCAGCTGTTTTTATGAACCCTGAACGGTCGTGACCGATTCATTCGATTGCTAAGTATGTATGATTGGTCAAATTGCTACTCAGGGAAAGACAGTTAGCTCAAATCCATATCAAATTCCCTCATAAATTGCGTACATGTTCGAAAACGTCGTATACCCTCGATAATCGTTGTATGCTCCGATATGGTCGGCAGCGTTGAGTTGTGTGAGGACTGCATCAAGCCCGTCCGACATCGGTGGCGCCTCCTCATAGAACCCCGAAACGGGTCGTCCATCCGTTGCCGTATCGACTATGTCTGTTCCTTACTTGAGAGAGCGCTCTTGTGTAGCACA
>NZ_NHOA01000051.1 GCF_002727125.1 Halorubrum persicum
GCATCTATTCAACACAGCAAGCTGCTCACCTTTCATACTGGATGCTACTGCTCTGTTGAATCCGATGACGGCACGGGGATCACGATCTCTGGAGACGCGATTATCTCGCACCTCATCGTCGAAGAGTTGGATCGATCCACCCTGTGATCTCAATTCTTCCACTCTCTGCCAAGATTCCATCTCTGAATTCTCTCGACAGCGCTCCTGAACTGAGGACAGAGTGACCCTAATCCCGACGCCTTCTGCGGATTCAACAGAGCAGATGCTACCAAATCGCGTCTGTGTCTCCGGATAAAGAGCCGAGCCTGCTGTGTTGTGGATCGGAATACACTTGTTATCGGGTACTCCAGCATCTCTATGAGTTGGAAGGAGATCGCTGAACCGCTGCCCACGCGGATGCCTGTCGTGGAGCGACCCACAGGTCACGCTCCGTTCAAACGGCTGTGTTGAATCGCCATACAGCAACGAGGTGGGCCGCTAAATCAAAGGAGTTGAAGCGGGGGAATGTGGTTGTCTATGACCCAAATTTCCCGCTTCATCGGGGAGGTTGTACCGGTTGCTCAAAGAGTTACTGCCGACTATGCACTCGTTTCCCTTCATTGTCTGCGGATTTACCTCGATTCATCGTACCGCATGACGATCGACTTACTCAAAAAGATGCCACAAATAACCGGAGAGATCGGCCTCAACGCGGCCGATATCCCCACGCCGTCCACGTTGTGTAAGGCGTTCGACCGGATCAGCATGAGCGTCTGTCGAGTGCTGCTGCGCCAGTCGACGCAGCTGCACGATCTCTCTGAACACGCCGCGATCGACGCCACGTTCTACGACCGCTCACCAGCGAGCCGCCACTACTGCCAGCGAATCAGCTACCGCGTTCAGAAGCTCAAAGTCACGAAACTCATCGATACAGCGTCTCAAGCCGTCCTTGACGAACACTGCTCAACGAACCGGGAAGGAAGCGACGCAGACCTCGCTGAGCAGATCGCCCGCCGGAACGCGGGCGATCTGCGGTCTCTCGCGGCCGATAAAGGCTATGACAAGCAATCGCTTCGTGAAGGATTACGCGACCTCGGCATCAGACCGCTGGCCAAGCACCGTATCTTCGCTCCGTACGACCACGCACACAACGCCAGAATCGATGATACCCGTACAATCAGCGCTCGATGGGTAAAACCGTGAGCTCGGCTGTGAAGCGCTCGCTCGGCTTTGCCGTGCGAGCGCGCTCGTGGTTCCGTGAGTTCCGCGAGATCGCGCTGATGTGTGTCGTCTATAACATCACACGCTTCGTCAAACAGTGAATCTCCACGCCTTACAGCGATTCAACACAGCCGTGCTGGATTACCAGCACAAACTGACGACATGGCTGGTTCGGGAGTATGATCTAGTAGCCGTTGAGGACTTAGACGTGAAGCCGATGCTGGAAACCAACCAGAACGCCAAGAACAAACAGGATGCGGCATGGTCGCGGTTTCTGGTGCTGTGTTGAATAGCGAT
>NZ_NHOA01000148.1 GCF_002727125.1 Halorubrum persicum
TCTCCCGGTCTCGCGCCGCCGCCTCCGCCTCTGCCGTCGTCGGCTTCCTTCCACTCGCCGACGCCCGATGGGTCGAGGTGGACGTGGACGTCGCCTACGTCATCCAGGTTCCGGAGGCCCGTGACCAGCTCCGTCTCGATGTCGTGGGCCTCTCGGAGCGTCATCTGCCCGTCGACCTCGACGTGAACCTCGACCTCGAGGTCGGTGCCGTCGTAGTACACCGTCAGGTCGTGAACGCCCTCCACCGCGGGGTTCTCGCGGAGCGCGGCGATGACCCGTTCGCGGTCGGCGGCGGGCGGCGCCGCGCCGACGAGGTACGTGACGTTCTCGCGGGCGATCTCGATCCCCTGATACACGACGAGGACGCTGACGAGGGCCCCCGCAACCGGGTCGAGGACGGGGACGCCGGCCAGCACGCCGAAGACGCCGATCAGCGCCGCGACGGTGGTGTAGATGTCGTTGAGACAGTCGGCGGCGAGCGCGGTGAGCGCGGTCGAACCGAGGTCCGCGTTCACGCGCTCCGTATATCGGTAGAGGACGTACATATCGACCAGCGCGAACAGCAGCGCCGCGACGAGGATCGGGTCGGCTTCGACGCCCGGCGATCCGAGGAGTTCGGAGGCGGACTCCTGTAACAGCAGGACGCCGAGCAGGACGATGACCGCGCCGACGAACAGCGCCGTCAACGGCTCGATCCGCTGGTGGCCGTGGGGGTGGGTCTCGTCGGCGGCGTCGTACCGAGAGCCGCCCCAGACGAAGACGACCGCGCTGGCGACGAGGTCCGCGACCGAGTGCGCGGCGTCGGCGAGCAGGGCGACGCTCCCGAAGGCCAACCCGGTGGCCCCCACGACCGCGATCTTCAGCGCGTTGCCGAGGATGTTTACCCCCGCGGCCCGCTGAAACCGCGCCTTCTCGCCGCTTCCCCAGGGGCGCCACATACGTGTCGATGGTCGCCGCCCGCCCTTAAGAACCTCGCCGTCGCGACCGATCTGCGCCGGCGTGCGCCCGCCGATACACCCGTCGTAACGACTAAGAACGAAACGCTCCTCGGTTACGGTAATGAACGACGAGTTTTTCGCCCGAGGTGGTTCCCGTGGGCGTCGAAATTAAGGAAACGGAGGTGAGCGACGAGGACTTCGAGGAGATGAAAGGGTTTGTGAGAGATTACCTCGCAGCCAGCGTCGAGAGCGAGGATGACGGCGGTCGGATGCGCTGGTACCCCTGGCACTCCGCGGACTACCGGTTCAACCACATCCTCAACGTCGTCGACCTCGCGACCGACATCGCCGAGAGCGAGGGCGCCGACGTCGACGTGGTCCGGGTGGCCGCAGTGTTTCACGACGTGGCGAAACTGGAGGCAGAGCAGGACGTTCACGCCGAAGCCGGCGCGCGCGTCGCCCGCGAGTACCTACAGAGCCGCGGCAACTATCCGGAGTCGTTCATCGAGGAGGTGTGCGGCGCGGTCGTCGACCACTCGTACACGGGCGACCTGACGGACGTGCCTCTGGAGAGCCGGTGTCTGATGGAAGCGGACGTGCTCGACAAGGTGGGCGCGAACGGCGCCGTCCTCATGCTGCTTCGGATGGGGTACGAGTCACGGACCCACATGGACTCCGCGAAGATGGTCGATCGGGTGCTTCAGCGCGCCCACGACCACACCGAGCGGGTCGTCTCCGACAGCGCCGAGAGCATCGCCCATCAGCGCATCAAGCGCGTGAAATGGATCCGAGAGTGGCTCGAAGAGGAGGTGTCGCGGATGGACGCCGAGGGCGTCACCGACCGCTGATCCGACTGCGCCGACGCTCCGGGAGTCCACGCGCCCTCGGTCCCAACGCCGATCAGGCGTCGGGATCGACCGCCGGAAGCACCGACTCGAGGTACCGACGGATCCCCCTTCGCGTGTCGTCGGCCCACTCGCGGTCCGTCGTCGTCGCCCAGCGTAGCATGCCGCCGGTCGCGAGCGTCTGGAGCGTCGACGCGACCTCGGCGGGGGAGACGGCGTCGTCCGGCGCGTCGGCCTGCGCGTCGGAGCCTTCCGCGGATGGATCGTCGCCCGCCGCCTCCCGGACCGTTCGCTCGAGGAACGAGCTGAACACCCGGTCGCTCCGGTCGAAGTGGTCGCGGTAGGCGTCGTCGGTGGCGGCCTGCGCGCGGAGCTCGACGATGGCGGTCATGAACTGCCCGTCGGGGCCGTGCCCCTCGGGGATCGGTCCGGGGTGCGTCGTCGCCGCGACGTAGGTGTCGAGGCGCTCTCTGGGCGCCAGATCGAACGCGTCCTCTGAGACGGACTCCTCGAAGCCGTCGAGGAGGAAGCCGAGCAGATCGATCAGGAGCTCGTCTTTCCCGTCGTAGTGGTGGTAGACGAGCGACGGGCTCTTGTCGAACTCCTCGCCGATCCGCTTTATCGTCAGGTCGGCGTACCCGTGCTCGCAGAGCGCGCGGAACGCCGCGCCGAGGATGGCCTCTCGGGTGTCGGTCGGCTCCACGAACGGGCGTTTCATACGCGACGTACCGCGGCCGACTATATATCGCTCTTGATTGAACGTTCATTCAATACGCTTATGTTAATCGCATCCGACACGATCGTATGACTCGATTCGACGCGGTCGGGGGGCGGGCCGCTGGGCGCTGCGGCGTCGACGCCGGCGGAGACGGCGTCCGGAGGCGGCGATGAGCCGGGCCGGGGGGATCGCCGGGGTGGCAATGGCGGTCGCCGCAGTCGGGGCGCTCATCGCCGGCGTGGCGCTCTCCGGGGCCGCCGCGCCCGCGGCTACCTCGCCGCCGACCGCGGGAGCGCGCGGATCGACTACACGATCCGGCCGGGCGTCGACGACTCCGAGGCGGTCGCGGACGTGCGCGAACTCGCCGAACGCACCCCCTTAGAGGCGGTCCCCACGGGGAGTCTCGTCGTCAACGAGGCCGTGATCGATCGGCTCACCGACTCGGCGATCCGGAGCCTGATCGCCGCGTTCGCGCTCACGGCGATCTTCCTCGCGGTGTCGTACGCCTACCTGGAGGGGAAGGCCGTGTACGGCCTGCTCAACCTCGTGCCCGTGCTCGTCACGGTGGGGCTGCTGGTCGGGTCGATGCGGGTGTTCGACATCCCGCTGACGCCGATCAACGCCCCGATCCTCTCGGTGTCGATCGGGCTCGGGGTGGATTACACCGTCCACTTCGTCCACCGCTTCGTCGACGAGTACAAGGCGGGCCACGGGATCGACGAGGCGCTGGACATCACCATCGCCGGCACCGGCGGCGCGCTCACCGGGAGCATGCTGACGACCGTCTGCGGGCTCGGCGTCCTGTGGCTCGCGGTGATCCCGCTGATCCAGGACTTCGGCCTGCTGCTCGCGCTCGGCGTGCTGTACGCGTACCTCTGCTCGATCCTCCTGGTCCCGTCGCTGGTCGTCGTCTGGGACCGGTACGGCGACCGGGTGGGGCTCGGGCTCGACGGAGGGCTCCGCGGGTCGACCGACGAGCGGGCCGACTAGCGCTCCGGGGCCGGGGCGGGGTCGTCCCCGCTTCCCCCGGCCCGCCGCGACTGCGCCTTCCCGGCGAGGACCGCCGCGATGTAGACGCCGACGGCGACGAGGACGATGGTGCCGCCGGCGGTCGTGTTGTAGTTGAACGACAGCGTGATGCCCGCGACCACGGCGATCTGCGCGAGCACGACGGAGGCGAGGAGCGCCTCGCGGAAGCCGCGGGCGAGTTGGGCGGCGGCGGCGACGGGGACGACGAGCATCGCCGCGACGAGGATGACGCCCATGATCTGCATGGCTCCGACGACGACGAGGGCGGTCAGCGTCGTCATCAGGCGGTTGTACCACGGGACGTTGACGCCGGCGACCCGGGCCGCGGTCTCGTCGAACGTGACGTACAGCAGCTGTTTGTACGTCACCGTGACGACCAGCGCGACGATCGCGAAGAGGACGACCAAGAGGACGGCGTTCTCGCGCGAGACCGTCGAGAGGTTCCCGAAGAGGTACTGGTTGATCCCGACGGCGAGCCCGCCGGTGTTCAGGCTGATGAGGACCGCGCCGAGCGCGAACCCGGTCGAGAGCACGATCGCCATCGACACGTCGTTGTACGCGTCGGTCGTCTCGGAGATCAGTTCGATCGCGAGCGCGGCGATCACGGCGACGACGATCGCCGTCACGTACGGGGAGATCCCGGTGCCGAGCAGCGAGTTGACGAACAGCCCGACGGCGACGCCCGCGAACGCGGTGTGCGCGAGCGCGTCGCCGATCAGCGCGAGCTGGCGGTGAACGAGGAAGGTGCCGATGAGCGGCGCCATCACCGCGATGAGCGCGCCCACGAGGAGCGCGTGGTGCATGAACACGTAGTCGAGCATCGCGATCCCCAGCCGCTCGCCGACCCAGCCGAGCCCGTCGCTCCACAGTCCGACGAGGCGGGCGAGGAAGTCGTAGGGGGCGGAGAGGGCCGGGACGGCCGCGACCGCCGGAGCGCTCGGCGTCACGTGACGATCCCCCCTTCCTCGCGGCGGATGTTTGTCCCGTACGCGCGGTCGAGCGCGTCGCTCTCGGCGAACGCCGCGGGGTCACCGTCGAAGTACACCTCGCGGTTGAGACAGACCACCCGGGAGGCGTGTTCGATGACGGCGCCGATGTCGTGTTCGACCAGCAGGACGGTCATCCCGTCCGCCACGAGCCCGTCGAGGAGCTCGAAGAACGCCTCGACGGACTCGGCGTCGACCCCGACCGTCGGCTCGTCTAAGACGAGCAGCTCCGCCTCGCCGGCGAGCGCGCGGGCGATGTACGTCCGCTGGCGCTGGCCGCCCGAGAGCGCGGTGATCTTGCGGTCGGCGAGATGCTCGATCCCGACCGTCCGGAGCGCCTCGCGGACGCGCTCGCGGTCTTCGACGGTCACCCGACCGAACCCGGCGTGCGGGAACCGGCCCATCAGGACGACCTCGCTCACCGTGATCGGCATCCGCTTCTCGTCCTCCGTCACGTCCTGGGCGACGTAGCCGACGCGCTCGCGCTCGGCGAACGCCCGGGCGGGGTGGCCGAGCAGCTCCGCGGACCCCGAATCGGGCTCGTGCAGGCCCAAGAGGAGCCGGAGGAGCGTGCTCTTCCCCGAGCCGTTCGGCCCCACGATCCCGACGTACTCGCCGCGGTCGACCCGGAGGGTCACGTCCTCGACGACCGGAACGGCGGCGTACCCGAACGTCAGATCGCGGGCGTCGACGAGGGGGGGTCGGTCGGCGTCGACCGGCGATGGCGCCCCGTTCATGGCTCGAAGTTGCGGCCGTAGTCGGCGAACGTCACGTCGTCTGGGTCGTCGACGCCGAGCAGGATGCGGAACGTCGGGAGGTTCACCTCCCGGGCGATCTCGAAGTACCCCCACCCGCGCTCGACCCACGACTCGGCGGTTCCCGCGTACGGCGTCACGGGGAAGTAGGCCGCCACGTCGGTCTGTTCGAGCAGCTGGCGGGCGGGCCGGATCGGCTCGAAGACGGCGGCGCCGATATGCTCGATGCCGTGTTCGGCGATCGTGTCCTGCGCCCGCCGCATGTCCGCGGGTCGCACGTCGTCGTTCGCCGCGAGGTTCACCACGAGCGGCTCGATGGTCGCGCCGTACCGCTCCGAAAGGTACGCGAAGGCGTTGTGGGCGGCGAGGAACGCCACGTCGCGCTCGGCTGCGTCGAAGACCGCTTGCCACTCCGCGTCGAGCGCGTCGAGCTCCGCGTCGAGGGCGGTCGCGTTCTCCCGGATCGCCTCCTCGCTGTCCGGGGCCAGTTCGGACAGCCCGTCGGCGAGGTTCGCGACCGCGCGCTTCGCCCGCCGCGGGTCGAGCCAGAAGTGCGGGTCCTTCGCCCCCTCGACCGCCTCCTCTTCGGTCAGCGAGTCGGCGAGGTCGATGAGACCGACGCCCGCCCGGACGTTGATGAGTTTGGTCTCGGTCGACTCGGCCGCGAGCGCGTCGATCGCCCGATCCACCCACGGCTGGAAGTCGGGACCGACGTGAACGAGGGCGTCGGCGTCGGTGATCCGGCGCTGGATCGACGGGTCCGGCTCCCAGCCGTGGCCGTGGAGCCCGGTCGGAACCAGGTTCTCGACCGCGATGTCGGTTCCCTCCGCGAGCGAGTCGGCGAAGTCGTAGAACGTGAAAAACGAGGCGACGACGGTGTAGTCGGCGTCGCCGCCGTCGCCGGCAGCGCTCGCGTCGGTCGCGTTCCCGGTGCACCCGGCGATCCCTCCCGCGAGCGCGCCGGCGCCGATCGAGGCGAACCGGCGGCGAGAGACGCCCGAAGAGCCGTTCGCGTCCGTGTACATACCGAGTATTAGAGAGGACCCACATAATACACTTCTGGTCAAAGAAAAAGATTAGATTAGACTAATTCTAACGACGGCCGCAGTCGTCCCGGTGACTGACCGCACGCCACGATCGCCCGCCGACACGACTTTGTGCCCCGGCGCGGATGGTGTCAGCGATGGCGGACACCTCCACACGCGAGCGGTTCGAGCGGAACGCGAGCGGTATCGCGGCGACGGTCGTGACGGGGACGTGGCTCGCTGCGCTCCTGCTCGATTTCGGCTGGTGGCTCCCGTTCATGCTGTTCGGCTACATCGTGATCGTGCCGGTGGTCTCGATGCTGTTCGACGACGACGAGGAACTGGAGTTGTTCGGGGGGAGCGATCCCGTGCCGGCCGGCCAGACCGACGACGCGGAGCGCTCCGAGCACGCCTCGGACGCGCTCGATCGGCTCCGCGCCCGGTACGCCGAGGGGGAGCTCACAGACGAGCAGTTCGAGCGCAAGCTCGACCGGCTGTTGGAGACGGAGACGCCGGAGGACGCGGCCGAGTACGTCGAACGGGGCCGGGCGGGCGGCTCAGACGCGGAGCGTGATTTCGGGCGTGAGGTCGAGCGCGAGCGCTGATCCGTCGGGAGCCCCCACGAGGGCGACGCGAGCCCTCTCGCCGACCGCCAAACCTCAAGTTTCAATGCGCGCGGCCGACTCATCGGTGTATGAGCGACCAACAGCTTCGCAAAGAGGCGCACGACCTCGACGTCACCGTCTGGGTCGGGAAACACGGCATCGACGCGGTCGTCGACGAGCTCGACGACCAGCTCGACGACCGCAAGCTCGTGAAGGTGAAGTTCCTCCGAGCCGCGCGGGGCGGAACCACGACCGACGATCTCGCCGCGGAGCTGGCCGAAGCCGTCGACGCCGACCTGATCGAGACGCGCGGGAACACAGCGGTGCTGCACTGATGGGCGTCCCCGCAGGGGCGCCTGGAACCGTCGCCGTCGCGGGCACGCTGGAGCCGTTCCTCGGCCCGTTGACCGGCATCGTCATCGACGCGGCGATCTTCGTCGCCGTCGTCGCCGCGACGTACGTGCTGTACAAGGCAGCCGTCACCCCGCTCGTCCAGCGCGTGTTCGACAGGCAGGGGCTCGACGAGCACGCGCGGCGGCCGTTACAGAAGATCGTCGCGTTCCTCGTGTTGTTCGCGGGCGTCACGGTCGCGTTCGGCGCGGCGGGGTATCAGGGGGTCCTGCGGTCGCTGGCGACGATCGCCGCCGCGGCGACGCTCGCGGTCGGTTTCGCGCTCCAGGACGTGATCAAGAACTTCGTCGCCGGCGTCTTCATCTACACGGACAAGCCGTTCCGCATCGGCGACTGGATCGAGTGGCAGGGGAACTCGGGGATCGTCGAGGACATCTCCTTCCGGGTCACCCGCGTGCGCACGTTCGATAACGAACTGCTCACGGTGCCGAACCACGCCCTGACAAGCGACGTGGTGAAGAACCCGGTCGCGAAGAAGACGCTGCGCCTGAAGTTCGTCTTCGGGATCGATTACGAGGACGACGTGGAGAAAGCGACCGACATCATCGTTGAAGAGGCCGAGAAGAGCGACGCCATCCTCGACGACCCGGCGCCGTCGGTCCGGCTGACCGAGCTCGCGGACTCGTACGTCGGGCTCCAGTCGCGGATCTGGATCGATGACCCGTCGCGGGCGGACTTCGTGAAGGCCCGCGCCGACTACGTGAAGGCGGTCAAGGCGCGCTTCGACGAGGAGGGGATCTCGATCCCCTTCCCGCAGCGCACCGTCTCGGGGCGAAACGAGTGGACGGACCCCTCGTCGTTCGGCGGCGAGTCGTAGGAGCCGGGCCGCGGCGGCCGAAACCGTCGGTGACCCGTCGGGCGCCGCCGCCGTGCTCCCCGGCTCCCGATAGTAACGAACTTCAGGGTCGGGTCTCTGGTTGCGCCTATGCATGTGGTCGTCATCGGGGCCGGCGAGGTCGGAACGAGCATCGCTGCGAGCCTCGCCTCGGACCACGAAGTCGTCGTCGTCGACGTCGACCCGGACAGAGCGGAGCAGCTCAAATACGAGCTCGACGTGCTCACGATCGCCGGCGACGGCACGACCTCCGAGATACAGACCGCGGCCGAGGTGGGACGGGCCGACATGGTCATCGCGTGTACCGACAACGACCAGACGAACCTCGTCGCCTGCGGCACCGCGAAGACGCTCGGCGGCGGGTTCACCATCGCCCGGGTGAAGAGCACGGAGTTCCTCCGCACGTGGCAGGGCAGCGAGGGCGCGTTCGGCGTCGACTTCATGGTGTGTACCGACCTGCTGACGGCCGAGAACATCGTCCGCGTCATCGGGCTCCCGGCCGCCATCGACGTCGACCCCTTCGCCAGCGGGCTCGTCCAGATGGCCGAGTTCGAGATCGCGGAGGGGAGCCCCGTGGCGGGACAGACCGTCTCGGAGGCCGACCGCTTCGAGTCGCTCACGTTTGTCGGGCTGTTCCGCGACGGCGAGATGACGATCCCGCGCGGCGACACCGGCATCGCGGTCGAAGACCGCGCCGTCGTGATCGGGAGCCCGGAGAGCGTCCAGTCGTTCGCGACCGACGTGGCGCCCGAGACGACCCCCGGAAGTGCCGACGAGATCGTCGTCGTGGGAGGCACCGAGATCGGCTACCAGACCGCCCGGCTGCTTGAGGAGCGCGACTTCAAGCCGCGGCTGATCGAACGCGACGCCGACCGCGCGCGGTGGCTCGCGGAGAACCTCCCGAACACGGTCGTGATGGAGCACGACCCCACCGACACCGAGTTCCTCTCGCGCGAGCACGTCGACGACGCGGACATCCTCGTCACCGCGCTCGGTTCGGACGAGAGGAACCTGCTCGTCGCCGTGCTCGCCAAGCGGCTGGGCGTCAGCCGCGTGATCGCGGTGGTCGACAGCCCCGACTACGTCACCGTCTTCGAGGAGATCGGCATCGACATCGCGATCAACCCCCGCACGGTGACCGCCGAGGAGATCACGCGGTTCACCTACGAGAGCGTCGCCGAGAACATCGCCGTCCTCGAAAACGATCGGGCGGAGGTCCTCGAACTCGAACTCACCGAGGGGTGCGGGCTCACCGGCCGGCCGATCTCCGAGATCGTCGCGGAGAGCGACGCGCGGTTCGTCATCGGCGCGATCACCCGCAACCACGAGCTCGTCACCCCCCGCGGGGACACCGTGCTTCAGGCCGGGGACCACGTGATCCTCCTCGCGGAGTCGGACTCCATCAGCGCGATCACGTCGATGGCCTGAGTCTCCTGTGACGGCCCCGCTCCGGGCCGGCGGGCGAGCGTCGGGCCGGCCGGAGACGTCCTCGCTGCGCTCTCCGTACCGCTCGCGTTCCCGCTGCCGGTCCCTTCTATCACCGCGAGCCGCCGATGCCGTTCCTCGCGGTGGCGATCATCCGGTCTCCCGTCGCCGCGACGACGTTCCTCAACATCGGTCCGGCGTTCGGCCAAGCGGGCCCGTACGGAACGTTCGCGACCTTCCCGATGAGCACCCGAGCCGTCATGATCGTCCTGATGTGGATCGGTCGGATCGAGATCATTCCCGTGCTCGTGCTGTTCACGAAGGCGTTTTGGACCTCGTGAACCCGTTTCAGAGTTCCGTCGTCGCCCCTTCGACAGTTTAATACAGCGAACGGGCCACTCCCATATCGATCGAACACACATGGCTTGGGGCGTCAACTGGAAGGCGAGCGTTGGACTTCTCGGGGTCGGGATCAAGTACCTCGCCGTCACGATGCTGGTGCCGCTGGTCGTGGCGCTCGTGTACGGCGAGGACATCTGGGTGTTCCTGGTCTCGATGGCGCTCGTCGCGGCCATCGGATTCGCCGTCGAGCGGGTCGATCCCGACCCCGACCTCGGTCCCCGCGAGGCGCTACTCTTTGTCTCGCTCGCGTGGATCGCGGCGGCGGTGATCGGGACGATCCCGTACCTGCTCGCCGGGTACGGCACGGCGTCGACGGTGGGGCTTCAGACGGGATCGCTCGGCGCCCTCACGGAGTCGATCGTCAACGCCCTGTTCGAGTCGATGAGCGGGTTCACCACCACCGGCGCGACCGTGCTCGGCGAGATCAGCACCGACCGCCACTCCCACGCCGTGATGATGTGGCGCCAGCTCACGCAGTGGCTCGGCGGGATGGGGATCATCGTGCTGATGATCGCCATCCTGCCCGAGGTCGCGGTCAACGGGGCCCAGCTCATGGAGTCGGAGGCCCCCGGGCCGGAGCTCCAGAAGCTCACCCCGAAGATCGCGGAGACGGCGCGCGCGCTCTGGCTGATCTACTTCGCCTTCACCGTGGTGTACATCGTGCTCCTGTACGGGCTCCACCGCGCCGGAATGGCGCCGAACATGGATCTGTTCAACGCGATCGCGCACGGGTTCACCACCCTCCCGACCGGCGGGTTCTCGCCGGAGGCCGACAGCGTCGCGGCGTTCTCCGCCGCCGTGCAGTGGGTCGTCATCCCGTTCATGGCCGTCGCCGGCGTCAACTTCGCGCTGTTCTGGCACGTGTTGCGCGGCGAGGCCGAGGTCATGCTGAAGAACGCGGAGTTCCGCGGATACGCCGGCGCGATCGCGGTCGTGACCGCCGTTCTCGCGGTGATGCTGTTCCGCGGCGCGGCGCCCGCCATCGAACTGGGCGGAATGACGCAGGGCGTGACCGAGAACTCGCTTCGGCAGGCGACGTTCCAGGTCGTGTCGCTGTTGAACTCCACGGGGTACGCGACCGCCGATTTCGTGGAGTGGGACACCGACGCGCAGATCCTGCTCATGTTCGCGATGTTCATCGGCGGCTCCGCCGGCTCGACCGGCGGCGGCGTCAAGATCGTTCGGTGGCTCATCGTCGGGAAGGCGATCCGTCGCGAGCTGTTCACCTCCGCGCACCCGGACGTCGTCCAGCCGGTCCGCCTCAGCGGGAGCGTCATTGACGAGGACGCGATCCGTGGCATCATGGCGTTCACCATCCTCTACCTCGTGCTATTCGGCGTCTCGGCAGTGTTGCTGTCTCTCGACACCGCCCGGATCGGGATTCAGCTGACGATGCTGGAGTCGACGAGCGCGTCGCTCGCGACGATCGGGAACATCGGGCCAGGGTTCGGCCGGCTCGGACCGTTCGGGAGCTACCTGTTCTTCCCCGACACGTCGAAGCTGCTGATGGTGTTCCTGATGTGGATCGGTCGGCTGGAGATCGTACCCGTGCTCGCGGTGTTCATCTCGGCGATCGACACTCGGTGAACCGGAATACAGAGACCGATTTCGCGGTCCGTATTCGCAGTATATCCGGTTTCGGCGGCGCTGATCGCGCGCTTCCGCAGAGCGTATCTTCTTAACTGACGGGCGAGTTAACGATCCGTATGACGAGTACCGACGAGACCGACGGTCAGGATCTGCTCGGCCACGTCCTCCTGCCCGTCGCTCACGAGGAGGACAACGACTGAGATGCCCGACCGGAACGGCGGTCGACTCCCGACCGATCTCGGCGTCATCGCCCGGGACGTTGGCTCGCTCCTCCTGATGGAGGCCGGGCTGATGAGCCTCACGGTGGTCGTCGCCCTCGGATTCGGGGAGTTCCACGCGGCGCTCGGCTTCCTGCTCGCGGGCGGGATGACGGCTCTCGTCGGTGGCGCTGCCAACCGGGTGTTCGCCGACGCTCCGGAGCCGGAGATGAAACACGGGATGGTGATCGCGGCCGGCGGCTGGCTCATGGTCGCGTGCTTCGGTGCCCTACCGCTGTTTCTCACGGCGTGGGCGACGCCGCCGGCCGTGATGGACGCGTTCGTTCCCGCCGCCGCGGACACCGCCTCGTGGGAGCCGATCGAGGTCGGTGGGAGTGTAACCCTCTCCAGTCTCGCGTACTTCCGCGATCCGCTCCACGCCGTCTTCGAGAGCATGAGCGGGTGGACCGGGAGCGGCCTGACGATGGCGGTCCACGAGCCGTCGCTGCCGCGGGCGGTGCAGTGGTGGCGCTCGTTCATCCAGTGGGTCGGCGGCGTCGGCGTCATCGTCCTCACGGTCTCGATCCTCTCACGTCCCGGCAGCGGGAGCTACGCGCTCTACCGGAGCGAGGCGAGAGAACGGAAGATCCATCCGAGCGTCGTCTCGACGGTCCGCACGGTCTGGAAGCTCGTCGTGGCGTACACGCTGTTGGCCTTCGCGATGCTGTTCGCCGCGATCCGGGCGAGCGAGAGCGCGTACGCCGAGTCGCTGTCGGTCGGCGAGACCGCTTGGCAGGCGCTCAATCACGCCATGACGGGACTCACGACGGGTGGGTTCTCGGTGACGGACAACTCGATCGCGACGTACGGCTCTCCGTTGGTCGAGGCCACGCTGCTACCGATCATGGTGCTCGGTGCGATCGCGTTTCCGGTCCACTACGTCGTGCTCAACGATCGGAACGTGCGCGAACTGGTCGCGGATCTTCAGACGAGATGGCTGTTCGTGCTGCTCGGCGCCGGCGTGGTGGTGCTCTCGATACAGAACGTCGCATCCGTCCAGATAACAACGGGCGCGTTCGCGACGGAGTCGTTCGTTCCGCGCTCCGCCCCGCTGCTTGACGGGGCACAGCTCGACGCCGTTCGAGACTCGACGTTCCAGTGGATCAGTGCCCTCACCTGTACCGGCTTCCAATCGGCCCCGATCGGTCGGTGGGTCGCCGGCGCGAAGGTGTTGGTCGTCGGCGCGATGGTCCTCGGCGGCGCGGCGGGTTCCACCGTCGGCGGTATCAAGATCGTCCGCGGGTACACGGTCGGGCGCGGTATCGCCTGGCAGTTCTCTCGGGTGTTCCTCCCGAAGAACGCGGTCGTCACCGCGCGTCTGGGCGACCGGACGTTGGACCGGGAAACGATGGAGCGGGAGTTCGGTGAAGCCGCCATCGTCACGCTGCTGTGGATCGTCGCTCTCGTCGTGGGGAGCCTCGTCCTCGTCAACATCGCCGGCCCCGAGTTTGGCTACGCCGACGCGCTGTTCGAAGTCGCCAGCGCGCAGGGGAACGTCGGGCTCTCCTCGGGGATCACGGGTCCCTCGATGTCGCCCGTGGCCGAGGGGATGTTCGTCCTGAACATGTGGATCGGGAGACTTGAGATCATTCCGGTGCTGGTGTTCGTTCGGGCCGGGATCTGGGGGCTGAACCCCTGAGATCTACGCGTACTACCGGGCCGCCACCCCGCGTGGTCACTCCTCTTGGGAGTGGACCGTCCCCATGAACGACCAGTGAACCTTGCGGCCCCCGCCCGGGTGCGGTTCCTCCGTAACGTGGTAGAGGTAGGGGCCGTGCGGGCAGTCGTCGCAGCCGTCCGCGCAGTAGAACTCTTTGACCACTTCGGTGTACCCCTCGTGTTCGGTGACGCGGAGGATGTCGTCGTTGACTTCCGCACTGATCGGAAGCTCCGCCTCTCCGTGATGGTGGAGCAGCTCCTGTGCGTGGACGATCGCCTTGCGGAGCTCTTCCGGCGTGCATTCGGTCAGTGCCGAAACGACCTTCGGCGGCAGTCCTTCGGGTGGTGTCGGACGCTCAGAGGAGTCGGTCATACCCGACGATTCGATCCGAGCCCACATAATGGATCCGCGGAGACGGGGGGTCGCGGGAGCGTCGCCTGAGATCGCCATACTGTAATCAATATTTATACAGTACCGACGGGTAGTCGAAGCCATGTACGACGATGAGGAGCTCTCCGAGATCCGCGAGGCCCACGCCGAATGGGCGGCGGAGACGCTCGATCCGGCTCTCGACGGGCACGGCGAGCGGAACGACCGGTTCGCCACGGTGTCGAACCACGAGGTCGATCGGGTGTACACCCCCGCCGACGTGGCGGACCTCGACTACGGCGACGACATCGGCTTCCCCGGCGAGGAGCCGTACACCCGCGGCGTCTACCCGACCATGTACCGCGGGCGGACGTGGACGATGCGGCAGTTCGCCGGGTTCGGCACCGCCGAGGAGACGAACGAACGGTTTCACTACCTGATCGACGAGGGACAGACCGGCCTCTCGACCGCCTTCGACATGCCCTCGCTGATGGGGCTCGACTCCGACGACCCGATGTCGCTCGGCGAGGTCGGCAAGGAGGGCGTCGCCGTCGACACGCTGCGGGACATGGAGGTGCTGTTCGACGGCATCGACGTGGGCGAGGTGTCGACCTCGTTTACGATCAACCCGAGCGCCCCCGTGATCTACGCGATGTACGTCGCCATCGCCGACCAGCAGGGCGTGCCGCGCGAGGAGCTCCGGGGAACCCTCCAGAACGACATGCTCAAGGAGTTCATCGCGCAGAAGGAGTGGGTGATCCCGCCGGAGCCGTCGCTCGATCTCGTGACCGACACGATCGAGTTCGCGGTGGCGGAGACTCCCAACTTCAAGCCGATCTCGGTGTCGGGGTACCACATCCGCGAGGCGGGGTCGACGGCGGTCCAGGAGCTCGCCTTCACCCTCGCCGACGGGTTCGCCTACGTCGAGGACTGCCTCGATCGGGGGCTCGACATCGACGAGTTCGCCCCGCAGCTCTCCTTCTTCTTCAACTCGCACAACTCCATCTTCGAGGAGGTGGCCAAGTTCCGCGCCGCCCGCCGGATCTACGCCCGGATCATGGACGAGTGGTACGGCGCCGAGGCGGACGCCTCCAAGCAGCTCAAGTTCCACACGCAGACCGCGGGCCAGTCGCTGACGGCCCAGCAACCCCTCAACAACGTCGTTCGCGTCACCATCCAAGCGCTGGCGGGCGTGCTCGGCGGCACGCAGAGCCTCCACACCAACTCCTTCGACGAGGCGCTCGCGCTCCCCTCCGAGCGCGCCGTCCGGGTGGCGCTCCGCACGCAACAGATCATCGCCGAGGAGTCGGGCGCGGCCGACATCGTCGACCCGCTCGGCGGTTCGTTCGCGGTGGAGGCGCTCACCGACGAGGTCGAGGCGGAGGCGACCGCGTACATCGAGGAGGTCAGGGAGATGGGCGACGGCTCCGTGCGCGACGGCGTGCTCCGGGGGATCGAAGAGGGGTACTTCCACCGCGAGATCCAGGAGGCGTCCTACGAGTACCAAGAGCGCGTCGACAGCGGCGAGGAGACGGTGGTCGGCGTCAACGCCTATCAGGTCGAGGCGGACACCGAGCCCGACCTGCTTCGCGTCGACGAGACGACCCGGGAGCGACAGCTCGACCGACTCGAATCGGTGAAAGCGGAGCGCGACGACGACGCGGTCGAGGCCGCGCTCGACGACATTCGCGCCGCGGTCGACGCCGGCGAGAACGTGCTGCCCGCGATCGTCGCGGCGGTGAAGGAGTACGCGACGATGGGCGAGATCATGGCGGTGTTCGAAGCGGAGTACGGCACCTACCGCGAGCGGATCGGCGTCGCGTGAACGGACCGCGGAGTGTGGGGTCAGACCGGGTCGACCGGACGGGCGGACTCCGCGCACCACGCGTTACCGCGGCGACCCGCGCGTCGGAGGTCCAGCTCGACGACTGACCCGGCCTCGAGCGCGGACAGTTCGTCTTCCACGTCGGGATCGTCGTACTCGACGACGTACAGGGTCCCGTTGCGTGGGTATTCACGGAGGGTCATCGCTCCGTGGTCGTTGCACGATTTCACGACCGTATACTTGCCAGTCCGATTCATCACGCGTGGACCTACGTATTGACGCATGTTAACATTTGTGTATGTCCGGAGGTCACGGCACACAACGGCGAGAACGGGCCATTTTAATCGACGCGCCGCCTCGCTCGGGTATGACGGAGACGGAGATCCCCGAGGATCACCCGCGCTACGCGTCGCTCGTGACGCGCCACCGGATCGAGGCGGGCGTCGAAAAGGGGATCACTTCGAAACAGGGGCTCATCGCACAGGGGCGCGGCGAGGCGTTCGACTACCTCCTCGGCGAACGGACGCTTCCGAGCGCGGACGCCGCCGAGCGCGCGGCCGCCGCCACCCTCCTGTGCGCCGACCACCCGGTGCTCTCGGTGAACGGCAACGTCGCGGCGCTCGCGCCCGCGGAGATCGTCGACCTCGCCGCGGCCGTCGACGCCGACATCGAGGTGAACCTCTTCAACCACACCGACGAGCGCGTTCGCCGGATCGCCGACCACCTCCGCGAGCACGGCGCCGACGAGGTGAAGGGGCTCGCGGGCGACGGCGAGATCCCCGGACTCGATCACGCCCGCGGCACCGTCGACGCAGACGGCATCGAGGCCGCCGACGTGGTCGTCGTCCCGCTGGAAGACGGCGACCGGGCCGAGGCGCTCGACGCCATGGGGAAAACCGAGATCGTGGTCGATCTGAACCCCGGCAGTCGGTCGCCCCGCACCGCCGACATCCCGATCATCGACAACCTGATCCGAGCGGTGCCGAACGTCACGGCTCACGCGCGGGACCTCGCCGATGCCCCTGCGTCGCGTCGCGACGCGATCGACTCGTTCGACGCCGACGAGGCGCTCGCCGAGGCGGAGGCCGCCATCCGCGAGGGGTCCTTCGGGATGCCCGACGATGCGGCCGCTGATGGCGACGCCTCGAACGCCGATATCGCCGATTAAACGTCCGCTCGTTGACGATTTCGCCTTGTCAGCGCCGGAAGTGCAAAGTCCGCTGGCAACGTATAGCACGCATGGAACTCGACGAGACGGACCGCGCGATCCTCCGGATTCTACAGGAGGACGCTCGAACACCCTTCTCGGAGGTCGCACGCCGCATCGACATGTCCAGCGCGACCGTCCACGACCGGGTGAATCGCATGGAGGAGGCGGGCGTCATCGAGGGATACCACGCGTCCATCGATCCGAAGGCGGTCGGCTACGGCGTCAGCGCCTTCGTCGGCCTGCGGGTCGAGCAGGGTCGCGAAGAGGACGCGCTGGAGCGGCTCCGCGAGATCGACGGCGTCGGCGAGATCCACCTGACGACCGGCGAGTGGGACGTGATGCTCAAGGTCGTCGCCGCGGACACGGAGAGTCTCCGCAAACTCATGTTCGATAGCGTCGCGGAGATGGAGGGGTTCTCCCGATCGCAGACGATGATCATTCTCGGCACCGACTACGAGGCGGACGGCCCGCCGGTGTGACCTCCGGCGTCGGCGGGTTTCCGGCGCCGCGGGACCGGAACCCTCAATTCGGGGGCTCCACCAACGGAGAGCATGAGCACACGGGTCGAAGAGCGGTTCGGGCTGTCGCCGGAGCAGGCGTGGGCGGCGGTCGTCGGCGCCATCACGGCGCTTCTCGCGGTCGGGTCCGCCGTCTTCCCGCGGATCGTGTACGATCGGTTCCTCTGGCAGTACTTCTGGGGCCCGGTCGCGGCCGACGGACAGGGCGCGCAGTGTGCCGTCCGCGACGCCGGCGGGACCGAGCTACTCGGGAGCTCGTCCGCGTGTTCGGCGGCCGTCGAGGCGGGCAAGGCGGTCGCGTTCCCCGGGTACACTACGGTCTCGACCGTGAGCTACGTCGTCATCCTGCTGGCGATGCTGATCGGCGTGGTCTTCCTCCTCCGCCGGCTGCAGATCGGCACCGAGCTCCGCTTCTTCTACGCGCTGTTCCCGTTCATGCTGCTCGGCGGCGCCCTCCGCACCGTCGAGGACTCCGGCGTCGCCGCGATGCGGGCCGGCGTGGAGCCGCTGATCCCGTTCCCGGCGAGCGCGCTGCTTATCAGCCCGTTCATCTACTTCACCGTCTTCGGCGTGACGCTCGCGTGCGTCCTCACGGCGTACTCCCTCGACAACCGGGGCGTGGTCGACGACTACGGCCGTCCCCTGTTCGCGATGGGAACCGTCGCGCTCGCGCTCGCCTTCGGTTACCTCTCGTACCTCTCGGTCGCGACCGATTACGTCCAGTTCTACCCGATCATCCTCGTGTTGACGCTGGGGATCGCGACCGCGGCGACCGCGGTCACGTGGAAGCTCGCGACCAGCTACGTGCCCGAAGTTCGGAAGGGAACCGGCGTCGCGGGAATCGTCATCATCTGGGGCCACGCGATCGACGGCGTCGCCAACGTGATCGGGCTCAACTGGATGCCGGCGCTGACGGGGACGGCGAACCTCGTTCCGAAACACGTCGTCAACGCGCTGATCGTCGACTGGACGGCGCGGCTGCTCCCGCAGTCGATCCTCTCGGTCACCGGCGACGCGTGGCCGTTCCTGCTGGTGAAGCTCGCCGCGGCGACGTTCGTCGTCTGGGTGTTCAACGGTGAGATGTTCGACGAGTCGCCGCGCTACACGCTGCTGTTGCTTATTACGGTGCTCGCGGTCGGTCTCGGTCCCGGAAGTCGGGACATGCTGCGCGCGACCTTCGGGATCTGACGGGCGGGGTCACATCCCCATGTCGGCCGCGTCCTCGGGAACCGGGAGGTCGGCGACGGCGACGCCGAGCAGTTCGGCGGCGTGGTCGAGCGCCATGTCGAACCCGTAGTACCGCTCTAACTCGTCGCCGGTCGGCCCCGGTCGGACCTTCAGCATCGCGTAGCCGTCGACGTTCTGGGCGACGGTCGCCTCCCGGCCGCCGGCGGAAAACGTGACGCGTCGCTCACCGTCTGTCTCCGCGTAGCGCGCCGAAATTCCGTCCGCCTCGCCTCCGGTCGTGTCGCTCATGCGCACGCTACGCACCGATCCGTGTCGTATCTGTCGGTCGGACCGCCGTCGGTCGGCGGGCTCCCGGCTCTACCGCGGGTCCCACCCGTGGAACTCCGCCCCCGACTCCAGGTCGAGGTCGAACGCGTCGATGATCCCGCCGAGGGCGTCGTACCCGCTCGCGGCGGCGGCGATCCCGACGATCGCGTCGTCGCCGTAGCGGGCGGCGACCTCGTCGTGGACGACCGCGTCGACCTCGCCGCGGACGACCGCGAGCGCGTACTCGACGACCGCCGTCTCGTCGCCGTCGAGCGGTCCGCGGTCGTCCGCCCCGAGCGCGGCGATGACTTCGTCGTCGATCCCGACCCCCCGCGCGATGTTGACGTGCTGATGCCACTCGTACCGGTTCGTCGTCTCGCGGGCGATCGCGAGGATCACCAGCTCCCGCTCGCGGTCCGAGAGCCCGCTGTCGGTCCACAGCGAGCCGAGGAACGAACGCAATCCGGCGAGCACCTCCGGGTTGTTGCCGATCGACTGGTAGACGTGCAGGGGCTTCCCCTGCAGCGACGACTCCAGTAACTCCTCGTACTCGTTCGGTACGTCAGACGCGTCAACGTAGGGCACGCGGGCCATGGCTACGTCTCATCGCCCGCAGTGATAGGCTTGTGTGCCTCGGTGGCGCTCGCCGCGATCGGGGGCCGACACGGTCGGGCCGGACGCTTCGACCGCGCCGCCCGGACCGCCTCGTTCGTCTCGACCGGCCACCCGCTCGACCGGATGGTAAGGTTAAGGGACGGCACGACCCTACCGGTGACAATGAGTACCGAACTGTCGCGGCGCCGGGCGTGGCTCATCGCCGCGCGGCCGCAGACGCTCCCCGCGGCGGCGGCACCGGTGATCGTCGGCGTCGGGCTCGCGGTCCGAGACGGGGCGTTCGCCCCGCTGCCCGCGCTCGCCGCGCTCGTCGGCGCGGCGCTGATTCAGGTCGGCACCAACTTCGCGAACGACTACTACGACGCGATCCAGGGCGCGGACACCGACGACCGCGAGGGGTTCACCCGCGTCGTCGCCAGCGGACTCATCAAGCCCGGAGAGGTGAAGCGAGCGATGTGGCTCACCTTCGCCGCCGCGATCCTCGTCGGGACCTACCTCGTGTACGTGGGCGGCGTCCCGATCATCGTGATCGGGCTCGCCTCGGTCGCCGCCGGGATCGCGTACACGGGCGGTCCGTATCCGCTCGGCTACCACGGGCTCGGGGACCTGTTCGTCTTCGTCTTCTTCGGCGTGATCGCCGTCACGGGAACCTACTACGTGCAGGCCGCCGCGCTCGTCTCCGGGGCGTTTCCCCTATGGATACCGCCGGAGACCGTCACCCTCGCCGGCGTCGTCGCGAGCCTCCCGATCGCCGCGCTCTCGACGAACATCCTCGTCGTCAACAACGTGCGCGACTTGGAGGAGGACGCGCAGACGGGCAAGCGCACCCTCGCGGTCCGGTTCGGCTACCGGTTCTCGCGGGGTCAGTTCCTCGCGCTCCTCGCGCTGGCGTACCTCACGCCCCTCTGGTTCCTCGCCGAAGGGTACGGGCTCGCCGTGCTCCTCCCGCTGGCGACGCTCCCGCTCGCGGCGGGGGTCGCCCGCACCGTGCTGACCGAGACCGCCGGCGACGCGCTCAATCCGGCGCTCGAATCGACCGGGAAGCTCCTCGCGGCGTACGCGGTCGCGTTCGCCGTCGGACTCGCGGTGTGACCCGATGCGGCTCCGCCCCTTCTCGCTCGGACTGACGAGCCCCCTCGAAACGGCGCGCGGCTCGATCGAACAGCGCGAGGGATTCGTCGTCGCCGTCGACCCCGAATCCGACGGCGACTCGGTTTCCGAGGCGGGGGTCGGCGAGGCGACGCCGCTCCCCGGCTGGACCGAGTCGCTCTCGGCCTGCGAAGCGACGCTCCGCGGGCTCCAAGCTGACCGGGACGACGCGGGACTCGCGGACGCGCTCGCCCGGATCGACCCCGGCGAGACGCCGGCCGCGCGCCACGGCCTCGCGCTCGCGCTCGCGGACGCGACCGCCCGAGACGCCGGACGGTCCCTCGCCGAGCAGCTCGCGAGGGACGAGCGCCTTCCGGCGCCCGCCGACGCGGTCCCGGTCAACGCGACCATCGGAGACGGGGACCCCGAGACGACGGTCGCCGCGGCCGAGACCGCCGTCGCCGAGGGGTTCGGCTGCCTGAAGCTGAAGGTCGGCTCGCGCGCGCTCGACGCCGACGTCGAGCGCCTCCGAGCCGTTCGCCGGGCGGTCGATGACGGTGTCGCGATCCGCGCCGACGCCAACGGCGCGTGGGACCGGGAGACCGCCCGAGAGGCGGTCGAGCGGCTCGCATCGCTCGGTCTCGCGTACCTCGAACAGCCGCTCCCGGCGGACGACGTTGAGGGGGCCGCCGCCCTCCGAGACCGACGGCAAGGGGGAGAGGTCGGCGCCGACACCGACGCCGATACCGATCCCCCGGTCCCGATCGCCCTCGACGAGTCGGTCGCGAGCCGCGGCGTCGACGCGGTCCTCGACGCCGGCGCCGCCGACGCCGTCGTCCTGAAGCCGATGGCGCTCGGAGGGCCGGACCGCGCGTTGGCGGCGGCGATCCGTGCGCGAGAGGCCGGCGTCGAACCGGTCGTCACCACCACGGTCGACGCGGTGATCGCCCGCACCGCCGCGGTCCACGTCGCCGCCGCGATCCCCGACGTGGCGCCCTGCGGGCTCGCCACCGGGCCGTTGCTCGACGCGGACCTCGCTCCGGATCCCTGTCCGGTCTCGGAGCGCGCGATCGCGGTGCCGAGCGGTTCGGGGCTGGCAGGCGACGCCTTCGACGGTCTCCGGTAGCGCGCCGGGGGGCGCGGCACGGGTCGCAGTGGGGGTGGTCCGCCATCGAGAGCTCACCCGGCGGGAGCGATCACTCCACGACCTCGACGACTCCCGCCATCCCCCGCGTCTGATGCGGCGTGCAGACGTACTCGAAGACGCCCGCTTCCGCGAACGCGTGCTCGAAGGTGTGACCCTGCTCGCTGATGAGCTCGGAGCCGAAGGCACCGTCTCTGTCGACCACGTTGTGCGCGCCGCCCGCGCCGGTCCACTCCCAGACGACCGTCGTACCGGACTCGACGACGACGTGCGCGGGTGCGAAGGCGAACCCGGCGTCGGCGCCGACGGTGACCGTCACTCGGTCCGATCCCGTCCGGTCGACCGGCTCCGGATCGGTCTCCTCCTCGCCGCCGGGGATGACGGCGTCGGCACAGCCCGCGAGCGACGCGGTAGCGACGGCGGTCGCCGCCGCGAGCGCCTCCCGACGCGTTCGGTCGGTCATATCGGATCGAGACGGTGGGAGATATAAATGCCCTCGTGAACGCCGCCGAGACGGGACCCGCCCCGCGACCGCGCGGGCGAGACGGCCGAGGCGGTGCCGAGCGGACCGGCAGACGAGGGAAGGGGCTTTTACCGTCACCGTCGAAGGGAGACCCATGAGCGAATGGACCGACGCGATCGTCGGCGAGCGCATGACCGTCGACAACCAGTTCACCGACCGGGTGTCGGCCTCCCGGTTCTCCAGCCAGGAGTGGGGACTGATCATGACCGCGACCG
>NZ_NHOA01000052.1 GCF_002727125.1 Halorubrum persicum
CATCTATTCAACACAGCAGAAGAAGAGGGTTTCAAGAGGGCCGTCTATTTGGGCCTGCTAAGTAGTGCTGAGAATCAAAACAGTACCAAAAGCAGGTATACTTCAACAGGGCAAAACGAGTTTGGGATTCTCTGTATTGAATCCCAAACTCGCACACTAACTAGACGACAGAACGCGTTTACGACCACATTGACCGGGTCTAACCAGAACGGTCTCAACGTCTCTACACCGTTCAGGTTCTGTTTTCGATCAGATCGCGGCGAACCGCGTCGCTGGCGGAACTCGCACTCGCGCGTGCGCCAGCCCCCCACCCCTCCCGCGGGATGGAGGGCGTGAACCTAGATATTTTGAACGCACGTGGATCCGCCGACCTGGAACGCCGGTACCGATAAAGTTGGACACGAATCGATTGCGTGAACAAATCATCGACAGACATTATCACTCATGTTAATAATAGAAATGATTATGTGATCGAGTGAACATAACGGGGAGACATGATCAGGCGGACATATCTCAGTGCGGTGGTAGGCGTGGTGACAGCCACAACACTTTCAGGATGTACACAGGGGGACGCAGTGCTGCACGAGACGCAGCTCTCGGCTACTTCACCGACAAAGGAGTGGGAAGTAGAATTAGAAGAGGGCAATCGAATGCGGCTCGAGGTTGAATCAACAGACGACGGTCCCGGCAGCATCGGTGGATACGTTCACCATGCTGACACAGGCGAAGAAATCGCGAGTACAAGCGACAGTCAAACGGACGAAACCTTCGAAGTGCCAACCACAGGGACATACATCGTTTCAGTCGATCCGAGAGGGGTCACGGGAGAAATCATACTCCGTGATCTGGACTGAGTCGGAAGACATTCTTTGATACCTCTGAGACTGCTTCTACCGTCATAGTGCTGACTGCATCCCCTGTATTCAGCACATGCTCAGTAAACTATCAGGGGGTGTTTCAACAGGGCACGCTCGACTGAAGCGGCGCCGCGGGACCAGTTCTGATCGGCGGTCGAGTATGTATACTTCCACTTTCAGTCCGGGTTCTGAGTACACTTTTGAAGCATACCTGTGTCGATCGGTGTATGATGAAGGCGCAGGAACTCGTTCGCAATGCCGATGGTACGATTCCCGATCCGGTCGGCTTTGACCCGTTCGAGACAATCTCGATAGAGACTCGTTACGTTAACAAAACGACGAACGCGCTCAAATTTCCGCTCGATCACGTCTACTGTCTTCACAAATCGGACTGGTGCATTAAGGTGAATCCCGATCTGGACCTGAGAGAATTGGTCATCACGAGCCATGAGACGTGGGACGAGCATCGGTTTCGGGTGACGATGCCCGACACGGTGACTGACGAGTTCTACGACCGGCTGGAGATGTACGAGAAGGTGAGCCCGGAACAGTTCGGCGTCGATCGCGAGTAACAGAATCGGTGGTCCGGCCCGCTTTCTCACAGACGGATTCCGAGTCAGGCGGTTACAAGACAGGCCGTTAGTGGGTAATATACCAAGATCCAGTAGGTAGCGCCATGAGAGGGTTTGAGAATAATCGTTAATTCTGGCGTCAGTTCGTTCCGGGTGTGATGCGCATCTGCACCTCACAGCGGCTTAATATAGCCGTGTTGCTCTCTCTTTGTCTCGGCTGATACGACGACACAATTCAACCGATTGCTCACACCACCGATTAGAGCGTCGTGTGCCGAACTAAGAACGAGTAGTTGTATTATTCAAAGAATTTCTAGCCCAAAGTCCGAAACGATGAGGTCGGCCCCGCAATCTTGGCACTCTCCTTTACTTCCTGTCTTATTCCACTCGATCTGATTGATTGCGATACGATTTGTACACCTTCTTGCGATCGTAGGTGGAGAAGACTCCGTGGAAACGACTGTCGAAGCGGCCATCGGGCCGCATCCCCGTAGATTATTTTTTTTCGGAGCCTTCTATGAATTCAAATCGTGCCCGACCCCCTCTCTGTTGACCCCACGCCCGATAGCGGCCGCTCGCTGCAGCGTTCTACGCGAAGTCCGACCCGAACGTGGCGCCGTGCGCCCCCAACGCTGACACCGTGGATCACGCGGTGTCCGCTGCGGTGTTTAAAACTGATAATTCGCGCTATACCTTTTTACCCACCTCCGGGTTCAAAATCCGTATGCAGCCTCGTGGAGAGTCAGTTCTGACGGTCGTTCACCTCGGCTCCGGCGCGGATCTGGTGCGCGAAGCGGCTGCGGAGTCGACGGTCGTCGCCGGGGCCGACCGCGTCCTGTCCGTCGAAGAGCAGCTGCCCGAAACGCCTCCACAGGACCCGGGGGACGTGCGACTGATCGTCTGTGGGCTGACGGGGTCGTTGGGCGTCGACGCCCTCGTCGGACTCCGCGAGGCGTTTCCGAACACGCCGTCGCTCGCGCTCCTCCCCGACGACGACGCGGTCGACGACGCGCTCGACGCCGGCGCAACGGACGTGTTGGTTTGCGGCGGCGACGCCGACCGATCGGCGCTGCTCGCTCGGCGGATGGACACGGTCGCCACCACGCCGGTCGAGGGGTCGCTCACCGCGAGATCGACCGAGCGCCTCCTCGACGCGATCGACGACTCGTTTTACACGCTCGACACGGACGGCACGCTTCGGCGCTGGAACAGTCGCTTCCGGGAGGTTACCGGCTACGACGACGAGGAGCTCGCCGAGATGCACGCGCTGGATTTCTTCGCGGGCGCCGACAAGGACCGGATCGCCGGAGCGATCGACACCGTGATCGAGAGCGGCAGCGCCGCGGTCGAGGTGGAACTGGTCGCGAAAGACGGGACGACGACCCCGATCGAGTACACCGGCGCGCTCGTGACCGACGCCGACGGGACGCCGCGGGGGATCGCCGGCATCGGGCGGAACGTGGCCGAGCGGCGCGAACGCGAGGACCGGCTGGTGCGTCTCCGACAGGCGGTCGAGACCGTGGTCGACAGCGCACCCCTGACGCTGTTCGAGGTCGACGCCGACGGCGCGATATCGACGGTTCGGGGAGAGACGCTTTCCCAGGGGCTCGGACGGCGAATCGCCCGCGGCGACTCCGTCACGGAGGCGTTCGCCGACCGGCCCCGGCTCCGGCGTGATATCGAGACCGCCCTCGGTGGCGAGGCGGTTCACGAACTCGTCGACATCGGCGATTCGACGCTCGAAACGTGGTTCCAGCCGGCGTTAGACGAGACCGGGACCGTCAGTCGGGTGATCTGTCTGGCGCTCGACGTGACCGAACGGGAAACCCGGGCCGGCATGCTCGATCAGATCCAGGCGAACGCCGGCGAGGTGATCTGGCTGTCCACTCCCGGGAAGGGGTCGATGGACTTCATCACCGATTCCTACGAAACCGTCTGGGGGCGCGATCCCGAGACGCTCGTCGAGAGTCCCACGTCGTTCGTCGAGGCGATCCACCCCGACGACCGCGACAGAGTCGAGGCGGCGCTGGCCGAGCAGCGCGAGACCCCCGGCGCGTACGAGGAGACGTACCGCGTGGTCCGCCCGGACGGGGAGGTCCGATGGGTCCACGACCAGTCGGCCGGCGTCTACGAGGACGGAGAGCTGACGCGCATCGTCGGGATCGCGAGCGACATCACCGTTCGGAAACGGCGCGAACAGGAGCTGCGGCTGAAGAACCGCGTCGTCGAGACCGCACCCGTCGGGATCGCGATCCACGAGCGGGCCGGAGAGGCGGCCCCGATCACGTACGTCAACGATCGGTTCGAGTCGACCACGGGCTACGAGTGTGCTACCGTCGCCGGCGAGNNCTCGCCGGGCCCGACACGGACACCGACCGCCTCCAGCCGATAGCGACGGCGATCGAGGCGGGCGAACGCCGCAGCGAGACCCTCGTTCTCTACCGGGCGGACGGGACGCCCTTCTGGGGCCGCGTCGACGTCGCACCCGTCGTCGACGCCGACGGGGAAGTGACCCACGCCGTCAGCTTCGTTCAGGACGTAACCGAGTCCAAAGAGCACGAACAGGAGATCGAGCGACATCTCGCGGAGTTCGGCGAAGTGCTCGCCGAGGACCTCGGCGTTCCGCTGCGGGAGGCGAAGCGACGCCTGGACGCCGCGGCCGACGGCGGGTCGGAAACGGAGCTCCGCCGGGCGGAACGGTCGGTGGAGACCGCCGTCTCGCTCGTCGAGGACCTCGCGACGGTCCACTCGTTCTCGGTCGAATCGCGGCAGCTCTCGGAATCGATGCGCGAATCGGCGCCGACGCCGACCAGTCACGATGAGTGAGGCGACGGGACCGCGAGCCGGGGTCGCCCCCCGCCCCGCGGTGGGTGGGTGATCCCCGTGGAGCTGCCGGCGTCGGAGGTCGTCATCTGCGAGACGAACAAGACGAGGGCGGACCTCTACGGGCTCTGGCTCGACGACTACGATCCGCGCCGGGCGCTGACGACCGCGCAGTTCGCCGAGGCGTTCGACGCCGGGGTCGCGGTCGTCGTGTTGGACGGGGCGTTCGGCGACGGCGAAGCCGAAGCGGTCCTGGACACGGTCCGGTCGGGGGCCTCCCACTGTCGCGTGCTCGGGATCCGAGAGCGATCGAACACGGGGCCTGCCCCGGCGTACGACCGGAATATCGAACGACCCGTGTTCGAGACGGAGCTGGCGGAGTGCGTCGAGACGCTGTTTCACCGGGCGAACTACCACCTGCTGCTCGATCAGTACTACCGGACCACGGTGTTGGTCTCGGCGTACGAGTGGCAGGGCAGCAGCGACGGACGCGACAACGAGCGGTACGAGCGCCTGCGAGATCGGGCAGCGCGGCTCGAGGGGTACCTGAACGGCCTTCGCCCGCGGATGAGCGACGAGGATGTCCGCGCCGTCGCGGACGGGATCACGGTCACCGGTGTCGACGACACCGACGACGGACCGTCGATCGAGAGCAAGTACCGCCCGGACGAGTGTGCGCGGTGCGGCCGAGACTGGACCGGGGGGGCCGACGGCGAGGCACCGACGGTGAAGCTGGCGGCGTACGTGTGGCGGTGTGACGACTGCGGTCACGTGGATATGCGCGCGGATCCGAATCACCGACACGTCACCTCGTTCAGACGCTGACCGGCGAGAGCCCGGCCGCTCGCGGGTCGCCGAATGAGCTCGTCGTGCACCGCGGCGTGAGTCCTTTATGCAGTCTGCCGACGACGGTGCCTGCATGTCGACTCTCGACGACGCGACGGCGCACGCGCTCGCGGAGCGTGGCGGCGAGCGCCCGCCCTCACCCCTCGGCGTCCTCGAGCCGCGCGCCGCACTCCGGGCAGACCTCGTCGGCGCGAGAGACCGCGAGGTCGCATTCCGAACAGAATCGACGGTCGCAGGCCGGGTCGCCCATACCCGTTCGTCCGCTCGGCCGCCTCATAACTCCGACGGAGGGGGAGCTCCCCACAATAGCACGCCGAGGCCCGCCTACCGCTTTCGCAGCGCGGCCCGGTAATGCGGTCCGTCCCCGGTCCCGCTGCGATCGATCGCGTCGACCTCCCACCTCGTTCCGAGCGCCGCTTCGCGGAGCCGGTCCGGGGAGAACAGCCTGAAGTGGAGCGTCGGGTCGGTCGTGCCGGCGTACGAGAACCACATGACGCGGTGCGCGAGCCCGGGCGTCGGATCCCCGCGGTATCCGAGGAGCGCCGTCGCCTCGGGGTGTGACGGATCGTAACAGTCGACCACGGCGGTCGCGTCGGGCGTCGTCACGAACGCGAGATCACCGAGAAACGCCGAGAGCCCGCCCATCGACCCGGACAGTCCGATCTGCGTGCCGATCGCGAGCGCCGACGCGAACCGGTCGCGCTCGAACGCGTCTCGGAGGGCGAACATGTCGCCTTCGCGAGCGTCCTCGACGCCGCGGTCGCGCATCGTCTCCACGAGCGCCGGGCTGGTCTCGACGGCGACCGTCTCGAACCGCTCTTGCGCCCACAGCGCGTGGCGACCCGCCCCGGCACCGAGGTCGACGACCGGCCCCTCGAGCCGCGACGCTAACCACGATCCGGCGTCGCTCTCGGGGTCGAACGCGTCGAAGTAGAACGCCTCGATCGGATGCTCGCGCGTCTCCTCGCCGTCGCCCTGCCTGAGCGGGTCGGTCCGGTCGCCGCGGTGGTGATCGCGGACCGCGCGTCCGAAGGCATCGGTCATGCACCGACGGTATCCGTCGGGCGTGAAAAGCTATCCGTGGGGGCGCCTCACATTCACATCCCCGCAGTTATCCACTCGACACCTCAGTCGTCGCTCTCGGCGGCCGGCCCGCCGGTCGAGTCCGCGACTCGCTTCGTCTCGCTGTCCACGCTGATCCCCTCCCAGTCGTCGTCGGTGTGGAACCCCTCGCGTTCCTTCGCCCCGGGCGCGACCCGGATGAACTCGGCTCGGTCGCGGGCCTGCTCGATCGTGTGCCCGCCGCAGTACGAGAGCCCCGAGCGGATCCCCTGACAGAACTCCCCTGCGACCGTCGCGACCGGGCCCTTGTACGGCGTCAGCGCCTCGACGCCCTCGTCGGCGCCCACGTCGGCTCCCTTGTCGTCGCGCTCCTCCGCGGCGGCGGTCGTCGCCATCCCGCGCGAGCGCTTGTACCGCGTCCCGTCGACCTCGACGACCGCACCAGGCGCCTCCTCCGTCCCGGCGAAGAGGCTTCCGAGCATGACGGTGTCGGCGCCCGCCATCAGCGCCTTCACCGCGTCGCCGGAGGTGCGGATCCCGCCGTCGGCGCAGATCGTCACGTCAAGCTCCTCCGCCGCCGTCGCGCAGTCGTCGACCGCGGTCAGCTGTGGGACGCCGGCGCCGGCGACCTTCCGCGTGGTGCAGTGGGAGCCCGGACCGATCCCGACCTTCACGCAGTCGGCGCCGGCCGCCGCGAGGTCCTCGACGCCGGCGGGCGTGGCGACGTTCCCGGCGATCAGGTCCGTCTCCGGGAACTCGTCGTCGAGGCGCTCGACCGCGGCGACGGTCCGGTCCATGTGCCCGTGCGCGACGTCGACGACGAGGGCGTCCACGCCCGCGGCGACCAGTTTCGCGCTCCGGGCCACGTAGTCTTCGTCGATGCCGACTGCGGCGCCCACCTGCTCGCCCGCAGCGGCCACGTCTTCGACCTGCGCCGCCTGCTCGTCGGCGGTAAGGAAGCGGTGGAGCACGCCGAGGCCGCCGGCACGAGAGAGTTCGATCGCCAGTTCCGCCTCGGTGACGGTGTCCATCGCCGCCGAGACCAGCGGCGTCTCCAGTTCGACGCCCGGCGTGAGCCGGGTCGATAGGTCCACCTCGCTCCGGCTGTCGACCGGCGACCGCTGCGGGACGAGCAGCACGTCGCCGTAGCTCAGTCCGGTTCGTAGATCGTTCATACCCTTAGCGAGGAGAGAGACGCTCACTGATAAATCTCTCGGCGGGCGGTGGACGAGGCGGCAGTCGTGGTCGGTGGTCGGCAGTCGTGGTCGGTGGTCGGCAGTTCGGACCCACCGCGGCCCCTCTGTGACCCGAACCGCTCAGAACCCCTGCTCCGCCAGCGCGTCCTCCAGCGCCGCGAGGACGTACTCGACGTTCTTCGGGCGGGCGGAGTAGCCCATGCAGCCGATCCTCCAGATGTCGCCCTCGAGGTCGCCCAGTCCGGACGCAATCTCCAGGTCGTACTCTGCAAGGAGGTGGTCGATGACGGCGCCGTCGTCGATCCCGTCGGGCACCCGCACCGCGTTCAGGCTCGGGAGCCAGTACTCGTCGGGAGCGTTCATCTCGAGGCCTAACTCCTGCAGGCCCGCCTTCAGATCGCCGGCGACCTCTCGATGGCGCGCCCACCGCGCTTCGATCCCCTCCTCGGCGACGAGCCGAAGCGCCTCGCGGAGCGCGTACACGTTCGTGATCGGCGCGGTGTGGTGGTACGCGCGGTCCTCGCCCCAGTAGCCCTCCAACAGCGAGAGGTCGAGGTACCACGACCGGGGCTGTTCGTCCCGGTCGAGCACCTTGTCCATCGCGCGGTCGTTGAGGGTGAGCGGGCTCGCGCCGGGCGGACACGAGAGGCACTTCTGCGGGCCCGAGTAGGCCACGTCGATGTCCCACTCGTCGACCCGCAGTTCGACGCCGCCGAGCGAGGTGACGGAGTCGGCGATCACGAACGCGTCGTGGTCGTGCGCGATATCGGTCAGTTCGGGGACGTTCGGCTGGAGGACCCCGGTCGAGGTCTCCGCGTGGACGAAGCCGAACACGTCCGGCTGGTGCTCGTCGAACGCGCGCTCAACGTCGACGGGATCGAGGGGTTCTCCCCACGGGGCGTCGATCTCGACGACCTCGCCGCCCGCGCGCTCCGCCATCGACTTCATCCGCCCGCCGAAGTAGCCGTTCGTGGGGACCAACATCGTGTCGCCCGGCTCGACGAGGTTGCCGACGGCCGCCTCCATCGACGCCGACCCCGTCCCCGACACCGGGATCGTCCACTGGTTGTCGGTCCGGAACGTGTAGCGCAGCAGTTCCTGAACCTCGTTCATGATCTCGACGAACGAGGGGTCGAGGTGGCCGACCAGCGGCGTGCTCATGGCCTTCAACACGCGGGGATGGACGTCGCTCGGCCCCGGCCCCATCAGCGTCCGGTCCGGCGGCGTCAGCTCGCCCACGTCCGGTACGTCGTTCTCGCGCTCGGTCAGCACGGATGTGTCACCCATGGAGGGGGGTATCCAGAGGAGCGCCAAAAACACGACGGAACCCGCCGGTCAGTGAGTCGGACGGGTTAGCTCTCGTCGACGAAGTCCGGCTCCGTCCGCTTCGCGTCGCGCTCGTCGGCGAGGTGATCGACGAACGCGTCGAGGTCGACGTCGCCGCGCTGGTTCTCGAAGCGGTCGCGGACCGAGACGGTCCCCGCCTCCTGCTCGTCGTCGCCGACGATGACCATGTACGGGAGGCGGTCGTCGTGGCCCGCCCGGATCTTGCGGCCGACCGTCCAGTCGCGGTCCTCGACCTCGACGCGGAAGCCGGCGTCCTCCAGCTCGTTTTTCACGCGGTGCGCGTAGCCGAGCGTCTCGTCGGAGACGGGGAGGATGCGGACCTGCTCGGGCGCGAGCCACAGCGGGAAGTCGCCGTCGAAGTGCTCGATGAGCACCATGAAGAAGCGCTCGTAGCTCCCGTACAGCGCGCGGTGGATCATCACCGGCTGGTGGTCCTCGTTGTCCTCGCCCGTGTAGGTCAGATCGAACCGGTCGGGCATGTTGAAGTCGAGCTGGACCGTCGGCCCGTCCCAGACGCGCCCCAGCGCGTCCTCGAAGCCGAAGTCGATCTTCGGGCCGTAGAAGGCGCCGTCGCCGGGCTCGACGTCGTAGTCGTAGCCGCCGGATTCGAGCACGTCGCGGAGCTGTTCCTCCGCGGACTCCCAGATCTCGTCGCCGCCGACGGACTTCTCGGGACGGGTCGCCAGCGCGACCTCCACGTCGAGGTCGAGCGTCTCGACGACCTCGAAGATCATCTCGATCACCGACTCGATCTCCTGCCGGATCTGGTCGGGGCGGACGAACAGATGGCCGTCGTCGATGGTGAACGACCAGACGCGCGAGAGCCCCGAGAGCTCGCCGCGCTGCTCTTTCCGGTACACCTTCCCGTTCTCGAAGTAGCGCTGCGGGAGGTCCCGGTACGACCACGACTGCTGGTCGAAGATCGTCGCGTGGCCCGGGCAGTTCATCGGCTTGAGCCCGTACTCCTCGTCGTTCACGTCGAGGAGGAACATGTCGTCCTTGTAGTTCTCGTAGTGCCCGGATTTCTTCCACAGCTCGGTCCGGAACACGTGGGGCGTCTCGACCTCCTCGTAGCCGTGGTCGCGGTTGAGCTCGTTCGCGAAGTCGGACAGCTCGCGGAGCACGGTCTTCCCCGGCGGGTGGTACAGCGGGAGGCCGGGGCCGGTCACCGTCGGGATCGAGAAGAGGTTCATCTCCTGCCCGATCTTCCGGTGGTCGCGCTCTAACGCCTCCTCGCGCAGCTCCAGGTGCTCTTCGAGGTCGGACTCCGAGGCGAACGCCGTCCCGTACACGCGAGTGAGCGTGTCGTTGTCCTCGTCGCCGCGCCAGTAGGCGGCCGAGACCTCCAACAGGGTCGCGGCGCCGACCTCGCCGGTCGACTCGACGTGGGGGCCCTGACAGAGGTCTCGCCAGCCGTCCTGCACGTAGAAGGTGACCTCCTCGTCGTCGGCCTCCTCGTCGAGGATCTGCTGTTTGTACTCATTGTCGGCGTAGATCTCCTTGGCCTCCTCGCGGGACCGAACCTCGCGCTCGATGTCGTAGTCGGCCTCGATGATGTCGTCCATCTCGTCTTCGATGGCGTCGAGATCGCCCTCGTCGAGGTCCACGTCGGTCACGTCGTAGTAGAAGCCGTCGTCGGTCGGGGGACCGATCGTGAGGGTCGCCTGCGGGTAGAGCCGCTGGAGCGCCTGTGCGAAGACGTGAGCCGCGGAGTGGCGCAACACCGTCAGGTACTCGTCGGACTGGTCCGTGACGATCTCGATCCGCGCGCCGTCGTGGACTTCGGCGTGCTTTTCGACGAGTTCGCCGTCGATCTTCCCCGCGACCGTGTCGCGACCGAGCCCGGGGCCGATCTCGAAGGCCACGTCTTCGACTGTCGCCCCCGCCGGAACGTCCAGCTCTGATCCGTCCGGAAGGACGACCGTCACGTCGGCCTGCGCATCGGTCTCGCTCATACCTCTTCGGAACCGGACGAGGGGCATAAGTTTGTTCGATCCCCGTCACTCGCTCACGTCCGCGGTCCGATCCGTTTTTCTCACACCGGTGATCGCCCGTATCGGACCCCCGGACCGCGGCAACGCCCGCCGAAGTCGGGGGGCGGAGGCCGCCCTACCGCTCATGGAAACACCGAAAAGGGCCGGCAACGATTGCGGGAATATGACGACCCATCGGGAGCCCCTGTCGTCGGTGTTGGAGACGATCGGGGAGACGCCGCTCGTCCGGGTGCACGACTCCCCGGACGAGGTACCGGTGTACGCGAAGCTGGAGTCGTTCAACCCCGGTGCGAGCATCAAGGACCGCATCGGGAAATACATGCTCGAACGCATGCTGGAACGCGGCGACGTCGGAGCGGGCGGCACCGTGGTCGAGCCGACCGCCGGCAACACCGGGATCGGGCTGGCCGTCGCGGCGAACCAGCTGGGCCTGAACGCGGTGTTCGTCGTCCCCGAGCGGTTCTCCGTGGAGAAACAGCAGCTGATGCGCGCGCTCGGCGCCGAGGTTGTCAACACCCCGAGCGAGGACGGGATGGGGTTCGCCATCGGCCGCGCCCACGAGATCGCCGACGAGCTCGACGACGCCGTGGTCCCCCAGCAGTTCTCGAACCCGCTCAACGCCGAGGCGCACTACGCCACCACCGCCCCCGAGATCGGCGACGCGCTCGACGACGAGGTCGGCGCCGTCGTCGCCGGCTGCGGGACGGGCGGGACGCTGATGGGGATGGCCCGCTACTTCCGTGACCGCCACCCCGACACCCACGTCGTCGCCGTCGAGCCCGCCGGCTCCGCGTACCGCGAGTTCCTCGGCCAGGACGTGGAACACGAGGAGTACAAGACCGAGGGGATCGGCACTCACGACATCGAGCGGAACGAGCTGTTCGACCCGGAACTCGTCGACGATATCCGCTCCATCCCCGACCGCGAGGTCCACGAAGAGATGGGTCGACTCGCCGCCGAAGAGGGACAGCTGGTCGCCTCCTCCGCGGCCGCGAACGCGATCGCGGCCAAGCGGGTCGCTCGCGGGATCCGCGACGGCGCGATCGACGCCCCCTACGAGACGGTCGCCACCGTGTTCCCCGACTCCTCGGAGCGATACCTCTCGAAGGGCGTGTACCGATCCTTCGAGGAATGGGAGGGGTAGCGCGGCGCCCGGCGCCGCCGTTACCCGCGCAGTCGCCCGTGTTCGACCTTCATACAGCGGTCTTGGACGACGTCGATCCCGTCTGCCTCCGCCGCCGCGGCCGCCTCGTCGTGGCTGATCCCTAACTGCAGCCACGCGGCGCCCGCGTCGCCGCGCTCCGCGTGTCGCTCGCGTACGGCGTCGAGTATCTCCGGCACCTCCTCGCTCGGGCGAAACACGTTCACGATGTCCACGTCGGCCTCGACAGCGGCCAGCTCGTCGTACGCCGGCTCCCCGAGCACCTCGTCTGCGAAGGGGTTCACCGGAATCACGCGGTAGCCGTGGCGCTGGAGGTACGCCGGCACGTCGTGTGCGGCCTTCCCGGATGTCGTCGAACAGCCGACCACGGCGATCGTGTCGGCGTCGAGCAGTTCATCGAGGCTCTCGTCGTCGGTGAGGGGCATGAGTGTGCGTACGCGAGCGCGAAGCGTAAAGAATTCGGAAACCTCGGTACTGACACCCCACCGTACCAGCGGTCCGATACCTGACCCTCTCTCCGGGCCTCAGGGCAGCCGGATCTCGGGTTCGCCGTCTTCGGGGACGGTGATGACGCCGTCGAAGAGCTGTTTGAGGGTGTTCATCGCCTTCTCGTCGTGGGAGGTCGAGTCGATGCTGAACAGCCCGAGCCCGTTCACGCTCTGGATCCGTCCGGTAAACACGTGGAGAAAGCGGAACACCGTCTGGAGGTCAGAGTACATCAACAGCGTCGACAGCGAGTGGACCATCACGCGGTTCTGTTCGATCCCCCGGTCGCCGAACGCCTGCAGGAACTCTGAGAGCTTGATCCCGATGCCCGTCATGTCCACGGGCGACGAGGCGTACTTGATCCGGTCGGACTCGCGCGCGTCGTTGACGCCCTGCTGGCGGGTGACGCAGTCGACGACGGCAACCGGCTTCCCCTCGTACGGCGTCCGTTTCTGGTAATCTTTCAGGACGCGGTCGGCACCGTCCTTCGTGGTGACGACGATCGAACCGTCGCCGCGTTCGGTCCCCGCTGCCAACAGGTCCATCATCAGCGACCGCTTCCCGGTGAGCGGCGGTCCGGTGAGAAGGAGGTTCGTCCCGGGTTCAACCTCCTCGTCGAAGTGTGGCCTCAGGTCATACATGGGCGTACCTCAGCGACGACGGAACCGACTCGGGCCACTCGTTCGGCAGTGACGCCGTGCGACCAAGACACATCTACTAGGGAAACCATGCTGGCTCCCGATAATATTCTTTTTGATCGCCCGTGGATCCGAGATCGCCGACATCGACTTCATCCGGTCCATACCGATTCCGAATCGCGGGACTTAACATCCTCACCGAAGTAGCGAGTCGTACGGGCGCTTAGCTCAGTCTGGATAGAGTGCTTGGCTTCGGACCAAGCTGTCGCGGGTTCAAATCCTGCAGCGCCCATTCGTTTTCCGAACGATTAGAATCCGACAGACAGCGGCGGGTCGTTTATAAAAAGACCCCCGGTGCGCGGATTTGATTTCGTTCGGTTATCGAACGATTCTGAAATACGGCGATGCTGTCCTGCGGTTCGCTACATCTAAAGGGCACGTGAAGGATAAAAAATCGACCGGGATATATCAGTCAAAATATATTTTTTAGGAGTGCTCTTACGCAGATTGGCGGAGAATATCAGCGACAAATCAGTCAAAGAGTCCATGAGTTGGTTCCCTGGGAACTGTCTAGTTCTGCACCCTCTCAACTGGCACCCTTTCATCGAGAACTTGGTACGGTCGTTGATGATTAGAGGGGGTGATACGCATCTTGAGAATGCGAAAGAAACTGCTGTGTTGACTCGATGGAAACGCTGCTACCCTAGCAGAGCGTGAAACAAGACATGGGGCGCAAGAGACCGATCGCTATTCCGTGCCTTCGAGCACGTCGTGTTGACTGGTCCGTGTGCGAAAGGAGCCGAGTCATGGGCGTGACAGCCCGTATGCCGCGCCCCGCGGCATCCGGGAAAGCCCGAATAGGTGAATCTCTGCTTCACGCACTGGCGTCCCGGGTGAACGAACCATGTACCTCGGAATCGACATCCACAAACGGTACGCACAGGTGGCAGTGATGGATGAGGCTGGAGAGATCGTCGAAGAGGTTCGCGTCGAGAACGCGAACCTCGACGACCTCGCCCAGCGGTACGCCGGCGCACAAGCCGTGCTTGAGGCGACCTCCAACTACTACCACATCCACGATATGCTGTCGGAGCACTTGGATGTGACTGTCGCTCATCCGAAAAAGATCAACCAGATCGCAGACACCGACAAGAAAACCGACCGCGTGGACGCCAAAGAGCTCGCGCGGATGTTACGGTTGAACTCGGTGCCTGAAAGCTACGTTCCGACCGAGGAAGTGAGGGAAGCCCGCGCACTCGTGCGCGGGCGACAGACCCTGGTCGAAAACCGTACCAAGTACGCCAACAAGGTCCATGGACTCCTCTCCGATCACGGCATCACCGAAGACGTGAAACCGCTAACCGTGGAGGGACGAGAGTCCCTGCGGGGACTCTCGATCCCGACTCCGTTCGACACGCTGCTCGAGTCGTACCTCGACCTGATTGAGTCGCTCACCGATGAAATTCAGAAGCTTGATCAGACCATCGAAGAGAGCGCTGGGTCTCTGAAGGAGACCCAGCTGCTCATGACGATTCCCGGTGTGAGTTACTTTACGGCGCTGACGATCTACGCGGAGTTAGGTGGGATCGACCGGTTTGACGGTGACAAGCAGGTCGTCAGTTACGTCGGACTGAACCCAGTGATCCGCGAGTCAGGCGACTCGCGGATCGAAGGGAGCATCTCAAAACGTGGATCTGGTCGGGTGAGATGGTTGCTCGTCCAAGCAGCAAACACCGCAGTCCATACCTGTAACGACGAGTATCTGAGCCGGTTCTATGACAGATTAGCAAGCCGGAAGAACTCACAGAAAGCAATCGTGGCAGCAGCTCGGAAGATGCTGGTGTCGATCTACCACATGCTTGATCGGGGAGAAGCGTATGATCCACCGGGTGTGACCGCATAGACGAGGAATCTGAGGGCCGCCGGTCCGGCGGCCCTCAGTGGTCGGCCGAGGCCCTCCGTGAGCGTCAGCTATCGTCAGACAGCGACCGCACCGCAGACACGTTCCAACCGCCTGCCGGTTGTGAGAACAGAAGATCTCCGGACGGCGTAACCATTTTGTCGCTAGCCGTGGTTTGCCCGGGTAGCAGCGTTTCCATAGGTGAATAGCGATCTAATCGGCTAATATCGCGGAGTAGAAGGACGAAGCCGAGGAAATCGATTCTGTCCATGGAAGTCGATCTCCTCGACTTCGTTG
>NZ_NHOA01000082.1 GCF_002727125.1 Halorubrum persicum
GATGACCGGCACGTCCCCGCCGGTCGCGGCGAGAAGCGGCTCGTACAGCGTCTCCAATCGCTCCGTGGCCCGGTCGGACTCGGTTCCGAAGACGAGCTTGTCCGGGTGTTGGAAGTCGTCGACGGCGGTTCCCTCCCGGAGGAACTCCGGATTGGTCGCGAGCTCGACGCGGTCGGCCGCGTCGCCGGCGCCCGCGCGGAGCGCCTCGCGGACCTCCCTGACGCCCGGGGGCGTGATCGTGCTCTTGACGACGACGAGGTGGCGGTCGTCGGGATCTGCAGCCGAGGCGTCGCTGCCCGCCCCCGCCAGCGCCTCGCCGGTCATCTCCGCGGCCGCGGTGAGCCCGCCGAGGTCGATGCTCCCGTCCTCGTTCGACGGCGTGCCGATCGCGAGGAACGTCACGTCGGCGTCGGGGACGCCGTCGTACTCGGTCGTGGCGCGGAGCCGGTCGCCCGCGTGTTCGGCCAGGAGGTCGTCGAGGCCGGGCTCGTGGATGGCTGCGCGCCCCTCGTTGATCGCCGCGACCACGTCCGGGTCGATGTCGATCGCGGTCACATCGTGACCCGCGTCCGCGAGACAGGCCGCGAGGGTCGTTCCGACGTAGCCGCTGCCGACGACGGTAACTCGCATGCCGAAGCAAGCGCCCCCCGACTCAAAGAACGTTCCGCGTTCCCGAACCCGGACCGCGTCCGGGCGATACTTACCCGCGGCTCCCCGAGACGAGGACATGTCCGAGGGACCGACATCGGGACCGGAGACGACCGACCCGCGACGACCGAAGTCGGACGAGCGCGCCGCCCGCGTCTCCCGCCGCTTCGGCTGGCTCCTCGTTTTCGCTTTGCTCGCGGTCCCGATGGCTGTGATCCCCGGCGACAACCTCACCGTGGTGAGCCTCTGGGGGTTCCTAAACACGTCGGGTCCGGGAGTCGCCGCCGGCGGCTACCCCGTGTGGTCGTACTTCCTCGACCAGCCGCGCCCGTTCGGCACGCTCCCGGCGTCGATCCGGGCGTGGCCGCTCGCGGTCGGCTTTCACCTGCTCGCGGCGGCCAGCGCGACGGCGGGGGTCGCGGTCGGGCGCGAGGACCGGCGGGTCACCGGCGGGCTCCTCGCGCTCGCCGCGGCGGCGAGCCTGTGGGTCTCCGTCGGCGTCGCGACCCGGTTCGGCGTCGGGACCACGTCCGGCTGGTTCGCCGTGATCCCGGTCGGCGCGCTCGCGACGCTGGCGGTCGCCGTCGGCGCGTACGGGCGCGACCTCCGCGGCATCGTCGAGGCCTGAGCGCGACGCGTTGCCGATGAGACGGTTTTTAACACCACGGGCGCGGAATCCGGTTCCATGACCGACATCGGTGGGGTAGTGACGGTGAGCGGCGTCGCGGGCGTCGCGACGGGGCTCGGGGCGCTCCCGGTGTTCGTTCGGGCTCGCGTCACGCACCGGGTCTACGACGCCGCGCTGGGGCTCGCCGCCGGGCTGATGGTCGCCGCCAGCGTCTTCGGCCTGATCATCCCCGGAATGGAGGAAGGGACGCTCTCGGCGGTGATGACGGGACTGCTCCTCGGCGGCGGCGGCCTGCTCGCCGGGAACTACGCCATCCCTCACCTCCACGCGCAGTACCGCGAGTGGCTCCCCGAGGGTGGCGCGACCGGCGACGACGCCGCCGACGCCGCGGCCGACGACCGCGAGGTCACGCTCCGGAAGGCGCTGTTGATCGGCGGCGCGATCACCCTCCACAACGCCCCGGAGGGGTTGGCGATCGGCGTCGCGTTCGCGTCGGGGTTAGAGGAAGTCGCGCTGGTGCTCGCGGTCGTGATCGGCCTCCAGAACGTGCCCGACGGGTTCGCGTTCGCGGTGCCGATGGCGGACACCGGCATGTCGAACCTCCGAGTGCTCTGGTACACCACCCTCTCGGGAGTCGTCCCGCAGGTCGTCGCGTCCGTGTTCGGGTTCCTGCTCGTCGGGTTTGCGTCGGGGCTGTTTCCCGTCGCCTCCGGGTTCGCCGCGGGCGCGATGCTCGCCGTGGTGTTCCGGGAGCTGATCCCCTCCTCGCACGGCCACGGCCACGCCGACGCCGCGACCGGGGCGTTCCTCGTCGGCTTCGTGCTGCTGGTCGTCGTCGACGCGGTCGTCGTGGTGTGAGTCGTACAGAAGCGCGACGGCTTTTCGACGCGGCACGCCCTGACCTCCGGACATGTCCACGACCGTCTCCACGCCCGACGCCGACGAGAGGTGCGCCCACTGCGGCTCGCGGATCTTCGAGCACGACCCGATCTGCGTGCGCGACTGCGGCGAGGGCTGCGGCTCGCCGGCGTACTTCTGTAACTACGCGTGCCTCGCGGTCCACGTCGACGAGAACGACCTGACCGCTGGCGACGCCTGCGAGTGGTCGCCGGGGGAGTGAGAGCGGAGACGGAGCGGCTGCCAGCGGCCGCAGAACGTCGATATACCGCTCAGTCGCGATCGACGCCGGTGAACTCGAAGCGGGCACCGCCCGCCGCTCCCTCCGCCACGGCGACCGACCACCGGTGCGCCTCGACGATCTCGCGGACGATGGCGAGGCCGAAGCCGGTCCCGTCCTCGGCGGTCGTGTGGCCGGACTCGAAGACGTCGTCGCGCTCCGCCTCCGGGATTCCCGGCCCGTCGTCCTCGACGTAGAATCCGTCCGGGAGGTCGCCGACGGTGACGCTGACGTCCCCGCCCCCGTGTTCCACGCTGTTTCGGAACAGGTTGCCGAACAGCTGCCGGAGTCGGCTCGGATCGGCTCGTACCGTCCCCGACGCCTCGTTTCGGAGTGTTGCGCCCCTCGTGGCGACCGTTTGCCAGCAGCTGGACACGAACACGCCGAGCTCGACCGCCTCCTTCTCGTCGATGAGCTGTCCCTGTTTCGCGAGCGACAGGATGTTCTCGATCAGGTCCTCCATCCGCGCGTGGGCGTTCGCCACCGCCTCCATGTGGGGGTCGCCCTCGCACTCCGGTTCGATCATCTCCAAGTGACCGGTGGCGGTGTTGAGGGGGTTCCGAAGGTCGTGGCTCACGACCTCCGCGAACTCCTCGAGCTGACGGTTCTTCCGCCGGAGCTGCTCCTCCGCCCGCTTGCGGTCGGTAATGTCGAGGTACGCGCCGAGCGCCTCGTCGCGGCCGTCGCCCGCGAGGTGGATCGCGACCAGCAGGAACGTGCGGCGCTCGCCGTTCGACGTCCGGCGGACGACCTCCCGATGGACCCGATCGCCATCCCGAATCCGTTCGTTGATCTCGCTCGCGGCGTCCGCGTCGTCCTCGTCGACGATGAACTCGTCCAGCGAGGAGCCGACCAGCCGCTGTTCGCCGAAGCCGAACTGCTCTCTGAACGCGCAGTTCGTCTGTTCGACGAGCGGGTCGCCGCCGCTGAACTCGGAGAGGACGATCGGTACCGGAACCGCGTCGAGGAGCTGCTCGAAGCGGTCGCGCTCCTTCTCGGCGCGCTCCCGGTACGCGCGGAGCTCCGTGATGTCCTCGTTGACGGCGACGAGGCGGACGATCTTCCCGTCCGGATTCGTGATCGGCGATATCGTCTGCTTGACGACGTAGCGCTCGCCGTTTCGCCGCTCGTTGACGATCTCGCCGTGCCAGACCTCGCCGGAGAGGATCGTGTCCCAGAGCCGCTCGTAGAACTGCTGGTCGTGGACGCCGGACTGGAGGATGTTGGCGTTGCTCCCAACGGCCTCCTCGGCGCTGTATCCGGTCTGCTCCTCGAACGCGGCGTTCACGTACTGGATCGTGCCGCTGGTGTCGGTCCAGTAGATCGAGTGACCCGCGCTGCGAACGACCTCACGGAACGTCCGGAGCTCCATATCGGCCGAGTCGCCTCCGAGGCCGATCGGTTCGGCGGCGTCCTCGGCACCGTCTTCGTCGGACGAGCGGTCGGTGGAGTGCGAGGGACCCATCGTACGACCCGTTTATTTCTGGTGGCTCCGTTTACAGTTACCTGTTCCGGCGAGCGATCACTCGTTGTCCGGACTGCTCGGGTGGTAATCGGTGTCGTACTCTCCCGGGGTGGCGTCGACGCGGTCGGGGTTGATCCGGCCGGCGAGCAGCATGAAGTCGAGGACGGTGCAGTACAGCATCGCCTCGACGACGGGGACGGCCCGCGGCGGGAGGACGGGGTCGTGCCGGCCGACGACCTGGATCTCCTTCTCCTCGCCCGTCTCCCAGTCGGCGGAGCGCTGTTTCTTCGGGATCGAGGTGGGCGCGTGCCACGTCGCCTCCCCGTAGATGGGCTCGCCGGTGGTGATGCCGCCCTGGAGCCCGCCGTGGTCGTTGCCGACGGGGACCGGGTCGCCCGGTTCGCTCTCGACGTGGTCGAACGACTCGCCGTCGTCGAAGGTCCAGTCCTCGTTGCGCTCGCTGCCCGTCACGTTCACGGCCTCCTTCCCGAGCCCGAACTCGACGCCCGTGGTCGCGGGGATCGAGAACATCGCCTGCCCGAGCCGGGAGGGGAAGCCGTCGAAGCGCGGCGCGCCGAGCCCGCGGGGGACGCCGCGGCACTCGAAGTAGATGGAGCCGCCTATGGAGTCGCCCTCCTCCTGGTACCGCTCGATCAGCTCTTGCATCTCGGCGGCCGCGTCGGGGTCGGCACAGCGCACGTCGTTCTCCTCGCTGTGCTCGAGCAGCTGCTCGAAGCTCACCTCGTCGGCCTCGACGTCGCCGATCTGGTTCACGTGCGCTTTGATCGCCACGTCGTACTCCGAGGCGTCGAGCACCTGCTCGGCGACCGCGCCGGCCGCGACCCAGTTCACCGTCTCGCGCGCCGAGGACCGTCCGCCGCCGCCCCAGTTGCGCGTGCCGAACTTCGCGGAGTAGGTGTAGTCGCCGTGGGAGGGGCGCGGCGCGGTGACGTACGGCTCGTACTTGCCCGATCGCGCGTCCTTGTTCTGGATCACCATCCCGATCGGCGTGCCGGTGGTGTACCCGTCCTGTACCCCGGAGTTGACGACGACCTCGTCGGGCTCGCCCCGGGAGGTCGTGATCATCGACTGCCCCGGCTTGCGCCGGTCGAGCTGTCCCTGAATGGCCTCCTCGTCGAGCTCGACGCCGGCGGGCACGCCCGAGACCGTCACGCCCATCGCGTCGCCGTGGCTCTCGCCGTACGTCGTCACCTGGAAGAGCCGACCGAACCGGTTCCCGTTCATACGCCACCGTATGGCCGAGGGCATATAGGGGTTGCAATCCGCGCAATAGACCGGGGTCTCGCCGCGACCGGAGATGGTTTATTAGCGGGCCGCGTTGACGTGAGCGTGCGCGATCGACTCACCTCAGACCTCGGTGTGTACGCTCTCTCCGGGCTGTTCTCGCTCGTCGTCTTCGTCGTCGCGCTGACGATCCTCTCACGGACCCTCCCGGGCGGGCTCGGCTCCCGCCAGCTCGTCGGACTGGTGTTCGGCTATCTGCTTTTCATCGGCGCGTACGCCACCGCGTGGTTCATCTACAGCGAGATCGACAGCCGCGAGGAGATCTGACGCGGCTCGACCGCGGAGCGGAGTTCCGCCTGCCGAACGACTTTCACCCCGCCGCGAGACGGGCCGGTATGACGTGGGACACCATCACGTTCGCCATCGACGACAGTGACGTGGCGACGATCACCGTCGACCGCCCGGCCCAGCTCAACGCCCTCACCGTCGACACGCTCGAAGCGATCGAGGCGGCGCTCGCGGAGGCCGAGGCGGCCGGGGCTCGCGCGCTCGTTCTCGCCGGCGCGGGCGACGAGGCGTTCGTCGCCGGCGCGGACATCTCCTACATGGTCGAGCTGTCGACCCCGGAGGCGCAGGCGTACGCCGAGCTCGGCCACCGCGTCGCGGACGCGATCGAGTCGTTTCCGGCGCCGACGGTCGCCGCGGTCAACGGGTACGCGTTCGGCGGCGGGTCGGAGCTCGCGTTGGCCTGTGACCTTCGCGTCGCCGCCGAGAGCGCCGTGATCGGGCAGACGGAGATCGACCTCGGGATCATCCCCGGCTGGGGCGGGACGCAGCGGCTCCCGCGGCTGGTCGGCGACGAGACGGCGCGGCGACTCGTCTTCCTCGGCGAGCGGATCGACGCGAGCGAGGCGGCCGATATCGGTCTCGTCGGCGAAGTCGTTCCGGACGACGCGTTCGACGACCGGATCGACGAGCTGGCGGCGGCGCTGGCCGCCAAGCCGGCGGTCGCGATGCGCGCGGCGAAGGAGGCGCTCAACGCCGCCCGCGAGGGGAGCCAGGCGAACGGGCTCGCCTTGGAGCGCCGGGCGTGGGCCGGCCTGTTCGGCACGCACGACCAGCGCGAGGGAATGGCGGCGTTCGTCGAGAAGCGGGAGCCGGAGTTCGAGTAGGCGCGCGTCGCTCTCCCTCGTCCCGTGCGATCGGTGTCCACGGGACCGGACAATCGCCACGCTTTATTAATCCGCCCGAGTACCCGCGACATGGACCAGTTGCGGCAGTCGCTCCTCGACGCGCCGATTATCGAGAAAGGCGAGTACCAGTACTTCGTCCACCCGATCAGCGACGGCGTTCCCATGCTCAAACCGGAGCTCCTCCGAGAGATCGTCATCCGGATCATCCGGAAGGCGGAGCTGGAGAACGTCGACAAGATCGTCACCCCGGCGGCGATGGGGATCCACATCTCGACCGCGCTCTCGCTGATGACCGACATCCCGCTGGTCGTCATCCGCAAGCGTCAGTACGGCCTCGACGGCGAGGTGCCGCTGTTCCAGGAGACCGGCTACTCCGAGTCGGAGATGTACATCAACGACGTGGAGGAGGGCGACCGCGTCCTCGTCCTCGACGACGTGCTCTCGACGGGCGGCACGATGAAGGCGATCATCGACGCCCTCACCGACGAGGTCGGCGCCGACGTCGTCGACGTCGTCGCGGTGATCAAGAAGGCGGGCGAAAACGAGCTCGACAAGACCGACTACAACGTGAAGACGCTCATCAACGTCACCGTCGAGGACGGCGAAGTCGTGATCGTCGACGCCCACGGCGACGACTGAGCGCCTCTTCAGCCTTCCCCGTTCCTCGCTTCCCGCTCCCTTACTCACTCCGCGCCCGGAGGTCGGCGAGCACGCTCGCGGTGCCGTCCATGTACGACTCCTCCAGAACGACGTCGGCGGCGTCGCGGGCGGCGACGTCGGCGTTGGCGACCGCGTACGACTCGCCGGCGACCGCGAAGGTGGAGACGTCGTTCTCGCTGTCGCCGATCGCGACGAACTCGTCGGGGTCGACATCGAGAGTGTCACCGACGCGCTCGAGCCCGCGCCCCTTGCTCACGCCCGTCGACTTGACGTGGTACGCGTAGCCGGTGTCGACGACTTCCACGTCGCCGCCGGCTGCAGCGGTGACCTCGCGCAGCAGCGTCTCGTCGACGTCGAGCGACAGCGCCACCTCGGTCTCGCGCCAGCGGTTCACCGTGTCGCGCCCGCCCCATCCCAGGTCGCCGCCGCGTTCGCGGAACGCCTCGACGACGGCCCGCGGGGCCTCGGGGTCGCCGAGGACGGCCGTCTCGCCGGCGACGTGCACGACGCCGCCGTTCTCGGCGATAACGGTCTCCGCGCGCCCGAGGAAGTGCGCCAACGCGACCGGGTAGGGAAACGCCTTCCCGGTCGCGAGCACCACCGGCGCGTCCCAGTCGGGCAACAGCTCGAAGGCGCGCGCGTCGATCCGACCGCTCGCCGTCGTCAGCGTCCCGTCGATATCTAACGCGAGGGGCGGAACCATACCGGGAGGTGAGGGCACGACGCGCAACTGTCTTGCGTTCGCGGACGGTCCGCGAGGCGGCGAGAGAAAGGACGGCGGAGCCGGCTCACACCGACCACGAGGGTCGATCGAACAGCTCGCGGAACACGAGCGTCGGGAACCGGGGGACGAGCCGACTGGGCGGTCGTCCCTTCCCGTCGCTCCGGTGCGCCGTCACCCGGTCGAGCAGGCCGGCGTCGGCGAGTTCGTAGAGGACGCGCCGCACCGTCGAGGGCGAGAGGTCGACCGCCTCGCGCGAGGCGATCGTCTCGGTCGCGGCGCTCACCGACGCCCGGTCGTCGTCGGTCAGGCTCACGAGCTCGTAGAGGAGCCGCCGCCGGCTCTCCGAGAGCGCGAGGACCCGTCCGAGCGCGACGCCCGGGCGCGGGACCGCTTCGATCCCCCCGTCGAGGTCCTCGGGCCGCACCGTCGAGGCGCCGGCGCGCTCCGCCGTGATGGCCGCGCCGGCGATCGCGGCGAACGCGTCGTGCGCGTCCCCCTCGGCCCACTCGCTCACCTCGCGGATCTGGTCGTGGGTGAGCGCGTCCCGGCCGAGCCCGGTGGAACACCGGCTCGTCAGCAGTTCGACGAGCACGTGCCGCCGGTACGGCTCGAACGCCACCGCCTCGTCGGGCGTCCACTCGATCTCTCCCGGCTCCTCACGGCCGAGACACACCGGAACGACCCGGTCGCTAACGGCCCCGAGCCACTCGACGACCGCGCTCGCGTCCGGCGTCTCCGCCTCGTTGACGTGATCGACCGCGACGACCAGATCCGGCCCGGTGTCGACGGCGTCGCGCAGGGACTCGACCAGCTCGTCCGTGCCGACCCCGTGTTCGGGGACCGCCTCGTCGCTGACCGCGTCGAGGGCGGCGTGACAGAGCCGGAACCGCGTCGACGCCCGCCGCGCGTCGACGTAGACGAACCCGGGGAGCGTCGGCTCGACCGCCCGCGTCGACGTCTGGATCGCCCGTCGCGGGCCGCTGTGTGACGCGAGCCGCTCGAACAGCTCGGTGACGATCGCGGACTTCCCGCTTCCCTTCGGCCCGTGGACGTAGGCGCTCGGCGGGAGCGACCCGGCGAAGGCCGGTTCGAACACGTCGAGGAGCCGCTCGATCGCCGGCCCTCGACCGACCGGCGGGCCGGTGTGTGACACCGGCGAGACGGCGTCGATGTCCACGAGGACGCCGGCCCCCACGTCGTAGCCGAGCCGGCGCTCGATACGGTCGTCGATGTTCACGGGCGCCCCTCCTGCGTGTTCGGATAAAACTGGCACGAACCGCGGGAGTTCCGGCCTCGGAGTGGCGGTCGCCAGTCCGGGGTCACCAGTGGTCGGGTTTGTACCGGTTGATGAGCACCGTCGAGATGATGAACATGACCCCGCTGATGAGGCCGGTTATCAGCCCGACGAGGAGTCGAACGCCGGCGGTTCCTTCCGAGACGATCGCCGTCACGACCGCCACAACCGCGATCACCACGAGGAGGTTCCGGCGATCCCGCCGCTCGAACCCCAGCCGATCCAACATACCACGTCATCCTCGGCGCGGCGTTTAAATACCTCACGTTCAGTCCGCGGTCAGCACACGGCGATCGTGCGCTCTCCTCGACGGTCGTCGCCGTCGGCCGCGCGGCTCCGCTCCGATGGAAACCTATACGACCGTCGGGCGAACTACCCCGGGTATGTCGAACGATCCGGCCGTTGAGACGCTCCACACGGTCGACGACCGAAGCAAAGTGGTCGCCGTCTTGGCGACGCTGGTCGCGTTCGGGTCCGGCATGCTCACCATCGGCGACATCGAGTTCGTCTCGATCGCCGCAGCCGCGGTCGGGGTCGGTGTCCGGTTCGCGTCGGTCTGGTGGGGCGCCCGCGCGTTCGTCGACGGCGATTCGGCGGCAATCGCCGACCAGCCGACCGCCGGGAGCTACCACCACGGCGCGATCGGCATCGCGCTCGCGACCGCTGGCGGACTCGCACTGATCGCCCGTTCTCTCGGCGTCGGGGCGTCGGCGGTTGCCGTCGGCGCCGTTGCGGTGGCTGGTGTCGCGTTTCTCGGTCTCTCGGTATTGCTCCCCGACTGACGGTCGCATCCGCTCGCGCTCGTCTCGACAGCTGCCGCTGTCGAGATGGTTCCAACCGACCGCGGGTGAGCGAAGTGACATAATAAAACCTGCCGAGATCGGGGGCGCGTTAGATCCCTGTCCCGGGGATCCAGACGGCCCAGTTGAGCAATCCAGCGATGACCAGCAGTCCGAGCACCAGCGTCCAGACCACGATGGCGGCCGCCGGCGGGTCGAAGTGCGTGTCGGAGTGCGCGTAGAACACGCGCTGAGACGCCTCACCGACGACCGCGGAGAACAGCCCGAACACTGCACCGAACAGCAGCGCGGGCGCGGCGCCGAACGCGAGGGGCGCCGTCAAGTCCGCCGCAGAGAGGTCGGTCAGCATCAGGATCCCCCCCTCCCACGTGGAGAGGAAGGCGGTCGCTCCGGCCAGCGTCATGTGGTGTGTGACCGGGATCCGGTCGACGCCGAGGTTCAAGAACAGCAGCGACGCCGCACTGATTCCGAACCCGGCGAACACGGCGATGAGGCCGTGCCCGCCGCTGATCATGTTGTACGTGATGACGCCGGAGGCGAGACCGGCGAAGAAGCCGATCGCCGCGACGTGCGACCACTTGTACATGTTCGGGAGCCACGGCTCAACGGCGAGGCGGTCCTCGCTGGCCTTTTCGCCGTCGCCCTTGACCTCACCGGGATCGCGCATCTCCTCGCGCTCGAACGGCCCCATGTCGAAGTAGCCGTTCGCCTTGTCGCTCACCTTACCGACGATGCTGTACCCGAAGACGGCTCGGACCACGATCGCGCTGATGACGATGCTCACCGGGATCGGGTCGACCGGCAGCGCGAGCTGCCGGGAGAGCTGTTCGATAAGGACGCCGAAGACGCCGAAGACGGCGCCGACCGCGAGGATGTCCGGCTTACTCCCCAGCGCGAAGCCGATGTCCTTCGCGTTGTGATAGTCGAATCCGGACTCCATGTATCCCTTGTTGGCCGCGTACCCAGCGGCTGCGACACCTCCCGCGAAGGAGATGTGCGGACCGAACACCGGACCGAAGCCCACGTCGACGCCGAAACCGCCGCCGCCGAGCGAGCCGCCGATCACGAGGAAGCCCGTGAAGATGAACGCGGGGAGCGCACCGAGCGCCGCCCCGAACGCGCCCCCGGCGAGCGCGCCGAGGAGGATTCCCGGGTTGGTGAGGCTCTCGATGACGTCGGTCGGCGCACCGGGCTCGTATCCGACCTGTAGCACGGTGTCGGCCGCGATGGCCAGATCCGGAACCAGTTCGACGCTCATCTATTCGTCCTCCTCGTCGTCCTGTGCCCAGTTGCGGGAGCGATCGACCGCGTCGTCCCACCGGCTGTACAGCTTGTCGACGTCCGCCTGGTCCTTCTCGGGACTGAACTCGCGGTCCACCTGCCAGTTGTCGCGGAGTTCGTCGACGTTGTCCCAGTACCCCACGGCGAGCCCGGCAGCGTACGCCGAGCCGAGCGCGGTCGTCTCGTCCACTTCGGGCCGGGCGATGTCCGTCTGGATGATGTCGGACTGGAGCTGACAGAGGAAGTTGTTCTTGACCGCGCCGCCGTCGACGCGGAGGCTGGTCGTCTCGACGCCGGAGTCGGCCTCCATGGCCTCCGCCACGTCGCGGGTCTGATACGCGATGCTCTCGAGCGTCGCCCGCACGATGTGCTCCTTGCTCGTCCCGCGGGTCATGCCGACGATGGTCCCGCGAGCGCGGCCGTCCCAGTGCGGGGCGCCGAGCCCGGTGAACGCCGGGACCATGTAGACGCCGTCGGTCGAGTCGACCGACCGCGCCAGCTCCGCGGTCTGGGCCGCGTTGTTGATCAGGTCGACATCCTCGAGCCACTCGATCGCGGCGCCGGTGATGAAGATCGAGCCTTCGAGCGCGTACTGGACCGGCTCGCCGGACATCTGGAACCCGATGGTCGTCAGGAGCCCGTGGTCGGACTTGACGGCCTCGTTGCCCGTGTTCATCAGGTAGAACGAGCCGGTGCCGTAGGTGTTCTTCGCGTCGCCCTCGTCGAAGCAGGTCTGGCCGAACAGCGCGGCCTGCTGGTCGCCGAGCGCGCCGGCGACCGGGACCTCCTCGCCGAGGAAGCCGTCCGCGTCGGTGTGGCCGTAGTAGTCCTCGTCGGAGGAGGGTCGTACCTCGGGCACCATCTCCTTCGGCACGTCGAACTCCTCTAAGAGCTCGTCGTCCCACTCCATATCCCGGATGTTGTACAGCATCGTCCGGGAGGCGTTGGTGACGTCGGTGATGTGGTTCCCCGTCAGGTTGTAGATGAGCCACGCGTCGATCGTCCCCATGATGAGCTCGCCTTCGCGGGCTCGGTCACGGAGGTCGCCGCCCCGAGAGCTCTGCATCTTGAGCGGCTCGGCGTTGTCGAGGATCCACTCGGTCTTGGTCGCGGAGAAGTACGCGTCGGCTTCGAGGCCGGTCTTATCGCGGATCTCCTCGACCTTGTCCGCCTCCTGCAGCTCCTCGACGCGGTCCGTCGTCCGGCGGTCCTGCCACACGAGGGCGTTGTGGACCGGCTTTCCGGAGTCTTTGTCCCATACGATCGTCGTCTCGCGCTGGTTCGTGATCCCGATCGCTTCGAGCTGGTTCGCTTCCAGCCCCGCGTCCGCGAGGCCGTCGAGGACGACCTGCTGTGTGTTCTCCCAGATCTCGATGGGGTCGTGCTCGACCCACCCCGGGTTGGGGTAGATCTGTTCGTGCTGTTCGTACGCGTTCGCGACGACCTGGCCCTCATGGTCGAACACCATGAAGCGGGTACCGGTCGTCCCCTGGTCTATCGCACCGACATACTGTGTCATGTATTGGATCCCTCCTGTGGCGCTGGTCCGTTCACGTCGTCGACGCCGACCGCACCGCGAGCGTCGACGGGGGACGCCGTTCGTCCCCGGGCCGCCGACTGCGACACCCTATCCGCCCTGTGGCCGGGCGAGCCGCCGTTCGCGCCTCGCCCGGCGAGTTGGTGTCACCGCCGCCGCGGCATATCTTCACGAAAGCTACCACGCCACTCGTGAACATAATGTACTACCATAATAATCTTCCTGTTAAAATCCGGTATTCTCCGGTGTCGAAAAAGTTGGTATATAAATAGACCGCTGTCGACAACGATTGTACTACTTGAACATCCCTGATTGTTATGCTTGGCTCCAAGCAGGAGGTAAAGTAAAGTGGGCGGGGTCCGACCTCATCGACATGGACCAACAGGTTGACGTCGTCGTCGTCGGCGGGGGGTCGACGGGGTGCGGCGTCGTCAGGGACCTCGCGCGGCGGGGGCTCGACGCGGTGCTCGTCGAGAAGGGGAACCTGACGCACGGCACGACGGGGCGAATGCACGGGCTCTTACACAGCGGGGGGCGGTACGCGGTCTCCGACCAGAAGAGCGCGCGCGAGTGCATCGAGGAGAACAGGGTGCTCCGCGACATCGCGGGCCACTGCGTCGAGGAGACCGGCGGGCTGTTCGTCAAGCGCCCGGAGGACTCCGAGGAGTACTTTCAGGAGAAGCTGGAGGGGTGCCGCGCCTGCGACATCCCGGTCGAGGTCATCGACGGGGAGGAGGCGCGGCGCCGCGAGCCGTACCTCGCCCGCGACGTGGAGAAGGCGATCGCGCTCCCAGACGGCGCGGTCGACCCCTTCCGGCTCTGCGTCGCCAACGCCGCCGACGCCCGCGAACACGGCGCGCGGATCGAGACGCACGCGCCGGTGACCGACGTGCTCGTCGAGGACGGCGAGATCGTCGGCGTCGAGGTCGAACACGAGACCGGACCCGGCAAGCGAGTGCACCGAGAGCCGGGGACGACCGAGGAGATCCGCGCGCGCCACGTCGTCAACGCGACCGGCGCGTGGGCGGGCAACGTCGGTGAGATGGCCGGCGTCGACGTGGAGGTGCGCCCCTCGAAGGGCGTGATGACGGTGATGAACACCCGGCAGGTCGACACCGTCGTCAACCGCTGTCGACCGAAGGGCGACGCCGACATCATCGTCCCCCACGAGACCGCCTGCATCCTCGGCACCACCGACGAGGAGGTCGACGACCCCGAGGACTACCCCGAGGAGGAGTGGGAGGTCGACCTGATGATCGAGACGCTCTCGGAGCTCGTCCCCGCGCTGAAGGACGCCCGGACGCTGCGGTCGTTCTGGGGCGTCCGGCCGCTCTACGAGCCGCCGGGGACCGGCACCGAGGACCCGACCGACATCACCCGCGACTACTTCCTCTTGGACCACGGCGACCGCGACGACCTCCCGGGGATGACCACCATCGTCGGCGGGAAGCTGACCACCTACCGCATGATGGCCGAGTCCATCAGCGACCACGTCTGCGACGCGCTCGACCACGAGGCGACCTGCGACACCGCCGACGCGCCGCTACCGGGGTCGGAGAACCCGGCGCGCATGGACGAGCTGATGGACGATTTCGGGCTCCGGTCGCCCGTGGCGCGGCGCTCGGGGCAGCGGCTCGGCTCGCGCGCCGACGACGTGCTCGACGAGTACGACCCCAACCCCGTCGTCTGCGAGTGCGAGGGCGTCACCCGCGCCGAGGTGCAGGACGCGATCGGCGAGGCCGGCAGCGACCTCAACGCGGTCCGCCTGCGCACCCGCGCCTCGATGGGTAACTGTCAGGGCGGGTTCTGTTCACACCGGATCGCCGCCGAGCTCGCACAGGAGTACCCGGAACCGGTCGTCCGCGACGCCGAAGACGAGCTGTACCAGGAACGCTGGAAGGGGCAGCGACACGCCCTGTGGGGGCGCCAGCTCTCGCAGGCGATGTTGAACCACCTGCTCCACGCCACGACGATGAACCGCGACGGCGACCCGGCGAACGCCGACGGCGAGGTCGACTTCGGGGCGTTCGACGCCGGCGCCGGCGGAAGCGGCGTGACCGACGAGGGCGCGGGCGCCGCGGCGGCCGACGGCGGTCGCGCAGCTGACGACGCGACCGCAGACGGAGGTATCGATGGCGATCGATAGCGACGTGCTCGTCGTCGGCGGGGGGTTGGCGGCGATCACCTCGGCGGTCGCCGCGGCCCGCGAGGGCGCCGATGTCCGCTTGGTCTCGCACAAGTCGAGCACGCTCCGGCAGGCCTCCGGGCTGATCGACGCGCTCGGGTACGTGCCGGCCACCGAGCCCGCGACCCCGCTCCGCGAGGGGCCGCCGACGGCGGGCCGCGAGCTCGACCGCGACGAGTGGCCCGACCCGGAGGGGCCGCTCTCGGACCCCTTCGAGGCGATCGACCGGCTCCCGGAGAGCCACCCCTACCGGGTCCTCGGCGCCGACGCGCTCCGCGAGGGGTTGACCCTGTTCGACGACCTCGTCGGCGACGCGTATCGCGGAGGCCATACCGACAGCAACGCGCTCGTCCCGACGTTCGGCGGGAGCGTGAAGCCGACCGCGCGCTACCCGGCCGCCGCCGAGGCGGGGCTCGCGAGCGACGACCGACCGACCCTGATAGTCGGCTTCCGGTCGCTCACGGAGTACGACGCGCGGACCTTCGCCGGGCGGCTGGAGGCCGCGGGCGTCCCCTTCGACGTCGCCGGCGCCGAGGTGGAGTTCGCCGAGGCGTTCCGGGCGGACACGAAGGTCACCCGCCTCGCGAAGGCGCTCGACCACGACGAGGAGATCGACGGCGCCCCCGCCCGCGAGGCGCTGGCGAAGGCGGTCTCGCCGCACCTCCACGACGTGGTCGACGAGGCGGGCGGCGTCGACCGCGTCGAGCGCGTCGGCTTCCCAGCGTTCCTCGGCGATCAGGCGGGCGACGCGGTCCGCGCCGAGCTCGCGGAGCGGCTCGGGGCCGACGTCTTCGAGATCCCGATGGGGCCGCCGAGCCTTCCGGGGCTCAGACTGGAGGACCGACTGTACGACGCGCTCGACGCGGCGGGCGTCCGGTTCGAGACCGGGAACCCGGTCGTCGGGATCGAGACCGAGGCGAACGGCGCGATCGAGACGGTCTCGGTCGACCGAAAGGGGCGCGAGACGCCCTACGGCGCCGACGCGTTCGTGTTGGCGACCGGCGGGCTCGTCGGGAAGGGGCTCGACTCGGACCGGGAGGGCGTCCGCGAGCCCGCGTTCGGGCTCCCGGTTGAGCAGCCGGCGGACCGCTACGAGTGGTTCGTCGACGACGCGTTCGGCGACCAGCCCTACGCGCGGTTCGGCGTGCGCATCGACGAGGACGGGCGCGCGCTGGACGCGGAGGGGGACGCGGCGTACGCGAACGTCTTCGCGGCCGGCGGCGTCGTCGGCGGCGCGGACGTGGCGCGCGAGAAGTCCGCGAGCGGGGTGTCGCTCGCGACCGGCGTAGTGGCGGGGCGGCAGGCGGCGACGGAGGCAACCCAATGACACGACACACGGACGACGGAGACGCGGACGAGGCGAACGGAACGGACGGGGAGCGCAACGACGGCGGCGACCCCGCCGCCACTCCCGGCGTCCCCGAGGCGGGGATCGACGAGCAGCCGTCGATCTTCGTCCCCGACGACGGAGCGGTGCCGGAGGAAGGCGCGGGTGACGATCCCGAGCCTGATCTGGCCGCGGACCGCGCCGCCACCGACGGCGGCGTCGAGAGCGCGACCGGCGGGAGCGACTCGCCCGAACTCGACCCCGACGCGTACGACCCGGTCGACGTGTTCCCCGGCGGCGACCTCGACCTCCGGGAGGGCGCCGACTCCTGTTACAAGTGTACGAGCTGTGATACCTCCTGTCCGGTCGCCGAGGTCGACGAGGAGTTCCCGGGGCCGAAGTTCCAGGGGCCGGAGCAGTGGCGACTCAAGCGCAAGGACGACCACGACATCGACGAGTCGATCACCTCCTGTTCGAACTGCATGCGCTGTGACGACGCCTGCCCCTCCTCGGTCCCCCTCTCGCAGATGCACAACGAGGCGCGCGGACAGTTCGTCGAAGAGCAGATGGAGAAGCTCTCCCGGGAGTACATCAGGAACCGCATCCTCTCGAACTACCGCTTCTTCGCGTCCATCGCGAGCAAGGTGCCGCGGCTGGCGAACGCCGCGACGAAGATTCCGGGCGCGATGAAAATCGGCGAGAAGGTGCTCGGGATCGCCGGCGACCGCGAGTTCCCGGAGTTCGCCACGGAGACGTTCCGCGAGTGGTGGAAGGCCCGCGGGGGCGCGCAGGTGGAGAACCCGGACAAACGCGTCGCGTACTTCCACGGCTGCTACTCCAACTACAACACCCCGGAGGTCGGCAAGGCCATGGTCCGGGTGTACGAGCACTTCGGCTACGAGGTACTGGTGCCGCCACAGAAGTGTTCGGGCACGCCGATGTTCGCCAACGGCATGCTGAAAGACGCGCGCCGGCACGCGGAGACGAACGTCGAGAACCTCGTCGAGGCCATCGGCGAGGGCGCGGACGTGATCGCCTCCTGTACCTCCTGCTCGCTGTCGCTGCGCCAGGAGTACCCCGAGCTGTTCGACATCCACGGGATCGAAGACGTCTCCGAGCACACCTACGAGGCGCTGGAGTACCTCCGGATCAACGAGGACTTGGGCGGCGAGCTGGCCGGGACCGAACTCGCCGACGAGCAGGCGTTCGCCTACCACGCGCCGTGTCACGCCCGCAATCAGGGGCTCTCCCGGCAGGCCGTCGAGACGTTCCGCGACGTCGAGGGCGTCACGATGGAGGACGTCGGCGACTCCTGTTCGGGGATCTCCGGCACCTACGGCTGGAAGGAGGAGAAGTACGAGAAGTCGATGAAGATCGGCGAAGAGATGTTCGAGCACATGGAGGACGCCGAGGGCGACGTGGGGATGACCGAGTGTCCGACCTGCGCGATGCAGATGGAGCACGGCACCGGCTACGAGGTCGAGCACCCGCTCCAGCTTCTCGAGGACGCGGTCGGCGCGTAAAATCGCCCGCTGCGGAGCGGTTCAGGCGTCGACCGGCTCTGTTTTTCAGGCGAGATAACCGCGAAGGAACGTTTATTATCCGAACCACCTCACTCTGAGCACGTGACGCTTGTACGGTTCCTCGACCGGTTCGACGGCGACGATCGGTCCATCGTCGTCGTTAACCGCACCGACCCGGACCCCGTGTTGAACATGCTCATCGACACGTTCGGGGAGGGGGCGGTGAACGTGGTCGACGAGACGGTGGTCCCGAGCGGACCTCCCCAACGGAGTCGAGACCCGAACGCCGCGCCGGATCGCTCGGACTCGCACGGCGGGCTCACCACGCGGGAGTTCACCACGGATCGGATCGTCGGCCGGAACGGGGAGGGCGTCGGTCCCGACACTCCGGGGGCATCGGAGCCCGGCGCCGCCGGTCCGGTGATCGACATCGACACGCTCCGGGAACACGAGGACGTGCCTTTCGACGGCGACGACCCCGACGAGCTGGAAAACCTCGCGCTGCTCGTCGATGGCGACGAGGTGATCGCCGGGTCGACGCTCGGCGAGCTCGGTGAGGCGGTGCTGTTCGTGAACTCGGACCTGTACATCACCGGCAGTCGCACCCTCGACGACATCGATCTCCCGTCGGTGATCAGCGGGCTCGCCGACACGACGTTCACGCTGCGCGGGTACCCCGAGTCGAACCGCCAGAAGCTCCTCTTGATCACCATCTCCCGGTTCATCGAGCGGGCCGCCTGGATGGCGGGCGACGGGACGCTCCGGTCCTCCTTCCAGCGCCTCTCGCGGCTCAACGACGAGGTCGGCACGCGGCAGGTGTACGACCGCGTCTCGTCCGCGGGCGTCGACACGCACCTCTACGGGATCCCGGACGACCTCCCGCGCAACCTCAGCGCGGTGATCCACGGCGGCGACACGCCGGACTTCACCGACAGCTGGTTCGTGGTGTACCGCCCGCCGGAGGGCCCGCAGTCGATCGACGCCGACCCCGGCAGCGACCTCAAAGAGGGGATCGAAAACGGCGTCGGCCTGCTCGCGATCGAGACCGAGCCACGGGTCTGGCGCGGGCTCTGGACGTTCGATCCCGATCGGGTGCAGTCGGTGGACCGGTACATCGAGCGGAACCTGTGACCGGTCGTCCCGGCCCGTGACGGCGTGCGCGGTCGGTTACAGTCCGAGTTCGCGCCCCAACACGACGTGTTGGATCTCGCTCGTTCCCTCGCCGATCTCCATCAGCTTCGCGTCGCGGTAGAAGCGCTGCGGCGCGAAGTCGGTGGTGTAGCCGTAGCCGCCGAGCGTCTGGACCGCCTCCTCTGCCACCTCGCGGGCAGCCTCGCTGGCGTCGAGCTTCGCCAGCGCCGACTCCCGCGTAACCGACTCGCCGGCGTCGTACCTCGCGGCCGCCTTCTGCGTGAGCAGCCGGGCGCGCTCGGTCTGTCGGTGCATGTGGACCACCTTGTCCCGGATCGCGTCGAACTTCGCTATCGGCATCCCGAACTGCTCGCGCTCGCCGGCGTACTCCTTGGCGGCCTCGTAGGCGCCCTGGGCGAGCCCCACCGAGAGCGCCGCGATGGAGATCCGCCCGCCGTCGAGCGTCTTCATCGTCTGCGTCCACCCCTCGCCCTCCTCGCCGAGCAGCCGGTCCTCCGGGATGCGCACGCCGTCGAGCGATATCTCGCAGGTGGGCGAGCAGTTGAGCCCCATCTTGTCCCAGACGGTCGTCACCTCGAATCCGTCGTCGTTGTCGGGGTCGACGATGAACGTCGAGATGCCGTCGTACCCCGCGTCTGGGTCGGTGACGGCCTTCACCAACACGCTGTTGGCGACGGTCGCGTTCGTGATGAACTGCTTGGTGCCGTTCAGGACGTACTCGCCGGCGTCGGCGTCGTACTCGGCCGTCGTGTCCATGTTCGAGGCGTCGGAGCCGCTCCCCGGTTCCGTGAGCGCCCACGCGCCGAGCTCGCCGCCCTCGGCGAGGGGCCGGAGCCACTTCTCCTTCTGGTCGGCCGTCCCGAACAGCTCGATCGGCTTCGCGCCCAGCGAGGTGTGGGCGGCGTACGAGAGCCCGATGCCGCCGGAGACGCGGCCCAGCTCCTCGGTGACGACGGCGTACATGAGCTGGTCGCCGCCGAGCCCGCCGTACTCCTCGCTCACGGGCACGCCCATCACGTCGAGGTCGTTCAGGTCGGCGAACACCTCGTCGGGGAACCGGTGTTCGTCCTCGATCTCCTGAGCGATCGGGCGGATTTCCTCCTCGCAAAACTCCCGGACGGTGTCGCGGATCATCCGGTGTTCCGCGGGCAGGTCGAAGTCCATGCGCAAGAATTGCGTCGCGCCGGCATAAACGATACGAACGACCGTGATCGATCCTGCGGGCCGACGCGCCGCGCGTTTCGGTCCCGACGTGACCATTTATCACTCCCGACCGTCTCCCACCGTTCATGGAGCTTCGCCGGCTCGTGCGCGGTCGAGTGGACTGGCCCGACATCGAGCGGGTCGTCCGCGAGCTGGCGGACCGGTACGACCGCGACGAGATGCGAGTGCGCTTCCTCGACGCCGACAACTGGCTGTCGACCCCGATGGTGATCGACGACGATCTGTTCGTGAAGGTCGTCACCCGCCAGAACACGCTGGTCCACGCGCTGTTCACCACCGGTCGCAACCTCGGCGCCTTCTCGGCCGGCACCGAGGGGTTCTTCGAGCGCTACGAGACCCCCTACGAGATGGCGCGCCACGAGCTGGAGGCGACGCGGAAGGTCCGCGAGATCGGCGTCAACGCCCCGGAACCGATCGAGGCGCTGGAGGTGGGCGACCTCGGCGTCGTCGTGTTGGAGTACCTCCCCGAGTTCCGGACGCTCGACGAGCTCGACGCCGACGACGTGGCGGCGCTCGCCCCGGCGCTCTTCGCCACGCTCCGGACGATCCACGACGCCGGGCTCGCCCACGGCGACCTCCGCGCCGAAAACGTGCTCGTGCGCGACGGCGACCTCTACGTCATCGACGCGACGAGCGTGAGCGAGGCGGGACGGGAGTCGGCGCGGTCGTACGACCTCGCGAGCGCCCTCGCCGCGCTGGAACCCCTGATCGGCGCGGCCGACGCCGTCGACGCCGCGCTGGAGAGCTACTCGACCGACGAAATTCTGGCCGCCCGGCGGTTCCTCGACTTCGTCGCGGTCCGACCCGACCACGAGTTCGACGCCGCCGGGCTCAACGGCGAACTCGAGAAGCGGGCGACGTAGGGACGCCGTCGGGGAGGCGGGCTACTCGGCGGCCGCGTCCGGCGTCTCGTCGGGCGCCCCCGCGCGCTCTCGGCTCACGGCCCATATCCCGACGGTCATCAGCGCGCCGCCGAGGAGGTACCCCGACCCGAGCGCCTCGCCGAGCAGCGCGGCGCCGAGCGCCGCCCCGACCGCGGGCTGTGCGAAGAAGAAGACGGCGACGGTCCCGGCGGGCACGTACTCCAACCCCTTGTACCAGAGGTACCACGCGGCCGCCGTCGACGCCACACCGAGGTACAGGACGGCGGCGACCGACTCCGCGGTCGCCGGGATCTCCGCCGGCGAGAGGCCGAGATACCACAGCTCGGCGGCGGCGAGCGCGCCCAGCATCGGGACGCTCGCCAGCGAGGAGTACGTCGCCGCCCGCAGCGCGCCGTGGCGCCTGACGGCGGGCACCCCCCAGACGGTGTAGCCGGCCCACGTCGCGCTGCCCGCCAAGAGCAGGGCCACGCCGAGCGCGTTGCCGGCGGCTATCGATCCGAGTTCGTACTGGCCGGCGATGACGACGGCGGTCCCGACGCCGGCGGCCGCCATTCCGCCCGCCTTCGTCGCCGTGACGCGCTCGCCGAGCACGGCCGCGCCGAGCAGCACCGTGAACACGGGCGTGAGAACCGTCAGGAGCGACCCCTGGCTGGCGTTGGTCAGCTCCGTGCCGACGAACTGGGTCGCGACCGTCAGCGTCACCCAGCCGCCCAGCGCGATGAACGGCCGCCACTCCTCGCGGGAGGGCGCAGGGCCACCCCGTCCGGCGACGACCAGCCAGAGCGCCCCGGCGCCGACCGCGACGCGCAGGAAGCCGAGCGTCACCGGCGGGATCAGCTCGAACCCCCACTTGCTGACGACGTACATCCCGCCCCACAGCGCCGCGGCTGCGAGGGGAGCGAGCGCGAACGCGTATCGGCCGACGCTGGGTGACATACGAGTTCTGAAGGGGAAAGGGGTCGCTGGGGCGTCTCAGCCGCCGAGATACAGCTGCGAGACCTCCTCGTCGTTGAGCAGTTCCTCCGGCGTCCCCTCGAACCGGACCGTCCCCTGATCGAGGACGTATCCCCGGTCGGAGATGCCGAGCCCTTTCGTGACGTTCTGTTCGACCATCAGGATCGCCGTGTCCATATCGTTGACCTCCTGGACGTCCTCGAACACGTCGTCGGCGGTGTTGGGCGCGAGCCCCGCGGACGGCTCGTCGATGAGCAGCACGTCGGGCTCCATCACGAGCGCGCGGGCGAACGCCAACACCTGCCGCTGGCCGCCGGAGAGCGTCTTCGCCTTCGCGGTCCGCTTCCGATCGATGATCGGGAAGCGATCGTACAGCGTCTCGATCACGTCTTCGAGGCCGCCGTCCCGGGCGACACCGCCCATCCGGAGGTTCTCGTCGATCGTTAACGAGCCGAACACGTTGTCGGTCTGGGGGACGTATCCGATCCCCTCGCGGACGATGTCTTCGGGCGCCATCCCGCCGATATCGCGGCCGTGGTACTCGACCGACCCCGTCCACGGCGTCAGCATGCCGAACGCCGTCTTGAGGACCGTCGACTTCCCGGCCCCGTTCGGCCCGACGAGACAGACGATCTCGCCCGGATCGAGCCGGATCGAGAGGTCGTCGAGCACCTGCACCTCGCCGTACCCGCCGTCGACGTTCGACAGCGAGAGCACGGGATCGGATCCGTCGGTGGCCCCTGCGGGCCGGGTGGTGTCGTCGCTCATGTGCCGCCTCCGAGGTACGCGTCGATGACGCGATCGTCGCTGCGGACCCCCTCCGGCGTCCCCTCCGTCAGGACGTGTCCCTGATCTAAGACGACGATCGGGTCGGCCAGGTCCATCACGAACTCCATGTCGTGTTCGATCAGCAGGAACGTCGTGCCCTGCTCGTTGAGCCGCCGGATCTGGTCTTTGAGCTTCTTCGCGAGCGTGGGGTTCACGCCCGCCACCGGCTCGTCGAGCAGCAGCACCTCCGGCTCGGCGAGCATCGCCCGCGCGAGCTCGACGAGCTTCATCTGCCCGCCGGAGATGTCGGTCGCCGGCTGGGTCGCGAGGTGGTCGATCTCGAACTCCTCTAAGATTCGCTCCGCCTCGGCGAGGTTCGCCGACTCGCTCTCCCCGACGGCCCCCGGCGCGGCGAACAGCTTGAGAAAGGACTCTCCGGGCTGTTTCCGCGGGCCGACCAGCATCGCCTCGCGGACGGTCATCCCCTCCAGCTTGCGGGGGGTCTGGAACGTCCGGATGAGCCCGTGGTCGGCGACCTCGTACGGCTCCATCCCGGTCACGTCGGTCCCGTTCACTTCGACGGTCCCGCCGTCCGGCTCGTAGAAGCCGGAGATGAGGTTGAACAGCGTCGACTTCCCGGCGCCGTTCGGGCCGATGAGCCCGGTGATCGTGCCGCGCTCGACCGCGAAGGTCGCGTGGTCCGTCGCGGCGAGGCCGCCGAACGACTTCTGGAGGTCGTCGACGCGGAGGACGGCGTCCTCCTTCGGGAGCGCGCCCTCACTCATCGCCACCACTCCCTTTCTGTTCGCGGACGCCGCTGTCCGGCGGCTCGGGGGTTCCGCCCCCGTCGACCGCGCTCGGCCAGATCAGCTCTCGCTGCGGCGGGAGGATCCCCTGCGGCCGGTAGCGCATGACCGCGACGATCACGACGCCGATCAGCAGCAGCCGCAGCGGCGCGGGGTCGATCGGGAGCGCCACGTCGTTGAGGAAGCGCGTCCCCTCGCGGATGGTGACGATGACGATGCCGCCGAACAGCGCGCCGCGGTTGGAGCCGCTGCCGCCCAAGATCACGGCGACCCACGCGTAGAACGTCGTGATCGGGTCGAGATCCCCCGGCCCGACGTAGAGGTTCAGGTGGGTGTAGAACACGCCCGCCAGCGCCATGATCAGGCTGCCGAGGATGAACGACTGCATCTTGAACGAGTAGGTGTTCTTGCCGAGCGCCCGCGCGAGGTCCTCGTCCGATCGGATCGTGCGCAGTACCCGTCCCCACGGCGACCGGTGGGCGCGGCGCAAGACGAGGAACGCCCCGCCCGCGAACGCGAGCACGAGCGCGACGTTCAGCAGCGACTGCCAGAACGCCGTTTCGAGGAGGATCGGCGATCCGGGGATCACCACCAGCCGGAGCCCCGGCATCGCTTCCGGGAACGACGAGAGCACCGGCCACCCCTGGAAGAAGCTCGGGATGCCGCGTAACCCCGCGCTCCCGTTGGTCAGCCAGCGCTCGTTGAGGACGATCAGCCGCACGACCTCCGCGAGTCCGAGCGAGGCGATCGCGAGGTAGTCGGCCCGGAGCCGGAGCGTCGGGATGCCGATCAGGAGCGCCAGCACGAACGCCACGACGAGCGCGACGACGAGCCCGACGAGCGGGTTGAATCCGCCCGCGATCGGCGAGCTGTCGGCGGTCATCAGCGCGGAGCCGTACGCGCCGACCCCGAAGAACGCGGCGACGCTGAAGTTGATCAGCCCGGTGAACCCCCACTGGGCGTTCAGCCCGAAGGACAACAGCGCGTACATCCCGGCGAGGCCGACGAGGAACAGGAAGTACGTCGGCCCGAGCGCGCCGGTGAGCAGCGCGGCGAGCAGGAACAGCGCGAACGCGGCGCTGACGCCGAGCACCCACGTCTCGGGGCGACTCAGGTCCGCCACCGCCTCCGTCACGCCGTCGAGGGCGCTCATGTCGCCCCCTCTCCGGCGATCCCGTTCGGCCGGATCAACAGCACGGCGACCATGATCACGAACGCGATCGCGTTCGCGTACTCGATGCTGATCAGACTCTCAAGCAACCGTTCGAGCCAGTTCGGGGCGATCGGGAGCGCCCCGACCACGTTGGAGAAGAACGGCGTAAGTTGGTTTATCATGCCGATGAGGAAGCCGCCCGCCATCGCGCCGTAGACGGAGCCGATGCCGCCGAGGATCACCGCCGCGAAGATGACCAGCAGGAGGTTGAACCCCATCCGCGGCGAGAGCTGGTTGAACAGCCCGAGGAACACGCCGCCCGCGCCGGCGAGGCCGGCGCCGATGACCCAGGTCCAGAGCTTGACCCGCTTCGTGCGGATCCCGCTGACCCGCGCGAGGTCGGGGTTGTCCGCCATCGCGCGCATCTTCCGACCGAGGTCGGTGTACTGCAACAGGACGTGAAGCCCGACGACGAGCACCGCCGCCGAGGCGACGATCGCCACGTCGTGGAGCGTCACCCGGATACCGTACGGGAGGAGCGCCTCGAT
>NZ_NHOA01000059.1 GCF_002727125.1 Halorubrum persicum
GTGTCCGTGGGCTCGAAGGCCGCGTGGGAGTATTCTCCCGAATGAATGGGCAGGCGGCGAACCGCGGTTCCCAGAGGATCGCTCACTCCAGTACTTCCCGGTACGCTGGTGGGCTTAACTTCCGTGTTCGGAATGGGTACGGGTGTTTCCCCACCGCTCTGGCCGCCTTTACGCCGACTCTCGGATTCGAACCGAGACTCTCTCACAATCCGTGGGAGAGACGCCTGTGTCGGTGGTTCTGCCGACCGTGTATACGTGCGATCCAGTTACCGCCTGAACTCATACGAACTGTGGTGTCAGTGCCGTATGACTGTGGCTTCGGTCTGTTAGTGCTCGTGGACTCAACACCTCGTTGCCTCGGTGCGTACATCCCGAGTCTATCGAACTCGTCTTCTACGAGTGACCTCATCGGTACTTCTTTTCCATGTGGGTTTCGAGCTTAGATGCGTTCAGCTCTTACCCCGTGTCGCGTGGCTACCCGGCATTGCGTTCTCACACAACCGGTACACCAGTGGCGACCAAACGTAGTTCCTCTCGTACTATACGTTCGTTCACGTCAAGTACCTTGACACCCCCAATAGATAGCAGCCGACCTGTCTCACGACGGTCTAAACCCAGCTCACGACCTCCTTTAATAGGCGAACAACCTCACCCTTGCCCGCTTCTGCACGGGCAGGATGGAGGGAACCGACATCGAGGTAGCAAGCCACCCGGTCGATATGTGCTCTTGCGGGTGACGACTCTGTTATCCCTAAGGTAGCTTTTCTGTCATCTACGGGCCCCATTCCGGAGCCTCGTAGGTTCGCTAGACCACGCTTTCGCGTCAGCGTCACTCGTTGGGAATGACACTGTCAGACCATCTTGTGCTCTTGCGCTCTTCGCCGGATTCCCGACCCGGCTGAGATGATCTTCGGGCGCGCTCGATATCTTTTCGAGCGCGTACCGCCCCAGTCAAACTGCCCGGCTACCGGTGTACTCCTCCCGGAGTGAGAGTCGCAGTCACCGACGGGTAGTATTTCAATGCTGTCTCGGTGGCCCGCTGGCGCGGGTACCTGTGTAATGACTCCTACCTATGCTGCACATCGGCGACCACGTCTCAGCGACAGCCTGCAGTAAAGCTCTATAGGGTCTTCGCTTCCCCTTGGGGGTCTCCAGACTCCGCACTGGAACGTACAGTTCACCGGGTCCAACGTTGGGACAGTGGCGCTCTCGTTTATCCATTCATGCAAGCCGCTACTGAAGCGGCAAGGTACTACGCTACCTTAAGAGGGTCATAGTTACCCCCGCCGTTGACGGGTCCTTCGTCCTCTTGTACGAGGTGTTCAGATACCCGCACTGGGCAGGATTCAGTGACCGTACGAGTCCTTGCGGATTTGCGGTCACCTGTGTTGTTATTAGACAGTCGGAGCGCCCGAGTCACTGCGACCTGCTCCGTCGAGAGCAGGCATCCCTTCTTCCGAAGGTACGGGACTAACTTGCCGAATTCCCTAACGTCGGTTCTCCCGACAGGCCTTGGCTTGCGCTGCCAGAGCACCTGTGTCGGATCTCGGTACGGACATCGTGCTCGTCTTTTCACGGGCCCTATGTACGGCTGACTTGCGCTATCTCGCGCTTCTCTCGCTTCGTGCCGTGACGGCTTCCACGAGGTTCCACGATTCGACCGGGCGAAGGCCCGGCTCAGCGTTCCACACGGCGTCGACTTTTACTGCACGATGGCACTGGAATCTTAACCAGTTTCCCGTTGATGCAGTCGAGTTACGGTGCATCTTAGGACCGGCTGACCCTCGGCTGAGTGGCAGTGCCGAGGAACCCTTGCTCATCAGGCCGTCGAGGTTCTCACCCGACTATCGCTGCTACTGTGACCAGGATTGTCGTTTCTGAACGGTCCACGCGAGCTCTCGCCCGAGCTTCCATCCGAACAGAACGCCAACCTACGCGGTTGCCCCTGTCAAGGGCACGGCCAGGTCTCGGTGGTAGATTTGAGCCCCGATCATTTTGGGCGCCTCAAACCTCGGCCGGTAAGCTGTTACGCTTTTCTTAGAGGGTAGCTGCTTCTAAGCTCACCTCCCGGCTGTTTAGGGCTTGAGACCACCTTCGAATCGCACTTAATCTACACTTTGGGACCTTAACCCGGCTCTGGGTTGTTCCCCTCACGGTGCACAGGCTTACCCCGCACACCGGACTCCCTTCGTCTACAGCGCCTGCGGGTTTGGAGTTCGACAGGATGGCCGACTCCTCTCGGAGGCGGGTCATCCAATCGGTAGCTCTACCCCGCGGGCTACCTCGGAAGAGGTCATGCTTCGACATGTTTCGGTTGGAACCAGCTGTTGCCAGGCTCGATGGGCCTTTCACCCCTATGCGCAGATCACGAGAGGATATTGTAGAATACCAACTCTAACGGGCCTCCACGTGGCTTTCGCCACGCTTCACCCTGCCTGCGTATAGATCGCCTGGTTTCGGGTCGCACCCAATTGACTCCCCGCGCTTGAACACGGTGGCCCTCGCAATGCTGCGGCCGTATCGGTTTCCCTGCGCCTTCCCCGGTTCACGGGTTAGACTCGCCAATCAAGTGCACTCCCTGGGTCGTTTTTCAAAACGCACGACACGACGCCGGCTCATCTCTCTTCCTACTGGAGGATCGCTCCTCGGTCGTTTTGAGAAATGCCTTTTACGCCCTGTCGCTCGATCGCCAACTGATTTCAGGCCCTATTGCACCGCCCTTCTCGGGGTGCTTTTCAGCGTTCGCTCACGCTACTTGTTCGCTATCGGTCTCGAGGAGTGTTTAGCCTTCTCAGGGGATGCCTGAGTCGTTCACAGAGGATATCCGACCCCTGCTACTCTGGTATTGACGCCAACGGTACTGCCTCATTCTACGGGGTTGTCACCCTGTTTCACGCTCCGTTCCAGGAGACTTCGAATGAGACCTCGCGTTTTGATTGTCAACCCGAACACCACATTGGTCCGAAGACCTTCGGTTTGGGCTGTGTCGCGGTCACTCGCGGTTACTAACGACATCGCTGTTGCGTTCTTTTCCTTCCCTTACTGAGATGTTTCAATTCAGGGAGTTCCCTATTGCGCGTGGCAATTGTAAACGGATTCCGATTCGGAGATCTCATGTTCTTCCCCTCCATGCGGGTCCCATGAGCTTTTCGCAGCTTGGCACGTCCTTCATCGGCTCTCGAGCCGAGCCATTCACCAGCTGGCACAGTAGCCAGTAGTGTGTCAGTCGATTCATAACGAATCGCTGACGGTGTCAAGTGACATAGTGTCACCCGACTGTATATGGTTCACTGACGTTCCACGAACTCGTATGAGTTCAGTGGACGTCTGGATCGCACGTATACACGGTCGTCATCGGATCACGTCCAGGCATGGAGCGTGTCCGTCGAACCCTTCCCATCCGCGGTTTCCCGGGATGGTGCATCGGTCGTCTGTCCCAACCGAATCGCGTCTCCCACTTAAGGGGACGGATTCGCGCTGGGGGACATGGACTCACTGGGATTCGAACCCAGGGCATCCTCCTTGCAAGGGAGGCACTCTACCGCTGAGCTATGAGCCCACCTTCCCGTCTAGGGGAAGGAGTCGTCTTGGTGTGAACCGTGGTAGTTCGTCGGTGTCCAGGTCGGCGGGTGGGCGGACAATAGACCACACATGAGTAGTGACCGTCTGAAGAGACGGTCTAAGGTGAGCTCGCCCAGAGGGCGAGTCTCGGGTCGGTGGAGGTGATCCAGCCGCAGATTCCCCTACGGCTACCTTGTTACGACTTAAGCCCCCTTGCGAAGCCCAGATTCGACGCGTGGAACGCGCCTCATCCGGACCTCACTCGGGTGCTTTGACGGGCGGTGTGTGCAAGGAGCAGGGACGTATTCACCGCGCGCTTGTGACACGCGATTACTACCGAATCCAGCTTCATGTGGGCGAGTTGCAGCCCACAATCCGAACTACGATCGAGTTTCTGAGATTACCGTCTCCTTTCGGAGTTGGAACCCTTTGTCTCGACCATTGTAGCCCGCGTGTTGCCCAGCACATTCGGGGCATACTGACCTACCGTTGCCCGTTCCTTCCTCCGTGTTGGCCACGGCGGTCTCCCTACTGTCCCCAGCCACTTCGCAGTGCTGCTGGCAAGTAAGGATGCGGGTCTCGCTCGTTGCCTGACTTAACAGGACGCCTCACGGTACGAGCTGACGGCGGCCATGCACCTCCTCTCTGAAGCTCGGATAAGGTCATCAACCTGATCGTCATTACTACAGTCGATGCTGGTGAGATGTCCGGCGTTGAGTCCAATTAAACCGCAGGCTCCTCCGGTTGTAGTGCTCCCCCGCCAATTCCTTTAAGTTTCATCCTTGCGGACGTACTTCCCAGGCGGTCTGTTTAGCGGCTTCCCTACGGCACAGCACCCACTCGTAGTGGGAGCCACACCTAACAGACATTGTTTACGGCCAGGACTACCCGGGTATCTAATCCGGTTCGAGACCCTGGCTTTCGTCCCTCACTGTCGGATCCGTCCTCGCGACGTGCTTTCGCCATCGGCGGTCCGTCCAGGATTACGGGATTTCACTCCTACCCCGGACGTACCCGTCGCGCCTTCCGGTCCCAAGCCACACAGTTTCCACCGGACGCCCACCCGTTGGGCGGGTGGATTTTCCGATGGACTTGTGCGGCCAGCTACGGACGCTTTAGGCCCAATAAGATCGGCCATCACTCGGGCTGCCGGTATTACCGCGGCGGCTGGCACCGGTCTTGCCCAGCCCTTATTCGTACACCTCCCTACGGTGTACAAAAGCGCAGGCTCTATGCCTGCGCACTTGGGATCCCCTTATCGCACTGGCGTGCAGTGTAAAGGTTTCGCGCCTGCTGCGCCCCGTAGGGCCCGGAATCTTGTCTCAGATTCCGTCTCCGGGTTCTCACTCTCATGACCCGTACCGATTATTGGCACGGTGGGCCGTTACCCCACCGTCTACCTAATCGGCCGCAGCCACATCCTTCGGCGCCGGAGCGTTTTGGCACAATCCTCATTCCAGGTGGATTGTGGTATGCTCTATTAGCCTCAGTTTCCCGAGGGTATGGAGCTCCGAAGGGTAGTTTGGCCACGTGTTACTGAGCTATTCGCCACGAGTCTGAACTCGTGCGACTAGCATGGCTAAATCGGATCCCAATAGCAATGGCCTCCGGCAGGATCAACCGGAATGTATAACCTCTGAGCCTGATTCCCGGCTCAGAGGGGTGTTGGCGGGTTTTGACTCGCGTTGAGTCAAAACACCATTGCATGGTCTATGTGGTGTCCGGGCCACCCAGCGACCTGGATGACACCGAACTACCACGGCTCACATCAGATTTCCTCTTACGCCGGAGCGCAGGGGGCGAAATCCTCATCCTTGCGGACCTGATTGTTTTCTTCGAGGGGTCATAAACCCATCGAAGCTCTTCAGGTCCAGCGAAACCGGGCCGAGTTGAACGGCCCGAGTTCGCAGGTGCGTTCTTCGCATTAGTCACGATGGCCGGGTTGTATTTAACCCCGTCGAACTACCGGCGCTACGTCATGCGGTTTCATGGCGGGGAAGTGTGAACAAGCGGATAGCTATGCGTGAGCGGATGCGTCGAAAAAACGGCCTGAGCTCGAAGGCTACTCGTCGTCGATGTACTCGATCCCTTGTTTCGAGACGTTCGCCTTCGTGATGTCGTCGAGGTCGTTAAGCCAGAAGTCGTCGTCGGCCTCGTCGACCTCGGGAGCGCTGTCCTTCCAAGCCCACCCCTCGTACTCGTGAACTTTCTGTGTCCCCTTCTCCCGAAGGCGGAGCGTGATTCGTTCCGCTTCGTCTTCCGAAGGGGCGGGCTCGAGCGTCCGAGCCGCCTTGAGCGCGGCCTGACGAGGCATGTTGCCGGAGAACTCGCTCGGTTCCGATCCGTCTTCCTCCCGAAGGGCGAAGTTTCGCTTACCGTCTTCACGTACCATGGTTTATCCTCCATGGGAACCCAGCACACAGTCTGTAATAAATATATCGGGGAAATGAAAGCTAACATCCAAAATATTTAAATACTAACTCTACACGGGCTAGCGGTTTCGATCGGTTTTCGAGCCGATCCGAACGCCGGTCGATCACCGGAGCGACAGAGCGCTCGAACCGAGATGCCGATCGGCTCTCGCTCCGCGACGGATAGCACCGCGAAAAGCGCGTCACCCGCCCTATTCGGGTAAACAACACTTATGTGTCTGGTATGGCGAAGTTCGACCAGTACAACCGCGATGGTCCGTAAAAAGAAGCTCAGCCCAAGTGGCGCCAAGGACGACGACGGGGAGTACCACAACGTCCACGTGAATCTCCACGAGGACGAGCTCGCCGTCGCCGGGATGGAGATCGGCGACGAGGTGTTCGTGCGGGTCCGAGACGGGAAGATCATCATCCAGAAAGCCGACTCCAGCCCGGAAGACCTCGAACACGACTTCTGAGGCGACGGGCGTTCCGTCGAATTCGTTCTGCGGACCGAAACGCCGAACAGCGGAAGTGCCGGCAACCCTCACTTGCGACGCCGGTCGGCGGATTGATGCACGTCCGTGACGAGGCCGAAACGATGGGCGCGTACGATCTGGTGAAACCGGCGCTGTTCGGGCTCCCGCCTGAGACCGCACACGGGTTGACACACCAGCTGTTACGGGTGGTACAGGGGACGCCGGTGACGGACCGCCTCCGCGATCGGTTCGTCGTGGACGACTCCCGTCTGGGCGTCGACGCGTTCGGAAACTCGTTTCCGAATCCCGTCGGCGTCGCGGCAGGCTTCGACAAGAACGCGGAGGTTCCACGCACCCTCGCGGCGTTGGGGTTCGGCCACGTGGAGGTCGGCGGCGTCACGGCCGAGCGACAGCCGGGGAATCCGCGACCGCGGCTGTTCCGGCTGCGCGAAGACGAGGCGCTGATAAATCGGATGGGGTTCAACAACGAGGGCGCCGACATCGTCGGGGAGCGGCTCGACAGAGAGCCGCTTCCGGAGGTCCCGGTCGGGATCAACATCGGGAAGTCGAAGTCGACGCCCCTCGGCGAGGCCCCTGACGATTACGTGTACACGTACGAGCGCGTCGCCGACGCGGGAGACTACTTCGTCGTCAACGTCTCCAGCCCGAACACGCCCGGGCTCCGCGAGCTGCAGAACCGCGCGGCGTTAGAGGAGATCCTCGGCGCTCTCGCGGACGCGGGCGCCGATCCGCTCCTCGTGAAGCTCTCCCCGGACCTCCCGGAGCCGGCGGTTGAAGACGCGCTGGGCGTCGTCGACGACCTCGGGCTCGACGGAGTCATCGCGACCAACACGACGACCTCGCGGCCGAACTCGCTGAAGAGCCCCCAGCAAGCCGAGCGCGGCGGACTCTCCGGGAAGCCGATAGAGTCGATCGCCACGGAGCGGATCCGATTCGTCGCCGAGCGCACCGACGTGCCGGTGATCGGCGTCGGAGGGGTGTCGGACGCGAGGGGTGCCTACGAGAAGATACGGGCGGGCGCGTCCGTCGTGCAGCTGTACACAGCGCTCGTGTACGAGGGGCCGAGCCTCGCACGCGAGATCAACGAGGGGATCCTCGACCTCCTCGATCGCGACGGCTTCGATTCGGTCGAGGCCGCCGTCGGCGTAGACCTGTAACAGAGGTGCGCCGAGAGAGGCGCGCTACGCTTCGTGACGGACGATGACGACCACGTCGTCGGCCTCCAACAGCTCGCCGTCGCCCTGATACTGCCGCTCCTCCTCGACTGCGAACTCATCGCCGACGAGCGTGACGCCCGCGACGTGGAGCTCGTCGCCGTCGATCTCGTACTCCTCCTGCGCGAGCGCCGCCTCGATGTCGCCGACCTGATCGCCGTACTTCGGCCCGACGGTCGCGTAGTCGAGGTCGATCCCGGTGACCACCGTCTCGACCGGAGCGTCCTCGTCGGGGTGGACGGTGAGGTCCGCGACGTGCATCACGCCGGTGACGTCGTCCTCGAACCCGCGAACGTCGGCGTACACCTCGACCGCGTCGAGTTCGGCGTTCAGCGGGAGCTGGTTCTCGCTCTTGTACTTCCGGAGCGTCCCGACCACCGCCGTCGCCGCCGCGCCCGCGTCTCGGTCGGCGTCGATGCCGAGCGGTTCGGGCCAATCGACGAGGTGGACGGAGTCGCCGGCGCCGTCGGCGGCGTCCGCCGCCTGCGTCGCGGCGTCGGCGTACATGTCGTGCCACAGCTCCTCGGTGACGTGCGCGAGCAGCGGAGCGAACAGCTTCAGGAACCGCCGGTGGGCGGTCCGAAGCGTGTACGCCGCGGCGTCGTCCTCGCGCTGTTTGGCGATCTCGAGGTAGTCGTCACAGAAGGTGTTCCAGAAGAACCCTCGAAGCTCGTCGCGGGCCTTCGAGAAGGCGCGATCCTCGAACAGCTCGGTGAGGCGTTCGACCTCACTGTCGAGCTCGGCGAGCAGCCAGCGGTCGAGCTCCCGGAGGTCTTCGTCGGCCGGCTCATCCGGGTACGGCTCCGGCGCCAGCGACTCGACGAGCTTGGAGGCGTTCCACAGCTTGCGGATCAGCTTCTCGCCCGCGCGAAGGTCCTTCTCCTTGAACGGGAAGTCGTCGCCGACGGCGGTGCCGGCGGCCCAGTAGCGCGTGGCGTCGACCGGGAACTCCTCGAGCACGGTCTGGGGCTCGACGACGTTGCCGACGGACTTCGACATCTTCTGTCGGTTCTCGTCGAGGACGTGCCCGTTGATCATCGTCTCCTCGAACGGGACCTCGCCGGTGTGCTCGTAACACTTGACGAGGGTGTGGAACAGCCAGAAGCTGATGATGTCGTGGCCCTGGGGACGGAGATTGAACTGGTACAGCTCCGGGTGCTCCATCGTGAACTCCCCGGCCTCCTCGTCCCAGTCCCAACCGGCGTTGATCAGCGGCGTCAGGCTGGAAGTGGCCCACGTGTCGAGCACGTCGTCTTCCGGCTCGAACGCGTCGTGACCGCACGCGGGGCAGGCGTCGACCGGCGGATCGTCGGAGAGCGGATCGACCGGGAGGTCGGCCTTGTCGGCGACGACGACCTCGTCGCAGTCCTCGCAGTACCACACGGGGAACGGGATGCCGGAGGAGCGCTGCCGGGAGATGAGCCAGTCCCACTGAAGCCCTTCGACCCAGTGTTCGTACCGGCTGAACATCTTCTCCGGCGACCACTCCATCTCGCGACCGATCTGGAGGTACTCGTCGGTCTTGTCGAGCATCTCGATGTACCACTGCTCGGTGACGAGGAACTCGACGCTGGTCCCGCAGCGCTCGTGGACGTTGACGGTGTGAGTGATGTCGCGCCGGTCGAGCAGCGCGCCCGCTTCGTCGAGGTCCTCGACGATGGCCTCGCCGGCCTCCGAGGAGTGCAGTCCCTCGTACGCCTCGGCGACCTCGGTCATGTGACCGGACTCGTCGATGGCGACCCGGAGGTCGAGGTCGTGGACCTGATACCACTCGATGTCGTTCTGGTCGCCGAACGTACAGCACATCACGATGCCAGAGCCCGTCTCCATGTCGACGCGCTCGTCAGCGATGATCGGGACCTCGTGGCCGAACAGGGGGACCTCGGCGGACTCGCCGACGAGGTGCTGATTCCCGTCGTCCTCGGGGTGGACGAAGACGGCGACGCAGGCGGGGAGGAGTTCGGGGCGAGTCGTCGAGATGACGAACTCGTCGTCGCCTCCGGCGACGGGGAAGGCGATGTCGTTGAAGTGGCTGGCCTGCTCGTCGTCCTCCGTCTCGACCTGCGAGATGGCGGTCTCGCACTCGGGACACCAGATCGCGGGCGCCTTCTCGCGGTACTCGCGGCCCTGGTCGTACAGGTCGACGAACGAGAGCTGGGAGACGCGCTGGACGCGCGGCTCGATCGTCTGATAGGTGTGGTCCCAGTCGACGGAGACGCCGAGCGACTGGACGTTCTCGGTGAACTGCTCCTCGTACTGCGCGCAGACCTCCCGGCACTTCGCCTGGAACTCCCGGCGTTCGAAGTCCTGGTGGCGGATGTCGAGCTCGTCCTCGGTGAGCCGCTCGGAGGCGATCCCGTTGTCGTCGTAGCCGAACGGGAAGAACGTCGCCCCGCCGTTCATGCGCTCGAAGCGCGCGACGAAGTCCTGGAGGGTGAACCCGTACAGGTGACCCATATGGAGGCTCCCCGATACCGTCGGCGGGGGCGTATCGATGGAGAAGACGGTGTTCGGATCGACCGGGTCGTCGTCGGGGTAGGCGTACGTCTCCTCGTCGACCCATCGCCGCTGCCACCGCGGCTCGACGGCGTCGGGGTCGTACTCACCACTGGGCATTTCACGCTCACGTTCCGCCGGTTCCCCCTTAACGGCCTCGGTTGTGTGGGGAGAGATCGCGCGGAAGCGCGGTCAGCCGGAGCCAAGGCGCGGGGAGGGGCACGTGAGCGCGGGGGACACGTGAGCGGAGAGGGGCACGCACACGCGAGCGCGGGAGAGCCCCGTGGGGGCGCGGTCAGACCGTGTCGTCGCGGTCGTGGTCGGCGGCCATCTTCGACGCTTCCGCGGCGAACCGCTCGACCTCGTCGTCGGGGCTCTCCCCGAGCGCGGAGTCGTCGACCTCGCGGCCGGCGGTGACCCCGTCGCCCGTGACGAGCCGCTGCTCGGCCAGCTCCTTCGTGTGCATCCGCTCGCCGTCTTCGGTGGCGTAGGTGAGCCGCACGAGCCCCTTCGAGTCGAACTGCCGATCGACGAGCCAGACCGTGGTCATACCCGGGCGTGGGTGCCTGTGACGCTTAAAAAGGACGGTCGCGGCGGAGAGCCCGATCGCGGCCGTCCCGTCGCCAGCGCTTTGTACCGCCTCGCCGAACCGGAAGGCATGCGCGTGAAGTTCGACCGCGACACCTGCGTGGGGATGTTCCAATGCGTCGCCGAGTGGGACGCCTTCGAGAAGGATCTGAACGACGGGAAAGCCGATCTGCGAGGAAGCGAGGAGGAGGCGGAAGACGTGTTCGTCGTCGACGTGCCCGACGACGAGGAGTTCGACGCGAAGTTCGCGGCGCGGGTCTGTCCGGTCGACGCCATCGAGGTGTACGACGACGACGGCGAGCAGGTGGTCTGAGGTTACAGTCGACCGGCGAGATCCTCGGCGAAGTACGTGACGATCAGGTCCGCGCCCGCGCGCTTGAGCGAGAGCAGCGACTCGTGAGCGGTCGCCTCCAGGTCGAGCCACCCCTTCTCCGCGGCCGCATGTAACATCGCGTACTCGCCCGAGACGTTGTACGCGGCGATCGGGTGGTCGAACTCCCGCCGGAGGTCGCCGACGATGTCGAGGTAGGGGAGCCCGGGTTTCACCATCAACACGTCCGCCCCCTCTTCGGCGTCGATCCGAGCCTCGCGGAGCGCCTCGCGGCGGTTCGCGGGGTCCATCTGGTAGTGTCGACGGTCACCGAACGCCGGCGCGCCGTCGGCCGCGTCGCGGAAGGGGCCGTAGAAGGCGGACTCGTACTTGACCGCGTAGCTCATCAGGGCCACGTCCTCGTGGCCCGCGTCGTCGAGCGCCTCGCGGATCGCCCGGACCTGGCCGTCCGTCATCGCCGAGGGCGCGACCATGTCCGCGCCCGCGTCCGCCTGCGAGACGGCGGTTTCGGCGAGCAGGTCCAGCGTCTCGTCGTTCTTCACGGTGAGCGTCGGGTCCGTCTCCGCCGACTCCTCGATCACGCCGCAGTGCCCGTGGTCGGTGTACTCACAGAGGCAGACGTCGCCGATCGCGTATGCATCGGTCTCGCCGGTGATGCGGCGGAGCGCGCGCTGGACGACCCCGTCCTCGGCGTACGCGCGGGTTCCGTTGGGATCCTTCGACTCGGGGATGCCGAAGACGATGACCGCCTCGACTCCGGTGTCGCGGATCTCCTCGACGCGGGCGACCGCCTCGTCGACGGGGACGCGCTCGTGGCCCGGCATCGTCTCGATCGGGACGCGCTCGTCGGTGGTCGCGTCGACGAAGACGGGCGCGACGAGGTCCGACGCCGACAGCGAGGTCTCGCTGACGAGCGGGCGGACGCCGTCGGTGCGGAGCCGCCGCGGCCGGTCCGTTGGGTGCATACGCGAGCCTTGGCTCCGAGATGCCTTTTATGATCCGTCCGCGGCGAGCCGGGTGATAAAGAGGGGGAGTCGACCGATGGCTCGGCCGGCGGCTACTCCGACGACTCGACGTCGATCCGGTCGCGGAGCGAGGCGAGCTCGTCGGACTCGGCGAACTCCTCGACGCGCGCCTTGAAGTGCTCCTCGCAGAGCCCGACGACCACGCCGCTCTGCTCGGCCTCGTACGTGGCCTCCCGCTCGCAGTAGTGACACCGCATACGTCACACTCTGTCGGCGCCGGGCTTAACCCTGTTCGTCGATCGGGGAGGATCGGGACGCCGGCGGGCGCGCTCTCAGACGGGGCCGGAGACCGGCTCCGGGAGGCGCTCGCGGATCGGCGCGAACCGCTCCGCCGTCAGTCCCGCCTCGGCGAGGGTTCGCTGGTGCGCGTCGGTACCGCCCGTCAGAAGGAGATCGCTCTCGGCGGCCACGCGCTCGACACGCGCGTCGTCGACCGCGCGCCCGTACGGGTAGAACCGCTCGACCGCGTCCAGATCGCGGGCCACGTCGAGGGCGGCGTCCACGTCGTCGTACCGGAACGGGTGAGCGAGTCCGACGACCGCGCAGGCGTCCCGGAGCAGTTCGGCGCCGCGCGCCAGTTCCGTCACCTCGCGCGCGACGTAGCAGGGACCGTCGTTCCCGATCAGTTCGTCGAAGGCCCCCGCGTAGTCGTACGGCGCCGCCGACTCGTCGATCGCGCGGGCGATGTGCGGGCGCCCGAGCCCGGGGCGGGGTTCCACGCCGAGGTCGACGCCGAGCCGGTCTTCCACGGCCTCGAGGATCGCGGCCCCCCGTCGCTCCCGATCGGCCTGAAGCCGCTCGATCTCGGCGTCGAGGGCGTCGGTGTGTTCGGCCGCATAGCCGAGCAGGTCGAGCCGATCGAAGCCGGCGTCGACGCGGAGTTCGATCCCGCGAACGACCCGGACCCCGTCGCGCTCGACGACCGGTGCGTCCAGCTCCGGGTGGAGGCGGTCGTGGTCGGTGATCGCGACCCAGTCGAGGCCGGCGTCGCGGGCGACGTCGACGAGCTCGTCGGCCGTCATGGTGCCGTCAGAGACCGTCGTGTGCGCGTGGAGGTCGGCGACGATCCGGTCCGTGTCCATGCCGGTCGTTCGGCGACCGCGCACTAAGCGTCGGTGGTCGAAGCCCGTGCGATCATGCGATCCATCGACAATATAAGGAAATATAATGTGATTCTCCGGACTAAGGTTGTGCATGGACAATCATTAAGAACCCTCGGCGATTCGCAGTAGTTGATGCGCTTGAACGGCGTCGACGACCGACTCGAACGGCACCAATATCCGACGACCTCGGAAGAACTGATCGCGGCCCACGGGAACGCGACCGTAGAGCTCGCGGACGGCTCCGAGCGTCTCGGAGACGTGCTGGAGCGGTTCGGCGAGCAGACGTTCGACAACGCGGACGACGTGTTCACCACGCTCCGCGCCGGCGTCTGCCACCGCGGGGTCGGTCGGCGGTTCTACTCGGACCGCGACCCGACGACCGACGCCGACGACGGACCGTCACCGGTCTCGTTCTGAACCGGCGGCGCGAACCGCTTTTCGATTTTCACGCAGCGTAACCTCAGAGCGACGCGTCCGCTGGGATCGGTCGCCCTGAAGGGCTGCAAAATCGGGGTCCTCGAACGACGGGGTCAGACCCAATCGATCGCGGCCGACAGATCGAGGGGCACCGATCCCTTCCGATATCCCTCGACGTGTCCGCTCGGGCGCGCACGCAGGACGACGGCCGGCCTGTGCCGGACTTCGGGCCGCGCCTCGCGCACGGCCGCCCAGTCGTCCGCGGGGAAGGAGGTGCAGTCCACGAAGAGGGTGACGCCGCCGCCGTGCGCCTCCAGCTGGCCGCTGGTCTTCGTCTCCGCCGTGTCGCGGACCGCCGCGACGGGGTCGCTCGCGGAGCGTCCGGAGACGGGTTGCGGGCGCGTCACTTCGACCAGCGAGGCGTCCCCGGTATCCGGATCGGTCGCGCGGTAATCGAGCGAGTGGCCGGTCGTCACCTCGATCTCGGGCGTCACCTCGTAGCCGGCCTCGGTCAGGATTCGGGCCGCGGTGAACTCCGAGATCGCGGCGCTCATCCGGACCAAGTCGAGCGACGCCGAGGTCCCGAGCTTTCCGGCCATCAGCTCGCGGTAGTCGTCGAGCGTCCCCGGACGGAGCGTCTCCTCGACGAACCCCGTCCCCTCCTCGCGGGTCGCGTCGGGGAACCCCGCCGCATGGTCCCGGAAGAACGCGCGGGTGGTCTCGGCGCCGTCCTTCGAGCAGAACACCGGGAGGAAGAACCACGAGACGTGCGGGTACGCCGCGAGCCACGGCTCGTCGTCGTGGAGCCCCGCGAGCAGTTCCCGCTGGGCCCACCTCGACACCGGGTACGGAACCTCGTCGAAGCCGTACTTGTCCGTCCGCCAGAGCTCGCTCGGCGTCTCCGTGTTGCCGATCCAGTACCCCACCGGGCCGCCGTCGGCGCCGTCCGGCGGGTCGTCGTCGCTGTCCGTCCAGCAGAACAGCGCAGACGAGCCGTCGTCCATGTCGAACCGTCGGGCCTCGTAGCCGGACGGCAGGACGAACCACGGATCGCTCGCGGTCGCCCCGAGGTTGTCGTCGAGGGGCCGTTCGAGCTGCGAGCGGACGCGGTCGGCGCTCCAGCGGCCGGGCGCGCGTCTGAATCGGAGCGGTTGTGCCACGGCGGTGCTACCGCACGGCGGGGTTAATTGGTTCCGGTGAGCGGAACCGGCTGTCGGGAGCCATCCGCTGGTCCACCCCGTCGATCCCGTCTGCTGGCCCTTCCGTCGGTCCCGCCTTCTCCCACCTCTCTCGGTCCCAACCGCCGATCGGTCTGGCCCGCCGACCGCTCGACAGACGTTTCTCAGAACAGACATTTCACCGACACATATAATACTGACAGTTTCCAAGCGAGTATGTACCATGTCAATGGGTGCCTATGACGAGGCCGAACACGAGCGTCGCGAGAAGAAGACCAGCGAAGTCGACGCCGATTTCGACGCTGAGCGGCCGGAGTACTCCGGATCGCTCACGTACGACTCCGGCGATTCCACGGAGGCACTCCTCGACAAGTTCCAGGAGCTTCAAAGCGAGTGAACCGGGGCGGCGCTCTGCTTCTCCCTTCCGGTTGAACTCTTGATCGTTCGGATCTTCGTCGCTGAGCCGCGATAGCGTCGGGTCAGGACAGCGCGATCGCCGCGGAACAGACGATCGCGACCGCGAAGACGTGTCCGACGACGGCTCCGAGCAGGATCGGTTCCTCGAGCAGGAACGGAACGAGCGCCAGCTGGATCACGGAGAAGCCGATGTTCTCCGCGTCGAGCCGCCTGACCTGCGAGACCGCCGCGGGGGGGAGGTCGACGTGGACCGCGCGCCACAGCGCGATGACCGCGCTCCACCACGAGGTGCCGATCCGGTAGGTGAGGTCCCAGAGGACCAACAGCGTGAGGTAGACGACTGGAATCGGCGGATCCGCGCCGAACAGCCGGGATATCAGCGTGCCGTCCCACGCGATCACGTACGTGATCAGGGCGATGAACGCCAGCACGCCGAGGACGATCTCGATGCTCGATCCGAACAACAGCCGCTTGTGCGCCGCCGGCGTCGGAAGCCGGCGGTTGATCGCGCCGAGCCGGTGCATCTCGACGCTGCCGACGGCCGCCACCGCGACGGCGACCGTCCCGGCGAGGACCGCGTCCCACAGCCCGTAGTACCACCCGAACGCCACCACGCCGACCTCGAACAGGACGAACTGGATCGCGACCGCGAGCGTTCGAGAGATGCCGAGCCCGGGAATCCCCCCGACGAGGCTCTCGTACACCCACGTCTCGCCGTAGTTGCGGCTCACGACCCCGACCTCTCGGGGTGGGTCGCCTCCGCCCGAGCCTCCTCCGCCCGGTTCATCTCGTCGATCGCCCGCGCGGCCGCGACCTCGAACGGCGTCTGCTCGATCGGCACGAGGTCGCGGATCCGGTCGTCCTCGACGATCACGGTGTTGCGGAGGCCTTCGACGAGCGATCGGGCGAGGTAGGGGTTCACGTCGGTCACGAGCCGGAGCCACTTCGCCGACAGCTCCGGGCTCAACACCGGAACCCGAATGATCCGCAGTTTGTGACCGAGCTGGCGGCGGGTCAGGCGGAGTATCTCCGCGTACGTCAACACGTTCGGGCCGCCGATCTCGAAGGTGTCGTCCGCGGTCGCCGGCTCCTCGAGCGCGCCGACGAGATAGCCGACCACGTCGTCGATCGCGATCGGCTGACAGAGGGTGTCGACCCACTTCGGGGTGGTCATCACCGGGAGCCGACTCGCGAGCCCGTGGATCACCTCGAAGCTCGCGCTGCCGGCGCCGACGATGATCGCCGCCCGGAGCGTCGTGAGCATCGGGTCGCCGGTCCCGAGGATGCGCTCGACCTCGCGTCGGGACTCGAGGTGTTCGGAGAGCTCCTCCCGGTCTTCGCCGAGCCCGCCGAGGTAGATGATCCGGTCGACGCCGGCGGTCGACGCCGCCTCGGTGAAGTTCTGGGCGCAGTTGCGGTCCCGCTCCTCGTAGCCCGGCCCGCCGTCCATCGAGTGGACGAGGTAGTAGGCGGCGTCGACGGGGTCACCGTCGATCTCGAACGCGGGCGGTAAGGAGCCGGGTTCGAGGAGGTCGCCTTCGACGACGTGAACCCCGGCGGGCGGGGCGTAGCCGTCGGCGTCGCGGACGAGCGCGACCACCTCGTGGCCCCCCTCGATCAGGGTCGGGATGAGCCGGCTGCCGACGAATCCGGTGGCGCCGGTGACGAGTACGCGCATACCGATCCGTCGGTCGGAGCGACCATAAGCGTCCGCCACGGTTCCGCGGCCGATCGGGGTGAGCCGCCGGCGGTCGGGACCGGTCTCCAGAGCGCGCTTCGCCGCGACCGATCGTTAAAAGTCGTCGGGCGGCAGTCGTTATCGACATGCACGCAGGCGAGTTTGAGCCGGTTCGCGGGGTTCCGGACCTGTACGTCCACGACACCGGGATGTTCGACACCGACGAGTACGGGGCGGTGTACGTGTACGACACCGAGCGACCGATCGTGATCGACACCGGGACGGGGGCGAACCGCGAGCAGCTGTACGAGACGCTCGACGAGATCGGGATCGGCCGCGAGGAGTTGGCGTGGATCCTCCCCACGCACGCCCACCTCGACCACGCGGGCGGGGCGGGCCACCTCGCCCAGCGATACCCGAACGCGGAGGTCGTCGTCCCCGAGAAGGGAGTGCGACACCTCGTCGATCCGGACGCGCTCGTCGCCGGGACGAAGTCCGCGGTGCAAGGCCAGTGGGAGTACTACGACGAGCCCGAGCCGGTCCCCGAAGATCGGATCGCCGGACTCGCGGAGGGGGACCGGATCGACCTCGGCGACCGCGAGCTGGTCGTGTACGAGGCGCCGGGCCACGCCCCGCACCACGCGATCTACCACGAGCCCGACGCCGACGTGGTCTTCACGGCCGACGCGGCCGGGATTTACGTCCCCGCGGTCGACGGGATCGAGCCGACGACGCCCCCGCCGCAGTTCGACCTCGATCAGTGTCTCGCCGACGTCCGGACGATCGAGGAGCTCGACCCCGACTGCCTCTGTTTCGGGCACTTCGGTCCCCGGACGTACGAGCCGGAGCTGGCCGGCGAGATAAAGCGCGCGTACGTCGAGTGGGTGGAGGCGATCCGAGAGAAGCGAGAGGAGCTCGCGGACGACGACGCCGTCATCGAACACTTCGAGGCCGCGAGCCGACACGCGGAGTTCTGGAACCCCGAGCGCGCCCGCGCCAACGCGAGCCTGAACGTCCGGGGCGTTCTCGCGTACCTCGACTACGTCGCGGAGAACGAGGCGGAGTGATCCCCGCGGCTCACCGCCCCCAACGGAAACCTCCTAAACCCCGCGTCGCCTAGCCGTGCCCATAGATGGGTATCTTCGACACGATCCGCGCCGTGCTCGGGACGAGCGCCGAGACGGACGCGACCCGCGAGGCCGACCCCGAGGACCTCTTCGGGATGTCGACCGCGTACATGACGATGGAGGCCGACCTCGGCTACGACCACTGCGGGGAGGCCGCCCTGTGCTTCTCCGGCGTCGACAGCACCCGGTTCGACGACGCGGTCGAGACCGTCGAGGCCATCCTCGAGGCCGGTGAGATCGACACCGGCACCGGCTTCCACCGACACGAGGACGACCACGGCTACCAGTGGTTCGTGCTGGAGGACGACGACCCCGAAGACCTGGTGACGAGCATCCACTTCGCGGCCGACCAGTTCATCGAGGAGGGGTTCGGCTCTCGCCTGCTCGCGGCCGTCTTCGGCTTCGAGCGCGACGGCGTCGACGCCTACTGGATCTACTCGTTCCGGCGCGGCGCCTACTACCCCTTCTCGCCGAAGGGGACGAGCGACCGGAACCAACAGGTCGAGTTCAAGCTCCAGTCGGTCCTCGACGGGGAGCTCGGGCTCGAAGACGACGAGTCCTACTGGTACCCGCTGTGGCCCGACACGCCGGGGGACCACCCGTGGGAGTGACCCGATGAGCGCGACGAAGACCGACTCTGACCGGCGGTATACCGGGCGTGACGCGACGCGAAAGCGGCTCCTTCGAGCGGTGGCCGCACAGGCCGCTGCGCTGAGCGCCGCCGTCCACCTCCTGTGGGCGTGGCCGCGGCTCGCCGAGCCGGCGGACGCGCGCCCCTACGTGTTCCTGCTCGGCGGGGCGTTCACAGTCGCGATCGCGGCCGCGACGTTGCGGGCGGACGAGTACCGACGACTGTACGCGCTCGGCGCCGGGACCCTCGCCGCGTTCCTCGTCGGCTACGCGGGATGGCACGGTGGCGGGGCCGCGACGGCGTTAGCGAGCGACCCGCTGGCGATCGTCGGCAAGGGGGCCGAGGTCGTCGGCGTCGCGGCGTTCCTCGGGCTGTACCGGCTCGCGCCGCCGACGAGCGTCGTGGTCGAACGACGGAAGGAGGCCGGGAGTGAGAGCGGCACCGGCGGAGGGAGCGACACCGTCGGGGGGAGCGACACCGCCGGAGGAAACGAAACCGTCGGCGAGGACCGAGACGCGGACAGATGAGCGAGACGTACCTGACGGTGGCGGAGTCCGCGACGGCGACGTTCGAGGTGCAGGGCTCGGAGTTCCTCGGACACGTCGCACCGGCCGATACGGTGGAGGCGGCCGAGGCGTTCGTCGAGCGCGTCCGGGCCGAGTACGACGACGCGACCCACAACGTGCCGGCGTACCGGGTGCCCGCGGGGAGCGCCTCTGCTCGGACGCCCGACGGCGAGGTCATGCTCCGCGAGTACTCCTCGGACGACGGCGAGCCGACCGGGTCGGCGGGGAAGCCGGCGCTCAACGTGCTCCAACAGCGCGAGATCCGGAACGTCGTCGCGGTGGTGACGCGGTACTACGGCGGGACGAACCTCGGCGTCGGCGGCCTCGCGCGCGCCTACTCGCGTGCGGTGAAGGACGGGGTCGACGAGGCCGGCGTGATCGAGGAGCGCCCGCACCGCCGGCTGGTCGTGGAGACGGAGTACGACGACTCGGGAACCGTCCGCGGGGTGATCGAGTCGGCCGGGGTCGAGTTCGACGCCGACTACGACGAGCGCGTGCGGTTCGCGCTTCGGGTTCCCGTGGCCGAGGTGGAGCCGCTGGTGGAGCGACTCAACAGCGCGACCAGCGGACGGGTCGATATCGACCGGTAGCGCGGCGGGATCGGGCGGCGATGCGGCGGGATGGGCCGATCGCGCGTGTGGATCGGGCGGCGATGCCGCGGAGTCGAGCAGGAATCGGCGCCGCTGCGATCAGGCGAACTTCCTGACGGTCATCTCGAGGGTGTCCAGATCGAGGATGGGAGCGTAGCCGGCGTCGGGGTCGATGTTGACGGACTTCTGGAAATCGGTCTGGGCCTGCCAGCAGCCGGAGTTGACGGCGAGCACGTTGTGGTACTTCCCCCAGCCGAGCTTGTGGACGTGGCCGGTGTGGAACACGTCCGGTACGTCCTCGATGACGAGGTAGTCGCGCTCCTCCGGCGCGACGCGGGTGTGTCCCCCGAACTGCGGTGCGACGTGGCGTTTCTTCAGGAGCTGGTACATCGCCTTGTGCGGCTCGTCGTAGCTCGCCTTCTCCTCGGGGAGTTCCGCGATCACCTCGTCGAGCGAGACGCCGTGGTACATCAGCACGTCGACGCCCTCGACCGTGACGGTCGCCGGGTTCGAGACGATCTGGGCGTCGTGTACGTCCATGATGGAGCGGATCTCGTCGTTGAACCCGGGCTGGGGCTCCGCGAGCCGGACCGCGTCGTGGTTCCCCGGGATCATCACGATCTCGGTGTCCGCCGGCACCTCCTTGAGGTGTTCCGCGAACGCCTCGTACTGGTCGTAGATGTCGACGATCTCCAACTCCTCGTCCTGGTCGGGGTAGACGCCGACGCCCTCGACCATGTCGCCCGCGAGCAGCAGGTACTCGACGGGCTCGGCCTCGGGGGTGTGGAGCCAGTCGGTGAACCGACTCCACGCGTCGGCCATGAACTCGTCGCTGCCGACGTGGACGTCGGAGATCAGCGCGGCCTGCACGTGGCGGTCGGCGGCTCCGGTCCGGTGGGTGCGGGGAACGTCGGGGAAGTGCAGGGAGTCGGCGAACAGGATCCCGGAATCGTCGGCGAGCGTCCCCTCGACGGCGAGACACTCGTCCATCATGATCTCGTCGACGAGGTCGGCGAGCCCCTTGTCTTTCATGATCAGCGCGGGGAACGTTCCGGTCGTGTCCTCCAACTCGACGAGCCAGTGGCCGGATTTGGTGGACCGAACGTCGTTGACGAGCCCGATCATCGCGGCGTCGCTCCCGCCGGGCATCTCCGCGATCGCCTCGGCGGGGCGGTGGTTGACGCGACCCCGGAGAACCTTCGAGAGCCGCTCGTAGCGGTCGCGGAACGTGCGGACGAAGTCGGCGTACTCTCCGGTCCCGGTGCTCCGGCCGGTCATGTCGTTGCCGACTTCCAACTCCCGCAGATCGGGACCGTGATGGGGGGCATCGGCGGTGTCAGCAGTGTTGGAGCCCTCGGCGGTGCCGGCGGTATCAGAGCCCTCAGCGGTGGCGTCCGCGTGGTGGCCGGATCCAGAGCCGCGGTTCGAAGCGGAGTCAGAGCCGCGGTTCGATGAAGACCCCCCTATTTCTACTGGAGACTGGCCTTTCGGAGACTCAGGAGCCGATTTATCGGTGTTTCGGGTTGGAGACGATTCGTGGGTCGATCGGGAGCCGGAGTCGGGAGATTCGGCGCCGGAGGGTGACGGGTTGGAACCAGTCGGGGCCGGGTCAGTGTCGGAGACGGGACGGTCGGTGGTGACGGTGCGGACGTGGTCGGCGGTGATGCGGAGGGCGTCGTCCGGGGCGTGATCGACGACCGATTCGACGGCGGCGGCGGAGTCGGGCGCGCTCGCCAGGAGGGTTATCGCTTCCCGTTCGGCGTTGTATCCGTGTCTGGCAAGTTCCTTGGCGATCCGGGCGTTCGACTCCAGCGGCACGACATCCGAAACGAGAGCGCGGCTCAAAACGGTTCCGGAGCCCGTCGACTCGCCGGGATCGACCGCGGTCTCGTCGACCGACACCCGGAAGCTTATGACCGGAACCCGTCAAGCCGAACGTAATGGACGAAGGGGACCGGTCGGACGGAGACGGCGAACCCGACCGGGAGACCGGAGCGGCGGACAGAGATGTCGAGAGCGGCGAGTCCATCGATACCGACTCCACCGACGACGACGAGATGGCCTCCGATGAGGATGCCGTGTCGGGTGGCGAGAGCGAGCGAGCTGGAGGGGGCGGGACCGAACCAGATCGACCGGAAGCCGAACCAGATCGACCGGAAGCCGAACCAGATCGACCGGAAGCCCAACCGGACCGGCCGGATACGGCATCGGATCGAGGCGTCGGCGCTTCCGACGAGAGCGTTCTGCATCGGTTCCGGCACGACAGGGAGGGGCCGCTGATGTGGATCCGGGAGATGCTCTCCAGCGTCGCCGTCGTGCTCCTGATCGGCCTGATCCTGTTCGGCGTCAGCGGGGTGTGGCCGCCGATGGTCGCGGTCGAGTCCGGAAGCATGGAGCCGAACATGGAGGTCGGCGACCTCGTCTTCGTGACGGAGCCGGGACGACTCGCGCCCGATGCCGCCGACAACGACGTCGGCGTCGTAACCCACGAAGTCGGCGAGACCGCCGACTACCGGACGTTCGGATCGTACGGCTCGGTGGTGATCTACCGGCCACCGGGGCGGACGGCCTCGCCGATCATTCACCGGGCGATGTTTCACGTGGAAGAGGGCGAAAACTGGTACGACCGCGCCGACGGGCGGTACCACAGCGCCGACGACTGCGGCGATCTCAACCACTGCCCCGCACCGCACAGCGGGTTCATCACGCTCGGCGACAACAACGGCCGGTACGATCAGGCGAGCGGTCTCGCCGCCCCGGTTAAACCCGACTGGGTGACCGGGGTCGCGCGGGTCCGCGTGCCGTACCTCGGCTACGTGCGGTTGATCGCGACCGGACAGGCGGAGCCGAGCGACGTGATCGCGACGAGTGTCACGGTCCGGATGGGACCGATCGCTCACAGCGGGGTCGGCGGTGGCGTGCCCGACCGAGACCGCGCCGTTTCTGCCTGGGACAGCACCGTCTCTGACGTGACCCCCTCCGTTTCAGGTGGAGATGTGACCGCGGCCACGGCGGGTTAAGAGAGAAATCGGAGCGCCAGGCGGAGAAGTAGCGGGAGCGAGTGGGTTGTCGACCCGGCCGACTCAGTTGTCGAACCGGGCCTGAACGAACGGCTGTGCGTTCTCGATGTCGCCGAGCCGGGAGTCCGACAGGAGGACGGCCTCGGTCTCCTCGACAGGAACTGACAGCCCCATCTCTTTCGTGCGCCCGTAGCGGCCCTTGGAGACGACGACGGCGTTGACGATCCCGAGCATGTCGAGCTCGCTGATGAGGTCGGTGACGCGGCGCTGGGTGAGCACGTCGGCGTCGATCTCCTCGCAGAGGCGCTTGTAGATGTTGAACACCTCGCCGGTGTTGATGTTGTGGACGCCGTTTTTCTCCAGCAGGATGACGGCGAAGAGGACGATCTTGCTCTGGGTCGGAAGGGTGCGGACGACCTCAACGACGCGGTCGAGCTCGATCTTGTCCTGGGCCTGCCGGACGTGTTTCTCGGCGACGATCTCGGCCTGCGAGCGCTCGGCGAGCTCGCCCGCGGTCCGGAGGAGGTCGAGCGCGCGACGGGCGTCCCCGTGTTCCTGCGCGGCGAACGCCGCGCAGAGCGGGATCACGTCGTCGGTGAGCGCGTCCTGTTTGAACGCGATGTCGGCGCGGTGCTGGAGGATATCACGGAGTTGGTTCGCGTCGTACGGCGGGAAGACGATCTCCTCCTCGCCGAGGCTCGACTTGACGCGGGGGTCGAGGAAGTCGGTGAACTTCAGGTCGTTCGAGATCCCCATGATCGAGATGCGCGAGCGGTTCAGTTCGGAGTTCATCCGGGAGAGGTTATAGAGGGTGTCGTCCCCGCTCTTCTCGACGAGCTTGTCGATCTCGTCGAGCATGATCACGACCACGCGCTCGTGGTAGTCGACGGCCTCGAAGAAAGTCGAATAGACGCGGTCGGTGGGCCACCCCGTCATCGGGACCTCCTCCATCTCGTCGGCGTCGGCCTCGAGCTCCTCGATACGGGCGTCGAGCTCGTCGAGGCTCGCGAACTCGGTGTCTGCGAGGACGGTCGAATCGTCGACGGCAGTGGAGCGGAGCTCGCGACACCGGTCAAGCCGGTCGTCGATGACCGCTTGGTTCTCCTCGATGAAGGTGTTCGCGAGCTGTGCGAGGACGCGGTACTGCGTGTCAGTCACCTCGCAGTTGATGTACTCGACCTCGCAGGGGACGTCGTACTTCTGTGAGGTGGATTCGAGCTCCTGCGAGACGAACTTCGCGGAGGCCGTCTTTCCTGTACCCGTCTTACCGTAGATGAGGATGTTAGAGGGCGTTTCCCCGCGCAGCGCGGAGACGAGGATCGTGGCCATCCGGTTGATCTGATCGTTGCGGTGTGGGAGCTCGTGGGGGGTATAGGACGGGCGGAGGACTTCCTTGTTCTCGAATATCGGCTCTCCGGAGAGCAAGTCATCGAACAGACCCTGGTTTTCGTCATCGTCGTCAAGGACGACGCCGTCGAAGTCAACGTCGGTGGAGGAGCGGTCTCGTCCTCCGCTGCCAACGTCGATGTCGGTCGAAACGTCGTCGATGTCGGTCGAAACGTCGTCGACGTCAGTTGAAACATCGTCGACGTCGGTCGAGACGTGATCGGGATCTGTCGAAGCGCCGGTCGCGGGATCCGGTTCAGCGGATTGTGGAGGCGAGTCGACCGACGGTGGAGCATCGAGATCGGCGCCAGTCGCGTCGGTATCGTCGGTTCCGGGCTGATCTCCGGAGATATCGCTGTCGTCCACTGATTCGTCGGCCTTGGATGTGTTCTCTCCTTCGTCCATGGAAACCCCCCTGTTTCAGGTGGAAATTGCCCGCGAAACAACGACAGATGTCGTATACCGGCCTGAAACGACGGTATTCGACCAGAGTTGCGGTCGGATACGTCCAGTTGATGCAGTCGAACCAGATGAAGAGGGGGGACAAAAGTGTTACTCTCTGCACCCGAAACGGACCGCTCAGCCCCAAATTTCGATCCGTTCTGGATTTACCGCGAGATCGACGATGCGATCGCGAGGACGCGAGCGAGCAATGAGATCAAGCTGCGAGATCGAGCTATGAGATCGGTGGGGTATCACCCACCCGTGGAGAGTGGGAGATGCCCAGAACGATGGACGGCCGGGACGGTGGACAGCAGCACGGTGGACGATCGGAGCTGTGGACGGCAGCACGGGAAAGATCGAAACCGAAGACGCCAGAAGGACCGGTGGTGAGTTCAGCTGGACAAGAAATAGGGGCCGGTCTCCGGAGAGAATCGTGTCAAGCGACGACCGAGACGCGCGCTTGCCGCTGTTTCGAAGTAGCTAGAACTGGCCTCAGTCGGTGGTGAACCGGGTGGGAAAGCCGTCCAGCCGATGTCGCGGGATCGATCAGAGTATCAGCTCACTCGTATATGCCTCATCGCTGGACCGATTATCTCCTTTTATTCTCTTGACCCCCCCACCAAATTCGTGTTCCACCCGAAACGAAGGGGTGGGGGGGTCAAGAGAATAAAAGGAGATAATCGGTCCAGCGATGAGGCATATACGAGTGAGCTGATACTCTGATCGATCCCGCGACATCG
>NZ_NHOA01000137.1 GCF_002727125.1 Halorubrum persicum
ATGTGCTACACAAGAGCGCTTTCGTGAAGTAAAACGGAAAACAAATCAGTTCCCAAATAATTCTGGCCATTGCGAACCAGCCACCGCTGAGAATTGGTTACAAGCGTTCGCCTTCGCATGGGTCAGCGTGTCTAACCACTGTTCGTTTCCTGACACAAGTTTTATTTAATCACATTCAGGTGTTCTAGTACAGATGTCGTCTGATAACAATACACATGTAAGTCGTCGCGCGGTTGTCACCATCACCGGGGTCGGCGGTATCGCGGGTCTCTCCGGCTGTGTCGGGTTCGGGGGGAACGGCGACGGAGGCGACGGAGACGACGGAGGGAGCAACGGCGGAGACGGCACCGACGACACCGACGGCACCGACGGTGGAACGGGCGATTCCGACGCCCCCGAGACGATCACGCTCGGACAGCCGGCGTCGCTTAGCGGCCAGTGGGATTTCCTCCAGCCTGGCATCTCACAGGCGACTGACGCCGCCGTCAACCATATCAACGAGGCGGGCGGCCCGCTCGACGCGGAACTCGAAGTCGCCCGCCGCGATACCGCGGTCGATCCACAGGAGGCGCGGACCGTGGCGACACAGTTGGTCGAGAACGACGATGTCGCGGCTATCGTCGGTCTGTTCTCGAGTGAGATCAATCCGCTCTGGGATTTCCTTCAGGATCTCTCGACGCCAGTCATCACTCCGTGGCCTGGATCGACATTCCTCGATACTCGTGGCGGCGATAAGGGCACTCCGGAGGACGTGAGTGACGACGAATGGGTGTGGCGAACCGTCGTCGGCGACACGGTCCACACGAGCGGGAGCGCCGCCTTCGCGATCGAAGAAGGACTCAACACCTTGGGTGTAATCAACGGCACCACCGAGGGAGAGCGGAGCTACGTCGAGGGATTCGTCTCTGCCTACGAAGCCAACGGAGGGACGGTCGCCGAACGGGTCGAGGTCGAGCTCGGTGCCTCAAGCTACCAATCAGCGCTTAGCCGCTTGTTCGAGGCTGAGTTCGACGCGTTCCTCATGAGCCTCCCACAGGAGTCGGCGATCACTGCACTGAGCGATTGGTCCGACGGCGGATACGGTCGACAGCCGATCCTTTCGGACACGCTGACATCGCAGGCGGTGCTCGATCAGGTTGGCAGCGATCTCAACGGTGCCTGGGGAGCCACGCCCGGTCAATCCGGGCCGAATTACGACACGTTCGAAGAGATCTACACCGAGGCGGGTGATGCGGATATCAACGCTTGGACGCCACCGGCTTGGGACGCCGTTCAAGTGGCTGCGCTCGCGATCGAGCGAGCGGGCGAGGCCACGCCGGAAGCGATCCAACGAAATCTCGGTCCGGTCAGCAGAGGCGAGGGGACAGCGGTCAGCACGTTCGCCGAGGGGAAAGAGGCGCTCGCGAACGGCGAAGAGATCACCTACCAAGGCGCCGCAACCCCGGTCAACTTCACCCAACACGGCAATGTGTTCGGAACGGTCAGCATCAACACGGCACAGGACGGCGAGTTCACTCAGACGAGTGAGGTCTCCGCCGCGGACGTCCGGAGTTTCGTCGAGGAAGGCCAGTACTGATCTCGATGGGGCTACTTCAAAACATTATTTTCGGGGTGATAACGGGCTCGTACATCGCGATCGCGGCGATCGGCTTCAATCTGATCTACGGAATCGTGAACATGATCAACTTCGCGTACGGCGAATACCTGACCCTCGGTGCATTCATCGGGTTGTTCGCGGCGACCGCGTTGCCGATCCCACTCCCGGTCGCCGTGCTCGTCGCGATGGCCGGCGGCGGACTGGTGAGTATCGTACTCGCACGCGCGTTCTTCACGCCGATAAATCAGACCGGGCCGGTTCCGTTGCTGCTGACGTCGATCGGTCTCGGGATCGCCCTTCGAAATGCCATCCGCCTCGTCGCGGGGCGTGAGGCCCGGTACTACGACACCGAGACAACGACGTTCCGATTCGATGCGGTTCCGGACCTCTCGGTCGGCTCCGTGGATCTCCTCGGGGGATTCTTCGTTACCTCAAAACAACTGATCGTTGTCGCGTCTGCAGTCGCCGTCTTCGTCGCGATTTACGGACTGCTAACGCGGACGGACGTGGGGATCGCGATGCGAGCGATGGGCGACGACGAGAGCCTCGCGCGGGTTCGGGGAATCGATACCCAACTGATCCGTGACAGTGTTTGGGTGCTCGCTGGTATCCTCGCCGGGCTCTCGGGCGTGCTCTTGGCCATTCAGACGAATGTGAGCGCGACGACGGGGTTCAGTCAGATCCTCCAGATCCTCTCGGCGGCCATCCTCGGCGGTGCGGGGAGCCCCTACGGCGCGATCGTCGGAGCGTATCTCATCGGAATCGTGTTGGCGCTGTCGACGGCGTTTCTCCCGTCGGGGATGAGCGGCCTCTCCTCTGCGATCGCGTTCGGCATTCTGATCCTCGTGTTGCTCGTTAAACCGAGCGGGATCGCGGGAGCGGAGGTGCGTGAGGCATGAGCCTCCTCGATCGGGTCCCGACAGGCAACGGTGACCTGGCCCTCCTTGCGGGGGTCTGTTGTGTGCTCATCGGCGGCCTGTTCGCGTTGACGCCGCTTCGGGCGCAGCTTCCCAGCGCGCTGTACGTCTTCGTGGAGGTCGGGATCCTGTTCGTTATCTACGGGCTACTCGTGCTCGGACTTGACCTCCAGTACGGTCACACCGGCCTCGTCAACTTCGGTCACGTGGCGTTCTTCGCGGTTGGCGCGTACGGGACGGCGATGCTCTCTGCACAGGACACCTTCGCTGGCATCGGGCTTGGATACCCTTGGCCCCTCGCCCTCGGCGTGGGCGTCGCCGCTGCTGCGCTGGTCGGACTCGCCGTCAGCGCCACCTCGATCCGGCTCCGAGGGGATTTCCTCGCCATCGTGACTCTCGCCGCCGCCGAGATACTCCACTCAGTATTTGTCAACTTCGAGGGGATATTCGGAGGCAACGTCGGAATCCTCGGCGTTCCGCGCCCGATCGCTGCGCTCGCCGGCGACGCCGATACGCGGCTGATCGCGACGCTACTCGTTATCGGCGGCATCACGTTGGTGTCACTTGCCGGTGTCACCCGACTCACAAGCGCTCCGTACGGTCGCGTGCTCCGGGCGATCCGGGCGGACGAGCTCGTCACCCGGTCGGTCGGCAAGTCCACAGTCACCTACAAGACCCAAGCGTTCGTCTACGGGGCGGCCCTCGCGGGGCTCGCTGGTGGGCTGTTCGCGCTCTACAACGGCGCGGTCGCGCCAGGGTTCTTCACGATCCAAGTGACGGTTACGGTGTGGATCGGGATGTTGCTCGGCGGCGCCGCGAACCATCGGGCTGTGCTGGCCGGGTTGGCGATAATCATGGGGTTGCGGCTCATCTCGCGGTTCGCGCTCGACGTGACGCCGGTTCCCTCTGACGTGTTCGCCTCGATTCGGCTTATCGTGGTCGGACTCATCCTCGTCACCGTGATCCGGTACCGGCCGGCTGGGATCTGGGGCGATGCTCAGGAACTGGGGGTGGACCGATGAGTCTCCTGTCTGCCGATGCGCTCGTGAAGGAGTTCGGGGGCCTGCGAGCCGTAGACGGGCTTTCAGTGTCGGTCGAGGCGGGTGAACTCGTCGGCGTGATCGGCCCGAACGGCGCGGGGAAATCGACCTTGTTTAACTGTATCAGCGGCGTCGTCACGCCGGACGAGGGGGTTGTTACGTACGACGGGACGGAGGTGACCGGCGACCCGCCGGAGGCGCTTGCCAGACGCGGGTTGGTTCGAACGTTTCAGGCCACGAGAGAGCTCGAGACGATGACCGTTCGTGACAACGTTCGGCTCGCTGCTCCCGACCAGCCCGGCGAACAGACTGTCCCTGCGCTGGTTCGAACCGAGTCGATGCAAACCGTGGAGCAGTCCGTGCGAACTCGAGCGGACGAGTTGCTTGAGACGTTCGAACTCGATCATCTCGCCGACGAGTACAGCGCGAACCTCTCCGGCGGCCAGCGGAAGCTTCTGGAACTCGCTCGGGCGCTGATGTTAGACCCCAGCGTGCTCATGCTTGACGAGCCGTTCGCTGGTGTGAATCCGACGCTGACAGATGAGATCGCCGAACACATACGCGAACTCAACGAGAACGGGATGACGGTCGTCATCATCGAACACGAGCTCGAGACGCTGACCGAACTGGTCGACCGACTGGTCGTGCTCCAACAGGGACGAGTCCTCGTCGACGGACAGCCGGAAGACGTGTTGTCGGACGATCGCGTCATCGAGGCGTACCTTGGGGGTGGAGTGTGAGTCTGCTTGATATCGACGACCTTGACGCCGGATACGGCGACATCAAGGTGCTGTCCGGAATACATCTCCACGTCGAGGACGGAGAGTACGTTACCGTCGTCGGACCCAACGGTGCGGGCAAATCGACGGTGATGAAGGCGATCGTCGGAATCGCAAGCTGTCTCAGCGGAACGGTCACATTCCGAGGCACCGATATTGCCGGGATGGCACCTGAGGAGATCGTTCACGAGGGGATCGGCTACGTTCCTCAGTCGAACAACGTCTTTCCGACACTGACCGTTGAAGAAAATCTTCGGATTGGGGCGTACGTGCTGGAGACGGTTCCAGAAGAGCGGAAACAGGCGGTATACGACCGATTCCCAGTCCTTGCGGACCGTACCGACGAGAAGGCCGGATCCCTCTCAGGCGGCCAGCAACAGATGCTTGCGATGGGATGTGCGTTGATGCTTGATCCCGACGTGCTGTTGTTGGACGAGCCGAGCGCGGGGCTCGCGCCTGACCTCGTCGGTGACATGTTCGACCGTATCGACACGATTAACGACGCGGGAACGACCGTGCTGATGGTCGAACAGAACGCCAAGGAGGCACTTCGACGCTGCGATCGCGGCTACGTCCTCGCCAACGGTGAGAACCGGTACGAAGATGACGGCGACGCGCTACTCAACGACGAGGAGGTCCGGCAACAGTTCCTCGGCGGGTGACCAGCCGTCTCCGGTTCAGTTTCCGTGGACGGGAACTCGTTCGACGGAACGACGCCGATGGACCGACGGCCAAGATGGGCGAGTTCGTCTTCGTCGCCGTCTCCCGGAAGTTCGTGAATCCGCCCACCGCATTGACCCCGATCAAAATTGGCCGTTCGGGGCCGCTTCAATCGACAGCCAGTGAGCACTGAGAAGGTCGACCCTGACAGTATTGATCGTAATCTCCCGAAAAGAAACACGCCAGCGGTGGGCGCGAAAAAGAGTCTGCCTCCTCGTCGTTGCGTGTCCAGCGGGAAGTCGGATACTACGAAGAGCTCAACTGTATCTTTCTAACTTGGTCAGAACACCGTTCTCGAAACAACATTAATTTTTAGTATATTAACAAGAAAAGCCGAGGTATGGTAGACGCTGAGATACACGTCATCGACCGCGGTGGGTTGTACTGCGATATGAATTATATGATGGAGGCCAACACGATCGGCTCACATGAGGAGCCGAATCCGGACACTGAATACGAGGAGATCCCGGTGTGGAACCTTGTCATTGACCATCCCGAAGCAACAATTCTGTGGGACACCGGTTCCCACCACAAGGCGGCCGACGGTCATTGGCCTGAAGGACTCGTTCAGGCGTTCTACCCGCATGATGCCAGTGAACACCGACTTGACGACGACCTAGAGTCGGCGGGATATTCGATCAGTGACATCGACGCGGTGTTCCAGAGTCACCTTCATCTTGACCACGCCGGTGGGCTAGAATTCTTTGCTGGTACCGACACGCCAGTTTATGTCCACGAAGAGGAGCTGAAATTCGCGTACTACAGCGCAAAGACAGATGAAGGCAGCGCCGCGTACGTCCTCGAAGACTTCGATCACGACCTCAATTGGCACGTACTGCACCGTGACCGCGAGGAGCACTTCACCGACCTGGAGTTCGTCCGGTTCCCGGGTCACACGCCAGGGCTGACCGGCTCTGTGGTCCATCTTGACGACGACGGGACGATCGTGTTCACCGGTGATCAAGCGTACATGGACGAAAACTACAACAACGGGACACCTCTCGGCGGACCTCTCATCTGGGGCAAAACAGAATGGGCCGAGAGTATGGATCAAATTCACGAGTTAGAGAGACGCCACGATGCGGAGGTCGTCTTCGGGCATGATCCGGAGCAGTTTGAAGCGATACAACCGGGGTGGGGGCTGTGAGCTACAATCGCTCCGTCTCAGCTGATCCTCATGAGCTCTCGCCGGAAACCGTCTGGGAAGTACAGATGCCCGCAATTCGCGTCGGTGCCGGCGCGGCTGACGAACTCGGCTATCAACTTGATCAGATCGGAACGACCGGCGATCAGCGGGGGCTAATCGTCACCGACGAGAACCTGGTTTCGGTAGGCCACGTTGGCCGGATCGTCGACGAACTTGAATCTGATGGCTTTGACGTCGATGTGTTTGACGGTGTTGAGCGGGAGCCCAGTATTAGTGCTGTGGAAGCGTGTATCAACTTCGTCCGTGAAGAGATGGGTGAAGGTGGATACGACTTCTATCTCGGGCTCGGTGGGGGCAGTTGTATGGACACCGCAAAGGCGACCCGAGCGGTCGTCGCTAACGGGGGAGACGTACTCGACTACGTGGCAGCACCGACGGGTGCTGGCGAAAAACTCACAGACTCTGGAGCGCCGCTGATTCTGCTGCCGACAACGGCGGGGACTGGGTCGGAGATATCTCCCGTCGCCATCCTCTCAGTCCCCGAAAAGAACATTAAGGAAGGGATTTCGAGCCCCCATGTCCGCGCTGATGCGGCGGTACTCGATCCGACACTCACGACGACTCTCCCTCCGGATCTCACGGCGAAGACCGCGATGGACGCTCTCGGCCACGCGATTGAGGGATACACAACGCATCGCTATGACAATCTGCTACGAGCCGAAGATCCGGCTGACCGCCCCGTTTACGCCGGACGGACGGGATTCACAGAGATGTTCAGCGAGAAGGCGATCGGATTGCTCTCTTCGAACGTTCGCCGCGTTGTCAACAACGGCGATGATATCGAGGCGCGGGGCGCAATGTTGAAAGGAGCGCTATTCGGAGCAATCGCCGGGCTTACGGCAGGTGCGAGCCTCGCACACGCGATGGCTTATCCGGTTGGAAACAACTATCACACCAACCACGGCGAGACAATCGCAGCACTCACGCCCGCGAGCACGCTGGGCTACAACGTCGCCAGTGATCCGCCGCGATTTGCAGAAGTTGCGGAGATGCTCGGCGCTGACACCTCCGGGATGAGTACACACGAAGCTGCGAATAAGGCCCGCGAGGAGTTCGTCAATCTCCAGCGTGACCTCAACGTTCTGCCGAGTGGACTCAATGAACTCGCTGGAATCACCACCGACGATGTTGGAGAACTTGCGGAGAGCACCGTCGAGAGTCAACAGCGACTTCTGCGGTGTAATCCGCGACCCGTGACAAAAGATGATGTCGAAGAGGTGTTCCGGGACGCGCTTCACAATTGGAAGTGACGGTGGGTTCTCTGCGTCGTGGAACCCCTCAAATGTCCCATTCGCATAGGCGTTTCGCCGCATGTTGGGAACGGCCCCTGCGACTTATACTCGCCCAGAGGACTGTTGCTGGTATGAACGACGAGCTGTTCGAACGCATTCTCATCCCGATCGCGAGTCCCGAAGACGCAGAGGCGACGGCGCGTGCGATTCGCCCACATCTCGACGCGGGGACCACGCTCATCGTGACACACGTCACGCAGGGGACGGGTGCCGAGACGACGATCAAGACCGGGCGAGACCAGTTCGCCGGAGAGACCTACGAGACGTTTTCAGACATCCTCTACCGTCGTGACCTCCAGTTCGAGTGGGTGACCCTCGAGGCGCGCGAGGTCACGGAGGCACTCGTCGACGCAGTCGGGATGACTGAGGCGACACTCGTCGCCTTCACGCCGCGCGACATCGACACGTGGAAGCAGACGCTCGCGGGCGACCCTGGGAATCGGCTCATTCGCGAGGCAGACGTGCCGGTAATGGTCTTCCCGAACCAACAGCCCTGAGAGACCGTCTCGATCCTGTACGCGGGAAATCTCTCAATGCCATAGACTTTCCGTGCGGCACTACTTGCGATCGTATGACGATAGCTACTGGCGATTCTGTGACGCTTGAGTATACGGGCCGACTTGATGATGAAACGGTATTCGACACCTCCCGGAAGGCCGTCGCCGAGGAGACGGGGCTTGCCGAGGCCCAGCCCGACCGAGAGTACACCCCGTTGACGGTCGAGATCGGTGACGAACAGATCATCGAAGGAATGGAAGAGGGGCTGATCGGCTTAGAAGCTGGAGAGACAGAAACCCTGACGATCCCGCCGGAGAAGGCCTACGGCGAGCCCAGCGACGAGAACATCCAGGAGTTCGAAACTGAGGAGCTCCGAGAGATGCTCGGCGGCCAGACGCCTGAAGAAGGTTCGTACCTCGAGGCCCAGAATGGGAGTCAGGGAGAGGTTGTCCACGTCGACGACGAGGTTGTCCGAGTGGATTTCAATCCGCGTCTCGCCGGCGAAACGCTGACGTTCGACATCGAGATCATCGACGTCAACTGAGTTCAAAGGAGACCGTAGCGGTTGGTTGAATCGGTATCGGCTGGAACGGCTGTGTTGAATCGC
>NZ_NHOA01000012.1 GCF_002727125.1 Halorubrum persicum
GGGGACACTGACCCATGAGCGCGCCCGACTGCACGCTCTGTGAGCTCCCGACGGACGGCGTCGACGTCGGCGTCCCCGAGCGTCTCGTACACGTCGCGGCAGCCGGTACAGCAGAACTCGTTTCCGTCGTCATCGACCACGTCGACGCCGTCCGTCGGGAGCTCACAGAGCGTGCAGTCGGGCGCGCTCATGGGTCAGTGTCCCCCCGCGGCCGCGATGTCGACCGGGTTCCAGAAGGGGAGGCTCGGGTGGGGCACGTGGACGCCGACGGCCATGAGCCCGTGCGCGAACAGGACGTAGCCGAGCGCGACGAAGGCGACGCCGAGCAGGCGGTGGACGCGGCGGCGGTGGACCGCGTCGACGCTCTCGATGACGGTGCCGTAGAGGAAGACGGCGGGCATCGTGCCGACGCCGAGCGCGCCGAGCGCCAGCGCGCCGCTGACGGCGGAGCCGCTGGCGAACGCGTAGAGGTACGCCGGGTAGAGGATCGGACAGGGGAGCAGGCCGTGGACCGCGCCGAGCCCGACGATCCCGGGACCGTTGGCGAGCCGGTCGACGTGGCCCGTGAGCCAGCCGGTGACGCGGCCGAGTCCGGGGAGGTGTATCCCGCCGGTCGCGCCGCCGAGCGCGTATCTGACCCCGACGAGGATCACGGCCGCGCCGACGGCGAGGCCGACGACGCCCCGCACCGCCTCGGCCGCGCCGGTCAGCGTCGCGGTCGTGACGAGGACGGCCCCGCCGAGCGCCCCGAGCGCCGCGCCGATGGTCGCGTAGCTCGCGGCGCGACCGAGGTTGAACAGCGCGTGCTGGCGGACCTCGTACGTCGTGAGGTGGCTCCCGCGGCGGTCACGGGCCGCGCCGGCGGCCGTCGAGCCGCCGTCGGCGCGCTCGCCGCCCTCGCGCATCTGCCCCGCGTACACCGTCACGAGCGGGCCGCACATCCCGATACAGTGGGCGCCGCCGAGCAGCCCGATAGCAAGGAACAGCAGGACGTCGGTTCCCAGAAGCGTCGAGATGGCCATGAGTCGAGTCACCTGTGGTTGGGGTCGCGCGCGCTAATGGGTTTCGTCGCCCGGGGGAGCGGGCGGGCGAGCCGGTGCGCTCGCACGTCACTCCTCCACGAAAACGGTCCCGACCATTCCCCCCGCCTCGTGGGGGATGCAGACGTAGTCGTAGCGGCCGGCGACCTCGAAGGTGTGCGAGTAGCGATCGCCGTTCTCCAAGCGTCCGCCGAACTCGTCGGCCCAGGCCTCGCGAGCCGCCGTTTCGCCGTCGTAACCGCCCGAGGCGAAGTATTCGGCCGCGTCCGGGATGGCGCTCTCGTAGGCGGTGACCGTGTGGCCGCGAGCGCTCGTGTTCTCCCAGACGACGGTGTCGCCGACGGCGACCGTCACCTCGGTCGGCTCGAACGCGGACGCCATCATCCCCACGTCGTAGCCGGGGTCGCCCCCGACGGCCGAACAGCCGGCGAGAGCGGCCGTCGCCGCGACGCCTCCGGCGGCGCCCATCCCTCGGAGGAACCGTCTGCGATGCATGGTCACACTGGGTGCCTCAGTCGTTTCAATACCGCGGTCGTCCCCGCCGAGTGAGAACGTCTCGGCCCCCGGCGGAGCGAACGCGGGCGCGCCGTCTCTCGCCTCGCCTTTCGGCTTCCGTCCCCGGATCTGCCGTCGATCTGCGTGTTTTAAAACGCGCGTTCGTCGGTGTGGGCGATAAAGAAAATGATCCGAATAATCCGGCTCAGAATGAAACGTACACGGTGGACCCCTACTAGTTGGGTACTGCTGTTTAACCGGCTCATCTCGTAGCCGTCGACATCGCATGATCGAAACAGCAGCAGCCGACGCGCTCGCGCGGGGAATCGTGCCACTCGAGATGACCCAGACCGAGCTGTTCGAGTACATCCGGGCGGATCCGCTCCTGAGTGCGTCGCTCTGGCTGAACATCGCCCTCGCGGGGCTGTCGATCCTCCTGTTCGTCTACATGGGACGGCGCGTGGAGGATCCCCGCGCTCAGCTGATTTTCGTCGCCACGCTGATGGTGCCGCTCGTGTCGATCGCCAGCTACACGGGACTCGTATCCGGGATCACCGTCGGCTTTCTCGAGATGCCGGCCGGACACGCGCTGGCCGGGGCCGGGTCCGGGCCGGAGGGCGGCGTGTTCACGCCGTGGGGTCGGTATCTCACGTGGGCCCTGTCGACGCCGATGATCCTCCTCGCGCTCGGGCTGCTCGCCGGATCGAACGTGACGAAGCTGTTCACGGCGATCACGGCCGACATCGCGATGTGCGTCACGGGCCTCGCGGCCGCGCTGACCACGTCCTCGTACATGCTGCGCTGGGTCTGGTACGGCATCAGCTGCGCCTTCTTCGCCGTCGTCCTCTACGTCCTGCTCGTCGAGTGGGCGGAGGACGCTGAGATCGCCGGCACCGCCGAGATATTCAACACGCTGAAACTGCTCACCGTCGTCTTGTGGCTCGGCTACCCGATCGTCTGGGGGGTCGGCGCCGAGGGGCTCGCGTTAGTCCAGTCTCCCGCGGTCACCTCGTGGGCCTACAGCGGGATGGACATCGTCGCGAAGTACCTTTTCGCGTTCCTCCTGCTGCGCTGGGTCGCGAGCAACGAGAGCGCGGTTGCGACGATAAGCTCCGGGGTCGGCTCGGACGGGAGCGGCGTCGCGGCCGCGGACGACTGAGTTCCGGCGACCGACGGGCGTCCGCCGCGGTGCGGGCGTTTCGCGGCCGTTTTCGCGTCTGTCACTCCTCGTCGAGGCGACCGAGAGACAAACGCTAAACCCGCGGCGGCGGTGGACACGGACATGAAACAGGCCATCGTCGCCCGCACCGACATCGGGATGGGCGAGGGGAAACTCGCCGCGCAGGTCGCGCACGCGTCGCTGTCGGCGTACCAGGACGCCGGGCGACGCGTCCGCAAGAAGTGGCAGGGCGAGGGACAGAAGAAGATCGTTCTCAAGGGCGACTCCGAGAGCCAGCTGTTCGCGCTGGCCGACAAGGCCGACAAAGAGGGGATCCCGTACGCGATCGTCCGCGACGCCGGCCACACCCAACTGGAACCGGGGACCGTCACCGCGCTCGCGGTGGGACCCGCCCGCGACGACACCGTCGACCGCGTGACCGGCGACCTCTCGCTCTACTAGATGGCCTCGCCCCACACGCTCCGCGAGGCGCACCCGACCGAGCGCGCCGCGGGCATCGACCACTACGTCAGCGACGCCGACGGGATCGGCGGTCGGCTCCGCGAGTCGCCAGAAGACTTCCGCGTCCGCGAGCTGGAGGCGTTCGAGCCGGAGCCGCTCGGCGCGGATACCGGGAGTTACCCCGAGCTCGTCGTCCGCGTCACGCTCCGCGACTGGGACACGAACGACTTCGCGCGCCGGATCTCCGACGCCCTCGGGATCAGCCGCGAGCGCGTCTCGTGGGCGGGGACGAAGGACAAGCGCGCCGTCACCACCCAGCTGTTCACGCTCCGCGAGGTCGACCCCGACGACCTCCCCGAGATCCGCGGCGCCGAGATCGATCCCCTCGGGCGGGCCGGCCGCGGCCTCTCGTTCGGCGACCTCGCGGGCAACGCCTTCGAGATCCGCGTCGCCGACGCGGTGAGCGAGGCCCCCGAGCGCGTCGCCGACGTGGTGGCGGACCTGCGGGCGTTCGGGGGCGACGGTGGGGAGACGGAGGCGACCGGTCCGGGCGGTAACGGCGCCGTCGTCGGCGTCCCCAACTACTTCGGCCAGCAGCGCTTCGGGAGCCGGCGCCCCGTGACGCACCGCGTCGGACTCGCAGTCGTCCGCGGCGACGTCCGCGAGGCGGTGCGGCTGTACGCCGGCAATCCCGCGGCGACGGAGCCGGACGACACCCGCGCCGCGCGCGACCGCGTCGACGCCGCGTTCGGGGTCGGCGACGGCGGCGCGGGCGACGGCCTCGGCGCGGGCGACGACCCCGCCACCGCCGACGGCACCGGCGACGGCGACTGGGAGGCCTGCCTCGACGCGATTCCGGGGAAACTCCGCTTCGAGCGCTCGATGGTCCACCGGCTCGCCGAGCGCGACGTGCCCCCCGACGCGCCCCCGGATCACGACGACTGGCGCCACGCGCTGGAGGCGGTCCCCTCGAACCTCCAGCGGCTGTTCGTCAACGCCGCGCAGTCGTTCCTCTTCAACCGGGTGCTGAGCAAGCGCCTGCGCCGCGGGCTCCCGTTCGACCGGCCCGTCGCCGGCGACGTGGTCTGTTTCGCCGACGGCGACGCCCCCGACGAGCTGTACGCGCCCGACACGGACCGCCTCCAGCGGGTCGACGAGGACCGGGTCTCCGTCGTCACCCGCCACTGCGAGCGCGGGCGGGCGTTCGTCACCGCGCCCCTCGTCGGCACCGAGACCGACCTCGGCGACGGTGAGCCCGGCGAGATCGAACGGGAGGTCCTCGACGGCGCCGGGATCGAGCCCGGCGACTTCGCGCTCCCCGGCGAGTTCGACTCGTCGGGCACCCGGCGGGCGATCCTCCTCCGGAGCGACCTCGACGTGACGTTCGAGGGCGGCGATCCGCGGTTCGCGTTCGCGCTCCCCAGCGGGTCGTACGCCACGGTGCTGCTCCGGGAGTTCACCAAGAGCGGGCCGCTGGACCTCTGATCGGCGGCGATCCCGCGGATTGATCCCCAGATTGATCCGCGTTCGTGTATTATCGATCGGATCTCGCGGTCGAAACCACCACGATACTGCGCTCCGTTCCGAGCCGTTTTTGTGCGGGAGCCGCCAACCGGAGCCATGACCCGGATCGTCGTCATCGACCTCCACGGCCAGTTCACCCACCTCGAACGGCGGGCGCTCCGCGACGTGGGCGTCGACACCGAGATCGTCTCGGCGGACACGCCCCCGGCGGAGATCGACGCCGACGGGATCGTCCTCTCCGGCGGCCCCGACATGGACCGCGTCGGCAACGCGCCCGACTACCTCGATCTGGACGTGCCCGTGCTCGGGATCTGTCTCGGGATGCAGCTGATCGCGCTGGAGCGCGGCGGCGCGGTCGGCGGCGGCGACTACGGCGGCTACGCCGACGTCGACGTGGAGATCGTCGACGACGAGGACCCGCTCGTCGGCTCGCTGGCGCCCGAGACGCGCGTCTGGGCCTCCCACGCCGACGAGGTGACCGAGGTTCCCGAGGGGTTCGTTCGAACCGCCACCTCCGACGTCTGCGACGTGGAGGCGATGGCGAACGCCGAGGCGGGGATGTTCGGCGTCCAGTGGCACCCCGAGGTCGCCCACACCGAGCGGGGCGAGGAAGTGTTCGAGAACTTCGTCGCGATCTGCGAGTCCGCGTAGGGCCGAGAGCTACTCGCCGATGTGCGCCGTCAACACCGGGAGCTCGCTGTGTCGCACGACCCGCTCTGCGACCGACCCCGCCGTAACGAAGCGCCCGATCCCGGTGCGCCCGTGGGTCCCCATCACGATCAGATCGATGTCGTAGTCGGCCGCGGCGTCGAGGATCTCCTCGTGGGGGTGCCCGCGTCGGAGGTGGCGCTCCGCCTCGACGCCGCGCTCCGTCGCGGCCCCGACGACCGCGTCGAGCGCGCGCTCGCCGCGCTCCTCCTCGCGCTCGACGACCAAGTCCCACTCGTCGGCGCCGGCGATCCCCTCGTCGACGACAAACAGCGTGTGGACCCGTGCGCCCGTCAGGGCGGCGAGACCACAGGCCTGTTCGATCGCGGCGTCGCTGCCGGCGCTCCCGTCGGTCGGACACAGGATCGCGTCGTACATGTCGTCTCGGCCCACACGCCAACGACTTAACGGTTACCTCGACGCGAACGGTCCCGGAGCGGTCCCCGGCTCACAGCCGGTACGTCTGAACGCGCTCGGTCCCGCAGCTCGGGCACTCCCGTCGGTACTCGACGGTCGCGCCCGTCGTCACCGCCTCCCACGAACCCTCCTCGTCGACGAACCCGCACTCCTCGCAGGCGTGGTCCCGTCCGTCGAGCCGGGCGCGGAGCCGATCGAACGCCGACGTACCGCCGTAGCTAGATGACATGTGGTACCGATACACAATACCACGATTAATAGTTATCGATCAGGTGAGTCACGCGAACTGGAACTCCGCCGTCGAGACTCGCGTCGCTCTCGGGGCGGTCGGCACGGCGGGCTGAAAAAGGTGCGCCGCCCTACGCTTCGAACAGCTCGTCGACCGCCTCGCCGGCGGTTTCGGCCGCCTCGCGGGCGACGGCGTCCGGGTCAGGGTCGTCTGGCGCGTTCAGGTAGACGTCGACGTCGAGGACGCCCTCCTCGAACGTGACCGTCACGTCCAGATCGGTCACCGCCGACTGGTCGTAGTGCGCGAACACGACGCCTTCGGCGGCCTCTGCGGCCGTGCGGACGACTTCGTCGTCCGTGGGCTCGTCGTCGGCGCTCCCGTCGCCTGCACCGACCGGTTCGCCGGTCGATCCGTCGCTCGATCCGTCGGACATCGGCACTTACGCGCCGCCCGCGCCCGGACCGCCCGGACCCATCGGGCCGCCGCCGGCGCCGCCCTGAAGCATCTGCTGGAGCTCGTCCTGCAGCTCGTCGAACTGCTCCTCGACGCGCTCCTCCTGCTTCTGAAGCTGCTCGGCGCGAACTTCGAGGGAGTCGACCTTGTTCTCGAGGTCGTCGTAGGCGGACTCGTAGTCCGTCTCGACGAGGACCTCGCCGATCTCGCGGTACATTCCGGCGTCATCGTCGACGTCTTCGAGGGCGTCGAGCGCCGTCTTGGACTCGTTGAGCGCGGTCTGGGCCTGCTCTTTCTGCTCGGCGACCTGCTGTGCGGTCTCCTGCAGCTCCTGCAGCTCCTCGATCTTCTCCTGTGCCTCGGGCGGCATGTTCCCTTGCATGGGCGAAACGAGGCGTCCCGGACGGAAAAACCCCCGACTTCTCCGACGACGATCGGATCGGAGGGCACAGCGCCGGAGAGGCGAGAAAACGGCAGGTCGCCGCTACTCTCGACCGCGTCCCGAGCCGACGCGCTCGGCGACGTCGACGAGCCGCGACCAACTGTTGATCCCGGCGCGGAGGGCGACGAGGTCGTCGGCGACGACGCGGACTCGGACCGCGTCGCCGTCGCGGGAGACGGTCGCGGCTGATCGGGCGTCGTCGATCTCGCCGACTTCGGGGGCGAGCGCGTCGCCGACGAGCCGTGCGCGCCGCTCGGAGGGGTAACGGAACGAGAGAACCGTTTCGTGCGCGCGCTCGGAAGTCGAAACGGTGGCGTCGGAAGTCACGGTGACGCGATCGGGCGCGGGGTTACTCGACGTTGACTTCCTTCACGTCGCCGCCGCGCTCCTTCAGGAGGACGCGGTGGCCGCAGTACGGACAGCGCACGCCGCCGTACTCGTCGAGCGTGACGTCGCGCTTACAGCGGGAGCACTTGTAGCTCATCGCCTTACTCCTCGTCGGAGAGCGCGGCGCGGATGGAGCGGCGGACGGTGCGACCGCCGGGCGTCTCGGGGCGGTACGCGCCGCCGGTGAACGTCTCGCCGGTCTCCTCGTTGACCCAGATGCCGGTGCCAACGCGCTTCACGTCGTCGCCGTCGACGGTGGCGTTCTGCATTTCCTCTTCGATGTCCTGGACCCGCTTGCGGGAGACCCGGCCGTATCGGGCGCCGAATCGGCCCGCGCTGCCGGTGCTTCGTGCCTTGTCCTCAGCCATAGTGACTCCGTCTACCGCCAGCGCGGGTAAAAAGGCTACGAGTCGGGGACGCCGGAGCGCGGAGCCGATCGCACCGCGCCGAGAGCGCGGCGACGGAGACGATCCCACCGCCGATCGCGAGCGGCGACGACGACCGCAACGCCTTTCACTACTAAGTAATATTACTTGGTTGTATGCACGGATTCGACGGCTTCAGCGACGTGAGCGAGACGGACGTAACGAAGGCGATCGGCAACGAGTGGACCGACGGGTTCCTCGAGTTCACCGACTCGGAGGTGATCATCCTCGGCGGCGGCCCGTCGGGGTTGATGGCCGCCAAAGAGCTGGCCGAGCGCGGCGTGAAGGTGCTGATCGTCGAGAAGAACAACTACCTCGGCGGGGGGTTCTGGCTCGGCGGGTTCCTGATGAACACGGTGACGGTCCGCGATCCGGCACAGGAGGTCCTCGACGACCTCGACGTGGACTACGAGCCGGTCGACGACGTGGACGGGCTCTACACCGCCGCCGGCCCCGAGGCCTGCTCCGGGCTGATCAAGGCGGCCTGCGACGCCGGCGCGCGCGTCCAGAACATGACCGAGTTCACCGACCTCGTCGTCCGCGAGGACCACCGCGTCGGCGGGATCGTGATGAACTGGACGCCGGTCCACGCGCTCCCCCGCGAGATCACCTGCGTCGATCCCATCGCGATCGAGTCCGACCTGGTGATCGACGCGACCGGCCACGACGCGGTCGCGATCAGCAAGCTCGACGAGCGCGGCGTCCTCTCGGCGCCCGGCATCGAACACGCGAAGGAGCACAACACCGGGATGGACCAGACCGGAGACGGCGAGTACGGCGCGCCCGGCCACGACTCGCCCGGCCACGACTCGATGTGGGTCGGCGAGAGCGAGGACGCCGTGGTCGAGCACACCGGCGTCGTCCACGACGGGCTGATCGCGTCCGGCATGGCGGTCGCGACCGCCCACGGCCTCCCGCGGATGGGGCCGACGTTCGGCGCGATGTTGGTCTCCGGGAAGCGCGCCGCACAGGCCGCGCTCGACGAACTCGACGTCGACGGGCCGGAGGTCCGGCTCTCCGCGGGCGACGCGCCCGCGCCCGCCGACGACTGAGGCGACGCGAGCGCCCGCTCCGCCGACGCCTCCCCCAACGGGTTTTTCAGCGGCGTTCCCCGAGCGTCGCCCATGTACTGGCGGGGCCACGTCGGGATCGCGCTGCTCGCGTACGCGCCGGTCGCGGGAGCGGTCCGCGTCGCCGGTGAGCCGGAACTGGCGGTCCTCGGCGCGGCGGTCGCCGTCGCGTTTGCGACGCTGCCCGATCTCGACCACCGACTGCCGGTCTCGCACCGCGGCCCGACGCACACGGTCGCGTTCACGGTCGCCGTCGGCGCGGTCGTCGCCGTCGCGACGGCGGCCGTCCGCCCGCCGTGGACCGCGGCCTTCGTCGGTGGTGTCGCGGCGCTCTCGCTCACCTCGCACGTCGCCGGCGACGCGATCACGCCGATGGGGATCTGGCCGTTTCGCCCCCTCTCGGAGCGGCACGTGACGCTCGATCTGACGCCGGCGGCGAACCCCCGCGCGAACCGGCTGTTCCTCGGCGTCGGTGCCGCCGCGCTCGCGCTGTCCGTCACTCTCACGCCGTGAGCGGCGGGCTCCGGGGGTGCAGTCGTCCGCCCGGCGAACCTCATGAACGTTCACTCGGTGGCGACTCAACCGTGTGCCTTTTTCCGCCCCTGCGACGAAACCGCCGACATGCGAAACGCCAAAATCGTCTGTACGATCGGTCCTGCGTCGGACGACCGGGACACGATCCGCGACCTCGCGGACGCGGGGATGTCCGTCGTCCGGCTGAACGCCAGCCACGGGACGACGGACCACCGCGAGGAGGTCATCGAACACGCGCGCGAAGTCGACGACGAGCTCGACGACCCGCTCGCGGTGATGGTCGACCTGAAGGGGCCGGAGGTCCGGACCGCCGAGCTCGACGACCCGATCTCGCTCGTGACGGACTCCGAGGTGACGTTCGTCGAGGGCGACGACGCCACCCCCGAACGCGTCGGCCTCACCCACTCCATCGCGGCCGCGGGTCCGGGCGATACGATCCTCTTGGACGACGGTCGGATCGAGTGCCGGGTCGAGCGGGTCGACGGCGAGTCGGTCGTCGCCACGGTCGTCTCCGGCGGGAAGCTCAGCTCGCGGAAGGGCGTCAACCTCCCCGGCGTCGCCATCGACGTGGACCTCATCACCGCCGAGGACGAGGCCGAACTCGACCTCGCCGCCCGGGCGAACGCCGACTTCGTCGCGGCCTCCTTCGTGCGCAACGCCGAGGACGTGTACCAGATCGCGGACGCGCTGGAGGAGCGGGGCGGCGGCGACATCCCGATCATCGCGAAGATCGAGCGGGCGGGCGCGGTCGACAACCTCGACGGGATCGTCGACGCCGCCGACGGCGTGATGGTCGCCCGCGGCGACCTCGGCGTGGAGTGCCCGCTGGAGGACGTGCCCGTCATTCAGAAGCGGATCATCCGGAAGTGCGTCAACGCGGGCGTCCCCGTCATCACGGCGACGGAGATGCTCGACTCGATGGTCCACTCGCGGCGGCCCACCCGGGCGGAGGCCTCCGACGTCGCCAACGCGGTCCTCGACGGCACCGACGCCGTGATGCTTTCCGGCGAGACCGCCATCGGCGAGGACCCCGTCAACGTCGTCGAGACGATGGACCGGATCGTCCGTGAGGTCGAGTCGAGCGACGAGTACGCGGAGACGCGCGAACAGCGCGTGCCGACCGCCGCGGAGGGCTCGCGGACCGAGGCGCTGGCCCGGTCCGCGCGCTACCTCGCCCGCGACATCGGCGCCTCCACGGTCGTCGCCGTCTCGGAGTCCGGATTCACGGCCCGCAAGACGGCGATGTTCCGACCGGCGGTCCCCGTGGTCGCGACGACGCCGGACGACCGCGTCCGTCGCCAGCTCGCACTCTCGTGGGGGGTTCGTCCCGTCTTGACCGAGTACGTCCACGACATGGAGACGATCCTCGACAACGCGGTCGACGCCGCGCTCGACACCGGCGGCGCCTCGTCCGGGGACACGCTCGTCGTGCTCTCGGGGATGCTCTCGGAGTTCGAGGGGACGAACACGACGAACACGCTCAAGGTCCACGTCGCCGCCGAGACGCTGGTGACCGGCAAGGCGGTCGCCGCCGGTCGCGTCGCGGCCCCGGTGTACCACACCGCCGACGGCGATCTGAGCGAGCTCCCGGACGGGTCGATCATCGCGCTCGGCTCCAGCTTCGAGGGCGAGTTCACGGGCGACCTGAACGCGGTCGCCGGGATCATCGACGCCCGCGAAGGGATGACGGGATACCCGGCCGTGGTCGCCCGGGAGCTCGGCGTGCCGATGGTCTCCGGCGCGCACCTGCCCGAGAGCGTGACCGACGGGACCGTGATCACGGTCGACGGCGAGCGCGGCGTGGTCTACGACGGCGACGTGATCGCGGCGGCGCGGAAGCGGTAGCGCGGGGAGGCTTCCCCACCCGCCAGCCATTTACAGATGAGTCGCGTAGCCGCGAGCATGAGCAGCGACGACGGGGAGCGCGACGAGGTCCGGAGCCGGGCGAACGAGACGCGCCCGGACGAGGCTGAACGCGGGGACGGCGACGAGCGCGAGTGGCGGTTCGCCGTCGAAGACGTCGGCCCCGGCGGTGTCACCGAGGACACTCACACGCCAGAAACCGAACCGATCGAGCCCGGATCGATCGACGCCGAACACGCGGTCTTCGTCGTGTTAGGGGTCGTGCTCACGATCGCCGTCCTCTTCCTCGGGTTCTGATCGGTCGGGGCCCCGAGTCGCCGTCGACCGCGTTGTCGACTCCCAATCCGTTTCATCCCGCGCTGTTCCCATCCCGCGTCGCTGCCCTCCCGTACCGCCACTTGCGCCTTCCCGTACCGCCACTTGCGCCCTCCCGTACCACCACTTATACTGCCGCGGCCGTACGTTTGGACATGGACGTGCTCGCGCAGTCCGGGCTCCTCTCCCCGGACACGCTCCCCCTGCTGTTGTTGACGGCCGGGCTGTTGCTCTCGATGGCGGAGGCGCTCGCGCCGGGTGCGAACTTCATCGTGGTCGGCATCGCGCTGATCGGAGCGGGGCTCGGTGGGCTCCTCCTCACGTCGCTCGGGGTCGTCGGTGCGGGCCTGATCCTCGTCATGGCGCTCCTGACGCTCGTGTTCGGCGCGGCGGCCTTCTACGGCTACCACGAGTTCGACCTCTACGGCGGGAAGGGCCAACAGCAGACGAGCGACAGCGCGTCGCTGAAAGGGAAGACCGGCGTCGTCACCGAAGCGGTGACCACCGCCGGCGGCGAGGTGAAGCTCTCCGGCGGCGGCTTCAACCCCCACTACTCCGCGCGCTCGATCGAAGGCGAGATCGAGGAGGGCGAGGAGGTGATGGTCGTCGACCCCGGCGGCGGCAACGTCGTCACCGTGGAGTCGATGGGGTACGTCGAGGACGACATCGACAAGGAGCTCGCCGCGGACAGGGCGCGGAAGGAAGCGCAGCGAGAGACCGACGAGACGGCGGAGGAGACCGACGACGCCGAGCGAGCGACCGAGACCGAACGCGAGTGAAGCGCGGAGGGCGCGCGCCGCGCGGCGTCGCCGGGCGCGCGAGGCGTCGTGTTATCGATCCGTTGAAGCGCGCCGCCGGCCACGAACGGGTATGGACGCGGACCGTCGGATCGCCGCCGTCGAGGAGGTTCCCGAGGACAGCACGCTGCTCGTGACCCTGCGCCCGGTCGACCCGGAGAGCGTCGACGACGGGGAGGGCGACGTGGGCGAGTCCGAAGCCGGGACGCCCGAGGCCGAGGCGATCCTCACTCGGGCGGCCGGCGACGTGCGCGCGTTCCGCAACTACTGTCAACACTGGACCGACGTGCGCCTCGACAAGGACGACGGGGCGTTCGTGCGCAACGGCGAGGTGTTCTGCCAGAAGCACGGCGCGACGTTCGAGGCCGACGGCGGCTACTGCAACTTCGGCCCCTGCGAGGGGGCCGTGCTCGAGGGCGTCGACGTGACCGTCGACGGCGACGCGGTGTACCTCGCCGACGACGCCTACGAGTTCGTCCGGCTCGGCCACGCGAACCGCGACGGCGACGCCGGCGACTCGCGGATCGACTTCACGGGGAACTGAGGGGGACCACGGCCGTTGCGCCGGAGGTGAGGGCAGTCGCCCCGGAGACCACAGCGGCTCTTTGTGCAACGGCGGCCCATTTATACGGGGGCGACGAACGACGCGTATGACCAATCCGAACCCCTCCCGACGCCGGCTGCTCACCGGCGGCGTCGCCGCGGCGGCGGGCGCGCTTGCCGGCTGCCTCGACGGATCGGTGACGGGCGGCCCCGCGGACGGCGACGACGACCGCGTGCTGGCGCTCACGCTCGACGACGCGGGGGACACCCTCCGCGACACCGCCGTCGTCGATCTCGCGGCGGCCGGCCCGGGATGGGACGAAGCGGCGTTCAAGCCCGCCCGAAACGGCGAGCGGTACACCACGCAGTACCGGAAGCCGTTCCCGTCCGCGAGCGACGACCCGACGTACGCCGCCCACGAGGGGACATACTATCGGTTGAGCTCCGTCGTCGTCGACGAGGCGGAAGCGACGCGCCCCGTGCTCCGGCTGTTCGAGGCCGACGGGGTCGACGGCGGCAACGGGACCGACGCGGGCGGGGAGACCGACGACGACGGGAACGGCGCCGTCGGGAAGCAGACGCTCCCGGCGGGAGACCGACGCGCCGTCGAAATCGCCCACTTCTCGGCGCGAGCGCGGGGAGACGTCGGCGGCGTGCCGGTCGGCCTGGTGGAACGCGGCGGCTACGTCTACCGCGACGCGGACGCGATCGACGCGAGCGAACTGCTCGACGGCGACGGCCCGAGCCGCGTCACGTACCGCGACACCGTCTATCGGGTCGCGGTCACCCGCGAGCGGTTCTACGAGCCCGTGTACCGCGCGGTCGCCGAGCCGGTCGCGGAGTCGCCGGAGCGGATGGAGGCGATCGTCCGGGCGCGGACGGTCGGCGCGCGGATCGAGGGCGACGACCTCTCGGCCGACGCGCGGGCGGTGATCGACGCCGCCGCCCGCGGGGGATACGAGGAGTCACACCCCTATTCGGACGGGTACGCCGAGGTGCTCCGAGCGATACACGAGCGCCCGTACCTCGACGGCAACATTCGGAAGGACGCGGGGTGGAGCGAGTCCGGGTCAGAGCGGATCCGCTACGACGACCGCTACTACGACTACCGCCTGCAGTTCCAGTCGGCCTGAAGCCGTCTCCGTCGGCGGCGAGCGCGGCCGCCGACCCGTCAGAACCGCGTTCGACCGCCCGCCCCGCCCGCGTCGTCCCGGCCGAGCGCCTTCTTCAAGAAGCTCATCCAGCGCTTGCGGTCGGCCGTCTCCTGCCGCTTCGCCTCCGTCTCGGGGTCGGGCGCGTCGAGCCCCTCCAGGGCGTCGAGCGCGCGGTCGATCCCGATGATCGAGGCCGCCAGCTCCTCGCCGCGATCGTAGCTCACCTCGTTCTCCTCGATGGGTTCGAGCCGGTCTAAGCGCTCGCGCCGGAGGTTCCGTTTCGCCTGCTCGACCCGCTCCCGCTCGCCGGGCGGGACGGTGTCGCGGCGCTTGATCTCGAAGACGAACGACCGCAGTTCGATCGGCTCCCCCTGGATCTCGATCTCCTCGGGGATATCCGCGCCGACCGTCGCCGCCTCGCGGTTGACGCGTTCGAGGAGCCCCTTCCGCTCGTACTCCTTCACGCCCCCTCGGTAGGGGGCGGTCGCACTTCGCTCCTTCGGCGGCTGCACCCTCGAACGCCGACGCGACTCCCGAAGGGACGGGATTAACCTGATCGCGCCGCAAGCGTCTCCATGGAATCGCTCGAAGCCGAACTCGAACGCGCCCGCGACCTCGACGCCGGCGAGCTCGCCGACGCCATCGAGTCGATCGGCTTCGAGTGCACGCGCTGTGGCGGCTGCTGTACGGGATACGCCCCCGACGAACCCGGCGGCGCGCCGGCGGGGGAGGGGGCGGAGGACGCCGGCGCCGACTGCCACGGGGGCGACGGCGACGCCCCCGACGACCGCGAGCCGCACACGGCCACCGTCTTCCCGGACGAGGTCCGCGCGGTCGCCGACGCCGCCGAGGCGCAGTTCGACGACTCGTACGACTGGCGCGACGTGGCCCGCCCCATGCCGTTCGGGCTCTCCGAGGGCGACGACGGCGAGCCCACGGGCGAGACGTTCGAGTGGGCGCTCGCGACCGACGACTGCGGGGACTGCACCTTCTACGCGGAGGCGAACGGGCAAGGGGCCTGTACCGTCCACGACGCCCGCCCGCTCATCTGCCGGACCTACCCGTTCAGCGTCGCCCTGGAGGGGACGAGCCAGCCGATGGGCGAGGCGGTGGACGCCGAGGGCGTCGTCCGCGCCCACGAGTGCGAGGGGCTCGGCCGCGACATCTCGCGCGAGGACGCCGAGGCGCTGGCCGCGTCGCTCAAGGAGCGCGCGGTCCGCGAACTGGCGGAGGCGGTCGGCGTGCGCGACGGCTACGATCCGTCCGCCGCCGAGCGCGCCGACGGCGACGTGGTGGTCTTCGACTCCGAGGGACCGAAGGAGGCGGACGGGACGCCGATCGACGGGGACTGACGCACTCGGGCCCGAATCGGCGTCTCGCCGACAGTCACACCGCGTCGAGCGCCGCGTCGACATCGGCGGCGATCGCCTCCCGCCCCGCCGCGTCCGGGAGCGTGAGCGGCGGTCGGACCGCCGGGTCCGGAATGAATCCGCGATGCGCGGCCGCGACCTTCGTGGCCGGCGCGAAGCCGTAGTCGGCACAGCGAGCGAAAAGCGGGGCGATCGCCTCCCGGTGGAGCGCCAGCGCGCGGTCGTCGTCGCCGGCGCGGAGCGCCTCGCCGAGCGCGACGAACGCCTCGGGGATCACCTGCGAGAGCGCGTTGATCCCGCCGTCCGCGCCGAGCGTCACGGTCGGATAGAGCTGGGCGTCGACCCCTTGGAAGACGGTGAACGACTCCGGAGTCCGGCGGATGACGCCGTCGAGCCCGGAGAGGTCGCCCGACGTGTCCTTCAGCCCGACGACCGACTCGTGGGCGGCGAGTTCGGCGACCACCTCGGGGTCGATCCGCTCGCCGACCGTCAGCGGGATGTCGTACAGGTAGATCGGGACGGGGGAGTCGTCGGCGACCCGTTCGAAGAAGGCCCGCTGGCCGTCGGAGTCAGTCGAGGTGTGGTAGTACGGGAGCGTGACGAGCCCCGCGTCGGCGCCCGTCTCGGCCGCGAACCGCAGCCGATCGCGCACGCCCGAGACGGTCGTGTCCGCCGCGCCGGCGAGCACGGGCACGCGACCGTCGGCCGCCTCGACGGCGGTCTCGATCACCGTCCGACACTCCTCGTCCGTGAGACTGGCGAACTCGCCCGTCGTTCCGCAGGGAACCATGCCGTCGAGCCCGGCGTCGACGAGCGTCTCGACGTGGTTCGCGAGCACGTCGGCGTCGACGGCGCCGGTCGCGTCGAACGGCGTCACGATCGGGGGCGAGACGGCTCCGTGGCGGAATGTCGGATCGCTCATGCGGGGTGGTTCGGGGGACCGCGAGAAAGGTCTTGGTCCGGTGGCGGGGGTTGCCGGAGCCGGGAGCGGCGTCGGGAGGTGTGGCGATCGGGGCGGGAGGCATGGAGAGCGGGAAGAGAGAAACGAGGGTGAGAGGAGAGAAGTGAGGTGGAAGAGAGAAACGAGGACGAGACGGTGAGCAGCCCCGCGGTCAGTCCACCTCCACCGGGTCGCTGTCGGAGACGATCGCGTCGTTCCGTCCTCGATATCGGTCCCGAAGCCCGAGTCCGAGCGCACCGAGTCCGAGCAGGAGGACGAGCAGTTCGACGAGCCCGCCCGCCCACGGGACCAGCCCGATCAGGGCGACCCCGACGACGCCGAGCAGGAGCGCGGCCCACCGGTTCGGCCGGCCGAGCCGGGCGAGGACCCACGATCCGAGCGCGTACCGGCCGTACACGGAGCCGACCCAGAGCGCGACGACGTAGGCCGCGATCCCGACGAGGGCCAGCGGGAGCCCGACGATCGTGATCGCCACGAGGGCGAGAGCGATCGGTGCGGCGATCAGCGCGAGGAGTCCGACCCCGCCGCTGGCGAGCGGTCCCCCGCCGATTCGGTCGGAGACACCGCGCGAGAACCGGGGGAACGCGAGCAGGAGGACCGCGCCTAACACGAGGTTGGCGGCGACGCCGTACGCGGATCCGACCCACGACGGAACGAAGTCGCCGCCACCGGAACCCGTGCCGCCGAGGCTCGTGTCCTCGACGACGCCGCCGGCGACGGTCGCGTCCGGGCTCTGCGTGAACTCGTCGGCGTCGTACCGGAACTCGCCGCCGATGTCCGCGGTGGGGCCGAGGACGACCGAGCCGGCGGCCGCGCGAACGTCGCCGCCGACCGCGCCGTCGACGACGATCGAGCCCGCGCCGGCGTCCAGCAAGCCGTCGATTCGACCGGTCTCCGTCAGTTCGAAGGAGCCGGCGCCGATCTCCGCGTCTCCGCCGACCGTGCCGTCGACGATCACGGTCCCGGCGGCGGCCTGGACGTTGCCGCCGACGCGGCCCGTCTCGGCGATCCGGATCGAGCCGGCCGCACCGGAGAGGTCGCCCTCGACGGTGCCGCGCACGACGATCGTGGCGGCCGCGCCCTCGACGCTGTCGACCGTCTCTCCCTCGTCGACGACGATGGACCCGGATGCGCCTTGAACGGACTGCGCCGTGGCGAGCCCGGTCGCGAGCGGCGACAGGAGCGCCACGAGCGCGAGCGCGACGGCGATGCGACGGCGAGTGCTGCTGTCTGAGAGGGCCATGATCGGAGTGTCTATGTCGAAGTACATATGATTGTTTGTCAACTGGTATCGGACGGCTCGTCCGGGTCGAGCGGCTCGTCTCGCGTGAGAGCGCGTACGCGCACCGGACCCTCCGGGCGGGTGTTCACGCTCGCCTGCAGCGACAGCTCCGTCGTCACCGGCTCGAGTCGCACCCGGCGGAGCAGCGTCGCGACCGCGAGGCGAAGCTCCTGTCGTGCGAAGCGCATGCCGATGCAGTGGCGCGGTCCCCCGCCGAACGGGAAGAAGGCGTGTTCGGGGCGCTCCCCCACCGCCGGTCCGGGGCGGTCGTCGCCGTGAACCGTCTCGCCGGCGTCGGTCTCGCGGAGCCAGCGCTCGGGCCGGTACGTTTCGGGGTCGTCCCACCAGCGCCCGTCGCGGTGGACCGTCCACGGAGAGAGCGTGAGCACGACATCGGCCGGGACGCGGTAGCCGCCGAGCGAGACCGGCTCGGTCGGCTCCCTGAAAAAGGAGTGGACCGGCGGGTACAGGCGGAGCGCCTCGTCGACCGCCGCGGTCAGGGCGGGACACTCGCGCAGGTCGGCGGGAGTCGGATCGGAGCCGAGCGCCGCGACCTCCGCGTGAACCCGCGCCTGAAACTCGGGGGTGTCGGCGAGGCAGTACAGCGCGTACGTCAGCCCGAGCGCGCTCGTCTCGTGGCCGGCGAAGAGGAACGTCACCGCGTTGTCGACCAGTTCGCCGTCGTCGAGCGCCCCCATCTCCGCGGCCGCGACGAGGGTGCCGAGGAGGTCGTCCGCGGCGCCGGGATCGGCCGGCGGGTCGGCCGCACGGCGCTCCGCGACGAGCCCGCGTATCGTCTCGCGGAGGGCGTCGAGCCGCCGGCGGTACCGTCGGTTCGCCGGCGTCGGCAGCCACTCGGGGAGGAACGACGTCAGCCGGCGCGTGTCGAACCGGTCGGTGATCGCCGCGGACGCCGCCCGGACAGTCTCGCGCTCGCGCTCGATATCGCTTCCGAGCAGGCTCTCCGCGAGAACCGCGAACGCGTACTCGGTGGACGCGGCGTGTACGTCGACGACCGCGCCGTCCTCCCACGAGTTCGCCGTCTCGCGGGCGCGGTCGACCATCGCGTCGCCGTAGGCGGCGACCCGCTCGCGGAAGAACGCCGACCGGATCGCCGTGCGCTGCTCGCGCCACGCCTCCCCCTCGGCGAGGAACAGCCCGTCGCCGAGGAGGCCACCGAGCCGCTCGCGGGGCATCTCGCCTTTCACGAACCGGTCGTGCTCCTCGACGAGGATCTGCCCGATCGCCTCGGGGTCGGTCACGAGGTAGCTCTCCGTGCCGAACACGTCGTACCGGACGACCCCGCCGTGCTCGGCGGACCGCTGTTCGTAGAACCCGAGCGCGTCGCTCGCGATCTCGTGGACGTTTCCGAGCACCGGGAGCCCGCCGGGGTCCGGCGGGCGTGTCGTGTCTCCCATACGAACGGATCACCGAGGGAAACCGCTGAGCCTTTGCACGGATCAGTCCGTGTGTTTTTAAGATTCAAGTGACGGCGGCCGCCACGAACCGTATGCGATACGTTCGCGTGGAGTTCGCGTTTCCCCCGTCGGTGCGGCATCCGATGCACGACTTCCTCGACGACGGCGACGGGTGGCGGTCCGACCTGTTGACGTGGCGACGGCTCCCCGACGAGACGTTCGTCACGCTGTTCCGCGTCGTCGCCCCCCGAGAGCGGTACCTCGAACGGCTGCGGGCGATCGACTCGATCGACCGCTTCGAGACCGCGCCCGGCGACGACGCGTTCTACCTCAAGGCGTACGACCGGCTCGGCGGACCGCTGGAGACGTTCCTCGGCGCGTTCGTCGACACGGAGTTCCTCTCCGTGCCGCCGATCGCGTTCCGGGCGGGCGGCCGGCTCTCGTTCGGGGTGATCGGCCCGCCGGACCAGTTGCGGGACGTTCTCTCCGCCGTGCCGGACCCGATCGACGTCTCGGTCGAGCGGATCGGGTCGTACGGCGGCGGCCGACGGCTGGCCGGCGCGGACCTCACGGAGCGCCAGCGGGAAGCGCTCCGCGCCGCGCGCCGCGTCGGGTACTACGACGTGCCACGGACCGGGTCGGTCGCCGACGTGGCCGAGGCGATCGGGTGTTCGCCGTCGACGGCCGGCGCCCACCTCCGGAAGGGAGAGGCGGCGCTGGTCGGCGCCTTCCTCGCCGGGTGAGCGGCGCGTGTCGGCGGTACAACTATACTGGTCCGTCTCCACGTTTCGCTGGAGTCTACTATGGAGATCTCAGAGAAGCTCCTTTGTCTGTTCAGCGCCGACGTTCGCGAGGAGGACGGCGAGTACGTCGTGGAGGTCCCGCGACGAGAGATCGAGACCGGTTCGCTGGAGCCCGGCGAGACCTACCGCGTCGCGCTCATCTCACGATCCGAGTCCGAGACGGCCGAGGCGACCGACGAGAGCGTCGACACCTCGGCGTCCCGCGCCGACGACGGGCCCCAACCCCCGGTCGAGCCCGGCGAGATGCGCTACGTCGAGATCGAGGACCTCGGGAAGCAGGGCGACGGGATCGCCCGCGTCGAGCGCGGGTACGTGATCATCGTCCCGGAGACGGAGGTCGGCGAGCGCGTGAAAATCGAGGTAACGGAAGTCAAATCGAACTTCGCGGTCGGCGAAGTGGTGGAGGAGTCGGCGTAGCTCACCGAGCGGCGTCCGCGTCGGCGGACTCCGCGGCGTCGTCGTCGACGGCGGAGCCGCCGTCTGTGGGGTCGCTGTCGTCGGAGGTCCCGGAGACGCGAGCGTCCCAGTAGGAGACGGACGCCACGTAGTCGCCCGGAATCGTGTTGCCGACGAGCCCGTCGACCATCCGGAACGGCTTCGCGACGGGACCCGGAAGCTCGCGGTAGAAGCCGTACGGCAGCACGAAGTCGTGTTCCTCGCCGGCGAGCGTCAGCTCCGCCGCCCGGAGCATGTCGACGACCTGTCGCTCGGAGTAGAGCCGCGACCCCATCGGGAGCAGCCAGGTGTACAGCGTCCGCAGGCTGCGGCTGTTGAACGTGTCGAAGAACACCTGATCGGCGCTGACGCGGCGCAGCTCACGGGCGAACGGAACCGGGTCGTCCATCAGGTGGAAAAAGCGCATCGCGACCACCGTGTCGAAGTGGTCGTCCGGGAACGGGAGCCGGGAGGCGTCGCCGCGGACGAACTCCACCGTGTCCGAGAGCCCCGACTCGGCCGCGTTCTGCCGCCCCTGTTCGAGCATCTCGCGGGAGATGTCGAGACCGACGATGTCGGCGCCCTGATCCGCGAGCATGGTCGTGAACCGACCGGTCCCGCAGGCGACTTCCAGCACGCGGTGTCCCTCCTCGATCGGCCCGAGCGCCGAGAGGACCGCCTCCTTCTCGCGTCTGTCGATGAGCTCCCCGCCACCGGAGAACCGTACGTCCTCGTACTCTTCCGCGACCTCGTCGGCCTGGTACCAGTCCTGTCCCTTCACGTTGTCCGTACTGCACGCCCGACCGACAAAACCGTACTGGATGCGATCGGCGATCGCTCGGCGACGGCGGCCCCGACGACTCGGCGCTCATCGGCGGACTGGACACGTTACCGCGCCACAATCCGCCCGACGGATCGGGAGTGATCGCCGCCCGAGCTGTGATATTAACACATTATATTATTCCAATCAGATTGCCCAATATGTAGCCAACCTTTACCAATAGGCGCAGGTTGGACATGAGATATGAGTACCAGTCCCGCGGAGACCGCTGACCAAGACCGTCTCTCGGAGTCCGAGTACCGCGATCGCCTACGCGAACTGCCCCCGAGCGCCAAGCTCGTCGCCAAGGTGCTGGAAGGCGACGCCCCCCTCTCGCAGGGCGGCCTCGCCGACGAGTCGCTGCTCCCCGACCGGACCGTGCGCTACGCGCTCAACCGGCTGGAGGAGGAGGGGCTCGTCGACTCCCGCTACAGCTTCAAGGACGCGCGCAAGCAGGTGTACTACCTGACGATCTGAACGCGCGCACCGGCCGCCGGGACGAGACCGGCGATCGAACGTCCCCCGTCGACCGCGCGCCGACGGTTCTCTCGCTCGCCCGTCGATCGGTCTCGGCGCAGCCTCGCGGTCGGTCCGCACGGATCTCTTTTTAATCCTCGGCCTCGATATTCGACCGTATGGACCTCTCGGTCGTCGTGCCCACCCTCAACGGGCGGGATCGGTTGGGCGCCTGCCTCGACGCGCTGGCGGCCCACGCTCCCGAGGCGGAGGTGATCGTCGCCAACGGGCCCTCCGCCGACGGCACCACCGGGATGGTGCGAGACCGCGACGACGTGGACGTGCTGGTGGAGATCTCCGATCGGACGGTCAACGTCGCCCGCAACGCCGGCATCGAGGTCGCCACCGGCGACGCGATCGCCCTCGTGGATTACGACAACCGGATCGAGGCGGGGTGGCTCGAGGCAGTCCGCACCGGGCTCGGCGACGCGGACGCCGTGACCGGGCCGGTGACGCCGATCGAGCCGGAGGCGGAACGCGACGGCGAAGAGCGCGACGACGAGAGGCCGGACGGGGAGCGTCGAAACGGCGATGAGGCCCGCGGCGGCCCGGAGCGACGGGCGATCGCGAACACCGAGGTGACGTACTTCGAGGGGGGGAACGTCGCCTTCCGACACGAGTCGCTGCGGGACCTGGACGGCTTCGACGAGTACCTCAACACCGGCGGGGCGCGCGACGCCGCCCATCGGCTGGCGCAGATGGGTCGGACCGTGGGGTGGCAGGAGGAGATGGCGGTCGCCAAGGCCCTCCCGAGCCCGACCGCCGCCGACGGCGGGCGCACCGCCCGCGAGTGGGGGTGGAAGTACCGGGCGCTCGCCTATCGCCTCCTGAAGAACTACGGGGTCCGGCCGACCGTGGCCGCGCGGGCCGGAACGCACGCCGTGGCCGACGCGCTCGGGGCCGCCGGCGACGTGCTCCGCGGCGAGTCGACCCCGTCGCGGTGGGTCGCCACCGGCCGCGACGTGCTCTTCGGGCTCGCCGGCGGGGGCTCCGACGGGCTCGTCGCGCGGAGCCGAGACCGGAGCCCGGCCCGGAACCCGAACGGTATCTCGAAGCGCGCGGACCGCGCCGTCGCGAAGTACGACCGGCGAGCGTCGGAGGAGTGACGGTGCGCGGGAAGCGGACCGCGCGCCGGGCGGAACCCGCGCGACGAGAGCGGCCCCGGGCCTTTTAACCCCGACCGCCGCCAACGGCCGGTAACGAATGGGACTCACGAAGCGGATCATCCCCTGTATCGACGTCGACCTCGACGACGACGGGGACGCGGCGGTGTACACGGGCGTCAACTTCGAGAATCTGGAGTACACCGGCGACCCGGTCGAGCTGGCGAAGAAGTACAACGCCGCGGGCGCCGACGAGTTCGTCTTCCTCGACATCACGGCGAGCGCGGAGGGCCGCGAGACGATGCTCAACGTGGTGAACGCGGTCGCAGACGAGTGTTTCATTCCCCTGACGGTCGGGGGCGGCATCCGCACCAAGGCCGACATCAAGGAGACGCTCCGCGCCGGCGCGGACAAGGTGTCGATCACGACCGGCGCCTTGGAGCGCCCCGTGCTCATCGAGGAGGGGGCCGCGGCGTTCGGCAGCCAGTGTATCGTCATCTCGGTCGACGCCCGCCGGCGGTACGACGACGAGGGCGAGCACTTCTACGAGGACGAGGACGGCGAGGCGGTGTGGTTCGAGTGCACCAAGAAGGGCGGCCGCGAGGGCACCGGCATCGACGCCGTCTCGTGGGCGATGGAGGCCGAGGAGCGCGGCGCCGGCGAGCTGTTCGTCAACTCCATCGACAAGGACGGGACGAAGGACGGCTACGACATCCCGCTGATGACGGCGGTGTGCGACGCCGTCTCGACGCCCGTCATCGCCTCGTCGGGCTGTGGCTCTCCCGAGGACATGTACGAGGTGTTCACCGAGGCGAACGCCGACGCCGGGCTCGCGGCCTCCATCTTCCACTTCGGCGACTACTCGATCGAGGAGACGAAGGCGTACCTCGACGAGCGCGGCGTGCCGGTGCGGCTGTAGGCGGGGACGGTCTGGCACGGCTGTAGGCGGGGACAGTCCGGGAGGAGGGGCTGTAGACCGGGACGATCCGGCGTGGCAACGTGACGGCGGAGGCGGGCCGTGATTCACTCGGATCCCGGTTAATCTCCGCCATCGACGACGGTTGTTTCGTTGATCACGACCGAAAACCAATACTTATTATCCGATCGGGGGCGAATCGTCACGTATGTCCACGTCATCGGCGCGCATCCGTGCCGAGCAGTCGGAGCTCGTCTGCAAGCGGACTGACGGTGACTCCGACGGCGAGGAGGTGACGTTCTTCGAGCGGGACCGCGATCCCGACGAACGGACGACCCGGTGGATCACAGTCCGAGCGGAGGACTGCGTGCCGGCGGAGGAGTGGCGGTAAGGCCGGCGCGTCGGTTGTTACGCGGCGGTGGTGAGATCTCGTGCGCGGCAGGCGTTTCGCGTCGGTTCATAAGTGGGTACCGACGGGAACGCGCCGGGCGAAGCGTCAGTCGTCGGCCGCGACGCGGTCAGCGAACTGCGGGAGTTCATCTTCGAGCAGCGCCACGGTCGCCAGCCGGATCGCGTGGGGCCATCCGAGCGGCGTCGCGCTGTCGGGGGTCCCGTCGTCGAAGAACTGTTCGGGGAGGTAGCTCGTCGGTTCGCAGAGCGTTCCGCCGGGCGAGACCTGGGCGAGCAGCTCCCGAGCGCGCTCGACCATCTCGGCCGCGCGGGGGTCGCCGCGGTCGGCGAGCAGGACGGCCAGCTCGGCGCAGGCGTTCGCGCCCCACGCGGTCGAGACCGTCCACACCTTCTCCGAGCGCTGGCCGGCCCGCCGCCAGCCGTCGCCCTCGTACCGGATCAGGCCCGCGATGTCGTCGGTCTCGTGCGTGAGCCCGTCGACGACCGTCTCGACGTGCGAGACCAGGCGGTCGAGGCGCTCGTCGTCGACCGCACCCGCCTCCTCGGCCCCGTCGCCCCCGCCGAGCGCGTCGAACGACCGGTGCGCGCTCGCCAGCGACAGCGTCGAAGAGTCGAGCCGGTCGTCGATCGCGCCCTCCGGCGTCTCGCGGAGCGCGTAACAGCCGCGCTCGGGGACCCACAGATCGTCGAGGGCGTCGTACACGCGCGTCGCCTGATCGCGGGCGTGGGCGGCGAGATCATCCGGGAGGGCAGTGCGGTCGAGGCCGCTCGCCGCGTCGAGCGAGTCCGCGTCGAGCGTCTCGCCGTGGAGCGCGAGCTCGCTGTACGCCTCCAGGAACGTCGCGGTCGTGTGCGCGAAGCGCCCGGCGCTGTCCTCCCACGCGTTCTGGCAGACGACCGGGCGGCCGTCCGCCGCGAGCGTCTCGTCGAGCCCGGCGAGCGCGGCGACGAGGGTCCGGTCGAGGTCCGGCACGTCGACGCCGGCGGCGCGCGCCTGCGCGAGGTAGGCGATGACGCTCCCGGTCTGGTCGGCCTGGTAGTCGACGTCGGGGCCGTCCTCGATGCGCGCGTTCGCCCAGCCCGGTGCGAGCGCGCCGTTCCGGGGCCACACGCGGTGGGGCCACGAGCCGTCGGGACGCTGGGTGGCGACGTACATCTCGGCCGAGCGCGCGTGCCAGTCGTCGAGCCCGAGCCCGAGCCGGTCGTCGGCGTCGAGCGCGAACGTCGAGATCTCGGCGTCGTCGCGGAACCACGTGTAGCCGTAGCCGCCGGAGGTCGCGTAGAAGGGGTCGAAGTCGGGGCCGGCGATCCGGAGCCCGGACTCCGCGGAGAGCAGCGACAACACCCGGAGGTCGGCGACGATCGACTCCCGAGCCGGGACGGAGTCGGGGACCGGGGGAGTCGTCTCACCCGCCGCCGCGGCGAGCGCGTCGGGGTCGTCGAGCTCGTCGAACAGCTCCGCGAGCCGGTCGCGGGCCGCCCCGCGCGTCGTCTCCTCGCGGTCGGTCAGCAGGGTGCCGACGGTGGCGACGCCGTTCTCGAAGGGTACGTCCGCGATGACCTCGCCGGAGAGGCGCTCCTCCTCGTAGCGGTCGCCGTCGCGGTCCCGCGGGAGGTCGGTGGGTGCGTCGTCGAGCAGTTCGGCGAACGTCGCCGGGAGCTGGCCGCGCAGGTCGGAGAAGCCGGTGTCGCTCGCGAGGAAGTCGTGCTCGTCGTCGTGGTACACCTCGACCGCGTCGTCGTACCGGAGCTGGCCGAGGCGATCGTCGCGCCCGTCGGGCGCGAACCGGGCGTAGACGACGAGGGAGAGGTCGTCGGGGTCGACGTTCGCGTGCCCGTCGTCGCCCACGTCGATCGCCGCGCGCGTGATGTGGGCGTCGCCGATCGTCGCGTCGTACCGAGTCACCCTCCCGCGGTCGGTGCGATGCACGGTTTCGATCAGGGTCGTCTCGCCGACGTAGCGCTGCTCGGTCGCGACCTCGTCGAGCCACGTGACCTCGTCGCCGACCGCGAGGCCGACACGCGAGCGGACGAGCCCCGTGAGACCGGTCAGCGGGTAGCCGAAGTCGCGGAGTTCGCCGCCGGCGTCGACGTGGACGAGTCGCCCGTCGCCGCCCGAAAAGCGACCCGTGACGGTTCGGCGTTCGGCGGGGAACCGGGTGGCGTGCCCGGTGTTTCGCTTGTAGTCGTCGAGCGCGTCGCGGAGTTGCATTACGCGGGTAAACGACCCCTCCGCGTATGAAGTTTTGGTGTAATTATTATTCATTCATTCTCGGAACGGAAACCCTCAAGCCGGGGCGACGCCGGTAGCCCGTATGCACGAACCCGGTCCGCCGCGCACGACGAGCGTCGGCGACTCCGTCGAGTTGGCTCCGCGAAACCCCGATCCCGACGGCACCTACGAGTGGACGCTCCGCGATGCGCCCGAGGAGAGCGACGGGGGCGTCCTCGATTTCGGCCAGACGAGCCGTGCCGACGCGCCGGTCGTCCACCTCCGCCCCGACGTGCCCGGCACGTACGTCCTGACGCTCGACGCGCCGGACGGAACGCATCGACAGCGGGTGCGCGCGTACCCCGACGAGCGGCGGTCGGTCGAGCTCCGCGTCCCCGCCGCGGACCTCCCGGTCGACGACGGGGACGTGGACCGCGTCTCGCTGATGTGGTCTCACAACGACCGCCTGCTCGCGCGCGACCGCCCGGAGCGCGACGGCGACGACTGGGTGTACGAGGTCCGCGTCCCGCCCGGCCGCCACGGGTTCAGCTTCGTCGCCAACGACGACCCCGGCAACGTGCACAGCGACGAGGTGACCGTGCCGGGACCGGGCCGACCGCGCGTCTCGCTGTCGGCGACGGTCGTCGACGGTGAAGCCGGGAGCGGCCCGTCCGTCCGGATCGACGCCGACGCCGCGGCGCCTCCCGACCTAGACGGCGACGGCGAGATCGGCCGAAACAGCGGCGACTCCCCCGTCGCCGTCGACTTCCTCGTCGACGACCGCGACGCGGCCCCCGAGGCGGTCGCGCGGATCGAGTCGCTGACGGCGGGCGACGCCCTCTCGATCCCGCTCGCGGAGCTCCCCAACGACCTCGCTGGCGGGATCCGGATCCACGCCGTCCCCCACGCGGACCGGTACGGCGCCGGGGAGACGGTTCGGATCGAGCGAGGCGAAGGGGGGTCGATCGCGGTGAGCGACCCTCACGCGCCTCCCGAGTGGGCCGACTCGCCGACGATCTACGAGGTGTTCGTCCGGTCGTTCGCCGGCGACACCCTCCCGACGACGTTCCGCGAGATCGAGCGGCGGGTCCCCTACATCGAGAGCCTCGGCGTCGACGCGCTGTGGCTCACGCCGGTGCTCGCCTCGCCGACGGAGCACGGCTACCACGTCACCGACTACGGCGACACCGCCGCCGACCTCGGCGACCGCGAGGCGTTCGAGTCGCTCGTCGACGCCTGTCACGAGGCGGGGATCAGGGTCGTCTTCGACCTGGTGATCAACCACACCTCCCGCGACCACCCCTTCTTCCAGATGCACGCCGCCGGCGTCGACGCGTACGCCGACTACTACCGGCGGACCGACGGCACCTTCGACGTGACCGACACCGACTGGGCGGAGCTCGCCGATGGCGACATGCCCGAGTACTACTTCAACTGGCGGCGGATCCCGAACCTCAACTTCGACAGCCCGGCGGTCCGCGAGTGGCTCCTCGACGTGGTCGACGAGTGGAGCGCGGTCGTCGACGGCTTCCGCGCCGACGTGGCGTGGGGGGTCCCCCACGGCTTCTGGAAGGAGGTCGGAGAGCGCGTACCCGACGACTTCCTCCTGCTCGACGAGACGCTCCCGCACGACCCCTTCTACGGCGAGGGGGAGTTCGACATCCACTACGACACCTCGCTGTACGGGGTGCTCCGGAAGGTCGGCGCCGGCGAGGCGCCCGCGGACGCGATTTCGGAGGCGTTCGACCGCGCCGAGTGGCTCGGCTTCGACGACCCGAGCCGCCAGATGCGCTACGTCGAGAACCACGACGAGGAGCGCTACCTCGCGGAGTACGGGTTATGGGCGCTGAAAGCGGCGGCCGCGGCGACGTTCACGCTTCCCGGCGCGCCGATGATATACGCCGGCCAGGAGCGGGGGAACGAGACGTACCGCGGCCCGATCCGGTGGCACGACGGCGACAACGCCCTCACCGACTTCCACCGCGACCTCGCCGCGCTCCGCGAGCGCGAACCGCTCCTTCGGGACGGCGCCGTCGACTTCGAGGGCCGCGCCGCCGGGGTGTCGGTCGTCGACGGCGACCCCGAGCGCGTGACGGCGTACGAGCGCACGACGACGGCCGACTCGGTCCTCGTCGTCATCAACTTCGCCGACCGGCCTGCGAGAGTGGCCGTGCCACCGACGTTCGAGGCCGACCTGTTCGCGGGCGACGGGGCCGCCCGGATCGACGGGGAGGTCACGGTCGAGAGCGTCGCCGTCCTTCGGGAGGAGGCGCCCCCCTCCGATGCGTGTCGTCGCGGCGATCGAGACGACCCTTATAAGTAATACCCACGCGCATCACTGTCACATGGACGACCGGACGCTGAACGATCTTCTCCGCCGGTTCGGACTCTCTGATAAGGAGATCGACACGTACCTCAGCCTCTTGGCGCACGGCGAGGCGAAGGCGAGCACCATCGCCGACGCCGCGGGAGTGTCGAAACGCTACGTCTACAGCGTGAGCGAGTCGCTCGCGGAGCGCGGCTTCGTCGAGGTGAACGACCACGTCGTGCCGACGACGATCCGTGCGAACCCGCCGGACGAGGTGATAAACCGGCTCCGCGCGGACGTGGACGCGATCCGCCCCGCGTTGGAGGAGCGGTTCTCGCGGGTCGAGCGGCAGACCGAGCAGTTCGAGGTGATCAAGTCTCGGGTGACGGTGACGAAGCGAATCCGGTCGCTTCTCGCGGACGCCGTCGACGAGGTGACGCTGTCTATCACCGCCGGCCACCTCCCCGAGATCCGCGACTCCCTGGTCGAGGCGGTCGATCGCGGCGTGCTCGTGCTGCTCATCGTCTCCGACGCCGGTACCGCGGAAGATATCGAAGGGGAACTCGACGGCGTCGCCAGCGTCGTTCGGACGTGGAGCGAGGCGATGCCCACCCTGCTCACCGTCGACGCGGCGGCCGGGGTCGTCGTCCCCCCCGAGCTGTTGCGCCGGTCCAACACCGACCGGCAGGCGATCCACTTCTCGCAGGAGCAGCTCGCGCCCGTGATCGCCGGCTCGTTCCTCGGGAACTACTGGCCGGCCGCGAGCGAGGTCGCGACCGCGGACCCCGCGCCGCTCCCGGCCGAGTACGGGAACTTCAGGCAGACCGTCCTCCAGGCGACGCTCCGGCTCCGGGCGGGCGAGACGCCCCACGTCACCGTGGGAGGTCGGTGGACCGACGACGACGAGCCGGTCGAAGTCAGCGGCCGCGTCGTCGAGTCGAAACAGGGGATGGTGGAGCCGACGACCAACGAGTTCCCCGTCGAAAACTCGCTCGTCGTCGAGACCGACGAGGGCGAGACCGTCACGGTCGGGGGACAGGGCGCGTTCGTCGAGGACGTGGAGGCCGACCTCGTCCGGATCGAGGCAGACGAGAGCGGACCCGACGAGACGGACGCCGGGAACGTGGCGGGCGACGAGTAACGGCGCGAGCGCGGGCGGGGAACGTAGTACGGCAGCCGCGGGTCGTACCGGCGAAGCGCGTCGCGGTACTGCTCGGTGGCGCGCGCCGCGGCGCGCGCGACCGGCCGGCTCTCGAACCGGAGCCCGGTCGCCGGGACCGGTCGGTCGCCGTACCGCGCACAGACGAGCGAGTACTCGCCCGTCTCGCTCGCGAGCGATTCGATGTGGTCGCCGATCTCGAGTAGCGTCGTTCCGATCACGTGATGTCACCTCCTCGCGCGGCTCACTCCTCCAGGCTCGGGTGCGTCTCCTGCGGATCCGGGTGCGGCGCCGCGAACCGCTCCCGGACGACTTCGCGCGAGTCCGCCTCGCGCTCGCGTCGCTCGTCGTCGTCGATCTCCTCGCAGCCCGGCGGCACCTCCCGACCCCGGTCGCTGAAGTACCCCTCGGGCGCGACCCAGTCGTGGTAGAACCCCCGGTCGTCCGCCTCGAGGATCGTCACGCCGACCTCGGCGCCGTGGCCCGCACACACCGCCGCCTGATGCGACTTCTCCGCGAGGCGGCCGGCCGCGTACAGCCCGTCGACGCCGGTCCGCCCGCGCTCGTCGGTGTCGACGTACGACTTCCCGCGGTCGAGGATCCCGACGCCCGCGACGTCCTCGAGGTAGCCGACCTCGTTTTTCGTCGCCGCGACGACGTACCGGGCTCGGATCGGATCGCCGGGAGCGTGGCCGTCGTTGCGGTTGCCCACGTCGTCGCCGTCGTCCGCGCCATCGTCGTCGACGTTGTCATGACCGTCCGCGTCGTCGTCGATCTCGACGACGAACCGGGCCGAGTCGGTGTCGTCGCCGTCGTCCGCTCCCTCGTCCCTGTCGGCCGCCGCGACCCGCGAGACCCGGGCGTCGACCCGATCGGCGCCGGCGTTCTCGGCCTGTTCGCCGAGGAGGTCGAGGAGCTGTCGGGCGTTGACGCCGAGCGGGAAGCCGGGGAAGTTCTCCAGATGTGCGTTCCGTCGGAGGATCGACTCCCCGGAGTCGACGACGAGCGTGTCGAGCCCCTGGCGGGCCGTGAACACGGCCGCCGAGAGCCCGGCGACGCCCCCGCCGACGACGACGACGTCGCGGAGCGCGCGTGAGTCGCCCGCCGACTCTCCCGGCGTCTCGCTCCCGTTCATCGGTCGATCCCCCGTACGATCCGCGGATCGTCGCTGTCGATCGCCATACCGTCCGGCGCGGGGGAGCCGCCGTAGTCGCTTCGGTCCACGGGCGGAGCGCTCCCACTCGGTCTGACGACCCCGGTCGCGACCGTCGGCTCGCGAGCGCGCATCTACAGGGCCCCGTTGATCGCGTCCGCGACGCGCTGGCGGTCGAACAGCCGTTCGCCCTCCGGAATCTCCGGGTATGGTCCCGACTCGTACCGCGGCCACGAGCCGAACTCGTCGGGGTAGAGCTGTTTGGCGGTCATCTCGAGCTGGAAGAGGTTCAGGATCGGCCCCTGATAGCGTGCGCCCTGCGGGTGGATGCGGTCGTTCTGCACCGCGGTGACCTGCGAGCCGACCGGGTCCTCCTCGAAGGCGGCCCGCCGCCCGGCCATGTCCGTTCCCGGCTCCATGCCGCCGAGGTAGAGGATGACGTCGGGGTCGGCCTCGAGGATGGTCTCGAAGTCGACGACCGTCCCGGACTCGACGTCCCCCTCGAACGCGTCTCGCGGCCCGAGCGGCCGCGTGTGCGAGGTGAGGAAGCCGGGGTTGCTCAGCGTGTACGCGTAGATCTGCTCGATGTCGGCGGCGGCGATCATGATCGCGGTCGGACGCTCCGCCTCGGGCGGGAGCCGCTCGTCGATCGTGGCGAGCAGGTCCTCGCGGACCGCCGCGAGCGCCTCGTAGCGCTCGCGCTCTTGGAACGCCTCGGCGACGATCTCGAACTGCTCCCAGAGCCCGTAGTACCGGTAGCCGTCGGCCCACCCCTCGGCGGGCTCCTGATGACGGTCGCTGAGGGAGTTGCCGAACCACGGCGAGACGTGCTCGCCGATCTCGTCGATGTCCTCGCGGTCCCACCCCTCCAGCTGCGTCACCCACGCCGGGTCCGCGAGGTGAACGTCGCTGTCGAGCTCGTACAGCTTCTCTTTGTCCGGCTCCCAGGAGGAGTAGAGCCCCGACCAGTCGAGCGTGACGCCGGGGAGCCGCTCGACGTACTGGTTCCAGAGCCCGTCGTAGTAGTCCGGCGCGTGCAGCGCCGTGACGCCGTCTCCCCGACCGAGCGCGAACGCCATGTCCGCGTGGTGGGTAAGCCGCGTGAACACCGTCTCCGGCGGCGACTCGAAGGTCACCTCGCCCACCGGCGAGATCGACGCCGCGTAGCTCCCGTCGGCGTCGTCCGCGGTCTGTGACTCCGCCGAGCCGTCGCCGGTCGAGCCGGTAGCCGTCGACTCGCTCCCGGTCGCGTCGGGAGCGGACGAGTCGGGGTCGGCGCCGTCGCCGCCGGTACAGCCGGCGAGGAGGCCGCCGAGCGCGACGGTGACGCCGTACTTGGTAAACGCTCTGCGGGTTGGTGCGCCGCGTCCCGCGTCGTCTCTGGCCATATTTTTAGGCCAGCCTAAAACAATATAGTCGTTCCGATCCGCCCCGTATCCCCGTCCCCGGCTGCGCCGCCGGACCCGATTTACTCCTCGTGTCGGGCACGCAGCGGCGTGACGCGCGGCCCGTTCTCGGTCTGCACCACGTCGGCGTCGACGCGGAACACGTCCGCGAGCAGGTCCTCGGTGACGATCTCTTCGGGCGCGCCGCGGGCGCGGATCTCGCCGTCCTTGAGCGCGACCATCCGGTCGGCGAGCCGGGCGGCCTGCTCGATGTCGTGGAGGACGACGACGACGGTCACGTCGCTCTCGTCGCGCAGGGTTTCGATGATCTCCATCACCTCCATCTGGTGGTGCAGGTCGAGGAACGTCGTCGGCTCGTCCAACAGGAGCACGTCGGTGTCCTGCGCGAGCACCATCGCGATCCACGCCAGCTGTTTCTGTCCGCCGCTGAGGCTCCCGACCTCGCGGTCGCGCAGGTGACCGCAGCCGGCCAGCTCGATCGCCTCCTCGACCGCGACCACGTCCTCGTCGGTCGTCCGCTCGAAGAACCCGCGGTGCGGGTATCGACCGTGGTACACCAGGTCCTCGACCGTGATGCTGTTCGGCGAGCTGCTCTCCTGGGAGAGCAGGCCGAGCGTCCGGGCGAGCGCCTTCGTGTCCATCGCGTGCACGTCGCGCCCGTCGACCAGCACGGAGCCGTCCGCCGGCGCGAGCTGCGTCGCCAACCCCTTCAGCAGGGTGCTCTTCCCGGAGCCGTTCGGACCGACGAGCGCCGTGACCGCGCCGGGCTCGGCCGCGATCGACTCGCCGTCGATCACGGGCTCCGGGGCGTTCGGATACCCCAACACGAGGTCTTCGCCGTCGAGGTCGCTCGCGTCCGCCGCGGCGGGCTCGCCGTCGGCCGCCGAGCCGCCCGCAGCGTTCGATCCGTCCGGTCCGTCCGTCGCGTCCGTTCGCGTCGTGTCGACGTGTTCCGTTGACATTCAGAGCTCACCCATGTGCTGCTGTTTCCGCATCAGGTACAGGAAGTACGGGCCGCCGATCAGCCCGGTGACGATACCGACCGGAACCTGCGCGTCGGCGCCCGTGAGCACGCCCATCCCGAGGCGCGCGCCCACGTCGGCCGCGACCATCAGCGCGGGCCCGACGAAGAGGCAGCCGACGATCACCCGCTTGTAGTCGCTGCCGACGAGGTTCCGAACCATGTGGGGGACGATCAGTCCGACGAAGCTGACGATCCCCGCCACCGCGATGCTGGCCGCCGCCGCCAACACGGCGACGCCGGAGAGCGCGAACCGCACCTTCTCGATCGACATCCCCAGCGACTTCGCCGTCTGCTCGCCGAGGAGGAGGAGGTTCAGCTGCCGGGAGCCCGCGAGCGACAGCACCACCGCCACGGCCGTCCACGGCAGCGCCATCCGGACCTGCTCCCAGTCGGTCCCCGTCAGCGACCCCGTCGTCCACTGGATCGCCGACTGGACGACGCCGATGTCGTCCGCGAAGAAGAACAGTCCCGTCTGGAGGCTGTTGAAGACGGTCCCGACGATCACGCCCGCGAGCACGAGCCGGACCGGGCTCGTCCCGTTCTTCCACGCGATCGCGTAGACGATCAGGAACGCGACCGCGCCCCCGAGCGCCGCGATCAGCGGGAGGAACGCCGCGAGCCCGCCGAACATCACGAGCGTCAGCAGGATCATCAGCCCCGCGCCCGAGGAGACGCCGAGGATGAACGGGCTGGCGAGCTCGTTCCTGGTGACCGCCTGGAAGATGGCCCCCGAGATGCCGAGGTTCATCCCGACGATGGCGGCGACGAACACCCGCGGGAGCCGGATGTTCCAGACGATGAGCGTCCCGTGCGCCAGCTCCGGCAGCTCACCCTGGAAGCCGGTGATCGACCGCATCAGTCCCTCGCCGACGACGAACTGCAGCAGCCAGCGCGGGTCGAGGAGCACCGCGGGGTCGAGGGCGGCGCGCCACGCCTCGCCGACCGTCATCGAGTAGGCGCCGAAGCTCACCTGCACGAGCCCGCCGGCGACGACGACGGCGACGCTGGCGAGCGCCACCGCGGCCAGCTTCGGGTCGAACAGCCACCCCAGCCGTCCCCCGGACGCTCGGGGCGCGGCGCCCTCGCCGGCGACCGACCGCCCGCCGTTCATGGGGTCCCCTCGGCGTACGCGGCGATCGCGTCGTCGTCCATCGCGTCGAGCAGCGCCTCGGCGCCGTGAGCGTCGACGACGGCGCCGGGATCGAGGTGGCCGGCGAGCGCGCGCCGCCCCTCGACCGCCCGCGACTCGGCCTCGTCGGCGTCGACGTACGCCGACAGCGCCTCGTCGATCACCGCCTCGCGGACCCGAGCGAACCGCTCCGAGTCCGCGTCGACCGGGGCGTCGGCGTGGCGCTCGTCGAACCATTCGACCCACCGATCGCGGTCGGCCCACTCGTCCTCGCGCTCCGCCTCGCGGCGCACCCAGTCGACCCCTTCGGCCGCCGCGGGCCACCAGCCGTCCGCGACCCGCGCGTCCGCGATCACCCGTTTGGCGACGCGGGCGCCGCGCCCGGCCGCCGTGATCGCCTGCCGGTCGGCCTCGGAGGGCGAGGCGACGTAGAGCCCGTCGACCGGCGTCGCCCCGTCGGGGTCGGCGTACTCCCGGTCGAAGTGTTCGTGGACCTCGCCGCCGTGGTCGTGGGTCTCGAACATCGCCGCGCCGTCGTCCAGCCCGCGGAGGTACTCGCCGTCGTACCGGGTCGCCGCCACCACGCGGCGGGCGGTGACCGGCCCTCCCTCCTGTGGGATGACGCGGAAGGGCGTTCCGTTCGCGTCGCTCCCCGACCTCTCGACCGACTCGACGAGGTCGTCGACGAGCGTGCCGCCCGCACGGTCGACGTGGTCGTGCAGGAGGTCGTAAAATGTCTCGACGTCGATCCCGCCCGGGAAGCCGAGGTAGTTCCCCAGGTGCGCACAGCGCGCGATCGACGACCGACCGCGGTCGAAGACGGCGACCTCGATCCCCTCGCGAGCGAGGAAGACGGCGGCCGAGCAGCCGGCGGGGCCGCCGCCGACCACGACCGCGTCGTAGTCGGCCCCCTCGGCGGCTTCGTCGGCGGCGGTCTCCCCGGCTCCGGGGTCGGCGGGGTCACGCTCGTCGCGGTCCACCCCGTCGCTCATGGCTGATCACCGGCGACGATCGCGGCGACCCGGTCGCGGTCGAAGAGCCGCTCGGCCTCCGGGATCGCCGGATAGCCGTCGCCGAGCTCGTACGTCGGCCACTCGCCGAACCGCTCGGGGAACAGCTGTTTGGCGGTCATCTCGAGCTGGAAGAGGTTCATAATCGGCCCCTGCACCGGGTTCCCCGAGGGGTAGAACCGGTCGGCCCGGATCGCCGAGAGCTCACCGGCGACCGGGTGGTCGGCGAGCTCCTCGCGGATCGCGGCCACGTCGTAGTAGGACTCGACCCCGTACTGGTGTAAGATCACGTCGGGGTCGATCTCCAGGAGCCGTTCGTGGTCGTAGGCGGTCTCGTAGGTCACGTCGGCGGCGCCGAACGCGTCGGGCACGCCGAAAGGACGCACGTGGGCGGTGGCGAACCCCGGACCGTCGAGCCGCGAGGGGTAGTAGGTCCCGTCCATGTAGAGGAGCGTGGCGACCGTCGGTCGCTCCCCTTCCGGCGGGAGGTCCGCCTGTACCGTTTCGACCAGGTCGTCGTGAACCGACGCGAGCGCCTCGTAGCGCTCCGGCTCCTGAAACACGTCCGCGACGCGCTCCGCGATCTCCCAGAGGGTGTAGTGCTCGTAGTCGTCGCGGCACGGCTCCGGCGGCTCGGAGTTCCGGCGACTGTACACGTTGCCGAACCACGGGCCGACGTTGTCGCGGATCTCCGCCACGTCGCCCTCGTCCCACCCGTCGAAGGAGACGAACAGACAGGGGTCAGCCAGATGGAGGTCGGCGTCGAGCTCGTAGAGCAGCTCCCGGTCGACCGTGATCCCGCCGCCGGACCCCGAGTTGAGCTGTCGGATCCCCTCCCGATCGAACTCGACGCCGTCGAGCGCGGCGTAGTAGGCGTCGAGGGTGTTCCCGCCGGCGTCGGCGTCGAAGCCGAGCGAGTTCACCGCGTCGCCGTGGCCGAACGCGACCGCCATGTCCGCGTACAGGAGGCTGTAGACCATCACGTCCTCGGGGACCGCGTCGAGCGTCACCTCGCCGACCGGCGCCATCTCGACGGAGTACGCCGCCCGAGACCCGTCACCGGCGGCCGCCGCGTCGGAACCGTCTGCCCCGTCGGTCTCGGCGTCGTCCGAGCCGGCGGCGCCGTCGGAGCCCCCCGATCCGGAGCCGCCCGAACCGCCTCCGAGACAGCCCGCGAGCAGTCCCGCCCCCGCGACCGCACCGCCGAGCCTGATCGCGGTGCGGCGCGTCGAGGTGCTTCGGTTCTCGTGCGTTACCATATGGTTTAGGCCTCCCTAAAGGATTAAATCGCTTTCGAATCTTAGGGGCACCTAAATCCGAGAGATCGGCGAGGACGCGCCCCTACCACGGGGAGATCGCGACCGGTCGGAGAAATAAACATAATCTGATACATTCGGAGGGTACTGCGCTATTACTCTCGCTTACCGGCGTACGCGTGGGTTTTAGGTCGTGCGAAAAAGTGTTTTAGTATTGATAAGTTATAAGTGGGTAGCGGGTGTATCGGATATCGTTATGAACACACAGAAGGAGACTCGGCAGCGCGCCGGCACCGTCGAAGAGAACGCCCTGCGGCTCGAACCGGAGAAGGCGGAGCAGATCGTCGAGGCGCTGAACGTCGACCTCGCGGACGCGTACGTCCTCTATCACCAGCTCCACAAACACCACTGGAACGTCGAAGGCGCGGAGTTCCTCGACGTCCACGTGTTCCTCCAAGAGGTGTACGAGGACGTCGAGGCGGCCGCCGACGAGCTCGCCGAACGGCTGCAAGCGCTCGGCGGCGTGCCGCACGCCGGCATGACGACGCTCGCGGAGAACGCCACCGTCGAGCCGGAAGACGAGGACGTGTACGACATCCGCAGCTCGCTCGCGAACGATCTGGAGATGATGGGCGACATCATCGAGAGCTACCGGCAACACATCGAGCTGGCGGAGGGACTCGGCGACTACACGACCGCGGAGATGCTCCGCGATCAGCTGGAAGCGATCGAGGAGCACGCGCACCACATCGAGCACTACCTCGAAGACGACACGCTCGTCGTGGACTCCGCGACGAACTAACCGGTCGAAAACGGATCGCGGCTCAGCGAACGTCCGGTGCCGTCTGGTCGGTTCGGCCCGGCAGTTCGAGCTCGATCTCCAGTCCCGGTTCGCCGACCCCCTCGAAGTCGATCTCGAACTCCACGGGCTCGCCGAACGCGAACGGGAGTTCCCACTCGTCCGTCTCGATCCGAAGGTCGTCGCCGTCGCGGAGCTGTTCGCCGAGCGCGACCAGAAACTCGCCGGCCTCGCTCGCGTCGAGGCGATACTCTTGTTCGAAGTTCCGTCCCGCAATGACTGTTCGCTCCCCGTCCGCCGTCGACGAGTCCATCTCGTCCGGAGTGGATTCGTCCGTCATCTCACTGCGTCACGTCGACGACGTGGTCGCTCGCGATCCACCCGTCCGTGTTGTCCGACTCCATGAACACGGACCGACCGGGACACCCTTCACAGACGGTGACGGACGGGGTTTGATCCGGCTCTGGTTCGCGACGAGATTCGGTGCGAGACTGGGCGCCTGCTGACATTGCGCTTCTTTAGGCAGACCTAAAATAAAAAGGACACGGTCGGCGCCGCGTCACTCCGCACGCGTCGGCGAGACATCGAGATCGTCGGGACGGCTCTCGGCGTCGACGTCGAGGCCTTCGAACAGCACGTGGGCGAGCCGTTCGGCGACCGTGGGGCTGACCAGTCCGGCCATCTCCATCGCCTCGCGCTCGTACGCGTCGAGATCGAGCACGTCGCGGAAGAACCACGACAGGACGACGTACGTCTCGTGGAGCGCCTCCGCGCGGTCTCGACCGGCGTCGGTGAGCGTCGCCCCCTCGTACGGCTCACGGGCGACGAGCCCGTCGGCCGCGAGTCGTTGGAGCATCTCCGTCGTCGCCGCCGGAGAGCGGTCGAGCATCTCGGCGATCCGCCCGGGCCGGATCGGCGGCGACGACCGGTGTTCCGCGATGTACAGCGCGAGGAAGTACCGGGCCGTCCGCGTGGACCCCGGCTCGCCGACGTGCGCCATGCTTTTAGGCTAGCCTAAAATTATAAATCGGTTACGGATCCGGAACCGGAGCGCCGCGACGGCGGCGGAGAACAAGTCTGAGGGCGACCGCGATCGATTCGATATAGCTGAATGTGGTTTATTTCTCGCCGAACGCCCGAATCGTGGCAAACGACCCGTCGACGATCGCGTCCGCGATTCCCTCGATGTCGGCGTCACGGGGCACCTCGTGGGGGTATTTCCGTCCGAAGTAGCGCAGGAGGTTCCCCACGTCGCGTTCGAGGAACTCGCGGGCGTTCTCGTGGTCGACGGGGACCGCCTGCGGCCAGTCGAAGATGGTGACGCCGCTCTCCGCGACCGCGACGTTGTGCTCGGACATGTCCGCGTGGACCCAGCCGTGGTCGTAGGCCGTGACCAGTTCACGGAGAACGAGGTCGAGGACGCCGATCGCCTGCTCGGGATCGAGCTTCGCGCGCGCGAGCTCGACGCCCTCGAACTTGTCCATCACGATGGCGTGACGGTTGTGGTCGACCGGACGCGGCACCGACACGTCGGGGTACAGCGCCTCCATCGCCTCGTACTCGCGTTCGGCCGCCTTGCGCGCGGTGTACAGCCACGAGACGTGGTCGCGGTCGGCGGTGTACTCGCGTTCGCGGTTCACCTCGCGGAAGTTGGTGTACCCCTCGCGGTGGTACTTCAGGGCGAGCGGCTTGAACGACTGCGCCTCGTACACGTCTCCCTCCTTGCCGAACCCCAGGGGTGAGCCCACGCCGTCGATGGTCTCGCGCTCGGAGAACGTCCGGAGCGCTAAGGCGTCGTACCCCTCGAAGGTGAGCTGGTACCCCTCGTACTGGATCGTCTTCCGTTCGATCAGCTCGCGGTCGAGACACCGGTCGATCCGGTAGTCGACCTCCTCGCGCGTCAGGTCCGCGTAGTCGGGGATCTTGTCCCGGCGGACCCATTCGGAGAAGCGCATCCCCTGCTCGACGCCCGAGAGGAGATAGAAGTCCTCGGGGTCGAGCTCGGCCATGTCGCCCGCGACGTTTCGAACCATACGCGCCCCTACTCCGGCGATTCCTAAAAGGGACGCGCGTTCGATGAGCGGCGGCATAAACCGTATCGCGCGATAGTAAATCGACGAGCGGGCGACATCGGACTGACGGGCGGGCGGTGTCGACCGCTCGCGCCCCCGAACGCAACCGCTTTCGGCCGGGGCGCCGACGTGGGACGTATGTACGCGGAGGGAGCGCTGAGCGGGGGGAGTGGCCGAGCGCGGAGCGCAGGTGGGAGACGGTGACCGCGCCGACGGGCGACTGGCGACTGATCCGCGAGGAGCCGCGACCGGGGCCGATGCAGATGGCGCTCGACGAGGTCGCGGCGGAGACGGCGGCCGCCGGCGGACCGGCAACCCNNCCGCCGGCGACGTGCCGGGCGAACTGCTCGACTGCTACCACCTCCTGTGCGAGCCCGTCCTCGACGCGTTCGATCGGCTGGGAATCGATGCGAGGTACGTCGAGGAGGCCGTCCCGGAGCTGTACCATCCGGCCTGTTACCTGCGAGAGCTCCACCCGGCACACGACGTGGTTGCCGGCGGCGCCGACGACGCTGACGGGCGGCGGAAGATCGCGGGCAACGCCCAGTACCGGAAGCGGGAGGCCGTCATTCAGCACGGCTCGCTCACCTTCTCGGTCGAGGCGGCACGCCACCTCGGAGCGTTCGCGGACCCGCCGGTGACGCCCGACGCGTTCCGCGACCGGGTGGTCGGGATGGACGAGCTCGCCGATATCGATCGGGCGGACGCGGTGGCGGCGGTGGAGGCGGCGCTCGTCGCCTGGGTAACGGGGGGGACCGACGACCGGGAGGGCGTCACCCTCGATCGCGACGGGTCGTGGACCGACGCGGAGCTTCGACGCGCGCGCGAGCTCGTCGAGACGAAGTACCGAGACGAGGAGTGGGTCCGGACGCGTCCCGGACGCGACGCGTCGTAACAGAGGGGGTCAGAACCCGAACGTGTCGGGGCCGTCGACGTCGAGGCGCTCCCGGACCGCCTCGTAGATCTCGCCGACCGGGGGGACATCGCGCGTCGGGTCGAGCCAGTGGTGGCTGAGCCACCGGTACCGAACGACGCGGTCCGCGTCGAGGAGGAAACAGGACCGGCGCGAGCGCTTCGTGACCCCGAGCGCGCGGTAGACCACATCGAAGGCGGCGGCGATCTCGAGATCGGAGTCCGAGAACATCGGGAAGGTGAGGCCGAGCCGGTCGATGAACCGCCGGTGGAGTCCGACGCCCGACTTGCTGACGCCGACGACCTGCACCGCGTCGCCGGAGGCGAACCAGTCGAAGTCGCGGAACGCGCACCACTGTTCGACGCAGTCCGGGCTGAAGTCGGCGGTGTAGAAGCACAGCAGCACGGGACCGTCGGCGAGCAGATCGTCGAGGGCGACGGACTCGACGTCGCCGTCGGGCGTGACGAGATCCCCGGCGACGTTCGGAGCGCGCTCCCCGACTGCGAGGCCGGGATCGTCGGTCATGGCCGGTGAGATACCGCCGGTCGTGAAAAGTCGCGCGGTTTTCGAAGGGGCTTTTCCCGACGCTCTCGTGGAGACGGTATGAGTCTCAAGGTCGGCGCCCACGTCTCCATCTCCGGTTCGAGAGCGTCCAACGATCCCGAAACGCCGCCGTACGGAAACATCGCGAACGCGGTGTTCAGACAGAAGCAGTTCGGCGGCAACTGCGGACAGATATTCACCCACTCCCCGCAGGTGTGGCAGGACCCGGACATCGGCGACGAGGAGGCCGAGCAGTTCCGCGAGGGCACGGAGCGAGAGCTGGAGGGACCGTGGGTGATCCACACCTCCTACCTCGTCAACCTCTGTACCCCGAAAGACGGGCTCCGCGAGAAGTCGCTCGACTCGATGCAGAAGGAGGTCGACGCGGCCGACAAGCTCGACATCCCGTACGTCAACGTCCACCTCGGCGCGCACACGGGGGCCGGCGTCGAGGGCGGCCTCGACAACGCCGCCTCGGTGATCGACGACATCGACGTGCCCGACGGCGTCACGATCCTGATCGAGAGCGACGCGGGAGCGGGGACGAAGCTCGGCGGCGAGTTCGAACACCTCGCGGGGGTCATCGACCGCACGGAGACCGATATCGACGTGTGCATCGACACGGCCCACGCGTTCGCGGCCGGGTACGACCTCTCGACGCCCGAGGCGGTCGACCAGACGATCGCGGAGTTCGACGACGTGGTCGGGTTGGAGCACCTCAAGTACGTCCACCTCAACGACTCGAAGCACGCCTGCGGCACCAACAAGGACGAGCACGCCCACATCGGGGAGGGGCTCATCGGCGAGGCCGGGATGGAGCGGTTCCTCAACCACCCGGACCTGGCGGACGTGCCGCTCGCGCTCGAGACGCCGACCGAGGACGGGAAGAGCTTCGCGTGGAACATCGATCGCGTCCGCGAGCTGCGGGCGGAGTGAGCGGTCCGAGCGGTCCGAGCGGTTCGAGCGGAGTGTTCCCCACCGGGAACCGATTTCGGGGCAGAGTGACTGCTTGACCGGAGTAAGTCGTCACGGGGGCGAAGCGGGGGAGGTTCGTCGGATCGGGTGAAAACGTCCGACGCGCTTTTATGTACTCGGGGGCGCGATCCACGGATATGACCACCACGAAGGCGCTGCTCATCGGACAGCGGCGTCGGTTAGCCCTCACGATGGTCGGGGGGTTCGCCGTCCTCGTGGCGCTGACGCTGGCGGTCGCGATCGCCGCCGAGCTCGCGGACATCCAGACCGCGGCGGCGGTGACGGACCGACTCGTCCCGCTGTTGGTGTTCTACGCGCCGGCACCGATCGCGGCCGCCGGGGCGTACGCACGCTGCGGGGGGCCGGCGTGTCTGGCGGTGGGCGTCGTGCCCGCCTTCGTGTTCGCCGCGCTCGTGGTCGTCGGCACCGTGTTCGGCGTTCCCGGCGTGGGCGGCGGCAACGCGCCGCTGGGCGGGGTGACGATGTCGTTCGCGCTCGTCGGGCTGAGCGGGGCGTTCGTCGGCTACTGCGCCGGGGTCACCGCGGCGCTCCTCGCGGACCTGGCTGGGATCGGCGGCGGCGACGGTGAGGGGGCCAACGGCGAGGATGCCGGCGGCCGACAAGAAGGCTGAGTTCCGTACGTTTATTCTCCCCTGCGCCGAACGCGGGGGCGTGCGACGATTCTCCGCGGAGTACCTCGAACACACCCGTCGCGGGATGTGGGCCGACGGCCGGGAGGCCCTCGCGGACCTCGAGCTGGCGGGCCGCCGCCGCGTCCTCGACGTCGGCTGCGGCACGGGAGAGCTGACCCGCGTTCTCGACGCGGAGGCGCCGCCCGACGCGACCGTGATCGGCGTCGACGCGGACCCGGACCTCCTGCGAGTCGCCCGCGAGGAGACCGGGCTCCCGTACGTCGCCGGCGACGCGACGCGGCTTCCGGTCCCGGACGGCGCGGTCGACCTCGCGGTCTGTCAGGCCCTCCTCATCAACCTCCCCGAGCCGACCGCCGCGGTCCGGGAACTCGCGCGCGTCTCCTCGGATCTGGTGGCGGCGATCGAGCCGGACAACGCCGCCGTGACGGTGACCTCCACCGTCGACGCAGAGGAGCGCCTGGAACGAGAGGCGCGTGAGGCGTACCTGCAGGGAGTCGACACCGACGTGGCGCTCGGCGACCGCGTCCGCGAGGCGTTCGCGGCGGCGGGGGTCGGCGAGATCCGGACCCGGCGGTACGTCCACGAGAAGCGGGTCGCGGCGCCGTACGCGGAGCCGGCGCTGACCGCCGCGGCGCGGAAGGCCTCGGGCGCGGGGCTGGCCGATCACCGCGAGGAGCTGATCGCGGCGACCTCCGAGAGCGCGTACGACGACCTCCGGCGCCGGTGGCGCGAGATGGGCCGCGAGGTGGTCGACGCCATCGGGGACGACGAGTACGAGCGCGTCGAGCGCGTCCCCTTCGACGTGACGGTGGGACGGGTGGAGTGAGCGCCGGGCCGCTCCCGTTTGTCCGCCTCGTCGGCGGCCGGCCGCACACGGACCGCCGCGTCCCGAAAAGCGAAGTCGGCACGGAGCGAGCGAAGCGACATGCCGGCCGCACTCGTTACCGGTTCGTCGAGGGGTATCGGACGGGCGATCGCGCTGCGGTTCGCCCGGGACGGGTACGACATCGCCGTCAACTACCACACCAGCGACGAGGCCGCCGAGGCGGCCGCCGAAGCCGTCCGCGATCGGGGGCACGAGGCCGTCGTCGTCCGCGCTGACGTCTCGGACGCCGACGCGGCCGAGCGGCTCGTCGAGACCGCCGCCGACGCGTTCGGCGGGCTGGACCACGTCGTCAACAACGCCGGGATCGACCAGCACGTGTACACCGAATCCCTCGCCCCGGACGACTTCGATCGGGTCATGGACGTCAACGTCAACTCCGCGTTCAACGTGACGAAGGCGGCGCTCCCGCACCTCTCGGAGTCAGACGACGGCCCCTCGGTGACCAACGTCTCGTCGATCCTCGCGCACACCGGCGCGCCGATCGAGTGTCACTACGCCGCCTCCAAGGGCGCGCTCCTCTCGCTCACCCGGAGCCACGCGAGCGACTTCGCGCCCGACGTGCGGGTGAACGCGATCGCGCCCGGCCACGTCGAGACGGACATGACCGGCGACCGAACGCCGGCGGAGAAGCGCGAGGAGCTCGCGCGGATCCCCGTCGACCGGTACGGGAAACCCGAGGACATCGCCGACGCCGCCGCCTACCTCCGGGACGCGGCGTTCGTCACGGGCGAGACGCTGAACGTGAACAGCGGGGAGCTGATGCGGTAAGCGAGGGGAAACCGGCGGACGGCGAGTCGGGTCGCCGCTCCGTCAGTACTCGGCCAGCCCGGCCTCGATCCGGTCGAACCCCTCGTGGAGCCGGTCGACGGAGTTGGCGAACGAGAGCCGGAGCCGCCCGGGCGCCGTGTCGCCGAACCCGTCGCCCGGCGCGAGCACGACGCCGTGCTCTCGGAGGAGATACTTCGCGATGTCGATGGCGGGCGCGTCGATGCCGGGGTCGAGGAAGGCGTAGAACGCGCCCTCAGGGCGGGGACACGAGAGCCCGTCGATGTCGGCGACGCGGTCGACGACGAGGTCGCGCCGCTCCTCGAACGCCTCGTACATCTCCTCGAACGGCTCCTGCGGGCCGGTGAGCGCGGCGATCGCGGCGTGCTGGGCGACGCTGGACGCGCAGGCGGTGGTCGACTCGCGGACCGTCGTCACCTCGTCGATCACCTCCCGGTCGCCGGCGAGCCAGCCGAGCCGCCACCCCGTCATGGCGTACCGCTTCGAGCAGGAGCCGACCGTGAGCACGTGGTCCGGATGGCCGGTGTACGCGGCGATCCCTCGGGCCGGGCCGTCGTACGTCAGCCCGAGGTACACCTCGTCGGCGATCACGTAGGCGTCGTTGTCGGCGGCGGCCTCGACGACCGCCCGGCACTCGTCGGGGTCGAAGACGCGGCCGGTCGGGTTCGACGGCGTCGTGAGCACGACCGCCGCGGTGTCGTCGCTCATCGCGTCGATGACCCGGTCCGCGTCGAGCGCGAACCCCGTCTCGGCCGGCATCGGAACCTCGCGGAAGGTCCCGTCCGCGAGCGTCGCCTGCGTCTCGTAGTTCGGCCACGTCGGCCCCGGAACGAGCAGCTCCTCGCCCGGCGACACCGTCGCGAGGGTCGCCAGGTGGAGCGCTTCCATCCCGCCGACGGTGACGACGACCTCGTCGGGGTCGTGTTCGACGCCGTACTCGGCGGCGAGCGTGTCGCTGATGGCGCGCCGGCACTCGGGGAGCCCCGCGTTCGAGGTGTAGTGCGTCGCGCCGTCGCGGGCGGCGCTCGCGGCGGCGTCGATCACGTGTTCGGGCGTGTCGAAGTCGGGCTCCCCGACCTCCAGTCTGACGAGGTCGCCGTCGTGGCGCTGTGCGAGGTCGAACATCACGCGGATGCGCGAGCGCTCCGCGCGGCGGACGCGGTCGGTCGGCGTTGGCATACCGTCCACACGGCGAACTGCGCAAAAAGCCGTCGGGTGGCGGCCAAACGCGGCCGGCCGGGAGCGTCGCGCCGGGGGCGCCTACACCATGTCGCCGCGGACGGAGGCACCGGACTGTTCGGCGCGCGCTCGCTTGAGCACGTCCGCGGCCTCGCGGGCCACCTCCTCGTCCGCGCCGAGCATCCCGAGCGCGGCGGGGAGGGTCGGCATCGCGAGGGAGGCGTCGCGCAGCCGGTCGAACGCCTCCTCGTCGCGGGTGCCGTCGACCCACAGGCAGACGCCGCGCGGGTCGAGCACCTCCTCGTAGGCGTCGCGGGCGAGCGCCCCCTTCAGGCGCTGTCGCACGTTGTCCTCGAAGCTCGCGTTACACACTTCGAGGTGGATCGGCTCGTCGTCGTCGACGAGCTCGGCGGCGAGACACCGCTCGGGCGCGGCGTACCCGTTGTCGCTCGCGCGGACGCGGTCCGGGTGCGCCTCGGCCCACGCGGCGCGGACGGAGGTGCCGACCCCCTTGACCCCGTACTCGGCCGCGAAGTCGGCGGCCGCCTCGGTGTCGCCGCCCATGATCACGTCTTTGGTGAGGTACACGTCGAGCCGCTCGACGGGGTCGAGCCCGAGCGCCACGTCGCCGAACGCCCACACCTCGCGGACGGGGACCGGCATGGTCTCGCGTTCGACGCGGTCGACGAGGGACTCCAGCCGGGCGACGGCCTGCTCGCGGTCCATGAGGTGGCCGTAGGCGGGTCGCGGGCAAACCGGTTTCGCTCGGGGGGCGGCTATATCGCGTCGAGGCGCGCGGCGATCGAGTCCCAGTGGCTCCCCTTCCAGAACCAGCGTCCGCAGTCGCGACAGCGCCACGCGGGCCGGGAGTCGTCGCTCTCGCCCTCGCCCTCCGCCGTCGCGACCGGCCCCACGTCGTCGGGGACGTAGTCGGGAGGATCGGGGACGTGTTCGAGCGAGTCCGCGCCGGCCGAGGGCGCCACCCGCTCGACGCGTCCGTTACAGGCCCCGCAGCGCGTCGGCTCGTCGGCGATCGCGACCGGGAGCCCCGCGGCGGCAACCTCCCGGAGCTGGTCGAGCACGTCGCGCTCGGTGAGGCAGACCGCGTCGTCGACCCGGGCGGCGAGCTCGCGGTCGCGGGTGATCAGGACGCGGTCCTCCGCGGCCGCCAGCGACGCGATCCGGTCGTCCGCCTCGACCCCGCGGTCGAGCGTGTAGGCGGCGTCGTAGCCGCAGATCCGGAGGTAGGTGGCGAGCTTGCCGCACATGGCGTCGACGAGGACGCGCGGCGGATCGTCCCCCTCGGCGGGCGAGCCGGCAGCGGACATCAGTCGTCGAGGAACGCCCGGAGCTCGTCCGGAGCGCGCGCGTTGAGCACGTCTCCCGCCTCGGCCCAGCCGCGTCGGGCGGTGTGGACCCCATAGCGGGCGTTGTCGAGTTCGCGGGGGGAGTGGGCATCGGTGTTGACGGCGATCGTCGCGCCCGCGTCGAGCGCGATCCGGACCGCATCGCCGTCGGCGTCGAGCCGGGCCGGGTTCGCGTTCACCTCGATCGCGGTGCCGGCGGCCGCCGCCGCCTCGACCACGGCCTCGACGTCCGGCGCGATACCGGGGCGACTGTTGATGATCCGGCCGGTCGGGTGGCCGAGCACGTCGACGTGCGGGTGTTCGACCGCCCGGATCAGCCGCTCCGTGGCGGCGTCGGAGTCCTGCCCCAGCGCGGAGTGCGGCGAGGCGACGACGATATCGAGGTCGGCGAGGGTGTCGTCGTCGGTGGTGATAGCCCCCTCCGCGTCGATGTTGGCCTCGATCCCGTGGAACACCTCGATGTCGGCGGCGGCCGAGTCGGCGGCCGAGTCGGCGGCGGCGACGGCGCCGTCGACCTCGCTCACCGCCGCCGCCACCGCCTCGGCCTGCTCCGCGATCTCGGCCTCGTCGAGCCCGGTGTTGCCGAAGATCCCCGGCCCGGCGGCGTGGTCGGTGACCGCGTGCACGTCGTATCCGCGCTCCGCCGCCGCCTCGATCATCTCGGCGATCGAGAACCCGCCGTCCGACCAGTCGGTGTGGGTGTGGAGGTCGCCGCGGATCGCCTCGGTCTCGACGAGGTCGGGGAGATCGCCCGCCGCGGCCGCCTCGACCTCACCGTTGTTCTCGCGGAGCTCCGGCGGGACGGGACCCATGTCGAGCGCCGCGTAGACGCCGTCCTCGGTCGCGCCCGCGACGCGCTCGCCGACCCGCTGGCCGGCGTCGGGGTCGTCGACGCCGCTCACGTCGAACAGCCCGTACTCGTTGAGCTTCAGGTCGCGGTCGATCGCGCGGTTGCGCACCGCGACGTTGTGGGCGCGCGAGCCGGTGAAGTACTGCAGCGCGGCGCCGAACTCCTCGCCGTCGACGATCCGGAGGTCGACGCGGGTGCCGCTGGCGCGGACGCTCGCCTTCCCGGTGCCGGCCTCGATCGTCGCGTCGGCCTCGGGCCAGTCGGTGAACGCCTCGACGACCGGCTCGCGCTCGTCGCTGGCGACGAGCAGGTCGACGTCGCCGATCGTGTCCTTCCAGCGCCGGATCGAGCCGCAGACCGCGGCCGATTCGACCGCGTCGAGGTCGTCGAGGTACGACAGGGCGTCGTCCGCGACCGGGCGGGCGTCGCCGAGGCGGGTGCGCTCTCGGGCCTCGCGCGCGAACGGGATGTTGTCGAGGATGTTCTCCTCGGTTTTGGCGCCGAAGCCGGAGACCTCCCGGATCTGTTCCGCCTCGGCCGCCGCCTCCAGTTCGTCGAGGGTGGTGATCTCCAGCGCCTCGTAGAGGCTCCCGACCGTCTTCGGTCCGACCCCCTCGACCGCGGTCAGCGCCTCGATGTCGGCGGGGAGCTCCGAGCGGAGCGCCTCCAGCTCCTCGATCGAGCCGGTCTCGAAGTACTCGACGATCTTCGCCGCGATCGCGTCGCCGACGCGGTCGATCTCGGCGACCGCGTCCGCGCCCTCGCCCGCGAGGTTCTCGATCGGCGCGGTGTGCTCGCGGACGTTCTCCGCGGCGCGGCGGTAGGCGGTCGGCTTGTACTCGACGCCGGTCGCTTCGAGCCGGTCGGCGAACTCCTCCAAGAGAGCGGCGACCTCGTCGTTGCGGCTCATTGCGTGCGGGTTGGGCCGGACGGTACTAATAAGTGAGAGCGATCGCCGGTGGACAAGGCACTTGTCCGATCGCCCGGATCCCCCGCGTATGCCCTCCCCGCTCGCCCCGCTCTCCGGAGTCGTCGGCAGCCTCCTCGACCGCTCGCGCGCCGGCTTCCGCCGGCTCAAGCCGGGCGGGAAGGCGCTCGCCGTCGGCGTCGTCGTGGTCGTCACCGTCGCGACCGCCGTCGGCGTCGTCGCGCTCGGGGCCGCCTTCGACGCGACGATCGACCGCGAGGTGACGGTCGACAACCCCGACCGCCCGCCGGAGTCGACGTGCGAGACGTTCGGCGAGGACGACGAGAGCTCCGTCTTCGCCGAGCAGTGCGACCAGCCCGAACGGATCGACGTGAACGTGGGCGAGGAGCTGCAGCGCGCGACGGGCGGATACGTCGGCTACGCGCTGATCGGGGTGCCGATCTGGTGGGCGGTCTTCGCGCTCGTGCTCCACGGCGGGGCGCGCCTCGCGGGCGGCGCCGGCTCCATCGGCGACTCGTTCGTGATCGCGGCGTGGGCGATCGCCGCGGAGGTGGCCCGGCTGGCCGCCGGACTCGCCGCGATCTGGTACGCGCTCGCGTCGGCGTCGGTCGACGGGACCACGGTCGAAGCGATCGCGAACGAGCTCGTCGCCGCCATCTCCGCGATGGAGGGGCCGCTTCTGGTCGCTTCCGCGGCCGTGGTCGCGGTCCAGTGGGTCGTCGTCGTCGGCGGGCTGGAGGCGTACCACGACCTCGACCGGGGCGTCGCCGGGACGGTCGCGGGCGCCCTCGCGCTGTGCGGGCTCCTGCTCGCGATGGTGTGACGGCCGGGAGCGATCGCGCCGACGGTCCGCGGATTCGGGAGTTTTTAACCCAGTCGGAGCCCCTCTCCCGATATGATCCTGTCGGACGCGGACATCCTCGACCGCCTCGCAGACGGGGACCTGGTGGTCGACCCCCTCGACGACGTCGACCAGCAGGTCCAGCCCGCGAGCGTCGACCTGCGGCTCGGCGAGCGCTTCCTGGAGTTCCAGCGCACGAACATCCCCTGTATCCACCCGACCGAGGCCGACGAGGTCGGCGAGTACGTCACGGAGACGCGGGTCCCCGAAGGCGAGGAGTTCATTCTCCACCCGGGCGACTTCGTGCTCGGCACCACCACGGAGCGGGTGGAGATTCCGCCGGACCTGCTCGCGACCGTGCAGGGCCGGTCCTCGCTCGGGCGGCTCGCGATCGTCATCCACGCCACCGCGGGGATCGTCGATCCGGGGTACAAGGGGCAGATCACGCTCGAACTGTCGAACCTCGGCACCGCGCCCGTGGCGCTCACGCCGGGAATGCGGGTCTCACAGCTCATCTTCACGGAGCTCAAGTCGCCCGCGGACCGCCCGTACGGGGTCGAGCGGGGCTCGAAGTACCAAGACCAAGACGGGCCGCAGGCCTCCCGGATCGGCTCCGACCCCGAGTTCGACGGCGACGGTGGTGAGGAACGGGGGGACCACGCATGAAGTTCATCGAGGAGGTCGTCGTCGACGAGTTCCTCCCGACGGTGCGCTCGATGCTGGCGGAGGACCTCCGCGAGCGCGGCTTCACCCAGCGCGAGGTGGCCGACGCGCTCGGCATCTCCCAGTCCGCCGTCTCGAAGTACGCCCACGGCGACGTGGCCCGCCACGACCGGATCGTCGCCGACGAGCGGGTCCGCGACCTCGTGGAGCGCGTGGGCGAGGGGCTCGCGGCGGGGGAGATGGCCCCGGTCGCGGCGCTCGTCGAGATCGAGGTGCTGATCCGCCGGCTGGAGGAGGGTGACCTCCTCGCGGACCTCCACGAGGAGGCGATGCCCGCGCTCGCCGACGCCGAGGTGGAGTTCGCCGTCCACGACCCGGACAGCGGGCTCCGCGAGCGCGAGCGCGTCCTCTCGTCGGTCCGCCGCGGGCTCCGGACCCTGACGAACGCCTCCGGCTTCGCCCGGCTCATCCCGAACGTCGGCGCCAACGTCGCCGAGTGCCTCGACGACGCCCGGACGATCGACGACGTGGCGGCCGTCCCCGGCCGGCTCGTCGACGTGAAGGGGCAGGCGATGGTCCCCGGCGAGCCCGAGTTCGGCGTGAGCGAGCACGTCGCGACGGTCCTGCTCGCCGCACGCGAGGCGGGCGCGACCGCCCGCGGCGCGGTGAACGTCCGGTACGCCCCCGAGACCGTCGAGGCGCTCGCGGAGTCGTATCCGGCGCTGGAGTTCGACCCCGAGCGACCGACCGACGAGGCCGTCGCCGACGCGGTCGCGGGCGCCGAGTCGACCGACGCGCTCGTGCTCTTCCAGACCGGCGCGGTCGGCATCGAGCCGATCGTCTACGTGCTCGCCCCGACGGCGTCCGAGGCGGCCGCGATCGTCCGCGACATCGTGTAAGCGGTCGCGGCGGTCCGGCGCGGTCCCCCTCCGCGGTCGGTGGCTGACATTCATTACCGTACCCGTCCAAGATCACGTATGACGGGGATTGACGCGGTTCAGATGGACGACGACGAGCGCGACGAGTTCCTCGGGCGATCGGGGACGGGCGTGATCTCCCTGCCGACGGCCGACGACGACCCCCCGCACTCGGTTCCGGTGTCGTACGGGTACGACCCGGTCGAGGAGGCGTTTTACTTCCGCCTCGCCGTCGGGGGATCGAGCGGGAAGGCGAACCCCACCGATCGCGGGATCACGTTCGTTACCTACGGCGAGCGCGACGGGCAGTGGAAGAGCGTGGTGGCGAGCGGTCGACTGGTGTCGACCACCGACGAGTCGCTTTCGACGGAGTCGCTCGCCGGGCTCGAACGGACGGAGCGGATTCCGTTAGTCGACGTGTTCGGCGACCCGACGAGCCGCGTCGAGTTCGAGTTCTACCGGCTCGATCCCGACCGGTTCACCGCTCGCGCCGAACGGGTGACCGACGCCTGAACGGTCGCCGCTCAGGGCCCGGCCGAGCAGTCGCCCGCCGGCCGCCGTGTAACCCGCTGTGCGCGGCGTCTCACAGAGCCGGCTGACCCTCTCGATCGCACCCGAAAACCAGCGGGCTTTAGGCCCGTATCCACGACAACTCGATACACACACCACATGAGCCACGACGACTTCCCTACCGACGACCCGGCGGTGGTGACCTGTGGACTGCCGTACGCCAACGGCGACCTCCACATCGGTCACCTCCGCACCTACGTCGGCGGCGACGTGTACCGGCGCGCGCTCGAACGACTCGGGCAGGAGACCGCGTTCGTCTCCGGCTCCGACATGCACGGCACTCCCGTCGCGGTCAACGCCGAGCAGGAGGGCGTCTCCCCCGAGCAGTTCGCGCTCGACTGGCACGAGCAGTACGCCGCGACGTTCCCGAAGTTCAACGTCGAGTTCGACAACTACGGCCACACCCACGACGAGACGAACACTGCGGTCACCCAGCAGCTCGTCAGCGACCTGGAAGACGCGGGCCACGTCTACGAGAAGGAGATCATGGTCGCGTACGACCCCATCGACGACCAGTTCCTCCCCGACCGGTACGTGGAGGGGACCTGTCCCTACTGCGGCGCCCACGCCCGCGGCGACGAGTGCGACGAGGGGTGTCAGCGTCACCTCGAACCCGGCGAAGTCGAGGACCCCGAGTCGACGATCACGGGGAACCCCGCGGAGTACCGCGAACGCACCCACAAGTTCTTCGAGGTCTCGGAGTTCTCAGCGTACCTCTCCGACTTCCTCGATCGACTCGAGGGGACCTCGAACGCCCGGAACCAGCCCCGCGAGTGGATCGAGCAGGGGTTACAGGACTGGTGTATCACCCGCGACATGGACTGGGGGATCGACTACCCCGGCGGCGAGGCGACGGAGTCGCCCCAAGAGGGCGGTGAAACCGCCGAACAGGACCTCGTCTTATACGTCTGGGTCGACGCCCCGATCGAGTACATCTCCTCGACGAAGCAGTACTCCGAGCGCGTCGGCGCCGAGGCGTTCGACTGGGAGGCGGCGTGGAAGGAGGGCGCGAGCGACGCCCACCCCGAGGGCGGGGAGATCGTCCACGTGATCGGCCGCGACATCATCCAGCACCACACGATCTTCTGGCCCGCGATGCTGGAGGCGACGGGTCACACCGAACCGCGCGCGGTGATGGCGTCCGGCTTCGTCACCCTCGGCGGCAAGGGGTTCTCGACGAGCCGCGACCGCGCGGTCTGGGCCGACGAGTACCTCGACGAGGGGTTCCATCCGGACCCCCTGCGCTACTACCTCGCCACCAACGGCGGGTTCCAGCAGGACGTCGACTTCTCGTGGGAGAAGTTCCGCGACCGCGTCAACACCGAGCTGGTGGGGACGGTCGGCAACTTCCTCTACCGCTCCCTCCTGTTCGCCCACCGGAACTACGACGACGCGCCGATCGCGGACGGGACGAGCGACGAGGTGGACGCGCGGATCGAGGAGGCGATCGAGGCGTTCGCGGCCGCGGTCAACGACTACTCCGTGCGCGCGGTCGGCGGCGCCGTCACCGACCTCGCGCGGTTCGGCAACGAGTACATCCAGCGCAGCGAGCCGTGGAAGCTCGTGGACGACGATCCCGCGGAGGCCGCGCAGGTCATCCACGACTGCGTCGCGATCGCGAAGGCGATCGCGGTCCTGTTCGAACCGATCGCCCCGGAGAAGGCCGAGCGCCTCTGGGACCAGCTCGGCGAGGACGGCTCGGTCCACGAGACCACCGTGGAGGCGGCCCGCGAGGGCCCCGCCGGCGACCTCGCGGAGCCGACGGAGCTGTTCGAGCAGATCGAAGACGAGCGCGTCGAGGCCCTGAACGAGAAGCTCGAGGCGCGCGTCGCCGAGGCGGCGGACGGCGACGGCGAGGAGAGCGGAGAGGAAGACGAAACCGACACCAGCGACGAGTCCGACGACACCGACGACACCAGCGACATGACCGACATCGAACCCCTCAGCGACGACCGCATCGGCTTCGACGACTTCCAGGAACTGGACATCCGGATCGGCCGGATCGAGGAGGCCGAGGGCATCGAGGGCGCCGACGACCTCCTGAAGCTCCGCGTCGATCTGGGCGCGGAGACCCGGACGATCGTCGCGGGGCTCAAACAGCTCCACGACGTGGAGGACCTTCCCGAGACGAAGGTCGTCGTGCTCGCGAACATGGAGAAGGCGGAGCTGTTCGGCGTCGAGTCGAACGGCATGGTGCTGGCCGCCGGCGAGGACGCCGACCTCCTCACCACCTACGAGGACGCCGGGCCGGGCACGAAGGTGAAGTGAGGCGGCGCGGGGTCGTCCCGCTCAGGCGTCGAGCACTTCGATCAGGTTCCCCTCCGGGTCCCTGACGAACAGGATCGTCGTCCCGCTCTCCGTCGTTCGCGGCGGGCTCAGCGTCTCCACGTCGTCGTCGAGGGCGGCGTAGAATTCCTCCACGTCGTCGACGGAGAGACCGAGGTGGGTCGCGCCGGCGCGGTTCAGTCGGGGGGTCTCGTCCGACTCGGCCGCGGGGTCGTACGCCACGAGTTCGACGATCGCGCCGTCCGCGTCGAGGTGCGCGAACTCGGCCGACGCGCCGTCGACGGCGACCGCCTCGGCGAAGGCGTCGCCGCCGACCGCGAACTCGGCCAGGAGGTCGAGGTCGAACGTCTCGGCGTAGAACTCGACGGCGCGGTCCAGATCGGCGACGGTGATCCCGACGTGGTGAGCGGTTGGATCGGACACGACGGGTGGATCGCCGGTGGGCGAGAAAACGGTGTCGACCCCGGTGCGCGAGTGCCCCGGGCGACCACCTCGCGAACGCCGGAACCGCGGCGGTCGGCGACCGGCGGCATTCGTGCGGTTCCGTTCGCTTTTAACCGTCAGCGGGGAATCCACGGGCGATGAGTCTCGCCCGGGCCCGGGAGTACGACGTGCTCGTGCTCGCGGCCCTGATCTGGTTTCTCGGGAAGTTCGTGCGGTACGCGTTCCCGCCCCTGTTCGGGCCCCTGCAGGCGAGCTACGGGGTGAGCAACGCCGCCGTCGGGGCGGCGTTCTCGGGCTTCATGGCCGTCTACGCCGCGCTCCAGTTCCCGAGCGGGGCGATCGCCGACCGGGTCGGCGCGGTCCGGGTGATCGCGGCGGGCGCGGCGGTGGCGGGCGTCGGCGCCCTCTCGCTGATCGTCGACACCTCCTTCGCGGTGCTGGCGGGCGTGATGCTCGTCATCGGCGCGGGGACGGGCGCTCACAAGACGGTCGCGGTGCGGCTGCTCTCGCGGGTGTACCCGGTCCGGACCGGTCGCGCGCTGGGGGCCCACGACACCTTCGGCGCGCTCGGCGGCGTGGCAGCGCCCGCGGCGGTCACCCTCTTCGTCGCCGCGCCGCCGGCGCTCGCCGTGCTCCTCTCGTGGCTCCCGGGCGCGGACTGGCGCGGCCTGTTCGCTCTCACGGGGGTCGTCGCGCTCGCGCTGGCGGCGGCCTTCTCCCTCCGGGTTCCGGGTCGGCTCCCGGCCGACGCCGACCGCGGTCCGGATCGGGAGGGGCCGGATCCGGGCGCGCGAGACTACCTCTCGCTGTTCGAGGACCGCCGGGTGGCAGGGTTCGTCCTCGTGACGATCGCCTTCTCGTTTGCCTACAACGGGGCCGTCGCCTTCCTGCCGCTGTACCTCTCGCAGGCGGGCGGGCTGTCGACCGCGACCGCGAACCTGCTGTACTCCGGGCTGTTCGCGGTCACCTTCGTCCAGCTCGTCTCCGGCGACCTCTCCGACCGACTCGGTCGGTTCCCCGTGATGGTCGCGGCGCTGGGGCTGGCGGCGGCGGCCCTCGTCGGCGTCGTCGCCGTCGCGGAGACGGGACCGGTCGTCCTCGGCGCCCTCGTCGTCGCGTTCGGACTCGGGTCGCACGGGTTCCGGCCGGTCCGGGGCGCGTACCTGATCGAGGCGCTCCCCGAGCGGCTGGCCGGCGGCGGGCTCGGCGTGGTCCGCACACTGCTGATGGCGGCCGGCGCGCTCGCCCCCGCGACCGTGGGCGCCGTCGCCGACGCCTCCGGATTCCGGGCGGCGTTCGGGCTGCTCGCCGGGGCCCTCGCGCTCGCGGCGGGCGTGGCGGCGGGGCTGTGGCTCACCGAGTGAGAGGTCGCCCCGCCGGCGACCGAAACGACCATTCCCCGCCCGCGTGAGGCTCGCGTATGCACGTCGTCGTCAACGCGGCACAGAGCGTCGACGGGAAGCTCGCGACGCGGCGCCGGGAGCAGCTCCGGATCTCGGGGACCGAGGACTTCGACCGCGTCGACCGCGTCAGGGCGGCCGCGGACGCGGTGCTGGTCGGGGTCGGGACCGTCATCGCGGACGACCCCCACCTCACCCTCGACGAGGAGGATCGGCGCGTCGAGCGCCTCCGGAACGGCCGCCCCGGCAACCCCGCCCGCGTCGTCGTCGACTCGACCGGGCGGACGCCGACCGACGCCCGAATTCTCGACGACGCGGCCGCGACCTACCTGCTCGTCGCCGCGTCGACGCCCGCTGCCCGCCGCGAAGCCCTCGAGGCCGCCGGCGCGGAAGTCGTCACGGTCGAGGGCGACGGAGAGCACGTCGACCTCGGCGCGGGGATCGGCGCGCTGGCGGAGCGAGGCGTCGACCGGCTGATGGTCGAGGGAGGCGGCGAGATCATCTACTCGTGTTTCGACGCCGGCGTCGTCGACGAGCTCCACGTGTACGTGGGGTCGATGGTGATCGGGGGGCGCGACGCGCCGACGCTCGCCGACGGCGAGGGGTTCACCGAGTCGTTCCCGCGGCTCGATCTGACCGGCACCGAGCGCCTCGACGACGGGATCGTGCTCTCGTACGAGGTCGGGAGCGACTGAGACGGAGCGGTCGGTGTGTGATCGATAATCACGGATCAGGGAGTACACGGCCCATGCTACCGGGTTACACCCGAATCACCGAAGTATTTATATGTCGGCCCGCGGTACGATCTGGTACCAGAACGCCTCCGGCGCTGGTGGGATCGCACGCTGAAATGAACGGGAGCTCTTGTGTACGGCTCGACGCACGACGGCGAGCGCTCGCCATCCCCGGAGCGGTGATGGAGAGATAAAAAATGGTAACGAAAGAAGAAGTCATCGAACAGTACGAGATCGAGGCAATGGACGAGGCGGACAACGTGGACCTTTCTGAGGACGACCTTGAGAACGGGTCGAAAGGACAGCTCATCAAACGCGCCGGTCAGCTGCGCGACCGACGCAACGAGCTGAACCAGATGGCCTCCGAGCGCGCTTCCAAGCGCGACGACCTCAACGCGAAGACGCGCGAGAAGGTCGACGAGGCCCAGGAACACCGCGAGAAGCGAGACGAGCTCAACGAGCAGGTCCAGGAACACAAGGACAAGCGCAACGAGCTCAACGCCGAGGCCAACGAGCTGTTCGACGAGGTCGAGGAGCTCAAACAGGATATGGAGCTCGGCTCCGGCAAGTCCATCGAGGAGCTCAAAGAGGAGATCGAGGATCTCGAGTTCCGTCAGCAGACGGAGGTCCTCGACGCCGAGGACGAGCGCGAGCTCATCGAGAAGATCGACGAGAAGCGCGAGAAGCTCGCCGAGAAGAAGGAGAAGGTCGACGACACCAGCGAGCTCGACGACCTCGTCGAGGAGGCCGAGGAGGTTCGCTCCGAGGCGTCCCAGCACCACCAGAAGGTGACGGAGCTCGCCGACAAGGCCCAGGAGCACCACAACCAGATGATCGAGGCCTACCGCGAGGCCGACGACATCCGCGACGAGGCCGACGAGATGCACGAGCTGTTCGTCGAGGCCCAGGAGGCCGCCGACCAGCACCACGAGGACTTCGTGCGCGTCCAGAAGCGCCTGCGCGAGCTCGACAAGGAAGAGGAGGAGGAGCGCAAGGACGAGCGCGCCGAGAAGCGCGAGGAAGAGAAGGAGGAGGCCGAGGAGATCTACCAGAAGTTCAAGGAGGGCGAGACGCTCGACACCGAGGACCTGATGAAGCTCCAGAAGACCGGCCTGCTGTAGTTCGGTCGAAGGCGACGTTTCTACGGTTCTTTTGCGACGTGCCGAGCGGTAGCGCCGCGAGCGGTCGAGCGGTCGCGTTCAGCGGCGCGGGTGCGAGCCGTGAGCGAGACGTGTCGGATTCCGTCGGGCCGCTCCGCGTTGACCGGGGATCAGTCGGTGCGAGGCGGCTGGTCCTCGGAGACGAAGCGGTCGTACGCGGACGTGAACTCCTCGTCTTCTTCGGCCGCTTCCTCCCACGCGGTGAGCCCGCGTTCCACGGCCGTCCCCGCGATCGAGTTGTCGAGCAGAAACGCGACGATCCCCCCGACGGCCATGCCCGTCGATCCGATGACGTAGAGGGTGTTCGCGACGACGTCGGCGCCGAGGAGCTGGCCGAGCAGGAAGCTGTCGGCCAACCCCTGCTGTAAGGCGTCCGCGGTTCCGACGTTGCGCATGTACTCCGGAACGGCCAGTCCGGAGAAGAGCGCGATTCCGATGATGAAGATGTTGCGCGACGAGTCGAGATCCACGTACTTGAGATTTGAGAGGCCGACGCCGACGATCTGAGCGAACATGGCGATGTAGAGGCCGCCGATGATCGGGCTCGGAATGGTGGCGACGAGCTGGCCGAAGTAGCCGACGAACCCGACGAGGATCATGAGCGCGGCGCCGATCTGGACGACGTACCTCGAGGCCACACCGGTGAGGCCGATGGCGCCGACGTTTTCGGAGTACGAGGTCGACCCGCCGGTGCCCATCACCCCGGAGAAGACGTTCATGAGGCCCTCCATGCCGATGCCGTGAGTCATCCGTTCGCTGCTGGGAGCGCCCATGCCGGAGAGGCGGGCGACGGCGTGGTAGTCGCCGATGGACTCGACGATCGAGGCGGCGACGCCGGCGAGCATGCCGATGACGAACGCGGGCGTAACCCTCGGAACCCCCCACTGAAGCGGATAGATGGGGTGGATCGGGTCGGCCGCGGCGACGCTCGCCAGATCGATGTATCCGGGCGTGCCCGGCGCGAAGACGCCGGAGACGGAGAGGGCGGCGGCGAGTAGCCACGCGACGGCGATCCCGAGGAGGACCGGAAACAGCTGGAAGATCTTCGACCTGCCACCGAGGTACTGTGAGAAGAGAACGATGGTGACCAGCGTCAGCGCGACGAGCCACCAGTTCTGAGTCGCGGTGGTGATCTCGGGGGCGTTGAACAGCGACAGGCCGATGAGCACGATGACCGGCACGATGACGACCGGGGAGAGGTGTTTCCGCAATCGCCCGACGAGTCCGAGATAGCCGATCGCGACCTCGGCGAGCGCGGCGACGATGATCGCGCCTTGGAGCTGGAGGAGCGCGGCCCGCCAGGCGACGATCCCCTCCGGCGGGTTCGCCGTCACGACGCCGATGACCGCGAGCGCGGGTGCGAGCATCGAAAAGGGCGCCCCCTGCACGATCGGGTAGCGGTTGCCGAACGTCGTCTGCGCGAGCGTCGCGATCCCCGAGACGACGAAGAACGTGCCGACGAACCGCGGAATGACCGCGTCGGGCATCCCCATCGCGCCGGCGAGAATGAGGGGCACGGCGATGTTCGCGCCCACCATCGTGAGGTAGTGCTGAGCGCCCAAGAGGAGCGACTTCCCGAGCGGTGGTTTGTCGTCGATGCCGTACTGGACGAACGAGCTCTCGTCCTCGTTGCCTGCCATCCCTGTGGCGTCCAACTACGCAACGCTACAAAAGGTCGGCCTTTGCGGCGTCCCACCCGACGGACCGCGGTCTCGGCGCGCTCGAGCGCCGTCGATGCAGCGGCGACGTGCGGATTCTGTCGCCGACGGCAGCATATAAACGGCGTCGCTCCCTACCGGCGGTATGGCAAGCGACGCGCGTTCGACCGGACGGAACCTCCTCGCAGCAGCCGTCGTCGGCGCGACCGCGACGATAGCCGGCAAGCGGCTCATCGCTCGGCTCACCCGCGGTCGGTTCGGCGAGACGGAAGAGTACAACGCGGCGAAGGTGACGGTTTCGGGGCCGATCACTCGCGACACCGGCCGGCCGTCGCCGCTCTCGGGGCCGGGCGGAGCGATCGCCGACGACGTGGTCGAGCAGATCGAGGCGGCCGACGAGGACGAGGACGTGGAGGCGCTCGTCGTCGAGCTCAACACCCCCGGCGGCGAGGTGCTCCCGAGCGACGACATCCGGCGCGCGGCGGCCGCGTTCGACGGTCCCACGGTGGCGTACGCCACCGACACCTGCGCGTCAGGCGGCTACTGGATCGCGAGCGGCTGCGACGAGCTGTGGGCGCGCGACGCGAGCCTCGTCGGCTCGATCGGCGTCGTCGGCTCGCGACCGAACGCCGCGGGGCTCGCCGACAAGCTCGGCATCTCCTACGAGCAGTTCACCGCCGGCGAGTACAAGGACGCCGGCGTTCCGCTGCGAGAGATCGAGGAGGACGAGCGCGAGTACTTACAGGGGATCATCGACGGCTACTACGAGCAGTTCGTCGAGACCGTAAGCGAGGGACGAGAGATGGATCCGGAGGCGATCCGCGAGACCGAGGCGCGGGTCTACCTCGGCAGCGACGCCGCGGAGATCGGGCTCGTCGACGAGCTCGGCACCGAGGACGACGTGGAAGACCGGCTCGAGACGCTGATCGGCGCGGAGCCCGAGATCCGCGAGTTCACGCCCGAACGCGGGCTCGCAGAGCGGCTCGGCATCGGGGCCGAGCGCGTCGCGTTCGCGGCCGGGAGCGGCGTCGCGAGCGCGTTCACGAACGAGGGCGGCGACGTCGACGTGGAGCTCCGGTAGGCCGCCACCGGCGGGAGGGGCCGCGCCGATCCCCCGGGGACGGGGAGCTTTTTATCCGGGCGGATCGACTGTCGGAACGTGACGACGCTGGTCATCTGCATCGACCGATCCGGAGCGATCGGACGGGCCACCAACGTCCCCATGCCCGTCGCCGGCTGGGAGGCGGTCCGATCGCTCGTCACGGACGCCGGGCTGAGCGACCCGGAGGACGCCAGCGTCAACTGCCTGCTCGAATCGCTACGCGTCGCCCGCGACCTCCGCGACGAGCGCGAGGAGGCGGTCGTCGCGGTCGTCTCGGCCGAGAGCGACAGCGCGGTCGGCGCCGACCGCTCCATCGCCGCGCAGCTCGACGACCTCGTCGACCGGTACGACCCCCGGGCCGCGATCGCGGTCGTCGACTCCGCGGAGGACGAGCAGGTGCTCCCGATCGTCGAGTCGCGGATCCCGGTCGACTCCGTCGACCGCGTGGTGGTCCGGCAGGCCCGCGACATCGAGTCGACCTACTACCTGCTCAAGCAGTTCCTCGCCGACGAGCAGCTCCGGTCGACGATTCTCGTCCCGTTCGGGATCGCGCTGCTGCTGCTGCCCGCGCTGTTCTACTGGTTCTCCGCCGGCGAGGCGGTCGCGGGCGTCGCCGGGCTGCTCGGGGCCGCGCTCCTGTACAAGGGCCTCGCGATCGACCGGTTCGTCGCGGGGATGCCGGAGCGGATCCGGGAGGCGCTGTACGCCGGCCAGGTGTCGATCGTGACCTACGTCGTCGCCGGCGGGTTAGCGCTTGTCGGCGGCTTCTTCGGCGTGCTCTCCGCGTCGGAGCTGAGCGGCGTGCCGGCGCTCGTGGAGGCGGTGGAGTTCACCTACGCCGCCGTCCCCTGGTTCGCGGTCGCGGGCGTGACCGCGGCGGTCGGCCGGCTGCTCGACGAGCTGATCCGCGACGAGGGGATCCGGACGCCGTACCTCAACCTCCCGTTCGTCATCGCCGCCGTCGCCCTGGTGGTCCGCGGGTTCGCCGGCTACTTCCTCGCGCAGGAGGCGATCCTCGCCCCCTTCGGGATGTGGGGAGTCACCGTCAGCCCGGTCCAACAGCTCGCGGCGTTCATCGTCGGCGGCATCGTGGTCTCGCTCGTGGGGGTCAAGCTCGCGAGCGACGTTGGCACGGAGACGCTGGAGGACGTGATCGACGCGGACCGGGAGACGGACGGGGAGTAACCGGCTCGCGTCTCGGGGGCGTCGGGTCGACCGGGTTCCGTTTCGTCGGGTCGACCGCGCCGCTTTTGTCGGTCGCGCCCGCCTCAGCGGGCATGGACGTGTACGGACTGATCGGGAACCCGGTCGGCCACTCGCTGTCGCCGCCGATGCACGAGGCCGGCTACGGGTCGCTCGGCATCGACGCGCGCTACGTGACGTTCGAACCGGCCCCGGACGACGCCGCCGCGGCGATCGAGGGGGCCGGCGCGCTCGGGGTCGCCGGGCTCAACGTCACGGTCCCGTTCAAGCGGGACGCGCTGGCGGCGGTCGACCCGGCGCCCCTCGCGGAGCGGATCGGCGCGGTCAACACGGTCGACTTCGCCCCGGTCCGCGCCGGCGAGGCCGACCGCCCGCGCGGGCACAACACCGACGCCGCGGGCGTGAAACGCGCGTTCGCGCATCACGGCGTCGAACTGGACGGCCGGGACGCGGTCGTCGTCGGAGCGGGCGGCGCGGGGCGGGCGGCCGCGTTCGCGCTCGCCGACGCGGGCGCCGCGGTCCACGTCGCGAACCGCACCGCGGAGCGGGCGGCCGAGCTGGCCGAGGCGGTCCCCGGGGCGACCGGCGGGGGGCTCGACGACCTCGGCGACCGCGTCGCCGGCGCCGACGTGTTGGTCAACGCCACCAGCGTGGGGATGGACGAGCCCGAGGCGACGCCGGTGCCAGCGGACCACCTCCACGGCGACCTCGCCGTGCTCGACGCGGTGTACGCGCCGATCGAGACGCGCCTCCTGCGGGAGGCGGACGCCGCGGGCGCGACGACGATCGACGGGGCGTGGATGCTGCTGTTCCAGGGCGTCGAGGCGTTCGAGACCTGGACCGGCGCCGACGCGCCGGTCGAGACGATGAACGCGGCGCTACGGGCGGAGTTGGAGTGAGGCGACAGCGGGACAGAACCGAACCTACCCGCGACCGCCTTAGAACGGCGTCGGGCTCGCGAGCAGGCCGGCGGTGACGACGAGCGCCACGGAGAGTCCGGCGGCGCCGTAGAAGAACGGCTTCGCGTCGCGGGCGGGTTCGCGGAGCTTCCCGGCGTCGATGCCGTCGAGGAGCTTCCCGCTGCCGACCTCGACGAGGCCGGTGATCAGGAACCACAGGCCGATCATCGTCACCACGAGATATCCGCGGGCGCTTCCGGTGAGCGACGCGAAGGTGTAGAGCGTGCCGGCCATGTGGCCGCCGGTGGCGAGGAACACGAGCGCGGCGATCCGGGTGACCCAGCGGAGGCGGCCGACGATCGAGCCGAGCGCGCCGCCGTCGATCTCGCCGCGGAGCGCGGGGGGAAGCACCGCCAACGCGACGAACAACACGCCGCCGGTCCACAGCACCGCGAAGGCGACGTGGACCGACCACATGATCGGGTTGAGAGCGTTCACACCTCCCGTACGCGCCGGTGATCCTTATAAACTGACGAGACGCGGTCGGCGGCGGGGAGGGGGCCGCTGGCGGCGACGGCGGTCGGTGAGACGCCCCCTCGGCGACGGCTTTTAAATATCCGACGTTCGTATCTGCCGACGATGGCCCTACTGCAGAAGCTCAAAGAGAAGCTCGGCTTCGGGAGCGCCCCCGCCGAACGCGAGGAAACGGACCCGGAAGTGACCGTCGAGCACGAACCGGAACCGGAATCAGAACCAGAGGCCGAGCCGGAACCGACGGCCGACGCAGATGACGCCGCGGACGAGGGAGCGGCCGACGACGAGCCGGGCGTCGACGAGCCGGTCGCCACCGAGACGGAGGCGGCCGCCTCGACCGAGTCGCTGGTCGACGAGGAGGGGGCCGCCGAGGACCCGTCCGAAGCCGCCGAGCCGGCGGAAGCCGCGGACACCGGCGAGGACGAGGTCGCGGTCGACGACGACGACACGGGCGCCCACGTCGAGGAGCTGAAGGGCATCGGGCCGGCCTACGCGGAGCGACTGGCGGCGATCGGGATCGAGAGCATTTCGGACCTCGCGGCCGCCGACGCCGAGGCCGTCGCCGACGGGGCGAGCGTCGGCGAGAAGCGGGCCGCGACGTGGATCGATCGCGCCAAGGAGTTCTGAGGCCGCTGACGGCGACCGTTTCGGACGGTCGACCGCAACTGTTTCGTCCGCCCCGTCGAACCGGGAGGCATGCAGCGATCGGTACACACCGACCGGGGCCGGTTCCGCGAGGTCGCCGCCGCGGCGCCCGCGGGCGCCCGCGTGCCGGTCGAGCGCCGCGTCACCGTCGAGGACCCCTTCGCCGCCTACCGGCGCGCCCGCGACGGGCCGGGCGGCTTCTGTTACGAGACCACCGGGGGCCAGTCCGGCTGGGGGTACTTCGGCGTCGACCCGGTCGAGCGGCTCACCGTCTCCGGAGACGCGGCGGTCGCGACGGGGGGCGCAGACGGGGAGACCCCCACCGGCGACTACCGACGCCCGAGTTCATCGCTCGCGGCGCTTGAGGGGCTGATCGAGGGCGAGGCTCTCGCTCGCGGCGACTGCGACGTGCCGTATCCGTGCGGCGCGTTCGGGTGGCTCTCGTACGACGTGGCCCGCGAGCTGGAGTCGTTCCCGGCCCCCGCCCCGGCGGGCCCCGGCGCGGTCGACGACCGAGGGCTCCCGCGGCTCCGGATCGGCGTCTTCGACCGCGTTGCGGCGTGGGAGTGTCCGGTTCCGGCGGACGACGACGCCGCGGGATCCGCAGTTCCCCTCCGCGTGACCGCCTGTCCGCGGGTCCCCGAGGGAGCCGACGACCCGGACGGCGACCGCGACGCGCTCGACGCGCTGTTCGACGGCGGGGCGTCGCGGGCGGGGGCGCTGATCGACCGGATCGAGTCGGGTGACCCCGCGGTGGGGCCGGCGCCCGACCCGGACGCGTCGACGGCGACCTTCGAGAGCGACGTGGGGCGGGAGGGATACGCCGAGGCGGTCCGCCGGGTGAAAGAGTCCGTCCGCGACGGCGACACGTTTCAGGCGAACGTCTCCCAGCGGCTGCGCGCCCCGGCCGCGGTCCACCCCGTCGAGGCGTACGACGCGCTCCGGGCGGTGAACCCGGCGCCGTACTCGGGGCTGATCGAGTTCTCGCGGGCGGGAGACGAAGGCGGGGACGACGACGGCGACGACGCCCCGTCCGGCGTCGACCTCGTGAGCGCGAGTCCGGAGCTGCTGTTGGAACGGGTGCCGGCCGAAGCCGACGACGACGGCGCTCGCCTCGTCACGGAGCCGATCGCCGGCACCCGCCCGCGGGGGGAGACGCCCGAGTTGGACGCCGCCATGGAGGCGGAGCTGACCGGCGACGCGAAGGAGCGCGCGGAACACGCGATGCTCGTGGATCTGGAGCGCAACGACCTCGGGAAGGTGTCGCGGTTCGGCACGGTCGACGTGTCGGAGTACCGGCGAGTCGACCGGTACAGCGAGGTGATGCACCTCGTGAGCCTGATCGAGGGAGAGGCGCGGGGCGACGTGGGGCTCGCCGACGCGATCGCGGCGTGTTTCCCCGGCGGGACGATCACGGGCGCGCCCAAGCCGCGGACGATGGAGATCATCGACGAACTGGAGGAGACGCGGCGGGGCCCCTACACCGGCTCGATGCTCGCGGCGGGCTTCGACGGGCGGGCGACGCTCAACATCGTCATCCGCACGCTGGTCCGGCGGGGCGACGAGTACCACCTGCGCGTCGGCGCGGGGATCGTCCACGACTCCGAGCCCGACGCGGAGTACGAGGAGACGCTCGCGAAGGCCCGCGCGCTCGTGACCGCGGTCGACGAGGCGCTCGCCGCGGGCGGGATGGCGGTCGAGGAGGAGGTCGAAGGGGGGGTCGACCGATGACCGCCGGGGAGTCGGACACCACGGGCGGCGAGGGAGACGAGAGCGACGCCGGCTGGCGCCCCGGCGCGGGCGAGTCCGACGCGCGGGTCCTCGTCGTCGACAACTACGACTCGTTCGCGTACAACCTCGTCCAGTACGTCGGCGAGGTCGCCGGCGCGGTCGCGGTGCGGCGCAACGACGCGGTCGATCTGGCCGGGATCCGCGCGCTCGACCCGGACGGCGTCGTCGTCTCTCCGGGACCGGGAACCCCCGCCGAGGCCGGCGTCTCGCTCGACGCCTTCGAGCTCGATCGCCCGGTGTTCGGGGTCTGTCTCGGCCATCAGGCGCTGTGCGCGAGCGGCGGGAGCCGAGTGGGTCACGCGCCGGAGGTGGTCCACGGGAAGCCGTCGACGATCACCCACGACGGCGCGGGCGTGTTCGCCGGGCTCCCCGACCGGCTCCGGGTCGGGCGGTACCACTCGCTGTGCGTCGAACGCGAGGCCCTCCCCGACGGGCTGGTCGAGACCGCGCGCACGGAGGACGAGCGCGAGGTCGTGATGGGCGTGCGTCACCGCGAGAAACCCCACGTGGGCGTGCAGTTCCACCCCGAGAGCATCCTGACGCCGCGGGGGAAAGCATTGGTGCGGAACTTCGTGGAGGTGTGCGAGGATGAGTGAGGAGTCCCGAGAGACGCTCCGCTACCACGTCGACGGCGAGATCGTGCCCGCGAGCGAGGCGACCGTCTCGGTCGAGGACCGCGGCTTCGCCTACGGCGACGCCGCCTTCGAGACCCTGCGCGCGTACGGCGGCGAGATATTCCGTTGGGCGGACCACGCGGCGCGGCTCGCGGACACCTGCGAGACGCTCGGGCTCGACCACGGCCTCGCCGAGGCCGACCTGAAAGCCCGGATCGACGAGACGCTCGCGGCCAACGACCTCGCGGACGCGTACGTGAAGCTCTCCGTCACCCGCGGAGTCCAACCCGGGACGCTCGACCCGAAACCCGCGGACGACCCCACCGTCGTCGTGATCGCGAAGCCGCTCCCCCGCGGCGGGGTCGGCTCGGAGCCGGTCCACGACGGCCCCGCCGCGCTCCAGACGACGAAGACGCGCAAACCCGCCTCGCGGGCGCTTCCGGCCGACGCGAAGACGCACAACTACCTCAACGGCATCCTCGCTCGGCTGGAGCTGCGCGTGACCGGCGCCGACGAGGCGCTGATGCTCGATCCGGCGGGGAACGTCGCCGAGGGCGCGACCTCGAACCTCTTTTTCGCCGACGGCACCGCCCTCAAGACGCCCTCGCTCGACGGGCCGATCCTCCCCGGCGTGACGCGTCGGGCCGTGATCGAGATCGCGGAGGAAGAGGGGATTCCGGTCGAGGAGGGGACGTACACGCCGGACGCGGTGCGCGAGGCCGACGAGGCGTTCCTCACCAACTCGACGTGGGAGATCCGGCCGGTCGAGACGGTGGACGGGCTGGCCGCCGACGGCGACGGCGTCGAGGGACCGCTGACCGCGCTGCTCTCGCGGCTGTTCGACCGGCGGGTAGAGGAGCGGTACTACGACGGCGAGCGGTTATAGGGGATTTGCGCTCGCTTATAAGCGATCGTTGCTCTCGACGGGGAACACCTCCAAAGCCCCAGCCGCTCGGTCGTACGTGATCGACGATTCCGCGGTGAACACCTCCAAAGCCCCGGCCGCGA
>NZ_NHOA01000125.1 GCF_002727125.1 Halorubrum persicum
GCGGAGGCGCACTACCCGGACGAGACGATCGCGTGGGGGGAGGTCGAGCGGGGGCGGGACGCGATCGCCGCGGCGGTCGGCCGCTTCGCCGCGGATTACGCCGGGTCCGACTCGGAGAAGTAGTCGTCGAGCGCCTCCGCCACGAGGTCGCCGGGGGCGACGTTCCGGTTCGAGGCGCGGCGCCTGAGCTCCACGTAGGCGTCGAGCGGGAGCCGGAGCCCGACGTGGCCGAGCTCGACGCCGGCCTCGCGGACCGCGGCCTCGATGTCGCTCCCGTCGTTGACGGCGGAGGCGATGGCGCGCACCTCTCGGACCGTGAGGTCGCCGTCGATGGTCGCCCACGCCAGCAGGTAGCGGTCGGTCCCCCCGAGTCGCGCGACGTGCTTCGCCGCGCTCGGCGCGATCTGTCCGCTCGCGACCTGCCTGCGGATCGCCTGCGGGAGGTCGTGGACGCGCGCCCACTTCCGGATGAACGCCACCGAAACGTCGTCGCCGGCGCGCTCGGCGGCCGCCTTGTACGAGCCGACGCCGCGGACGAGCGCGGCGCAGGCGGCGGCCCCTCGGAGCATCAGCACGTGGTCGTCGTCGCCGACGTCGCCGGCCGCGAAGCGCGCGACCGTTTCGGCCGCCTCGGCGACGCTCTCGGGGTCGTCCGGGTCGAACCCCACCGCCTCGGCGGCGCGCTCGCCCGTGACCTCCGGGTCCGACCGGACGACCGGCTCGCCGACGGGAGAGCGTCTGTCCGCGGGTGACTCCTCGTTCATACCTTACCACTTCGAGTGCGCGCACATAAGCGGCCGGCACCGGGCAGGTTTCGCTGACGACGACGACGCCCGAGACGCCCGGCGAGCCGGCAGGGCGACGCGCGAACCCAGCGCGTGCCGCCGACGAGGAGGGGTTTTTATCTGCCGACCGAGACCTCGCGGCATGGACGAACGCGTACGCGAACACGCGGAACTGCTCGTCGACTGGAGCGCGCGGATCGAGGCCGGCGACGACGTGGTCGTGAGCGTCGCCGAGGACGCCCACGATCTGGGCGTCGCCGTCGTCGAGGCGCTCGGCGAGCGGGGCGCGAACGCGACCACCCTGTACGGATCGGCGGAGGTCTCGCGGGCGTATCTGAAAGGCGCCGAGGCGGGGGCGGACGGCGACGGCGGCGACGGTGTCCCCGCATTCGACGACGACCCGGCGGTCGAGCGCGCGCTGTTCGAGGCCGCTGACGCCTACCTCCGGATCGGCGGGGGGCGCAACACGACCGCGACGGCGGACGTGTCGAGTGCGACGCGGCAAGCCTACGCGACGGCGAGACGTGACGCGCGCGAGGCGCGGATGGACACCGACTGGGTGTCGACGGTCCACCCCACGCGCTCGCTCGCCCAGCAGGCCGGGATGGCCTACGAGGAGTACCGCGAGTTCGTCTACGACGCCGTGCTCCGCGACTGGGAGGCGCTCGCCGACGAGATGGCGGCGATGAAAGACGCGCTCGACGCCGGCGAGGAGGTCCGGATCGTCACCGAGCGCGACGGCGCCCCCGACACCGACGTGTCGATGTCGATCGCGGGCCGGACCGCGGTCAACTCCGCCGCCTCCGTGGCGTACGACTCCCACAACCTCCCCTCCGGCGAGGTGTTCACCGCCCCCGTCGACACCGAGGGCGAGGCGTTCTTCGACGTGCCGATGACGATCGACGCGACGCGCGTCCGAGACGTGCACCTCGTCTTCGAGGACGGCGAAGTCGTCGACTTCTCGGCGGGCGCCGGCGAGGACGCGCTCGCGAGCGTGCTCGACACGGACGCCGGCGCCCGGCGGCTCGGCGAGCTCGGGATCGGGATGAACCGCGGGATCGATCGGTTCACCGACTCGATCCTCTTCGACGAGAAGATGGGCGACACGGTCCACCTCGCGGTGGGACGCGCGTACGACGCCTGCCTGCCGGAGGGCGACTCCGGCAACGACAGCGCGGTCCACGTCGACATGATCAGCGACGTGAGCGAGCGCTCCCGGCTGGAGATCGACGGCGAGGTCGTCCAGCGCAACGGCACGTTCCGGTGGGAGGAGGGGTTCGAGGGCTGACCGATCGAAGTCGTGGACGGCGTACGGTATTTAAGTAAATACGTCGGTGCGGTGGCGCGCGCCTCCGAGCGGCCGCCGATGGCGGCCGCGAGGAGCGCGTGCGAGGGAGTCGCTGGCGGCTGTCGCCGCCAGCGACGAGGCTGGGGAGGTGTGAGGCTGTGTGGTTTGGGTCGGGTGGGACTCAAAGCCCCAGCCGCTGAGGCGGGCGTAGGCGACGTAAGGACCGCAAGGAGGGAGCGGAGCGAGCGACTGAGGACCGCAGCGAGCCTACGCCCGCCTCAGCGGCTGGGGCTTTGGAGGTGTCCATCGTCGATCCGCCGTCAACAACCGTTATAAGTGAGCGGCTAGGGCTTTGGAGGTTCTCACCGCGGAGTCGTCGGCGACGTATAAATACCCGACAGTAACGTAAAGATCGAGCCCCTACTTCTGTAGCGCGTCGAGGTGGAACTCGAAGGCGGCGACGGGCACCTCCAGGTCGTGTTCGACGAGCACGGCGGGGTGAACCTCGCCGATCACGCCGACCTCCTCGCCGTCGATTACGACCGCGGCGGTCCGCCCGTCGATGAAGGAGGGGTGCTCCGTGCGGGGCGTCTCCAGTTCCGCGCCGAAGTCGTCACACACGGACTGCAGGCGGCCCTTCGCGGCCTCGTAGGAGGCGTCGCGCCGGGCGACCGCGCCGGCGACGTGGCGGCGCTCGGCGACGTTCGTGTCCGTCGTCTCGTCGCGCTCGGCCGCGAAGCCGACCTCCGCGACGTCCTGCGGGTACGCGTTGTGGGTGTTCCGTTCGAGCAGCATCAGGAGGGACGGGAGCGCCCACGTGCGGAGCTGGGTGTACTCCTCGCTGTACGGCTCCGTGATCGCGACGGGGTCGCCGCCGCCGAAGGCGTCGCTTCCCGGCTCGACGTGCATGCGGTCGTAGTTCTCGGTCCCGCTCGTCATGTGGAAGTTGAGCAGGTCCTCGAAGCCGAGCCCGACGAGGCTCGTCCGGACCGCGTCCTCCAGCCGGGAGCGCTCGTGGCGCCCGCCGACCGTCCCCACGTCGGGGTAGCGCGGCTCCAAGTTGTCGAAGCCGTAGGCCCGCCCCACGTCGTCGACCAGATCGAGCGGGTGGAGCACGTCGACGCGGTACGGCGGGATCTCCACCTCGTAGGTCACGTCCTCGTCGAGGGTGTAGGAGGCGTCGAGGCCGGCGCGCTCGAAGCAGTCGACGACCTCCTCGGGCTCGAAGTCGACGCCGAGGAGGGTCTCGATGCGGTCGTGGCCGACCGCCTTCTCGTCGGTGTCGAGGTTCGGGCGGACCAGCTCCGCGCCGTACTCGCTCGGGTGCGTCGCGCCGTCGGCGTAGTTCACCTCGACCGCCTCGATCGTCGCGCCGCGGGCGGAGAGCGCGTAACAGATGATGTTGCACATCCGGTCGATCGTCCACTGGTCGGTGCCGGTGAGCTCGACGAACAGCTCGCGGGAGCCGGTCGTCACCTCGGTCCGCTTCCCGTTGATGACGGGCGGGAACGAGAACAGGCCGAGCTCGTCGTAGATCGCGGGGTAGCGGTCGAGCTCCTCGACGAGGTCGGCGTACGTCTGCCCCGTGTCGTGCTCGGCGAGCACCTCGGACGGGGTCAGCTCGTCGTTCGCGTCCAGCGGGACGAACGTGTCGCCGTCGGGGGCGACGCCGCGGTAGGTGATCGACGGCTCCGCGCCCTCCTGTAGCGGCGCGCCCTTGACCATCGCGAGGTCGTGGATGCCGACGGCGCCCTTCGCGCGGCCGCGCCCCATCGTCGCGTGCAGCTTCTCCTGCAGCTGGATCAGCGAGTCGAGCGCGCCCTCGTCGAGGTCGACGCCGCGGACCACGGCGCCGGTGACGTACGGGCGCTCGTCCGGGACCGACTCGTCGACCTCGATGGTCCACTCGGGGTCGTTCGTCTCGGGGACGTAGACGCCGCGGTCGTCGCCGTAGTGGTAGCGCAGCGAGCGCGCGACCCCCTCGACGGAGAGGCGGTCGAGCCGGTCGGGCGCGAACTCGAACTGGAGGAGGCCGTCGTCGGTCTCGCCTTCGAACTCCAACCCGAGCCCGAACAGGTCTTTCTTGAACTCCTCGTCGGTGGTGTCGGTGCGGCCGGTGAGCCCGCGCAGCTCGTCGGTGTCGATGTCGACGACGGGCATCAGTAGCTCACCTCCGCGTCACGCAGGAACTCGATGTCCGCCAAGGTCCCGTGGAGGTCGCGGATGTCCTCCGCGCCGGTGGTCAGCATGGCGAGCCGTTCGAGGGCGAGCCCCCACGCCATCACGTCGCAGTCGACGCCGAGCGGGCCGGTGACCTCTTCGCGGAAGACCCCCGAGTTCCCGATCTCGATCTCCTCGCCGGTCTCGGGGTGTTCCCCGAACAGCTCGAAGGAGGGCTCCGTGTAGGGGTTGTAGTGCGGCTTGAACCGGATGTCGGTGATGCCGAACTGCCGGTAGAACTCCTCGAAGGTGCCCATCAGGTCGCGCACCGAGAGGTCCTCGGCCATCACCCACCCCTCGATCTGGAAGAACTCCAGCAGGTGCGTCGGGTCGAGCGTGTCGTTGCGGTACACCTTCTCGACGGAGAAGTAGCGCTGCGGGGGCTCGAGCTCGGCACCCGCGATCCCCGAGAGGTACCGCATCGAGAGCGAGGTGGTGTGGCCGCGGAGGGCGACCTCGCGGGCGAACTCCTGTGACCACGGCGAGTGGTAGCCGTCGCCGTCGATCCCCCAGCCGTCGCGGTGAGCCGCCTCGACGCGGGCCATCAGCTCGTCCGGAATCCCCTCCATCGGCGGCACGTCGAGCGCGAACCGGTCCCAGTGGGTCCGCGCCGGGTGGTCCTGGGGCATGAACAGGCAGTCGTTGATCCAGAAGTCGCTGTCGGCGTGGGGACCCTCCATCTCCTGGAAACCCATGCCGACCAGCACGTCCTTCACCCGGTCCGCGGTCCGGCGGAGGACGTGGTTCCGGCCGCCTCGCGTCGTTGGCGCGTCGGCCTCGACGTTGTACGCCGAGAACTCCACGTCGCGCCACTCGCCGCTGGCGAGCAGCTCCGGGGTGAGCTCCGACACCGTCTCGGTCGCCTCGACGCCCGTCATGAGCGCGTCGACGCCGTCGTCGGTGAGCGTCACCGACCGAGTGACGGATTCGCCGCGGTCGACGAGTCCACGGGAGTCCAGCTGGTCGAGCACGGCGTCGTCGGCGTCCGGGGCCGCGCCGTCGGCAAGCGCGGCGAGCGCGGCCGCCTCGGGGTCGGCGTCGGGATCGGCGGCCGGGTCGGCGGTCAGTTCGCCCGAGTCGATCGAGCCGAACCCCTTGCGCGCGAAGTTCGAGAGCGCGATGTCGACCTCGGGGCCGTCGAGGTCCGCCTCGCCGATGACTCGCCCCATCGAGACGGCGGACTCGTCGGCGCCGAGCGCGAGTCCGGCGCGGTAGAGCCGCGTCTCCGGGAGCTCGCCGTCGACGTACCGACGGCCCTCGTCGGTCAGGTTGAGCGTCTCGGCGGCCGTCTCGACGACGGACAGGAGTCCCTCGTCGCGGAGATCGAAGGCGGCGCCGGTGACCGTCTCGGGTTTCAGCCCGGTCTCCGACGCGATCTCGTCTATCGTCCGTTCGTCCGTCGCGCTCGCGGCTTCGAGGACCGCGAGCTGTCGTTCCGGGAGTCGCATTCGAGTTGTCTGTATACGCGTCTGGCTGGTTGGTAACGGTTCCGGCACGTCGCCGGCGATCCGCGCGGGTGCACCATCCCGCCGTAGGGCGGAGCCGCCGCGCGGGGTTCGCAAGAGCGGAGGTGGCCCACCCACCCCGCCGTGAGCTAATCCGACCCCGAACGCCTCGTCGTCGGTCCCGGCGGCGATACCGCTTCGCGCGGTCGTGTGTTGGAGGTGCGAGGGAGGACCGGGGACGACCGTCCGCTCGCGATAGAGTATCAGTATCGATAAATTAGGCGAGGGTATTATACGTCTGTTCGACCCTGAAACGGGTATGAGCAGCGCAACGACGAACGCTCGGGGTCACGAGTCGGTCTCAGAGGCGGTCCGCGTCGAACACAGCGACGACGGGGTCTCGCCGAGTCGCGCCGTCGTCGAGGCCGTCTCTGATCCCGCCGGCGTCGAGCCGGTGGACCTGGCCGACGAAGCCGGGATCGTCCTCTACGAGCACGTGGACTTGGACGCGCTGGACACGCTCGTGGCCAGCCACCCGGAAGTCGACCTCGACGTCTCCCTTTCCGTCGCCGGCTACGCGGTCAGCGTCGACGCGACGGCGGCCGTCGTCCAGCCCTCCCGGTAACGGGCCGACGCAGCGACCGACTGCGGCGGCTCACTCCGCCTCCGACCCCTCTCGCTCTCGCAGCGCCGCGATCCGATCGCCGAGCGGCGGCTGCACCTCGAACCACGTCGACCAGTCGCCGGTCTCCGGCTCGACGCCGCGGATCGCCGCCACGCGCTCGAACGCGTCGGCGACGCGACCCGCGCCGACCGCGTCCGCGGCGCGGTCGTCGGCCGCGTACTGCACCCGTCGCCCGACCCAGAACGCCGCGAGGCCGACGGCGACGAGCGACGCGAACCCCGCGTCGAACGGGACCGTCGCGGTGACGATCGCCGCCAACACGCCGACGACGGCCGCGACCGCGACGGCGCGGAACTCGCCGTAGTACGTCTCGACGCGGCCGGCCTCGGCCGCGAGGAGGCCGAGCGCGACGTCCTCGTCCACGTCGTCGAGGACGGCCTCCGAGAGGAACAACACGCGCCGCCGAGGCGGGCCGCGGACCGCGACCTCGACGCGGCCGACCCCGTCGTTTGCGCCGCCCGCTTCGTCCGCACCGCGGCGCTCGATCGCGACCCGGTCCGCCTCGAGCCCCGCCGTCTCGCGGAGGAAGTCGAGCCGGCCGCGCTCGCCGTCGGTCGGCTCCCGGAGATCCCGAAACCGATCGGCCGCGTACAGGGGACCAATCTCGACGGCGAGAAACGTCAGAACGGCGACGCCGACGAGCAGAGCGACCGTGAGCATCGTCAGCGAGTGCGTGCCGGAGCCGGAAAAAGGCGCGACTTCGCGATCCGCGCGGGGGAGGCGACGGCGATGCCCGTCAGCCGGGGACTCGCCGGGCGAGCTCCCGGACCGCGGCCGCCGCGGCGCTGTCGGGCGCGGTGTCGACGACCGGTCGCTCCTCGACGACCGATCGGCCGACCCTCGGGTCGGCGGGGACGACCGACGCGGGGGCGCCGAGCGCATCGGCGATCGCGCCGGTCGGCGGCTCCTCAGTCACGCGATTGACCGCGCAGCCGACGAGCCCGGCGTCGAGTTCCCGGGCGAGCTCGCGGGTTCGGATCGCGTCGGCCAGCGCGAACGCCCGCGGCGACACGACGAGCAGACACGCGTCCGCGACCGCGAGCGGTACGCCGGCGTCAGCACGCCGCCCCGCGGGACAGTCGAGGACGACGGTGCCGCGCGCCCGCTCGATCGCCGCCACCGCCGCTTCGAGCCGCCGGAGGTCGGCCGCTCGCGCGCCGGCGAGGGTCCGACCGCAGGGGACGATGTCGACCGGCCCGGCGCGCAGGGTTTCGATCGGGTCGGCGGCGCCGGCGAGCGCGTCGTGGAGGTCCGGACCGCGACCGCCGGGGAGGTCCGCCATCCCGAGATCGGCGTCGACGACGACGGCGTCGAGGGCGGCGGCGACGTTGTACGCGAGCGTCGTCTTCCCGACGCCGCCCTTGCCGCCGGCGACGGCGAGGATCACGCGAGTCGCTCCAGCGCCTCGACGGGCGCGTCGGTCGCCTCCGCGCGCGCCGCGAGCGCCGACGCGCGTTCGCTCAGCGCTCGGAGCCGCGTCGCGTCCGCTGCGACGCGCTCGTCGAGCCCGGAGAGCTCCTCGACGCCGTCGACCTCCGCGACCACCTCCGTCGCGGTCGCGACGTCGGCGTCGGTCAGCCGCTCCGCCCGGTCGATCCGCGCCTCGACCGCCTCGAGTTGAGCGTCGACCGCACCGAACCACTCCGCCTCTCCCGACGGCGACGCCGGGGCGGCGGAACTGCCGGGGGATTCGACGCCGTCGTCGGGCGGGGAGTTCGGGCCGGTCTGAGGGTCTGAGTCGTCCGTTCCGCCTCTCTTGCTCATCCCGTCTGCAGTCCCTGCGACCGCGTCCCTCGGCGGGCGGTGATCGCCGAGCCGTTGGAGGGCGGCGGCCGTCGCCGACGCCGCCCCGTCGTCCGCGTCTGTCGGAGAGCTCCCTCCCGGCCGCTCCACCGGATCGACCGCCGTCACCTCGGCGACCTCGACCGGCGGGTCGGCCGGCTGGGCGCGGGCCGCGAAGCCGAGCGCCCGCCGCTCACCGGGGGCGAGACGCAGGGTCACGCCCCCTTCGTCCCACCCCTCCTCGGCGACGCCTCCTCGACGAGGGGGGAGCACGGGGGCGTCGAGCCGGCTCTCGATCCGGACGCGCCGCGGGACGGCGTCGTCGTTGCGCACGCGGCACCGAACCAGCGACACGTCACCCTCCCGGTCGACATCCCACGCGAAGTCCATACGGCGGGTGCCGCGGTACCACACTTAAACTGCAGGCGGGGGGCACAGTGACCGTCGAGGGGAGCCGGAGAACCGCTTATTGTCCGCGAGGATATGCGTCCCGTATGAACGAGTCGGCGGTGTTCGACCGCGTGGTGACCGCGCTCGACGAGCGGAACTACGAGCCGCTGGTCCACGTTCCGGAGGCGCACAGCGACGCGTACGCCGACGTGCTCGACCGCTGCCGGCGCCACGAGATCACGATCCGGGGGCGGTACCCCGACGTGCTCGGGTTCACCGACGCGAACCGCGTGTTCGCGATCGAGGTGAAGGGGTCGACGAACCTCCTGCGAGGCATCGGACAGGCGCTGACCTACCAGCAGGGCGCCCACGTGTCGTACCTCGCCGGCCACGGGGAGGCGGTGAGACCGCACGCCGACCTGCTCCGCTCGAAGGGCGTCGGCGTCATCGGGGTCGAGGAGGACGGCGCGACCGCGTGGCGCTCGCCGCCGAGCGCGGAGTCGACCGCGGAGGTCGCGGACATCGAGGGGCAGCTGTCGCTCCGGTTCCGCGGGAACGAGTTCGGCGGCGACATCACGACGCTGAGCCTCGCGCAGCCGCTCAACTACTTCGCGCCGGTCGTCGCGCTCGACAGATACGGCCCGCTCGCCCGCGACGAGCTCGTCGACGCGATCGCCGACGAGTACGGCTTCGGCGCCGGCGACGAGACCGTCGCGAGCGCGCGTACCCTCGGGCTGGTCTCGGCGGGGTCGCCGCACGAACTGACCGAACAGGGGGGACTGGCCGCGACGGTGCTCCGCGGCTACGGGATCGAAGCCCTCGACGACCTGCGCCTGACGAAGGAGGACGTGGGACGGCGCACCGTCGCCGAGGTCCACCCGCCGCTCGCGATACTGCTCCGGAACTCGTTCGTCAGACACCCCGAGTTCGGGCTGCTGCTCGACGCGCTCCGAAAGGAGGGGCCGCGCGTGCAGTTCCTCGATCTCGTCGAGCGCCTCGTCCGCGAGTACCCGAACGTCTTCCTGAGCGCGTTCTGTACGACCCGGGGCGCGACCCGCGCTCGGGAGCTGATCGAGCGCGGTGAGACCGCCCGGCTCTACCGAGACCGAGACGTCTGGACGGACGTGATCCGGACCAACGTCCTGTTCAACTTCGTCCAACAGCTGAAACACGTGGGCGTCCTCGCGCCCGAGACGCGCAGCCACAGCGGCGCGATCGCCGAGTACGACCCCGACGCGAAGCCGTGGATCGTCGCGGACGCGGAGTGAGAGGTTCGGGACGGGTGACGGCCGGGATCTGGCGATCGGCGTTCGGCTCGCGGCGCGACGGACGCTGGTTCGACCGTCGAACGACTATACCGACGAAGTGAGAGATCCTGAAAGGATTCGGCACCGACGAAGCGGCCGTTGACGTTGGGGCTATCACCGAGTATCTACGATCTCACACCGAAGAGCTGGGCCTAACCGGTGAGATCGAGGAATGGCGAGACGAACTCGTCCGATACGGGCTAGACCAGTTGACGGGCGATTCGTCGGACCCGAACGATTAACGGCGTTCGACGCGTTCTTCCGGGCATAGCTACCGAAGAGGGAGCGGAAACGACGTCACCGCTCGACGACGTGATGGAGGACATCCGGCGGGAGCTGGTCCAGCGGGTCGCGGCGGACGACCGAGATTCGAACCGGAACATCTACGACGCCCTCGAAGACGAATAACGATCCCCGTACTGACAAGTTCCCTCCAGACAGCAGTTAGACTCCGTCCGGATTCGAGATGGTTTCTCCAATCGAGCCGGAAGGACGAGCAAACAGTCATATATCGAACGAAAGCACGCGCTCTTCAGTATTACGGCGTTCATCCCGACGCTGTCTGGTGGTTTTCTATGTATCCACGGCAAGAATCTACGTGACGGGCGCGAGTTCATACTGAGAACGGATCGTCCTTTCGAGGCTATATCCGCCGAAATCGGGGACTTCAGATCGGGGTTGTAACTGCGACTCGCGCCATCAAGAGCGATGAGTCTCGAACCAATCGATCCGGAAACAGCCGTAGATCTCAACGCAATCGCTGCGAGGGAGGTCAACATTCAGGAAGGCCGGACACACTCGAGAAAGGAGATCAAAGCGAAGTATGGGTGTGAAGTTGCGAGTGACCGATGAGCGAGGGGTGGGACTGAGAGCTCACTGATCGGTCGAAGCGACAACTCGGCGTGAGTGATCTTCTAGTGATACGAACGCAATGAATCAACTATCGTGTTCTTCGAAGAACCGGCGGGTAGGCTCTTCTTAATACTACTACACCAGCTAGAAAGATATATCCATACTGGCCTATCTATACATCCCATCCAGCTTCTATTATGAGTGAGCAGACGTTTGTATGCGACGAGTGCCAGCGGACACTGCCGCGGTGGATGAAGCACGAGGACCATACCTGTGCGCAGTGCGCTGATAATGCGGATGCTAACTGGGATGATCCAGCCACATCTGGGGATGCCAATGATGCGGACAATTTGGAAGGCGAGGATACTGTCGGCCCACTTCTTGATACCCCTCCGGAGTGCTGTGTTGAATAG
>NZ_NHOA01000028.1 GCF_002727125.1 Halorubrum persicum
TGTGCTACACAAGAGCGTACTATATATATAGTTGCGACCACTCGTCAACCGCGGTGTTAAGTTAAGGAAGAAGCGGGATGAGGATTCAGTGTCCTATGCGGAAAACCCCCGTCTCAGCGTGTGTATCGAGTGGATAAACTTGGGTTTTGTGGAGCGAGGGCGGACACCCCGCGAGATTATTGAAAAGAGTATTCGCCACCATCTTGCAATATTATCACTCTCAAATACAGTTATTGTTCTTGAGGATTTGGGTGTCGATCGAAGTCGTATTGCTGTTCACAACTGGGTACAGAAAGCCGATCTACAGCCAGCTGACGGTGAGAGTTCGGATCGCGTTGCGGTCGATCAGAAGGTGATCCGGGTCAACGACGAACAGTGCTGGCTGTACGCTGCTGTCGATCCAGAAACGAACAGAATCCTTCACTCACGCCTGTTTCCGACGTATACGATCCCGATCGCACGAGGGTTTCTCACTGAATTAGCCGAGAAACATGATGTTGAAGACGCACTGTTTCTCGTCGGTGACGCCGACGATTTGATCGGTGCGCTCCGTCGAGAAGACTACAGCTACCTCGTTGAACAACACGGCTTTAGAAATTCCGTCGAACATGTCTTTAGAGAAGTAGAACACCAAATATCTTCGTTTTCAAACTGTTTTAGCCACGTCGATCCACCGACCGCGGAAGCATGGCTACAAGCCCACACCGTCTGGTGGAATCATGCTTAAGTTAACACGACGGCTCCGACTCCGGCGCTACCTGTAACTGTCTCGTATTGACTACAAAAGCTACGGCTCTGCGGATATAAACCACCGTAGTACAGTTTTCGAAAGGGGGAATTACACAACTTCTCTTTTAGTTCCGTGAGGAAATATAGCTATGTTCTCGACGGTGCTTCCCGACATCTTGATTCAGGGATGGGCGCTACAGCTCTCGCCGGAACTTGCGAGCCGTGCGCAGTTCGGTTGGACGATCAGCGTTCACATCATTTTCGCCTCGCTCTCGGTCGGGCTGGCGCCGTTCATCGTCTATTTCACTTGGAAAGACGTTCGGACCGACGACGAGCGGTTCACACGGCTGCGATCATTCTGGGTAAAGGTGTTCGCCGCTGGATTCGTCATGGGAACGGTCACCGGCATCCCGATGAGCTTTCAGTTCGGGACGAACTTCCCACAGTTCGCCGAGGTGGCTGGAGAGCTGATTGGTGGGCCGCTCGCATTCGAAGCGAAGATGGCGTTCTTCCTTGAGGCTGTTTTCCTCGGGGTATTGCTGTTTGGTCAGAAACTCGTTAGCGATCGGACATACATCCTCTCGTCGGTACTGGTGGGAGTCGGGGCTTGGTTGTCCGCCTTCTGGATCCTGATCGTCAACGCTTGGATGCAGACTCCACAGGGCTTCGAGATGATCACGCGTAACGGCATGGAAGTTGCGAAGCTAACCGACCCGCTGGCTGCGTTCTTCACGCCCCGTATGTCGTGGATGTATGTACACATGGTCAATGCGTCGGTGATTTCTGTCGCGCTGCTGGTCGCAGGGGTCTCGGCGTACATCGTCTGGAAGAAGCGCGATGCCGCCGCATGGAACACGGCGTTGAAACTCGCAGTTATCATCCTGCTCGTCACCGCTCCTCTGCAAGCAGTCCATGGTGACGCGTATGGGCGCCACGTCGCAGATACACAGCCGCAGAAGTTCGCCGCTATGGAAGCTCACTACGAGACCGGCACGGCAGACTTACACCTGCTCGCGTTCCCAATGAGCATTGACGCACTCACCGATCCGAAAGCTGAGAACCTTTTTACTGTGAGTCTTCCAGGGGTCGGGTCGTTCCTCGCTACCGGTGGTGACTTTGACGCCGAAGTACTTGGATTAAACGAGTACGAGGAGAACCCGCCCGTAGCGATGGTTTTCTGGTCGTTCCGGTTCATGGTCGGACTCGGATTCCTGTTCATCGGGCTGGCACTGTGGGGCGGGTATCTCATTTACAACGGACGCCTCTCGGAGAGCAATCGATTCCTGAAGACGATGGTTGCTGCGTCGCCGCTCGGCTATGCGGCGCTTCTTACGGGGTGGTACGTCACAGAAATCGGTCGACAACCGTGGGTCATCCAGGGCGAGCTCAGAACCAGTGAAGCCGTCTCCTCAACACTGACTGGAACGGAAGCGACTCTAACGCTCGTCGGCTTCGTCATTATCTACATCGGATTGATATTGGTAGCCCTTCACGTGCTGCGGTGGCTGGTTGAAGACGAACTCCATGAACTCGGAGTGAGGGCATCAGACGACGATCGCTGGTACGGTCCGGTCCCGAAGGTGAGCAACGATGACTGAGCTGGTGTTGTTCGCCGACGCGTATCTTGTCGACGCACTTCCCGAGATCTGGTTCGGTGCTGTCATGTTTGCGCTGGCGATGTACATAATTCTCGACGGGTTCGACTTCGGAATCGGGATGCTGTACGCGACTCGCAACAACGAACACGAGAAGGAGACATTCCTGACGGCGTTCGGTCCGGTTTGGGACGCAAACGAGGTGTGGGTTGTCGCCTTCGGAACGATGCTGCTAGCGGCGTTCCCGCGGGTGTACTCGCGAGTCTTGGCCGACCACTACCTGCTCGCGATCAGCTTCGTACTCGCGCTGCTGTTCCGCGGGCTTGGCCCAGAAATGCGCGAACAGCGTGACGACGGGCGCTGGAAGCGCTACTGGGATTACTCTTTTGTCGGAGGGAGCTTTCTCGCGCCGCTGCTGTTCGGTACTCTCGCTGGTCGGTGGATCTTTGACGCGCCGACACTGTCGCTGCCGGCACTGTTGACTGGTGTCGGCCTCGTAACCGTCTCGGTTGCCACTGGGGCGGCCTTTCTGACGGCTAAAACCAGACCACGGCTAGCGTCCGACCTGCGCATGTACGGGATTATTGCGACACTGGCGTACTTGATCGGAGTTATCGCTCTTCTGATGACTGTCGTCGTAACTGATGCCGGAGGTACTGCCGAAATCGTTCTTTCGCTTCCCGTAGGTGTGATTGTCCTCTTGTCGGCTGTTACGGGAGGAGGGGGAAGTGTTCTTGCCCTGCGCGGCAAGTATCGTGCTTGGCTGGTGAGCTCGCTCGGGCTTCCTGCGCTATTGAGCCTGCTGGTCGCTCTCCTGCTATATCCGACTATCTATCCGCCAACTGGCTTGACGGTTCGAGAAGCGGTTGTCTCACCGTTAGCGCTGAATCTCGTGACGATTCTCGGATTCCCGGCGCTTCTCCTCGTATTGTGGTACTTCAAATTCCTCTATGGCGTGTTTAGCGGTCCAATCGCGGGTGAAAGATACAAAAATTGAAGGTGTATGCTACCGGGTTGGCATCGACGACCCTTTTATCATCCGTTCGAAGTGTGCCGTTGTGACGGTGAGCTAGATACAGACCTGCTAGGTGAGTTGGTCGTTAATCACCACTACACCCTCGGTCTCAACGAGCCTATCTCAGAGAACTTCACCGGCGACCGGCGTCTGCTGGAAAAAGATCGCCTCATTGTGACGCAGGACCCACAGAACACACCATCTGTCTTCAGTTAAGCAAGAAATCGAGTGACTGCGGTGGCTTATCGGGACCTCTTTCGGAAGGACTGAGGAAGTCCAGTCCGGATATGACAAGGGTTCCTCATTCGATTGTGTTACTATACAAGTAAACCGACGCGATCTGCTCTGTTGAATCCGATGACGGCACGGGGATTGTGATCTATGAAGGGGGATTATCTCGCTTTTTGTCGTCAAACAGTTGGATCGATCTACCCAAAGATCTCGATCTTCTCGATCAAGAGTCCATCTCTGAATTCTCTCAGCAGCGCTCCTGAACCGAGTACAGAGTAACCCGACCCCGACGCCTTCTGCGGATTCAACAGAGCAGACGCGATCACAATGAAAGCTTCCGCAACTTTCGTGACGGTGACAATTGGGCTAATTGCCTAGTTCATGTAGAACGCTTCGATTCCCCAACCTTGGAACGGGAACAGCGCAAGAATCGTCACTAACAGTAGCCCCGATTTCACGACTATGTTGCGTGTCGAATGACCTATACCTAGTTCAGAAAAATCACCCTAATTGACCGCGGCCGATCTGGAATCTCGCGCCCTGAAGGCTATCTGTCTCGTGAGCAAGAGAACAAGCTAAACCGGTGGTCCCAACCGCTGCCCGAAGCAGAACACGCCGTTGATGCGCTCACGCATGCAAGAGTGTAATCGATCCAGAAAGCGACCTCATTAGTGACTGGGACGAACTAGACGAAGATAGTCAGTCTTGGTACTGTGCCGGCGTACCCTGCGAACTTTTCGATGATAGATACCGCGAGCTCGAGGAGCGGCTTGATAGCCAGCCGCGGGTTGCGGCAGCGGTTGGGTTGGGTTCGAAGAGGCCACCGCACTACTCGACGTTGTCGCGGCAGATCGGCAAGCTCGACGAGAACATTTTGGAGCAAGCTGCGCGTTGGGCAAACAACGCTGCTCTTCATCAGTTTCTTCCTCGAGGAAGGTCTCCAGATGCTCTCCCCGAAGACCCGTCAAAACCTCGGTCTTACTATGATATCGTCGACGAAGAATGGTCAGTGGAGATGGACGAAAAGATGTGACAAGCTACCCGAATCGCCGGTGAGTATCTGGCACTAACAACTCCCCATCTGCGCTCCGGTCGCGACCGGACCGCCCCGAATTTCAAACATCCTATCGAGTCGTTCATCCGGCTTCTATCCCACATTGCGCTTGAAGACTGGCACTTGGGGAGCGATGCTGATATCCTTCGCTGGCAGTCTGACGACGATGTCGATGTACCTACTGCATCTACCGACTGAAAGTACGCTCGCAGGCAGGAGGTTGAGGAGCTCGAGGGGAAGTTCCTCAAGGCCAGCTGTGCGCTGCTTGAACGCGAGGAGCTACTCCCTCTAGGACCGGTTCACTTGGCGTACGACGTTACAAAGGTCCGCTGGTACGGCGCCGAGCACGAGTGGACGATTGGAAGGCCGAAAGACGCGAATACGACCGACTTCTGGCACTACGCAGTCCTATCTGCTACTGGTCCCGATCGAAACTACGTGTTGGGGGCGACACCGATCAAGAAACAGACAGAGATCGCGCAAGCACTTAGACGGCTTCTTCGTCGGGTTCACACCCACGCTGACTTCGATACCGGGCGGATCTACTTCGACTCAGAGATGTATCGCGAAGACATCGCCACTACTTGTCGCGAGATCGGCGCGGATTTCCTCATCCAGGCAAAAGACGCCATTCGTCTTCAGTTAATACTTTCAGTAATACTCAATAGCCGTGTTTTCTGGTCGAATACGGCCTTATCACACCGACTCTGGGCAGAAAATGCTGTTTGCGATGGTTATTTATCAGCCAATCTCACCAGCACTGGAGTCTAATCCGTGTGGTCTCTCAATTCTAATACCAACAAGCATAGATTCTACTGTGAATACTGAAACACTCCGATTTGAGACGTCGGATTCCTTGGCGGAATCAGCAGGATATCTCCCCTAGAAATTCGGTTTCCCCTGACAATCAGGGATCCATTATTTTTGACTCAGCTTTACGAAGATGCTCTAGAAAAGTCGTCTTCGATACAGAAAAATCCGAGCACATATCGCGAACCGTAGTCTCACGCGGCCATTCGTAGTACCCGTCTTGCCGTGCAAAGTTGATTACCTCCTGCTGTTTCGGAGAAAGATTATATTGGATAGGTAGGGGACCGTGGCTCAGCTGTTGATTGCCAGAGATAATCTGGTTGACGTTGATCTCAGCATCAATTTGGTCACGGATCTTGTCCAGCCGAGCTTCGATTTGGTCTCTGGATTCTTCAATAAATACTGGCCACCGTTCGCCGGTCCCCTGAACGTGAACAGGACTATGATTGATGAATCCCTCAGAAATTAACGCGTCTCCGACGCTGTGATTAGTGTCGTAATCAACGATGATATCTGTCGATGGAACCCCAAACAGAGACTCGTATTCTAATTGTTGACTCGGTAGAATATACACCGATTCAGTATACGGTGATTGTTTGACAGAAGTTATGAACGACTCTATTTCGTCCGTTTTCTTGTTGAATACGGTAAAGTGCCCTTTTGCAGTCCCGGCGGAAATTCTGTGAACACGGTGCATGAGCATTTCTGCGGCTGTTTTGTCGGCCGCATCGATGCCCCAACAATCCTCATGCCAGACCTGAAGCAAAGCTCGGTTACACGACTCTACTGAAGCACGGCTCATGGTAACTGTCTACGATGCTATTACAATATAAGAGCCCTGTTTAGACGCGAATCGGCAGTCAATTCAGTTTGCTAATAGTACTTTAAATAAGTTATTGATTAACATTATTTTATTTGAATTAATATCTATTCCCAACAGCTATTAACGCCAGTGGAAGAAATAAAGGAAATAGATGCTAGCGCCAGTAACGAGTATACCAACCGCAGCAAAGGCCAAAGCAGCCAAGCCAATTGTGTAGGATGCTATTTGAACCGCTTGAATACTAACGAGAACGGAATGCTGCCAATGCTCAACAGTCGCAGTATGCAGTGTCTGGAGCGTATCTGAAAGTTCCGGCTTTGTTGAAATCCTCAGGAAGTGATACATTCTGACTGGCTGTGGTCAGTACCGCCTGTGCTTCACTCGCTGAGTGGCAACAGGGGGAGATAAGCCTATAAGATAAGATCGAGTACGACCCACGAATGCGACTCCGTCACTCTCTGTCGCTTGTCTTTCGCGCCCTCCTCGCGGTGGGGCTATTGTCAGTTGTCTTCCTCGCCGTCATCTTCACGCTGGGGGCTCTCCCGACCGCATTTATCCTCGAAGTTCTGGGCAGTGATGGGGGGGCGACGACAACGGAACTCAACTACGCCGTCCTCATCGGCACCGCGGTCGCGCTGGTTATTGCCGGCCCCGGCGTTGTGTGGACCCTTGTTCGTGGCGTACGCCGGGAGCGGCGGACGCTGCTCGCGGACTCCCGACCGACCGCGTCGGAGAACGGCGAAGACGCGGTCTCCGCGGCCTGTCGTCGCCTCGCCGCCCGCTTCGACGTGCCGGAACCAAATGTCCGGGTCCGGTCGACAGCGACTCCGCTCGCGTACACCACCTACCGCCCCGAGGACCCGCTGGTCTCTATCGGCGGCGGCAACCCGACGATAGTCGTGAGTGAGGGTCTCCTCACCGCGCTGTCGTCCGCAGAGCGCGACGCAGTGCTCGCCCACGAACTCGCTCACCTCGCCAACGGCGACCTCGATCTCGCGGCGGGGCTGTTCGTCCCGGTCCACGCGGCCGAGGAGTTGTACGACGGCCCGGACGCGGTTGGCCTTGATCCGCTCGGGTGGGCCTTTGCCGCGACCGCCGCCATCGGGTTCGGCATCTTCTCGCGTGGCCGCGAACTCGCGGCCGACCGCGCAGCGGCCGCGGCGACGGGGGATCCGGCCGCACTCGCCACCGCGCTCGAACGACTCGACGACACGAACGGGAGGACGCGACCGACGGCTGACCTCCGCGATCACAATGCGGCGACGGGCGCGATGAACGTACTCCCGATCGAGAGGGACTCGATGGCCGGTCGGCTCGGCGCGACGCATCCCTCGACTGCGACCCGCGTAGAGCGACTCCGTCGACTGGTCGCTGCCGAGTGAGAGTCAGTCCGAAGCCGTACGGAACTGTCTGAAGAATAGGATTTCAACAAGGCCAAAGTTCCATAAATCGCGTATTGGTTCAACCCGTGTCAGTTGACTTGTTTCTAGCGTTTCTAGCGCCCTCAGCTGATTATCGGGGTTCTGACCGAAGTACCCGATGAGCCACTTCAAGACTTCTCACCATCGTCAAACACGGCGGCAAAGTCCTCGAGAAGTTCTTTTTGTGACTGTCCTGCACCACGAGAGGGAAGTGGTGCTTCCCAGCATTCGATCTGAAGTGTGTGCGCATTCGACACTAACTCCGGCTCAGTTACCACATTGAAGATGCCGGTGCGAAAGATAGCCAGTAGTCGATGGTCATGAACAGTAACGTAATCGATTCCAGCCCGATTCAGAACAACAGGGATGTCAGTCGGCTCAGATAGCGAGATAGAGGTGCTTGGAGACGCCGAATCGCTCATATCTAGTATTGGTCGATGGTACGGATAAATACCCTGAATAGAGAGGTATCCTATTGCTGACCAGCCAGACCACCATTGATCCGAGGTGAGGAATCCTGAATGGTATTATTATCAGCAGGCTCGAGAACCGTTTTCGCGTCGTAGCTATCAAAACTCTGAATTCGCGGGTTGTGTTGGTTAACACGAGAGAGCAGATGCTCTCCAGACCCCGATCCCACCGGCAAAATTCCAACAGATGCCATCAACATGCTCAACGAGGTGGGTTCAGAGGGGGTGAGATCCCGACGACCGTGATCATGTCGCCTGTGACGGCTGTAGACTAGTCGTCGACGGGCTTGTGGGGCTTACCTGGTTCCAGGTCAAACTGGGGCATCTGGAAAGACCGTTACAGCTATGCGCCCGCTGTAGTCCCGGTGGGCTCGAAACGCACTGGACGGCGACCTCGAAGAGAATCTCGTCACGACGCTGATAGAGTGTAGTGTTCAGATAAGCTGATTCCATTCGAAAGCAGACGATCTCAGCCACTCATTAGCAGCTTCTGCTTTGGCGTTCATTCGTCTCTAGCTAGGACTCAAACCTCGGTTGTGTAGCGGTAGCAAGCGTATCTTGTAACACTGGCCGTTGCTTGTGGATCTTCTGTGCGTCTTCGATCAGTCGTTCGAGCAGTGGTGGCGGTGAATAGCCAAGGTATTCGCCAAGTTCGTGGAGGATGAGCTGGGCGTGCGACCGGAAAGTCGCCACCCAGCGTTCTGGCGGAAACACAATTACATCGTCCACCTGTTCGGTGACCAGATTGAGCAAATCGCGACTTACCAGCAGTGACAGCAACGCCGCGAAAACATAACTTTGGCGACATGATTCTTCGTCGTATCGAACTCGTCCAGTTCGTACTGCGTCTTTAACTCACGGAACAGCAACTCCACCTCCCACCGACAGCGATAGATCGTGGCTGGATCCGACGGCAGGAACTCGTCTCTCGGCAGATTCATAATATACAGGTGGTAGCCGTCGGTCGCGTTAAGTTAGAGGATGAGGCGGACGAGTTCTGAGTGTCTATGACAGATTTCGACCGCCTCAGCGAACGTACCGCGTGGATTGACTTGTCATTTGTGGAGCGAGATCGAACTCCGCGCTGGGCGGTTGAAGTAGGGATCCGCTGTCACTTGGCCGGTCTATCGCTTCGAGAGGTAAGTAAATTTCTCGAAATGTTTGGAATCAATCGAAGTCACGTCGCTGTTCACAACTGGGTTCATAAAGCCGATCTACAGCCGATCTCGACTGTTTCAGAGGATCAACTCGCGGTTGACGAAAAGATGATCCGCCTTCACGGTCAGAAATTCTGGCTGTACGGCGCGGTTGATCCGTATACGAACGAAATCCTTCACGTGAGCCTCTATCCAACCACAAATAAACAGACGACGCGATGGTTTCTCACCGAACTACACCGGCGCTATCAGATCGACAACGTCGAATTTCTCGTCGATGACGCAGATTATCTCGGACCAGTCCTTGCTGAAGACGGTTATCGATTTCAAATCAGTCGACATGGAAATCGGAATGCTATCGAACGTGTCTTTTGGGAAATAGAACGTCGAACATCATCGTTCGCAAACAGTTTCAGCAATGCCGCGCTCGAGACAGTTCAAGATTCAGTACTTCACAAAG
>NZ_NHOA01000123.1 GCF_002727125.1 Halorubrum persicum
ATCTCCTACAGAAGAGCGTATATAGTAGAATCTGGAACTCTTTGTGTGGCCAGCTAGAGGAGAGCAGTTTTATCAACCGATTTTCGGAGGATTACTGAAAATGTGTGCAGATACTTCTGGTGCTCGCTATAGGTTCACTGTATTGATCTTGTTTTTAATTCTCGTATTTTGCCGACCTTGGGAATTCACCAAATACGAACTGTAGCGACGCAAAACCGGTGAGGGCGCCCTGCCCATCCCCATATGTTCTGTCCAGACTGCTCTGTTGAATCCGATGACTGCGGGGGGATCACTGACCGGTTCATCCGAACTGTCAACAGCCTCTTCACATGAGGAACTGGCTGGTTGGACCCACCATCGGACGCAAGTGGCGCGTTCGAAGGTCACACCAGATACCTCAAGACCGGAGACCGATACGCGAACGTATGGACCGACGGAGTTTCTGTAAAATGGCCGGCGTTGCAGGATTTAGCGTCAGCACTGCCGGCTGTCTAGGCGTTCTTGACACAAGTGATTCCGAAGGAACCGTTCTCGGACCGCCGGATCAAGATCTTAGCGAGGCGTCATTCCCAAGCTACGGTGACGAAATGCCAGAGTTCACCGTCCCCGATCCGATCCGCGACGAGGAGATCTCGACCGCACAGTTTGAAGGCGGACGCGCGGTGCTGTGGACCTCATTTTACACGAACTGCCCGGACGGAGTCTGTCCCGCCCTTATTCTCCGGCTCCGTCGAGGACAGGAGGCCGCCGTCGAGGTGGGGTACGGTGATCAAGTCGCGTTTCTCCCGACCACGTTTGACCCCGGGCGCGACACCGCTGACACGCTCAGCGAGTACGCCGGCCAACAGGGGGTCGACCTCGACGCGGGGAACTGGCACTTCCTTCGCCCGGAGACCTACGAGCGGGCCCAAGAAATACATGACGAACACTTTGGTCTGAAGATCGAGAAGCAACCGGCCGACGACATCGAGAACCTGGAGTACCGCTTTCCGCACTACGGGCTCATTATCCTCGCCAACAAGCGAGGGATCATCGAGCGTGCGTATGCGCGGGGACCCAAGACAGACATCGAACGACTCGTCGACGACCTCGAACGAGTGGCCACCGCCTGAGAGCCCGCGAAGCTCGATAGGTCGAACTGTGTGTCCCGCTGCGACGCGGGCTATAGACTGCCGCTGCTATCGACCACATCGGACAGGCCCGGCTCGGTCAGTGCCCCATTGCGCCCCCGAGCGGCTGATAGTGCGGGAGCATCGGATGAGGGACATGAACACCGAGCGCCATCAGTCCGTGCGCGAAGAGCACGTACCCCAGTGCGACGAACACGACGCCAAGCAGGCGGTGAACGCGATGTCGGTGTGTCACGTCGATCGACTGGACGACGGTTTCGTAGAGAAAGACTCCCGGGATCGTGTCGATCCCGAGGGCCCCGAGGGCGATCCCGCCGGTCGTCGGGGAGCCGCTCGCGAAGGCGAACAGGTACGCGGGATACAGCATCGGGCACGGAAGCAGCGCATGAACGGCCCTGAGGCCGCCAATACACGGGCTGTTCACGTGGCGGTGGACTCTCGCCGCGAGCCGCGACGTAACGTGCTGGACCCCAGAGATTCGAATGTCACCGCCGCTGCCGCCGATCACGTACCGAACCCCGGTTAGCACGATGAATCTTCCGACTGCGAGGCCGACAGTACCTCGCAAGAGGTCAGCAACCGGGGTGAGCTGATCGGGGGTTACGAATACGACGCTGCCGAGCGCGCCGAAGAGCGCCCCGAAGACGGCGTACGTCGTCGCCCGGCCGACGTTGAACAGAAAGTACTGGCGAACCTCGTAGGTCGTGAGACGACCGGCACGTCTGTCATTGGCTGTTACCGTTCCGCCGTCAGGCTGCGGCGTCATCTGCTTCGAGTACATCGTCACAAGTGGACCGCACATCCCGATACAGTGTGCGCCGCCCAACACGCCAATTAGGACGAAGAGTACAACATCAATCCGGAGGAGCGACTCGATCATCGTCGTTCTCGGCTGCGTATGGGGTTGTGTCGTCTGGTGTGTCTCTCGAACGAGCCCAGATAGATACCGAAGACGTGTCACTACAGGCTAACAGGAGGTCGCACTCAGTTGGAGTTGTTCGCAAGCACCTGGAGTGTAGTTTGGCGTAACAATTTTTCACAGTGGCCGCCAGTACGTCAACGTTAACCGACGAAACCGACATCCCAACCGATCTGCGGGCTGCGGTCGACGCACTGGCGTCCCATCTAACTGAGACCGCAGATCGTCCGGTACCGTCAACACGAACTGATGGTTTGGGGAGGCTGAAGCCGTCGCCCGCGATATACCAGTAACGAACTCAGCGCCCGAACTAGACAGAAACCGGTTCGGCGGGTTGCCACCCTGCTTGAGTCGGCTAACGAAACAGACGATGTGGTTGCTGATCGCCATATCAAGGCAGTGCTATCGAGTTGTTTTCACTGACGAGTAGCTGTGATCCAGGTTGGACAGGACAGCCTCCTATCCCCGCAACGTGGTAAATACTAGCAACTTGTGTGACAAAATTGGCGAGCGAACTCGATCGATTCAAACCACTACACTGCTGATTGATAATATGGGAGATAACTCTCATGAACATGTTGTTCCTGGCAGTGACGAGGAGTTAGTCACACCAGATGTACGCGGCTATGACTTCCGCGGCGAGTTCGACTTCCAAGAGATGCTTGAGGCGTATGGCACAACGGGATTTCAGGCGACGCAACTTGCCGAGGCCATCGACATCGCCAAGCAAATGCAAGAGGATGATGCTACAATCTACCTCACGTTTACCTCGAACATCATTTCCTCGGGCTTGCGCGAGACCGTCGCCTACCTCGTCCGGGAGGGGTACGTTGACGTGGTCATCACGACCTCAGGTTCGCTGACCGAGGACGTCATCAAGACTGCGAAGCCGTTCAAGATGGGCGAGTGGGACGCCGATGAGGCGGCGCTCCGCGAGCAAGGAATTAACCGACTCGGCAATCTCTACGTCCCCTCCGACCGATACGTATGGTTGGAGGAATACCTCTACGATTTCTTCGAGAATTTCTTCGCGGAGGAGAAGATCCGGACGCCGACCGCATTCGCCCGAGAGTTGGGTGAGACGCTCGACGACGAGGATTCGGTGCTGAAGCAGGCAGCAGACAACGACGTTCCGGTGTACTGCCCGGCGCTGACAGACTCCGAAGTCGGGAATTTCCTCTACTACTACCGGCAGGGCTACGACAATGATGTGGGCATTGAGATTCTAGACGACTACGACTCGCTCATCGAGGACGGCTTGTTGGCCGATACAACCGGTCTCATCGCTGTTGGTGGCGGTGTCCCGAAACACCACGCGATCATGACGAATCTCTTCCGCGGCGGTGCGGATTACGTCGTCTACATTTCGACCGGGATGGAGGGAGACGGATCACTTTCTGGAGCGCCACCCAACGAGGCGGTCTCATGGGGAAAAATCAAACAGAAGCAGAATAATTACACACAGATCGAGTCAGAAGCAACGCTAGTCTTTCCACTCCTTGTTGCTGGTGCATTCAAAATGGACTCATAATGCTGTAGCTACATGAATTATAATAGATTTGGAACTGTCAAGTTAAGCCACTCTGAGAAGGTCGCGTTAGGTTATAGTGAGCTCCAGAAGCATCTGCACACATTTTCAGTAATCCTCCGAAAATCGGTGATAGAACTGCTCTCTACTAGCTGGCCACACAAAGAGTTCCAGATTCTACTATAGAGGATGAGGCGGTCGAATTCTGTCATAGACACTCAGAAATCGTCCGCCTCATCCTCTAACTTAACGCGACCTGATTTCGATCACCAACTTCTTTGAGGCGATTCCGTACACCGTCATCTCTCTCCCTTTCTCTGAGTACCAGATACCCACTGGAGTGATGATGCCGACGTCGTCTAACCTATCAATCGTCTAACCTATCAAGGTGGTACGTGACGTTTTGAATAGATACGCCCACCTTCTCTGCTATCTCCGCTGCCGGACGCGGATCGTCGGTGAGTACGGCGATGATCTCTTGAGCCGTTTCCGACGACACAGCCCCGAGCGCGTCTGTCACTTCGTCTCGATCGATCGAGACGCTGAGGTTTTCTTTTGGGACGTGCTTGATCGTCGTCTGGTGGGGGAACACGCTCCGTCCAGCCGTACTCTCAGTTGTATACGACATACTCGATCGGTATCTCGGTGACAATTAAAATCAGAATGCCAGTTTCTGGATCAGAAACTCGCAGAAGACAGTTTCATTGTGGCAGGGATCGATATCGAGCTTCGCCAGCCAAAGTATCGATCACCAGTATGACAGAAATCCCAGCTTACGACACGATACCTTGGATGTAGATATGCGCGTAGGCGCTTGCCCACACAATTGAGAGTAGTTCACTGACACTCGATGAAATTATGCTCAAAACAGGGTTCAACGGAGCTAGACTCGTCCCCATCTCGGGAACATATGTTGGGAGAAAGAGGCTCAGTGCACTCCCAATAACGATCACTCCTATAAGAAAGAACTTTCCTCGGTAGTTCGTCGTAATACGCCAACTCACCCGGAATGATTTGAGCGGGCCGTACTGGCCGATGACACACGCCTCAAGTGCGAACCAGATCTTGAACAGGAGAAACAGAAACGGTACCGCAAAGGCGATGCCACCGACTGCTGCAACGACGGGAAACCCCAGCAGATCCACAGGATTACCAGGTATCATACCGACCAGAACCAAGAGCGGAAGAACCAGGAGAAACGGAATCGTCAGCACCGAAACGACAGTGAGAATGATAACGCCGACTAACGCTGGTGTCCGGGCGATGCTTCGACGCAATCCCTCGCGTCTGGTGACAGGGTTGCCCGTCAGTTCGCCGGCAACGATCGTTCCCACATAGGCGCGGATCAAGATGATGAACGCAAACCCTGTCAGAATCTCAAAAACGCTGATTGCGGGCATCGGAAGCACGTTGATAGCGTCCGTTTCGAGAAGCCGATTAGCCAAGATGATCACGCCTGCGAAAACGACGATAGACGGATAGGATCGAAATAGGCGAACGGACCAGACTAACGCATCCAGGACGCTTCGACGAGTTGCGGTCGCCTCGATATTGCGGCATTCGAGACATCCACACCCATCAACATCGTCTCGGGCCTTGATCGTTGGTGCCACGTTACCCGTGGTTGTGTCGCTGGCAGTTGAAGTGCTTCGGACCGGTGTGTCGGTATGGTCGCTCATTCGGCAGTAATGAACCGGGAGATGGATTCGCCGGCGGCAAGCAGGATCGACGGTGGACCAAGCAGTGAGGCGAAGGATTTGAACGCGCGTTTGAGGCTCGGCCGATCGTCCTCGGTACCGAGAAAGAGCAGTGTCGGGTCTTCAGAAACGACGTAGACGCTCATCTCCCGGCCCTTCTCCGAATAACAGGTGTCCGTAACTTCGATCACACCGGCGGATTCGAGGTTCTCCAAGTGGTAGTGGACGTTCTGTACGCTCTGGTTGAGCTGTTCAGCGATCCGTGACGGCGTCGCCGGCGTTTCGTTGAGCAGCTGAAAGATCTCGTATGCGGTCTCGGACGATAATGCCTCGATCACGTCTCGTGTCTCGTCGTCGTCGAGACTCAGGACGGCCGGAGTATCACTTCGTTCGACAGTAGCGTCAGTTTGTGTCGGAAGGATCCGTGACATAGGGGTTGGTTAGTTTCGGTGGGTGGCGATCGCAGGGATCTGATCTGGTCGGTGGCTATTCGAAGCTAGCGTACGTAATTGTTGGTGGATAGTCATAGTGAGTCCAAGGTGCCAGGTGAGGCAGCGATTAATCGCATATAAAAGGCCGTGTACACCGTGTAGAAGTACGCGAACCCAACCGCGGAAAGAGCGATCCCGATCGGAAGCAGGACAGCGAACGGAATGCCGAGATCCATTGATAATATGTCAGTCGGAACAGCGTCCGTCATCGTCAACTGAAGCAGGTATTCGGGGATGAAAAAGACGTTCAGCAGGACGAGCCACGCTAACGAGAATCCAGCGACGCTTTTCAGGTTTGAACGGACGAGCCCGATGCTTCTCCGGAACGCATCAGTAACGCTCTGGTTTTCGATGACGATCGCTGCGTCGTAAAACTGCACGAACATGATAACGACGAGGATCGACACTAGCCAAATAAGCAGAGAGATGACTCCTGCACCGAACGCAGCCATCTCGTGAATCGCAGCGAGCGCCATCGTTCCGATTCCGAGAACAAACCCGATGAGTCCAAATCCGATAGCCGTTCCTAAGACGAGTATCACAAACAACACAGTTGCGAGCAGAAGTCGGAGATAATGAGTCCGGGCGGCAGTGAAAAAGTGAGTGAGCGATGCGTCTGCTCCTTCTATCGCGGCTCGGGCAGTACCGATGAACCCGCCGAGAACGAACGGGAAAACGATCAGCCAGGCGAGCGATGCGCCTGCCGAAAGGAGTGGTGATTCGATCAGGTGATCGACGTATTGCAACTGGCTTCCCACCCCGACGAGGAGCCCGGCGACGAGCAGAATCGGATTCGCGCGGAGAGCGGTAAATCCATCTTTGAATGCGAATACGGTGACCATCGTATCTACGGGTTCTCGCTGTCATATATTAGGTCGAACGTAGTATCAAAACCAAATTTAAGCATCTGAGGCCTTCTAACTCCGGTTTCGTGGACACGGCATAAAGTACAGTCGCTCTTCTGTAGGAGATT
>NZ_NHOA01000097.1 GCF_002727125.1 Halorubrum persicum
GGGGTGAGGGGGTTGTATATTGTACCGGTGGTTTTATTACAAAATCTGTTCAACAGTACCCTCGACAAACCGTTCTATTTTATTTTGTTGTTTAGTTAGTTGTGTTTAGATCTCTGAAGCGGTGAACGAAACCCGACACGCAATCGTCAACCCCCGATCCACTTCCACACCCCACACCGTCAACAGTCTCCACCCGAAACGAAGGGGTGGGGGAGGGGGAGAAAACGAAATGCGACATGAGAACTCGGTTCGCGACAATAGTTAGCTTGACCCATGCAAGAACCGAACTAAGATGCAGAAACCAGAGCTCCACAGATCCCGGTACAGATACCAGCAGGAATCCAGCAAGAATTCAGCAGGAATCCAGCAGGGATACAGCAGGGATACGGCAGAGATCTAGCAGAGATCTAACAGAAATATAGACGAAATCCATGCACAACCCTCAGACGCGATCCTTCAGCGCTTCTTCCGGGTCGCTTTCTACTGTGTATCTGTAACGAGGCCCTTGTCAGTGAGCCTCTCGCAGGCAAAAAGTTGATAATTCATATAAATAGTTTGCAACGAACAAAGCGATATCGGGGGTATCACCAACTACACGACCCGAATATTGGCAAATCGGCTGTGTCTGACGCAGTTCTTAAGTGAGAGGGGCGTGGATTCTATCGTAATTCCCCGAACACACCCTAAATACGCGGCACCGGGCGTTACCACACCGCACAGAGTGTCTGGGAGAGAACACAGGACTGGAGGTCAGGATGGGACTGCTCACGAATCTTAAAGACAGCATATCACGGGTCACTGACGGGCTGTTTGCGGCCGATGAACCCAAGCGGATCGGGATCTACGGACCGCCGAACGCCGGAAAGACGACCCTCGCGAATCGGATCGCACGCGACTGGACGGGTGACGCCGTCGGGCCGGAGAGCCATATTCCACACGAAACCCGCCGGGCCCGCCGGAAAGAGAACGTGGAGATCGAGCGCAACGGGCGCAAGGTCACCATCGACATCGTCGACACGCCGGGCGTGACGACGAAGGTCGACTACAAGGAGTTCCTCGACCACGACATGGAGAAAGACGACGCCGTTCGCCGGTCGCGCGAGGCGACCGAGGGCGTCGCGGAGGCGATGCACTGGCTCCGCGAGGACGTCGACGGCGTCATCTACGTGCTCGACTCCACGACCGATCCGTTCACGCAGGTGAACACGATGCTCATCGGGATTATCGAGTCACAGGACCTTCCCGCGCTCATCCTCGCGAACAAGACGGATCTCCCGGGCTCGGACGTCCAGCAGATCGCGAACGCCTTCCCGCAACACGAGACGATCCCGCTGTCCGCGCTGGAGGGTGAGAACATGGACGAAGTGTACACGAAGATCGCGGAGTACTTCGGATAATGCCGGGCCCAACCCCAGACGTCGACGACGACGCCCCCGCGGACGACTCCGACGACGGGGTCCGGATCGACATGATCAGCGGGGCTCGGATGGACGGGCTCACCGGAATGGAGAAAATCCGGCTCATCCTCGATGGGGTCCGTGACGGGAACATCGTCATCCTCGAAGAGGGGCTCTCTCCGGACGAGGAGTCGAAGCTCATCGAGGTGACGATGACCGAGATCAGTCCCGACGACTTCACCGGCATCGAGATAGAGACGTACCCGAAGGCGGAGGCGGGCGATCAGAGCTTCCTCGACAAACTGATGGGCCGCAAGTCGGCACAGAAGCTCACCGTCATCGGGCCGGCCAACCAGATCGAGACCCTCCACAAAGACGAGAACCTCATCAGCACGCTCGTCTCCCGCAAATAAATGCCACACCAGTGTACCACCTGCGGTCGGACGTTCCCCGATGGCTCCAAGGAGATGCTCTCCGGGTGCCCGGACTGCGGCGGGAACAAGTTCCAGTTCAAGCCGGCGAGCGAGACGGCCGACGAGCAGTCCTCGTCCGGCGATCAGCCATCGGGCGCCGACCGCCAGCCGTCCGCTCCGGACGCGTCGTCACCTTCCGCCGACGACCAATCACCCACCCCGGACAGCCCGTCCTCCACCCCAGACAGCCAATCACCTCCCGCAGACAGCCACCCCGCCACTGACAGCCGATCCCCAGCCGCCGACGCGAACCAGTCGGACTCGGAGCACGTCCGCGAACGAACCCACGAAGACGTGGCGCAGGCGAGTGCGCGCTCGGATGTCGTCTCGCCCGATGAGCTCGATCGGGCGAGCCAGGATGTCGAATCCGATTCGCCCTCCGCCGGCCCCGATCCGGACGCGCCGGCCGATTCGGAGGGCCCACGGCCCGACATCGCCGACTTGCGCGACGAGCTCAACGAGCAGTTCGAGAGCATCCGGATCGTGAGCCCCGGGAAGTACGAGCTCAACCTGATGGAGCTGTACGACCGCCAAGAGTACATCATCTCGCTCCAGGAAGACGGTCGATACGTCATCGAGATGCCGGACGCGTGGGGCATCTCCGACGAGTAGCGCTCAGCTCTCCAGCGGCTCGTCCTCGCTTCCTCTCCCGTAACTCGTTCCACATCTGTTCCGCATTTGTTCCACGTTTGTTCCCCATTCGTTCCGCGTTCGTTTCGCGTTCACTCCGAGCTTGTTAGCAACCCTGCCTGCCTTCTCTCGGTTCATCGATCAGTCGATCGAAATTTTCCGATCAACACCCCGATTCGCGATCGATCATCATCGTCTGGCGACCCTTGTCGAAGAAGACACAGTTATGCGGCTTCCTCCGCTACGGGCGCCCATGTCTATCGATCACACTCTCAGTGGAGTGTCTCGGTCGCGTTCTCTCACGGGGCAGTCACACCAGACCACTCGGTCGATTCGATCGACTCGGTCAATTCGATCGACTCGGTCAATTCGATCGACTCGGTCAATTCGGTCGGCTGAACCGGCCGGTAGCGAGCGATCGGCCGATAGCGAGGTGGCCGTATGCGCGTAGTCGCCAAATTCGGCGGGACGAGCCTCGGAAGCGGCGACCGGATCGAGCGCGCGGCGGACTCGGTCGCGAACGCCGTTGCGGCGGGCCACGAGATCGCGGTCGTCGCGAGCGCGATGGGGTCGACGACCGACGACCTCCTCGACGACATCACTTTCGAGACGGACGACGCAGACCGCGCCGAGATCGTCTCGATGGGCGAGCGCACCAGCGTCCGCATGCTGAAGGCCGCGCTCTCTGTCCGCGATGTCGACGCCGTCTTCCTCGAACCCGGCCATCCGGACTGGCCCGTCATCACGAACGAGCTCGGCGAGGTCGACGTCGAGGAAACGAAGAAGCGCGCCCGGGAGATCGCCGCGGAGATGGACGGCGTCGTCCCCATCATCACCGGTTTCCTGGCGGAGGACCACGAGGGGAACGTCACCACGCTCGGGCGCGGCGGGTCCGACACCACCGCGGTCATGCTCGGCAACTACATGGACGCCGACGAGGTCGTGATCGTCACCGACGTGGAGGGGGTCATGACCGGCGACCCGCGCGTGGTCGAAGGGGCGCGCAACGTCGGGCGGATCACCGTCGACGAGCTCCGGAACCTCTCGTTCCGCGGCGCCGAGGTCGTCGCCCCGTCGGCACTCTCGTACAAGGACGAGGAGCTCGCCGTGAGGGTCGTCCACTACCAGCACGGTGACCTGCTCAGGGGCGGGACCCGGATCGAAGGCGAGTTCGAGAGCCTGATCGACATGCGCGAGGAGCCGCTCGCGTGTCTCACCATCGCCGGCCGCGCGATCCGGAACCGCTCGGGAATCCTCTCGCAGCTCGCGAACGCGCTCCGCGAGGAGGCGATCAACATCGACGCGGTCGCGTCCGGGATGGACTCGGTCACCTTCTACGTCGACGTCGACGTGGCCGAGACGGCGGAGGCGCTGCTCCACGAGACGGTCGTCGACGACGAGACGCTCTCTTCGGTGACCGTCGCCGACCCGATCGCGGCCATCCGCGTGACCGGCGGCGAACTCCCCAATCAGTCCGGCGTCATACAGGAGATAATCGCTCCCCTCGCCGAAGACGGGATCAACATCATCGACCTGATCACGAGCGCGACCTCTGTCGCGGTGTTCGTCGACTGGGACGACCGCGAGGACGCACTCGAAATCGTTCAGGGTCGGTTCGACTGACGGAGAGCTGATTCGGCTGACGGCGAGTCGGATCGACTATCTGGCTCTTTGCGTCGACTCGCTGTGCTTATCGGTCCAAATCGGCCGAATCGATCACGTATCGGGTCGTCAGCCGCCCCTCAAACCGCGGCCCCGGTCCGGCGGACTCGAACCCGGCCTCCTCGAGAATCTCTCCGGTTCGTTCGTCGTCGGGGACGACGGCTTCGACTCCCATCTCTTCCCGCCGAGCGAACCGACGCGGCTCCTCGAACAGCCGCCGAATCGCCTCCTCGTCGCCGTCGAAGTCGGTCACGTGTACGGTCCCGCCCCGCGCGTCGAACGCGACGAATCCGGTAACGGTCGAATCCTCGGTGTCGTCGGCCACCCCTTCCCCATCTGTGTCCCTCTCATCGCCACTGTCATTGCCCTCTCCGTTCCCCACTATGGCGACCCGAACCGATCGATCGTGGATCATGTCCTTCACGACCCCTCGCGGCAGATCCGCCGCCGTCGCCAGCGCTTCGGCGTCCGACTCAAGCGCGTCACGGATTCGCATACTACGGTTACCCGGCGTTTAGGTATAAAACCGGTGTCGGTGACGCGGTGTCAGTGACGCGGTGTCAGTGACGCACTGTCAGCAACACGGCATCCACTCGGCGCCTCCCACCGCGTCTGGCTCACGGTTTCACCGACCGATCTGGACCACGATCTCGCCGAAGAATATACATTTAAACGAGCGGCGGACGCAGAGACTCCCATGAGCAAATCCACCCAGATCGTCGTCGGCACGATCGGCGTTTCGGCCGCCCTTTCGGTCCTCATCATCCTCTCGTACGTCTTGGCTTGATGTTCTCGACGCGTCCGCTCGACGACGACCTCGACGCGGTTCGCGGGAGTCACGCCCCGGGATCCCCGGTGCTCGACGTCGGCGCGGACTTCGAGACGCTCCCCCCGGCCTCGGCGGAGGACCTCGGGCTGTTCGTCGACGGGCTCTCGCCCGCGTCGTTTCCGGTCGACTGGCTCCCGAACGAGACGCCCGACCTGCTCCGTAAGTACGCCGGCCCGACGTTCACGGTCGGGCTCCCGGGAGACGGAACCGTCGTTCGAACGACCCAAACCGACCCGCCGGCCGTGCTCGTCAAGCACCGAGCCGAGGGGACGCCGGACGACTTCCTCGCGTTCCTGATCGCCGACCGGCTGGTCCAGATCGGCGTCGAGCCGGCATCGGGATCGCTGCCCGAGGCGGTGCCGGACGCTACTCTCCCCGAGAGCTTCCTCCCGTTCTTCGGCGAGCGCTACTCCGACCTCGACGCCGCGATCCGACGCCCGGACCCGGATACGGGCGCTTCGACGACCGGGTTGGGCCCGAGCGACGTCTTTCAGATCGCGACCGCGCTGTTCGACGCGTGGGTCGGGCTGTACACCCGCGACACCTTCGCGTCGTGGGAGGGGACCCACCCACGGCTGTTCGACGCGTGGATCGACGCCGGCGACAGCCTCGAAGGGCGCCTCGGCGAGCTCGCGGGCGAGGTCGCTCGGGGGGAGACGGAGTTCGCGAGCGCGACCGAGTACGCCTGTTCGGCGGTCCGCCACGGCCTCGATCTGCCCGCGCCGTTCGCGGCGCTCGACACCGCGGCGTACCGGGACCGCGGCGCCCCCTACGCGGTGGCGTGGGCGGAGAAGACGGTGGCGTCGATGGTCGAGGCCGCGGAGTAGCGGAGGCGACCGACCGTCTCGACGAAACGATCTGTTCCGTTTAAAATCGCCCCTCGGCGTCAGTTCACGTCGGCGGTCACGTTCCCCTCGCTGTCGAGTTCGATGACCCCCTCGAACAGCTCCCGGAACCGGTCCAGCGTCGCGACCTCGTGGACCTCCTCCGAGAGGTGGAAGATGCCGACAGCGTCGTGTTGATCGAGGAGCTCGAGGATGTCCGCGGCGGCCTCGTACACCGCGTCGTCGTCGGCGTAGTACGCCATTTCGGTAAGCGAGTCCACGGAGACGCGACGCTTCCCCTCGTGCTCGGTGAGGAACCGCTCTACCCGGTCGACGACGCCGTCGAGGTCGTCCGGCGCGGAGACGTAGTACACGTCGTCGGAGGTGCGCCGGGAGTACCCGCGCTCGACGGAGAGCGTGTCGAGGATGGTCGCTTTCGTCTCGTCGACGTCGTAGTACTCCAACTTCTGCTCGACTTCGCGCGCGGTCGTCCGCGTGGAGACGACGAGGAAGGCGTCCGTGTCAGTTTTCAGAAAATCGGTGTCGATCCGGTCCGTCTCGCCGATGCTCGGGTGAACGAGCAGAAGCCCGGTTCCACCGGGGATCGTTTCCGGCCCGTTCTCGATGGCGAGCGAGTAGTCCATGGGATCTGAAACCCCCCCGACCGACTTAACGATGCGGGCCACGATGGTCGGTGTCCCCGACGACGCTCCTCGTCGCTCGCTTTCCCGTCCACCCGTTCCCGTCCGGTTTTTTCACCGTCGGCGTCGTGTACACTCTCGATGCCCGGTCACGACACCGCCCGCGACGTCTACCGGCAGGCGCTCCCGGTGATCCTCGTCAGCCTCGTCGCGGGGTTGTTCTCCGGGACGATCCTCGGATCGGAGACGATGCGGGCCGGCATCTCGGAGGTCCCCGGGCTCCTCCTGTTGCTCCCGGCGTTCCTCGCCACCCGTGGCGGGGTCTACGGCTCGCTCGGTGCGCGGCTCTCGACCGGGCTCCACCAGGGGCTCATCGAGCCGCGCTTCCGGCTGGACCGCCGGCTCACCAACGCGATCATCGCCTCGTTCATCAACGGGATGACCGTCTCCGTGTTCATCGCGGTGATCACGTTCCTCTGGCTGCGGCTCTTCGGGAACGCCGGGAACCTCCTCGAACTGGTCGGGATCATGGTCGTCGCCGGATTCCTCTCCGCGGTGCTCATGATCTCGGCGCTCATCGCCGTCATCTTCGTCGGCTACCGGCGCGGGCTCGACCCCGACAACGTGATCGGCCCGGTGGTCACCACCCTCGGCGACGTGTTCGGGATCTTCTTCCTCCTCGTCGGGATCTACGTCGTGGGGGCCGTCGTATGAGCGTCGCGGGTGGCTATCGTCTGAACGCCGTGGAGGTGGCACCGTGAGTTCGGACGACACCGGTGCGGGCTCCGACCGCACGTACGCCGACGAGTGGTCGATCCGCCGGATCGTCAGGACGATGATCCCGCTGCTGGCGGCGCTGTCGGTGCTCCAGCTCGCCTCGGGCACGATCCTCGAAACGTACGAGGAGACGCTCGTGCGGAACCCCGCGCTCCTCGTGTTGGTCCCGGTCCAGATCGGGACCGCGGGCAACCTCGCGTCGATCACCTGCTCGCGGCTCACCACCCAACTCTACCTCGGGACGTACGAGCTCCACCCGTCGAACCCGGACCTCCGTGCCAACGTCGGCGCCGTGTTCGCGCTCGCGGGCACCGTCTTCGGTGTGGTCGGCGTCGCCGCGTGGGGGATCGGCGTCGCGCTCGGCGGGACCCTCGGCCTCGGGCGCGTGCTGCTGGTCTCGCTCGTCTCGGGGATGCTCCTCGCCGTTCTCGTCGTCGTCGCGAGCGTCGCCGCGGTCGAGATCTCGTACCGCGTCGGCCTCAATCCCGACGACACGACGATCCCCGTCGTCACCAACCTCTGTGACGTCGCCGGCGTGCTCATCCTCTTCGCGGTCGTCTCGCTGGTCGTCTGACCGCCGAGTGCATCAACGCCGGCCTCGCCCCGCCTCAGAACACGCTGTCGGCGGTCGCGGCGCCGACCACGCTGAACACCGCTCCGACCGTGATCGCCTTGGACGTCGTCGCCCAGAGCTCGACGCCGACCACGCCCTGATCGACGAGGAAGGTCGCGGGCGCGTCGAATAGCAGCGCGAGGACTCCGACGGAGCCGAACGCGACGATCATCAGCGAGACGAACCGAACGGGGATCCCGGCGACTTCCCGCTCGTCGTCCGGGTCGCGGTCGGTGTCGGCCCGATAGAGCGCCGCGTAACCGATCAGCCCGACGACGGCGGCGGTCAGCGCCGCCTGCAGCCAACTCATCCCCGCGGCCAGCTCCCACACCTCCGCGGTGACGACGAACGGCCCCGCGAGCAGAAACCCGCCGACCGCCTGCTGTGCGGAGTCCGCGATCCGGAACTTCGGTCGACGGAGGCTCCGCGGCCGTTTCATACTCCCTCAAGCGGTACCGGGTGATAAAACGGCGACGCTTTTCACATCCCCGCCCGTTCGCCAGCGTATGAGCGTTCGCGAGGAGTTCGACGAGTGGGCGGCGGCGGGGAAAGACCGCGGCATGGAGGACCGACACTGGCACACCGCCAAGCACGTCCTCGCGCGGATGCCCGTCGAGGACGGCGACGCCGTCCTCGATCTGGGGACCGGCTCGGGATACGCGCTCCGGGCACTCCGCGAGCGGGGGATCGGGCGGGCGTACGGCCTCGACGGCGCGCCGGAGATGGCGCGCAACGCACGGAGCTACACCGACGACGACGCGGTCGGCTTCCTCGTCGGCGACTTCGACGCGCTCCCCTTCGCCGACGACTCGCTCGACCACGTCTTCTCGATGGAGGCGTTCTACTACGCTGCCGATCCGCACAACACCCTCCGCGAGATCCGGCGCGTGCTGAAGCCCGGCGGCACCTTCTACTGCGCGGTCAACTACTTCGCGGAGAGCGAGCAGACCCACGCGTGGCAGGACAACATCGCGGTCGACATGACGCTGTGGAGCCGCGGGGAGTACCGCGACGCGTTCCGGGAGGCTGGCCTGCACGTCGCCGAGCAGGACGCGATCCCCGACCGCGAGATCGAGATCCCTGACGCCGCGGCGTTCCCCACCGACGACTGGGACTCCCGCGAGGCGATGGTGGACCGATACCGGACGTGGGGGACGCTTCTGACCGTCGGCGTCGCTCCCTGAATCGCCTGATTCCGATCCGCTCTCCGTTTCGTCTGGTTTCACACCGCTCTCCGTTCCGTCTGATTCCCTCCGCATCCGGCGATCCCTTTTAAGCGTGCGAGCCGTTCGCACACACGATCACGATGGAACTCCGCTGCGAGGGGTGCGCCGGCTGCTGCGTCGACTGGCGACCGCTCGCGCCCGACGCGGCCGGCTCCGATCGGACGGGGAGCCGTCCGCCGCTCGACGACGCCTACGACCTCGTGCCGCTCACCCGCGACGAGATCGCCGGGTTCCTCGACGACGGCCTCGGCGACGCGTTGGTCCCCCGCCTGTTCGAGCCCGCCGAGGGCGACGACGCGGTCCGGATCGACGGCGTCGACGTCGCGTCCGCCGGCGACCGTCCCGTGTTCGCGGTCGGGCTGCGGAAACCCCCCAAACCGGTCGCGCCGATCGGGACCGACGAGCACCGCTGGCTCGACGCCTGCGTCTTCCTCGACCCGACCACGCTCCAGTGTCGGATCCACGGCGGAGAGCGCTACCCGCGGACCTGCGCGACGTACCCCGCCCACAACCTCGAACTCGACGCCGAGACCGAGTGCGAGCGGGTCGAGGGCGCCGGCGGCGGCGACCGCCTCTTCGACGACGCGGTCCCCGACGACACCCCGCCGCTCCCGTTCGGCCCCCGCGCTGCCGGCGCAACCGTCTTCGCGTACCCCGACCCCGGCGCGCTCGACGGCGTGATCGACCGGCTCCGGGCGGACCGGCTCACGGCCGCCGACCGCGCCCGGTTCGTCGGGGCCGCGGTCGGCTCCAGCCCCGGCTCGTTGGCCGTCAGTCGCGACCGGATGGCGGAGGCCCGAACTCGCGCCCGCGACGCCGACTCGTGGGCGGGCCGAGCGATCCGCGCGTGGACCGAGCAGGCCGCGGGCGACGGCGACCCCGTCGGGCTCGACCCGGACGAACGCGAGCGGCTCGTCCGCGAGCTCGAGGACGACGCGGGCGCGCCCGGAACGTCGGGGTGGAGCTGACGCCGCACCCCTCTCGCGTCCACCCTGCTTACCCCTCTCCGCTCACGCCGCGCCCGGCCGCCAGACCCCCTGTTGCCGGTCGAGCCACGCGGTGACGACGACGTGCGGGAGCGTCAGCGCCGCGATCCCGACGAGCGACGCCGCGAGCAGATCGCCCGGCGCGGCGACGCCGGCGGGGACCGCCAACCCCACCCCGACGAGCGCGGCGAACCCGCCGAGCGTGAGCGGGGCCGCGTCCCGAGCGAACCGCGCGAGGGACCGCCGACCGTCGCCTCCCTCGAGCGCGGTCGCCGCCTCCGGATCGACGAGGACGAGCCGCCCGATGTGCCGGAGCGCGTGCCACAGCGCGAAGTACACCCCGATCGCGAACACCGGGGCCGCGAGCAGGAACCACGCCCACAACACCGCGACCTCGCCGACGTCTCGGAGCCACCCGCGTCGCGAAGCGCCCCCGCGGACCCGGGCGTACCCCAGCCCGACCGACGAGAGCGTCGCCGCGAGCACGACGCCGCCGACCGCCAGCCGCGCCGCCGGAACGAGGAGGGGCTCGACCGCGGCGGCCGCCGCGCCCGGTTCGACGAGGAACAGCCCCACGACCCACTCCGCGACGAGCCGGTACTCGTCCGGGTGGGAGAGGAGGGGCACGCCCATCGGGAGCCCCCCGCGGACGACGAGCGCCAGCCAGCGCTCGGCCGACGTGGGGAGGTGTTCGACCCCCGCGACGGCGAGCGCGGCCACGTCCCCCTGCCCCCAGTGGAGCCACGTGAGCGCGACGAACCCGGCGAACGCGGCGACCGGGGCGACGAAGAACGCGGCGACGACCGCCCCGCCGAGGACCGCGTAGGCGACCGAGACGACCGCGATCGACCGTCGGAGCGACACTCCCGGCGCCGCCCGCAGCGGCACGAGGTGGTCGACCGCCCCGTGGGCCATCCCGACCGCGAGCGTCCCGAGCGCGAACGTCGCGACGCCGAGCTCGACCGGAAACAGGGGGGTCACGGCGCCGATCGGCACCAGCGCGGCGAGCGCCGCCGCCGGGTACAGCGCGAAGAGCCGGTCCGCTCGCGACTCGGCTCTCGCCCGGTCGTCGGCGGCGTGGTCCTCAGTCATCGGTCGCGTCCGGATCGGGGGCCGTCGGATCGCTCGGGGCCGGGCCGGTCGGCTTCTCAACCGACGCCGGTATCACGCTCCGGCGGTCGTTCCAGTCGGCGACCCACTCGAACAGCACGAGGCCGTTGACGGCCATCACGCCGGCCGAAACGAAGAAGGCCATCTCCTCGATCGGGAGGCCGAGGACGGCGACGCCGGTGGTGAACTCCGGCGCGATGCGCCAGGTACCCATCTCGATCGCGATCCGGTCGACGACCCAGAAGTACGCCGCCGGCAGCAGGGTCGCGGTGAGCCACGTTCGTGGCGTGCGGGCGAGATACCCTCCACCGACCGCCCACTGGAGCGCGAGCACCGGGCCGACCCACGCGATCAGGCCGCCGAGGTAGAGGAGCGACGGGTCGCGGAAGCAGAGCCAGAGCCCGACCGGCACCATCGCGACCCCGACCGCGACCCCCGCGATCCGCGGGGCGTAGGCGAAGTCGCCCTCCCGGAACGTCGGGTCGAACCCGAGGCGGTGGAGCGCGAACGCGACGACGAGCGTCTGGATCGCGAAGTAGAGGTACTCGCCGAGCGGGATCGACAGGGCACGGACGACCACCGCGCCGTCGGCGTACGACCACGCGCCCCGCCGGATCATGTACGCGATCCACGGGGTGGTGTACGCGTACGCGATCGCGACGAGGATCGCGATCCCCGCGGCCGCGCGTTGTCGACGCCGCTCGTCGTACCGCGGCGCGAGGTGCCACAGCGCCGCCAGCACCGGGAGACTGAAGACAAGATGGAACTGCAGGTACGTCGGCGTGGGGATCATCGACCCACCCGATCGAAGACGGCCATACCCGGTGGATTCGACTCTGACGGCATGAAGGGACCGGCCAAATTATCGCGACCGGATCCACGGCGACCGATCACAGCGTCGACCATCCACGTCGACCGGCTCCCGATCGTCTCGCCCGGCTCCGACACGGCTCGGCCCGGTGTCCAGCTGTCCGTCGCCTACTCTGCGGGGAGCACGTCGTACCCCTCGAACACCTTCCCGAGCCGGAACATCGAGGCGACGACGGCGTCGCACACCGGTCTGACTGCGTCCTTGGGGACGAACCCGATCGCGACCCCCGCGACCTCCAGCATCGGGAGGTCGTTCGCGCCGTCGCCGACTGCGACCGTCTCGGCCATCGGCACCCCGAGCTCGTCGGCCAGCGCCGCGAGCGCATCGTCTTTCGTCCCCTCGATGAGCGGCCCCTCGGCCGCCCCGGTGAGCTTCCCGCCCTCCATCGGGAGGCGGTTCGCGACGATCGTGTCGGCCTCGACGCCCTGTTTCGCGAGCGCGCGCTCGACCCCCCGCTCGAACCCGCCCGTGAGCACGGCGACGTGGTGCCCCTCGGCCTGCAGCCGCTCGATGAGCGCCCCGGCGCCCGGGCGGAGCGCGACCTCGTCGAACGCGGCGTCGACCAGCTCTTCGTCGAGCCCGCTGAGCAGTTCCGCGCGCTGATAGAGGCTCTCTGCGTAGCTGAGTTCGTCGTTCATCGCCCGCTCCGTGATCTCGGCCACCTCGTCGGCGGCGCCCGCGCGCCGCGCGAGGAGGACCGTCATCTCGGAGTCAGAGAGCGTGCCGTCGAAGTCGAACGCGATGAGGCTCATACCCCTCGTTCGGCGCGGAGCCGTTTTTAAGCACGCGATCGCGCAACGATGGCGCGTCCTCGGTGGTCTTTTTCCCGCTCCCGGTCGTCGCCTCCGGTATGGACCGACCAGACGTGGCCCGCGGCGACGTCGATGTCGACGATCTCCTGAAGGTGATCCTCGTGCTCGCGATCGCGTGGCTTCTCTTGGAGATCGTTGACACGGTACTCGATCTGACGTTCGCGCTGTTGGACGCCATCCCGACGCTCCTCGCGATCGCGATCGTCGTGCTGATCGCCTTACGGCTCACCGATCGGATCTGAGGCGTGTTCAGCCTGAACGTTCCGCTCCCGCCCGCGATCGACCGAATCACGACGGATCTCCAGTCGAAACTCTCGGGGTTCGATCGGGTGCGCGAGCGGCACACGCTCGTCTGCAAGCGGTTCGGCGTCGATGACGTACCCGACCGCGTCGCGAACGCCGACGCCTCGACCGCCGCCTCGGCCGATCCCACCAGCCGCAACCCCTCTCCGCCCAGACCAGACGCCCTCGACGCCCTGCGAGCAGATCTCGCCCCGCTCCTCGCGGGCACCGATCCCTTCCCCGTCGCCGTGACCGGGATCGGCGTCTTCGACGCGCCCGCGTCGGGGTCCGGTCCGGTGATCTATCTGGCCGTCGAGAGCGACGCGCTCGTTCGGATCCACCGCCGCCTCTGCGCCGCCTACGGCGCGGTCGAGGGGATCGAGGGCGACGACTACGAGACACACGTTACCGTGGCTCGCGGTGGCAATCCGCAGTCGGGTGTCGTCGCCGACCTCGTCGCCGCCGAGTTCGAACCGATCCGCTGGCGCGTCCACGCGCTCGACCTGTACGATCCCGAGTTTCGCGAGGTCGCCGCGACTATCGACTTATAAACCGCCGTCTCTGTTGAAACCCTTCGGAAGTGACACATTCTAACTGCCTGTGGTCAGTACAGGGAACTTATCTACCGTGAGATTTACTTAAAACAAGCGCTGAATCCGGATGGATGTCCCTCCAGAAAGCAGTCCTCATCGAGGTGTTTGCGGTACTCCTGACCGTACACCGAGGGATTGCGATGCTCTCCCC
>NZ_NHOA01000085.1 GCF_002727125.1 Halorubrum persicum
ACTCGTCAGCAACCGTCTCAGCGCCGGCGTTGAGACGGTTGCTGACGAGTACACGATGCAGCGAAAGCGCAACCCAACAGCATCGGTCGATGTCACAGTCTTCGCGGTTCCACACCGCACAAGCGAAGACGAGCACGTCTGGTTCGTGACGAGTTTGGACGTAGATTCATCGACAGCGAGCGCATACGCGGCAGCGTTCCGCCGCCGCTGGGGGATCGAAACGTCATATCGCCAGCTCGGCGATTTCCTCCCGAGAACGTCGTTGTCGACGTTCTCGGTGCGACTGTTCTACTTTCTATTCGCGGTCTCGTTGTACAATCTGTGGGTGTTAGCCAACGTTTTAGCCTCAACTGGAACCGTTCCAGAGACACCACTGATCTCAACACGAATCTTCTGTAGATTCGTTCTCTCAACCGACTACGGCTGAATAGACATTCGAGTCCGACCGGGATGACCGGTGAGTGCGCCCTGTTGGAGAGAGGCATCGCTCGGGAGCGCCGCTGGCGCGGCGCTCCCTCGCTCTCTCAGAGAATCGATTACAGCCCAATTCGCCACAGTATCGAGGTCTACGATCTCAACGACTCGCTCAACACGTAGCAGAATCTGATTCGGCAACTACTGTTCAGAGCGGGGAGGATGTCAACGCGGGGCGCCGTCTGTGAGTTTCTGCCGAGGGCTGTCCGTGAGCTACCGCGCCGGGGTGATCTGTGAACTACGGCGCGGCAGCCGTTGTATCGTTAGCCGGTGGATCGAACGGAGATTGATCACGAGTTCGTCGAATGCTTGCTCTGGCCCCCTTTCTCAAAGAGGATGATGCCAAGCCGTGCGAACCGACTGAACATAGCGGTAAATTAGTTCGTCATACGCTTTGTCACCTGATCTGCGCAACTCAAGAGATGCGACAGAACTCCAATAGACAATTTTGAATTAGCCTATCTCAAAATAGGCTATTCGGAAGTATTATTCTCCGTCACGGTGGAGCAGGTGTATGGACCACTTCGTGAATCGGGACGACGAACTCTCTCGGCTACGCGGATGCTACGAATCTGACGACGCAGAAATGGTCGTGGTTTTCGGTCGGCGACGCCTCGGGAAGACACAGCTCGTCCAGCGCTCGCTCTCTGATCGTGACGACGCAGTCGTCTATCAGGCCACGGAGACCACCTCCCAGATACAGCTTGACGAGTTCGTCGATGTCGCCTCTGAAAACTTTCCCGGCATCACGCAGATCAAACAGAACTGGGAAGCGTTGCTCGGATATCTGGGGAATCAGGACGGAATTGTGGTACTTGACGAGTTCCCCTACCTCATCGACGCCGACAAGAGCCTCCCCTCAGTCATTCAGCGACTGTGGGACCAGCGGCTCCAGAACACCTCGGGAACACTCATTCTGGTCGGATCGTCGATCAGTATGATGGAAGAAGCGATGCTTCTCGGGAACAGTCCCTTGTACGGACGATTCACCGAACGACTTGACCTCCGGCCCCTCGATTTTGCCGCTGCACAGGAGTTCGTTCCGGACGAGTGTTCGCCCGAAGAGCGGATTTTCACGTGGGGAATCTTCGGCGGCGTTCCGTACTATCTCGATGGCGTCGATCTCGGACAGGACCTCGGAACGGTTCTCACCGAGGAACTGCTCACCCAGAAAGGATATCTCCATAACGAACCGGAGTACGTGCTCCGCACCGAACTCACGGACCCGAACCGATACTTTGCGATCCTCACCGCCATCGCCGCGGGAAAGACAACGTCGAACGAGATCGCTCAAGCGATAGGAATCGCTGGGAAACAGATATCGACGTACACACAGAAGTTGGAGCGTCTGCGGCTCATCGAGCGAGAGGTCCCAATCACCGAAGAGAAGGCGAAGTCACGCCGGGGACGCTATCGAATCCTCGATCCTCTGTTCCGATTCTGGTTCCGTTTCGTCTACGGCAAGGAAGATCGATACGAACGGCTCGGAGAGAATGCCTACGACGCGGTTATTGAGCCGGAACTGCCCGATTTCGTGAGTCACGAATTCGAGAGACTTTGTCAAGACGCGCTCCCGGGGCTCTACCCCGCAGAGACGTTCCTCGATATCGGTCGCTGGTGGTACAAGGAACACGAAGTTGACGTCGTCGGATTCACCACGGATGGGACAATGTTCGTAGGAGAATGCAAGTTCACGAACGCACCGCTTGACTACAAAGCACTCTCCTCGCTCGAAGACCATGCCGCCGAGATACGCTGGATGCCGGACGGCGATGAGAGGGATACTGAGTACGCCTTATTCACCCGGAATGGTGCGACACAGTCCGTTCAAGAAGCTGTGTCCGAGCGCGATGACGTACGACTGTTCGATCTCGGAGATATTACGGAACACGCTTGACCTCCTCCCGCACCTGAAGACGCGGGGATCCCACGGGAGCTCGCATTCGGAGACGCAACTATCACCGCGTACATGGAGCGAGAAGGCATCGAGTACCTGTACTCATTCGACGGCGACTTCGACGCGCTTGATGACGTCACACGGCTTGAAACGGCGCTCTTATGTAGAAACGCGGAAAGCCCGCATAATTACACTAAGACAGTTCTAATCTGGCGATATGTCTTCTGCTCAGCCAGCGTTCGGCGGGATGTTTCGGCAGTTGATCGAGCTAGGAGTCATCGAGATCAACACTGAGCCGCTCGATGCCCGCATCGAGCGGCGGCTCAAGCAGTTCTGGGAGAATACATCCTGTCCTCGCTGCGGTCACCAGAGCATTATGACGTGGGAGAAACACGACCGAGTTCGGTGTCGTAATTGCGAATTTAAGCCAGTATACACCCATGGAACGCCATTTCACGAGAAGCACCTCACCGCAGGAGAGGTGCTTCTCGCTTTCACCCTCTACGCAGATACACTGCTGAGCATCAACCAGATTGCGCCGCTGCTTGGTCGCGCTTACAAAACTATCCACACGGCGATTCGGGAGGCGGAAGCCGCGGTTCAGCGCGGCTTCCCCGTCAGCTGGGAGCTGCTTAATCAGACCATCAATGGACCGACGCAGGTCGACGAATCTGGCAAGGTCTGTTCTGGGTATAAAGGCCAAGAGCCGCCGCGAAACAGCCGTTCTCGCGGCGGCTCGTCGCAGACTGGTCGATCACGCTGCGAGGGCGTCACGGTGACCAGCTGACGCTCGTCGCGGCGTGCCGCGACTCACTTCGTGTGATTCGCGGACAGCGCGGGATCGACTACGAAGGCGATCTTGAGCCAGTGATTCAGGAGGCTGAAGACCTCTCCCAGCGGCTGGGAGAGGTCTGGACAGATGGACTCCAAGCGTACCGCGAGATGGATCGGGATCACCGAACGGTCGTCCACAAAGAGAGGTACGTATCGCCTGACGGAGTCCACATCAATCAGGCAGAATGCCTGTTTTCGCTTGTTCAACCGTGGCTGCGGAAGTTTCGCGGCCTGTCCAAGCAAGGCTTGGAACAGGCCGCTCGTACATTCGGTGTCGTCAGATCGCTGAATCTCACAGGCGCATCCGTCGATATCACCATCGACTGCCTTGTTATGGGGACTTTCCGTAGTTCTACATAAGAGCGTCACAACTAAAAATCGGGAACAGCGTTCGAATCGGCGTATACTGTTGGGTGGTTCTTGTCAAGTCGAGTGGGATGCGGTCCGCTGTTGGATCCGTTTGTATCCCTCGAATTGGGTGCGAGGGAGTTGGGTGAGAGTGATGCCCAGTGCCCTCTCGTACAACGATGAAACAACCATCGAGAGCTCTGCGTGTGGCTCTGCTCGCGTCGCCGCCAACACAATCAGCGTGGCGAGCGGTCACACGTACGAGAAGGTCAGTTGTATCGAATCAAGCGGCCCTCCAGGTGAAAGAACACGAGCAGTGGTCGACAGTCGGCCACCGACGAGCAGGTGCTCAGTCAGCGTCGGATATCGAGGAGGAACGGACAGCATGAGCGACGACGAGTTTCGACAGGCCGTCCGCGACGCGTGGGGTGGTGCGTGTCTTGTCTGTGGGCGGTCACCTGAAAGCTGGCTGAACACTACCCAAGGAGAGCGGCGGCAGGACGTGCTCTCACTTCACCACGTCAACGGCGATGACACCGACGATCGCGTCGCCAACGTGATCCCGCTGTGTCAGAGTTGTCACGTCCATATCCACAAGGTGGACGCGCCGCCTTACCGGCAGTGGCACCGGCAGCTCCCGATCGAACACCGGAACGCGTGGAACGCCCACTACAAGGAGTACTACGAGGGACCGCGGATTAGTAGTGACGAGGCAGAACGGCTGTTCGGTGACGACGAGAGGATGCCAGCCAGTGAGAAATATCGTCGCCACGAGCCGGACGTGGGTGCGGACGCAGCCGGATCTGTGGAGTCGACGTCGGATGCTCCCGGTGAGGGGGATGCCGAGGCTTCGTTGGCTAATGACGGCAAAGCGGACGCTGCGACCGAAGCAGACTCTGGTCAAGGGCCGACTGCTGACACTGATGCGGTCAGTATCAGCTTCGTTCCAACGGGGTCGCCACGGCGTCGGATCCGGTTCGTCGAACGCGACGACGGACCGGGGTGGTGGCGGATCGACGATGAGTGGACTGGCTGTCGATGGCGGCCAGTGGGGCGGGAACCGGTGACGGATGTAGACGTGGGTTGTGGAGGTGAGTTCACCACGGAGTAGTGTCACTCCCGGTAGAGATACGTGACTAGGCCGCTGGTGAGACGCCAGTGAACGATATGCGTTTTGTGGTAGCTAAGTCAACTACCCCACCCTACTTCGCTCAGTCTACTGACTTCGCTCGTTGAGGGAGTGGCTTGTCCGTGAGCTCGGCCTCAAACCCGTCCGGGTGGGCGGTGAATCCGCCACTCGGCGTCACCGTTCCAGACTTCAGGGCGAGCTGACTGTCGCCCGTCCGCCGAGACGACTGTTGGCCTCGACGGACGTACCGCATCCCGATGTTCTTCGCCGCGTTGTAGTCTGCGTTCGCCTCTGCTCCGCACTTCACACACCGGAAGTCGCTGCGAGTTGTGCGATTCTCCTCTGCTGTGAACCCGCACTCGGCGCACCGCTGTGACGTGTAGGCCGACCCCACTTGCTTCACCGAGATACTGACGGCTTCGGCTTTGTACTCCACTTGCTCGTACAGCGTACGGAACGCCCACTTGTGCCCCCACGACGCGCCTGTGCGGTCGCGGATGTCGGTCAAGTCCTCGAACACGATCATGTCGCACTCGTATCGGAGTGCTTCGTCCACGATCTCGTTCGACACCCGGTGAAGCACGTCGCGGACGTATCGGAGTTCCCGGCCACTTGATTGTTCGAGCGTTCGGTGTGCGCTTCGCGTTCCGGTCTGTTGGAGTCCGGCACGCACCTTCTCGAACTCGCGGAGGTTGTGGGTCAACTCCCGCCCACTGATGAACTGGGCGGTGCTGGTGACGGCGAGGTCTTCGATACCGAGGTCGACCCCGAGGACCGTTCCGTCCTC
>NZ_NHOA01000002.1 GCF_002727125.1 Halorubrum persicum
GTACGGGACGCCGGTGTGGTGGGCGTCGCGCACCAGGTAATCCATCCGGTCCACGTCGAGCTCGCCGGAGACGAGGTCGCCGAGCCTGCCCTCGCCCGCGATCAGCGAGGCGACGCGGTCCGGGTCTAGCCCGTTGCGCTCGAGGACCTGACACACCTCGCGGTCGGCGTCGGTCAGGAGCCACGCGATGTCGTCGTGATCGCGCCCCGTCGCGCGCCGGATGACGCCCTCGGTCTGGTGGCCGTACGGGCCGTGTCCGATGTCGTGAAGGAGTGCCGCCGCGCGGACGTGGGCGGCGGTGTCCGCGTCGAGACCGAGCCCGTCTACCGCGCCGCGCGCGAGGTGGTAGACGCCGAGCGAGTGCTCGAAGCGGGTGTGGTTCGCGGAGGGATACACCAGCCGGACGGTGGACAGCTGTTTGATGTGACGCAGCCGCTGGAAGGCGGGCGTGTCGACCAGCTCGGTCGCGAGGTCGCCGAGCCGGACGTGACCGTGGACGCTGTCCTTGATCGCCTTCATCACTCCCTGGTCTCCCGCCGCGGAATTGGTCGTTTCGGCTCGCGGTCGAAGCGAGGAGCCGCCGCCGACCCTGTTCGCAGCGTTACTCGTCGACGATCTCGACGCCGAGACGCTCTTCGAGCGCGCGGACGACGGAGCCGCCGACGCCGGCGGTCGCGGCCCGTCCGTCTTCGACCGCGAACAGGTCGTCCTCGTCGACGTCGAGCTCTTCGGCCAGCTCCTCGACGGTGAGTCCGGCGTCCTGTCGCGCCGCGGCCACGTCGTCGCCGTAGCCGGAGACGAGGTACGGGAGCCGGTCGGACTCGTAGTTGGTCCCGCCCTCCTCCCAGTGCTTGGAGTCGCCGGTCGCGGAGTCGTACATCTTCGCCTGCTTGCGGGCGAGCTCCTTCTTCCGACTCTCCGAGCCGCCCGACTCGGCGCTTGCGCCGCCGGGGCTCCCGCCGGAGCTTCCACCCCGGCCCCCGCCCGATCCGCCGCTTCCGCCGTGACCGCTGGGCGCGTTGCCGGCGTCGTCGTGGGGCCGGCAGTCGGCGCAGACGAGGAGCTTCGCTCCGGCGACCGTTGCCCGCTTGAGATCTGTGGTCTCGCGCCCGCACAGCTCGCAGGCGTCGCCGTCGTCTCCGCCGCCGCCACCGCCCGTCGAGTACTTCGCCATACCGCGAGTAGTGGCCCCCGATCGTTAAAAGGTCGTGGAGCGCCCCGCGTCGATCGGGAAGCGTCGGCCATCGGCGCGTTGAGCCGGAGCGGACGCCGTCACTCCGTCTGCGGGCCGAGATACCCCCACGCCTGGAGTCGGTCGCCGTCACCGTTGACCCATCGTTCGCCGATGTCGTCGCGGTAGTACAGGTTCGGCATGACGATGTCGTCGATCCGGTCGTACGCCTGCTCGCGCGCGGCCTGCATCGTCTCGCCCTTCCCGGTCACGACGACGGGCATCCCGTTGTCGCCCGCGACGCGCCACTGCCCGTCGACCTTCTTCGCGTCCTCGATGTGGATCCCCTCGCGGCTGTCCGTCTCGAACACCACGGCCGCGTTCCGGGAGTTCTCGTCGTACGTCTTCTCGTCGTCGAACGGGAACGGCGGGAGGACGACCCGAACCGCGATCTGATAGCCGTTGTGTACCTCGACCTCGGGCTCGTTGCCGTGGGCGAGATCGGCGAAGAACCGGCCGGTCGACGACTCGATCGACTCCTCCTGTAAGGCGATCGTCGGATAGCCGAACCGCGGCGTGAACTCCAGCGGGTAGATCCCGTTCTCGTTGACGATGCAGTTGATGTCGATGCTCCCGACGTACCCCTCGTCGGCGAGCCATCCTTCGATCTTCCCGAACGTCTCGTTGAACAGCTTGTTCTGCCCGGCCCAGAACATCGACGTTCCCATCTCACCCGTCGACGGGCCGATGTTTCCGGGAAACAGCTTCTTATGCTCAAAGTTGAAATTGACCCGGTCAATAAACTCGTTTCCGTTGAAGAAGCCGCAGATGGCGACTTCGACCCCCTCCACCTTCCGCTGGAGTTGGAACCCCTTCATGCGGTGTCCCCACGCCTTCTTGTACGCTTTCAGCACGTCGACTACGTCGCTGCCGTCGTCCTCGTTGCCGACGTAGAGGAGCCGCTTGACGTTCTGGACCTCCCCGAGGGGTTTGATGACGTACGGGGCGGGGTGCTCCTGTACGTGTTGGATCCCGGCGTCGAACTCGTGGAAGATGTGGTGTTCGACCGTGTTGACGCCGTGCTCTTCGAGGACCTCCATCGCGTATCCCCGATCCTCCTCGAGGTGGTCGGTGTTCGGCGTGCCGCCGACGACGGCCTTCCCTCGCTCGCGGAGCTCCTGCGCGAGCTCGCCCGTCCCGATATCTGATCCGACCCAGATGTCGTCGAAGATGATCACGTCGGCCCAGTCGACCTCCGCGCGCCAGTCGTCGGTTTTGGGGACGAAGCCGTCGCCGATCTCCCGATCGCCCTCGGCTTCGATGTAGTACTTCACGTCGTGACCCTCGCTGTGGACCTGCCAGGCGAGGTCGGTGATCAGCGCGGCGTCCGCGGAGACGAACAGGAACCGTTCGGTGTCCATGCCGGGCCGTCTCGCGGCTGGGACTTGAGTGTGCGTGCCGGCCACGGGGTTCGACGGAGCGGCGCCTTCCGCACTCGGTCTGTTCCCGAATACGTTCGGGGGAACACGCACCCGGGCGCCGGCCGACGATGGGGTATGAGCACCGACGGGTCCGACGTGACCGTTCCGCGGTCAGAGGTGGCTGCGACCCGCTCCGACCCGGAGCGGGTCGAATCGACACCCGATCCGGAGCGACTCCGGAGACGCCTCCGGCACCGAATCGCCGAGATCGAACGGCGCGAAGTCGAGGAGGCCGTCTCGGCGCTCGATGCGCGGGGTGACCTCACCGAGGAGCAGCGCGAGACCGTTCGGGAGCTCGGGTCCGCGATCGTCGACGGGGTGACGGTCGCCCCGAAGCGGGCGCTGGAGCGAGCAGATCGGGTCGAGGAGGCGGGGGAGCGAGAGCGAGAGCGGGAGCGGGCGCGAGCGATCCGTCGGCTCTTCGAAATCGACGAGGCGTAGCGTCCGGTTCGGGGGCCGAAACGGCGTCTCCGGAAGGCCGTCCCCCGTCGACGAGCTCACTCCTCGGTCTTCGGGAACTCCGCGACGAACTCGTCGGGCGCCTTCTGTCGCACTTCGTACGCCTCCTCGTCGAACGCGGGGACCTCGGCCGCCATCTCGTAGTACAGCGGCTTCGGTTCGTGGTCGTTGACGATCGTGAGCGTCTCGCCCGGATCCATCCCGTCGAACTCCTCGTGGATCGTGTCGTGACGGTTCACCGGTGGAATCTCGCGGACATCCAGTGTAGGCATGCGATCGGAGAGTCGCACCCGACCCGATTCCGTGTTGAGCCGAATATGTTCGGGGACACGCACTCGCCCGGGGCTCCCGACCGATCACCCGTGTTCGACACTACGTCCGATCCGTCGATCGGTATCGGGACAGACAGCCGCGCGCCGTCCGTCCGGAGGGGTGAGTGACGTGCCGGCGACCGGCTTCGACGCCGAGCGGAGGTACGACGACGAGCGGTTCGCGACGAGCGAGGTGTTCAACAGCGACCGAATGAAAGTCGTCTGCGGCTACTTCGATCCGGGGCAGTTCATCCCGGTCCACGCGCCCGACAGCGACGTGGCGATCACCGTTCGCTCCGGCTCCGGCGTCGTCCGGGAGGGCGAGACGGAGCACCGGGTCGGGCCGGGCGATATCGTCGTCGTGCCCGCCGGGACCGCGCGCGGCGTGAAGGCGGACGACGAGGAGCGACTGGAGGCGACGCTCGTCACCGCGCCGCCGCCGACGGACGCGGAACACGACCCCGTCAGAGCGGGGCTCCGACGCGGGGAGTTCGATCCGCGAGCCGGTTCGGAGTGACACCGCCGGCGGAACGCGTGCGTCGCAACCCTCGACAGTGGTTTCATCTTTTCAAATTCTTATTTATGAAGTCAAAAGATACCTTCTAATTACTAAATACCACGACGGCCAGTAGCCAGCTTTTTATTTGAGGTGGATAAAGAATTGACGACGCCGAATGCGTGACTGCTCCGCTTCCGTGGCGGGCGTCGCCGACCGCCGCGTGCCGGCCCTCCGCAGGCCGTCGGTACCGGTTTTCGGCACGTTCGCCTTCGACCGGCGGATCCCCCGTACGAGCGCTTTCGGTACGGTTGCGAGCGAATTAACCACGGAAACTCATCCATAATGCCAAGAGACAACACCGACTGGTGGCCGAATCAGCTTGACCTAGACGTCCTCGACGAGCACGCCGGAAACCCCGGCCCGCTCGACGAGGAGTTCGACTACGCGGAGGCGTTCGAGGAGCTCGACCTCGATGCGGTGAAAGCCGACATCGAAGAGGTAATGACCACGTCGCAGGACTGGTGGCCGGCCGACTACGGGACCTACGGGCCGCTGTTCATCCGGATGGCGTGGCACAGCGCCGGCACGTACCGGACCCACGACGGCCGCGGCGGCGCCTCCGGCGGGCGACAGCGGCTCCCCCCGCTCAACAGCTGGCCGGACAACGTCAACCTCGACAAGGCGCGGCGCCTGCTCTGGCCCGTCAAGCAGAAGTACGGCCGCAAGCTCTCGTGGGCCGACCTGATCGTGCTGACCGGCAACGTCGCCCTCGAGTCGATGGGCTTCGAGACGTTTGGCTTCGCCGGCGGCCGCGAGGACGACTTCAAGCCCGACGACGCCGTCGACTGGGGCCCCGAAGACGAGTGGGAGTCGACCTCGACGGAGCGCTTCGACGAGGACGAGCGCCTCGACGACGCGCTCGGGAACACCGTCATGGGCCTCATCTACGTGAACCCGGAGGGGCCGAACGGCGAGCCCGATCTGGAGGGATCCGCGGCGAACATCCGCGACACGTTCAGCCACATGGCGATGGACGACAAGGAGACGGTCGCGCTCATCGCCGGCGGCCACACCTTCGGGAAGGTCCACGGCGCCGACTCCGGCGACAACCTCGGCCCGGAGCCCGAGGACGCCCCGATCGACCTGCAGGGGCTCGGCTGGGACAACGAGTTCGGCGAGGGGAAGGGTCCCGACACGATCACCAGCGGGATCGAGGGGCCGTGGAACGCCACGCCGACCGTGTGGGACCTGAGCTACGTCAACAACCTGCTCAGCTACGAGTGGGAGCCGGAGAAGGGCCCCGGCGGCGCGTGGCAGTGGACCACGAAGAACGACGAGCTCGACGACGCCGCCCCCGGCGTGCAGGACCCCACGGACAAGGAGGACGTGATGATGCTCACGACGGACGTGGCGCTGAAGCACGACGACGACTTCCGGGCGGTGTTAGAGGAGTTCCGCGACAACCCCGACGAGTTCCAGGAGTCGTTCGCGCGGGCGTGGTACAAGCTCATCCACCGCGACATGGGCCCGCCGGAGCGGTTCCTCGGCCCCGAGGTCCCCGAGGAGACGATGCTCTGGCAGGACCCCCTTCCGGACGCCGACTACGACGTCGTCGGCGAGGCGGAGATCGCCGAGCTCGAGGAGCTGATCGCCGAGTTCGACCTCTCGATCTCCGAGCGCGTCAAGACCGCGTGGGCGTCCGCGTCCACGTTCCGCCACAGCGACAAGCGCGGCGGCGCGAACGGCGCGCGCATCCGCCTCGAGCCCCAGCGGAGCTGGGAGGTCAACCACCCCGAGGAGCTGGCGTCCGTGCTGGAGACCTACGAGGAGATTCAGGCCGAGTTCAACGAGCTCCGCGACGACGACACGCGGGTGTCGCTCGCCGACCTCATCGTCCTCGGCGGTAACCTCGCCGTCGAGGAGGCCGCCGCGGCCGCCGGCCACGACGTCGACGTCCCGTTCGAGCCGGGCCGCGTCGACGCCACGCAAGAGCAGACGGACGAGGAGTCCTTCGAGGCGCTCGAGCCGGAAGTGGACGGCTTCCGCAACTACCTCGGCGAGGACCTGCCTACCGAGCCGGAACACGAGATGGTCGACAAGGCGGAGCTGCTGAAGCTGACCGTCCCCGAGATGACGGTGCTCGTCGGCGGCATGCGCGTCCTCGACGCGAACTACGACGGCTCCGATCACGGCGTGTTCACCGACGAGCCGGAGACGCTGACGAACGACTTCTTCGTCAACCTGCTCGACTTCGACCGCGACTGGGAGCCCGTCGACGAGGACGAGGAGGTCTTCGAGCTTCGCGACCGCGAGACCGGCGAGGTCGAGTGGACGGCGACGCGGCTCGACCTGGTCTTCGGTTCGAACTCCCGTCTCCGCGCCGTCTCCGAGATCTACGGCGCCGCCGACGGCGAGGAGCAGTTCGTTCGCGACTTCGCCGACGCCTGGAGCAAGGTCATGACGCTCGACCGCTTCGACCTGTAGTCGGTCGACCCGTCGCCGCCTTCGCGGGAGATTTTTTTCACCGATCGTCCGGAGCCGCGCCGACACGCCGCATCACCACACCGGCGCGAGCAGCAGCGCGACCGCGATCGAGATGAAGACGAGCTTCAGCGCCGTGTTGACGGCGATCACCTTGGTGCCGAACTCGGCGCCCCAGATCCCGTACTGGAAGGGGATCGACCGCCGGAAGGTGGAGACGGCGAACGAGAGGATGCCGCCGATGAGCAGGCTCGCGACCGCGGTTCGGACCGTGAAGACCCCCTCGGCGGTGCCGGCCAGCGTCACCGCGCCGGCGGTCGTGTCGAGGGTGTAGACGGCGATCACGGGGATCGCCTCGCCGGGGAGTCCGACGACCCCGGTGATCGGCTCGGCGACGCTCGTGAGCGCCTCCACGTCGACGTTGGTGACGAGGCCGATCACGAGGGTGTAGACGACCGCGAGTCGCGGGACGATCCGGCGGAGCGTGGACCACGACTTCGCTCCGGCCTCGCGGATCCGCTCTCGGCTCGTGCGGTCGTCGGCGTCGGGACCGGTCGCGTCGACCTCGGCGAGCGCGCTCCGGTCGACGTTGCGCTCGGACAGCAGGACCCCGCCCGCGAGCACGCCGGTGACGGTGATCGCCAGCGCGATCCCGGCGCGCGCGGAGACGTAGACGGTCCCCGTCCGGACGCCCAAGATCGGGATCAACACGGGGATGTAGAAGGTGAAGACGTGCTGGACGAAGCCGAAGAACGTGTTGATGGTGACCGCGACCAGCGTCGCCCGGTCGTCGAGGAGGCCGGACTCTCGGTACTCGGCGAGCGTGGCGTATCCGGCCGTCGTCGACGCCGCGGTCGTGAGGATCGCGGTCCCGACCTCGTCGGGGAGGTTCGCGGGGCGGGTGAGCCACCCGGCGAGCCCGGCGACGTACCGGATCAGCCCGAACGCGACCGCGACGTTGGCGGCGAAGACGCCGGCCGCGATGAACGCCGCGATGCGCGCGAGCCGGGGGGCCACCTCGGCGAGCAGGGAGACGATGTCGACGGCGACCGATTGCACTACCGTCGCTACGCGGCCGGCGACCTAATGGCCATCGGAAGGGGCCGGCGGCCCGCCCGTCCCGCTCCGCGCTCGGGGCGCCGCGCGGGGCTTATGAGACCCCCGACCGAACCCCCGACAATGGCACCCGCCGAAGACGACATCTCGATCGAAGAGAAGCGCGTGTACGCCGGGACGGCGGGCCGGACCGACGCGTACGTCCCCACCGAGAGCGGCGTGGTCCGGGTGGCGCTCTCGGCCGACAAGATCGGCGCGTTCGACATGGTCGCGAGCGACCCCGCCAGCGACGCGGCGGTCCTCGCCCGCGACGGCGGCCCCGACCGCGTCGGGATCGCGACCGCGGACGGCCTGTGCGTCGCCGGCGTCGACGACCCCGAGTTCGGACCCGTCACCGACGACCCCGTCGTCGCGGTCGGCGTTCACGACGGCGCGTTCGTCCTCGCGGGCGAGGACGGCGGAATCGACCGTATCGAACTCGGTGACGGGGGTTCCGAGCCGACAGCGACTCGTCTCGGGAGCGTGTCGGACCCGCGCGCGATCGACGGTCCACTCGTCGCCGCCGGCGACGGGGTCCACCGACTCACCGGGGGCGACGGCGCGAGTGCGAGCGGCGCCCTCGCGGCGGTCGGCCTCGACGACGCCCGCGACGTGGCGGGGGCCGGCGTGCCGCTCGCGGCGACCGCGTCCGGGGTCTACTGGCTGGGGAACGGGTGGATGACGGCGCTGGAGGGCGACGCGACCGCGGTCGCAGCCGACGGCGACGGCCACGCGATGGCGGTCGTCGACGGCGACCTGTTCGTCCACGCGAGCGACGGCGAGGGGTGGGACGCAGAGGCGTGGACCGCGGCGGCGCTGCCGGTCGACGAGGAGCCGGTCGCGCTCGGCTACGGCCCCGGCGTGTCGGTCGCGGTCACCGACGCCGGCACGGTCTGCGTCGACGCCGGCGACGGGTGGCGACACCAGGTCGTCGGCGTGCGGGGGGTCGCCGGCGTCGCGCTCGCGCTCGTCGAGTGACGCGTCGAAGGGGCGGTCGGTCTCAGGCGCTCGGCAGGTCGATCGCTTCGCCGTCGGCGTAGACGGTCGGATCGCGGAGGATCCCGTCGAGGTGGATCGGCGCGTCGGTCTCGCCGCCGATCCCGGCGTTGTCGCCGATCGCGATGTGGACCGTTCCCCCCGCCTTCTCGTCCAAGAGCACGGAGCCGACGAGGGCGTCGACGCCGACGTTGGTCCCGATCCCGAGTTCGGCGAGGTTGTACGCGGCGTCGCCGACCGACTCCGCGGCGGTCTCGATCTCCGCGCGGACCGCGTCGTCGCTGACGGACGTGACGAACCCGTCCTCGACCTCGAACGTCAACTGCTGCCCCTCGTCGAGCAGGCCGTGCGGCATCATCGTCCCGTCGACGACGTAGGTCCCGGTCGCGGCCTCGGGGGCGACGAACACCTCGCCGGCCGGCAGGTTCGAGAAGTCGCCGGGGTCGTGGACCATCCCGGTGTCCGCGAGCCACTCGCGGTCGCCGACCTCGAACGTGATGTCGGTGCCCGCGGGCGAGGTCACCCGGACTTCGTCGGCGTCGCCGACCTCCGCGAGCACGTCGTCGCAGGCCGCGTCGATGGCGGCGTAGTCGGCATCGAGTCCCGTGGTGAACACGTCGGCGGTGATCCCGGGGAGGGTCGCGCCGCGCGCTCCGGCCTCGCAGGCGCTCCCGCGGGCGCGAGTGTGGCTCAGGCTCTTGGTCGTCGGTGCGAGGAAGGCGTCGCTGTCCGCCATCGCGGCCGCGACCGGCGCCGGCGGCTCGGTTCCGTGCTGGTCGGCCGGCGGGTACCGGAGGACCGTCGCGTCGTCCGTGACGGCGCTGGCGGCCTCGTAGAGCGCCTCGCCGATCGGCGCCCGCTCGTCGTCGGTGACGACGACGACTGACTCTCCCGGGGCGACGCGCAGGCACTGCTCGACGGCGGTCTCGGCGGCGTCCGCAAGATCGCTCGACATGTCCATCGATCGGGGACGGCGGGCGTTAGTCCTTCCCATCGACGACTAATTTACTTCGTTTCGTAATTCAGTTTCATCGTCGGGGCGCGGAATTAACTGACGGATTACTCTCGCCGTAGTTAATTTCTCTTCGCATCACTCGAAAACATTATGCGGTTCCCCGAGCGAGCGGTATCCATGATACGCGTGGGCGTCAACGGGTACGGGACGATCGGGAAGCGCGTCGCGGACGCGGTCGCGGCCCAGCCCGACATGAAGGTCGTCGGCGTGACGAAGACGAGTCCGGACTACGGCGCCGAGGCCGCGATCCAGCGCGGATACGACCTGTACGCCGCGATCGACGACCGAAGCGGCGCGTTCGAGGACGCCGGCCTCGGCATCGCGGGGACCCTCGGGGATCTCCTCGATGCCGTCGACGTGATCGTCGACTGCGCGCCGGCCGGAGTCGGGGAACGCAATCGGCCGACCTACGAGGCCCACGGCGTCTCCGCGATCTACCAGGGTGGCGAGGACGCCGCCCTCGCCGACGGTTCGTTCAACGCTCGCGGGAGTCCGGAGATCAGCGACGCCGACTCGCTCCGCGTCGTCTCCTGTAACACGACCGGGCTGTCGCGGCTGCTCGCCCCGCTCGAGGAGGCGTACGGCGTGGAGAAGGCGCGCGTCACCCTCGTGCGACGGGGCGGCGACCCGAGCGAAACCGATCGCGGTCCGATAAACGACGTGGTGCCGGATCCGAAGACGGTCCCCTCACACCACGGCCCCGACGTGAACACGATCCTCCCGGACGTCGACATCGACACGGCCGCGCTGAAGGCCCCGGTCACCGGGATGCACACCCACAGCGTCAACGTCACGCTCGACGAGCAGCCGACCTCCGCGGAGGTGCGCGAGCTGCTCCGCGCGGAGGCGCGGCTGTTCCTGATTCCCGAGGGCTCCGGTATCGACGGCGCCGGGACGCTGAAAGACTACGCGGCCGACGTGGGGCGTCCCCGCGGCGACCTCTGGGAGAACTGTATCTGGGAGGAGTCGATCCGCGCCGAGGGGCGAGACCTGTACCTGTTCCAGAACGTCCACCAAGAGGCGGACGTGGTGCCCGAGAACGTCGACGCGATCCGCACGCTGGCGAGCGACGCGTCCCGTGAGGCGTCGGTGACGCGGACCAACGAGGCGCTTGGCGTCGGACTCGATAGCCTGCTGTCCGGCGGCGGTCCCTCCCGCGATCAGGTCGCTGCGGACGACTGACCGGGGGTCTCGTTTCGGACGGGTAACCAAGGCCTCGCCCTCTCTCCTCGCCTCACTCCGCGGGCGTCGTAACGAGGAACGTCCGGCCGCCGCGGCGTTCGAGGTGGACCTCGCTGCCGCGGACGCGGTTCAGCCGTGCGCGGTCGGGGATCCGGTCGGTCCGGCACTCAGTGACATCAACCTTGGTCGGCGTCGCGTATCGCGGCTGATCGCGGCTCGTTGCGCTCATACGTCTCCCGAGGGCCGGAACGCCCGTATAAGCGAGCCATCCGCGGAGTGAAAGTGAAAGTGGAGGTCTCAGCGGGTCGAAGGCGGGGATGTTCCGAACGCCGCTCGCGACGTTCGGCCAGCGACCCGGACTACCGTCGGAGCCCCGCCTCCTCGTCGCCCTCGACGAACCGCACGGTGAAGTAGTCGTAGCCGCCGTAGGCGGCGTCGAGCGCGCCCAACCACCAGTTCCAGCGCTCGACGATTGAGGAGCCGTCGGGCGCGTCACCGAGGTGGTCGATCACGCCGGGCACGGTGAGTGCGTGCCCGCGGTCTCGGGAGGGCCGCCCCGAGTCGGCGAGGTCGTGGGCCGCCCGAGCGACCGCCCGCCGCTCGGCCTCGGTCCCGCCGAACTCCGACTCCAAGGCCTTCTCCAGACGCTGTCGGTCCATGAACGGACCTACGGGGCCCGAGTATATGAGTCGCGTGGTAGGGGGTAGCACATCCGGTGTCGGCGCGAGTGCGACCCGCACCGAGTCACAGCCGGGCCGCGAGCGCGAGGAAGAGGAGGCTGAACGGCGCCGTCAGGAGCGCCAACAGCGCTCCGGCCGCGGGCTCGCCGGCCGCAATTGCCATCGCGAGGCCGACGACCAGAGAGGCGGAGCCCACGATCGCGAGGATGACGCGCTCCGGGACGCTGGCCCGATCCGGTCCGTCGCTCCGCGCGAGGGTCGCGTCCAGTCCCCGCTCGACGCGGTCGGCGAGGTCGGTCGGAGCGAACAGCCACGGCGTCGAGCGGTACCACGCGTTTCCGCGGTACGCGAGCAGGAACACGGTCACCCACGGGAGGTCGATCCGCCGCGTCCGGACCGCGGACCCGAGGTCGTCCGAGCGCGTCCGGTCGTGACTCCGGTCGGTCCGCTCGATCGCCTCGGCGGCCGGGTCGAGGCGCACGTCGCTCCCCCGCGAGCCAGCGATCATCGGGAGGAACACGAGGAGAGAAATCAACAGCGGGGTGAGCCCCGAGAGCAGCGACGGCACGGCCGAGAACGGACCGGGCCCGACCGCTGCCGCCCCGACCGCGACGACGGCGCCCGCGCCGGCGAGCGTCCAGCCGAGCCGGAACCGAGACGAATCGAACGAGTAGTCGCCGAACTGCGATCGGAGCTCTCGGCGTCGCTCCGGCGAGGTTTGGCCGTATGCCACGATCCAGTACAAAAGCGACACCGGCCCGCCGACGAGGAGGACGACGAGCACCGCCCACGTCGACGCCGGGGGGCCACCCCCGTCGAGCAGCGAGGCGGCGACGCCGACGGCGAGGACCACCAGCGCGGCGAGGACGACCACGCCGGCGGTGACGCTCGCCCCGAGCGCCAGCGACCGCAGGCGCTCGAACCGGACCGGACCCCACTCGACGGGAGCCAGATCGTGGTCCGAGTCGGAATCGGGACCGGAGTCCCCGACGCGCTCGCGATCCGCCGGCGATCGGATCCCGTCGATCGACGCACCGGACTCGGAGGGCATGAGCGCTTGTTGGGCCAGCGAGAAGTTAAACTCCGGTCGTCGCGCCGGGCAGAAGATGAGTTGTGATCGCGAAAGAGCCCGGAACCGAAGCCGCTCCCCGGCGACCGAGTGCGTCCTACGCGCTCTCGACCGCGTCGAGAACGGCGTCGTAGTCGGGCTCGTTCGTCGGGTCGTCGGCCACCCAGTCGTAGACGACCTCGCCGTCGTCGTCGATCACGAACACGGCGCGGTTCGCGATGTCGTGGAGGCCCAGGTCGGCGATATCCATCTCCAACCCGTACGCCCGGATCGCGTCGCCGCCCATGTCGCTCACGAGGTCGAACTCGATCCCGTGCTCCTCGCGGAACGCGCCCTGCGAGAACGGGGAGTCGGCGCTGACGCCGAACAGCGTCGCACCCGCGTCTTCGAACGCGGCGGCGCGCTCCTGGAACGCCACCATCTCGTTCGTGCACGGGGGCGTGAACGCGCCCGGGAAGAAGGCGAGCACGACCGGTCCGTCGCCGATGTGGTCGTCGAGGTCGAACGGTTCGTGGTCGCTCGTGCCGACTGTCGCGGTGAACGTGGGTGCGGCGTCGCCTGTGGATACCATCGGTATCGGATAGGGCCGATTCACCCAAAAGGCTTGCCGCGTCCCCCGACAGCGGGCAGGGTTACCCCCGGTCGAGGTACTCCTGTTGGATCGCGACGACCTCGGCGGAGTCCTCGCAGGCCGCGTACCGCCGGAGCGGCTCCTCGTTGAGGTCGAGGAACGTCTCGCCCCAGGTGAACTTCGCCATGATCCGCTCGGCGTGGTCGGGCTCGCCGAGGATCGCGAGCGCGGCCGCGAACGCCTCGACCGTGGTGAGCTGCATCGGGCGCCCGAAGTTCACGGGGTTGGCGGCGACGAGGTACGGGAGCGCGCGGTGCTCGCCGGGGAGGCTGAACATCTTCTCGCCCGCCGACTCCCACGAGCAGTCGAGCGCGACGAGCGCGTTCTCGGCGGCGAGGTTGGCGTCCGCCGGCGAGAGCGCGCGCTCGGCGTGGGGGTTGAGCACGACGCCGTACGGAGTGGCGCGATCGGAGCGGTGGAGCTCCGCGAGGTCGAACCGCGCGAGCTTCCGCGCCGTGCATTTGTCGGGGTCGTCGTCGCCCTCGTACCGGACGTGCAGGTCCACACCCGGCGTTCGGGGGAGCCGTGTATAAGCCGTGCGGAGGGACCCGGCGCAAAAATAGGCAGGACCGTCGGCCGCGCCCGATCACGGGGCGCGCGTCTGCGTCACGATCGGCTCGGGGTCGTCGCTTTCTGCCGGTACACGCGTTTGCGTCTCGATCGGTGCAGTCTCGTCGTCGGTCGGTGGTTCGCTCATCGCGGGCGGTGGTCGCGTGTTCGCACACAAAAGCGCTTACAAGAATGAATCATTATTCCGGTTATCTCCTAATACACGTTTCCTACTGTGGCTCCTATTTTCATGAACAAGTTGTTATTCGGTGTTTCGTTAGCTACTCTTTGAATTGCGCGGCGAGCAGTTGGGCGCCGCGAGCGACGGGTGAATCTCCGCACCCCGCTCCGGCGGCTCGCACCCCGTTTCAGAATACCGTCAAACCGGCCCGGTACCGGCGGGGTTTTTCGTCATCACCACGCAGTAATGCGTATGGAGCTGTTCGCCGTCCCGGACCTCCCGGAGATCCGGGAAGGAGACGATCTGGCGGCCATGATCGACGAGCGCGTCGACCTTCGCGACGACGACGTGGTCGTCGTCGCCAGCACCGTCGTCTCCAAGGCGGAAGGGCGAACCGTCGACCTCGACGACTTCCCGGCGAGCCCGCGGGCGGAGGAGATCGCCGACCGGCTCGCGGCGATCGCCGGCGAGGAGAAGGACCCGCGCTTCGCGCAGGCCGTCATCGAGGAGTCGACGGAGCTGATCATGGAGGCGCCGTTCCTCCTCACCGCGACCCGCTTCGGCCACATCGGCGTCAACGCGGGTATCGACCGGTCGAACGTCCCCGGCGGAGACCTGCTGTTGCTCCCGGAGCGCCCGACAGAGAGCGCCGAACGCATCCGCGAGGGGCTCGCGGCCGACCGCGTCGTCGTCAGCGACACCTGCGGTCGCCCCTTCAGACACGGCCAGCGCGGGGTCGCGATCGGGTGGGCCGGGCTGCCCGCCAGCCGCGACTGGCGTGGCGAGCGCGACCGCGACGGGCGCGAGATGGGCGTCACCGTCCAGAACGTGATCGACGAACTCGCGTCGGCGGCGAACCTCGTCGCCGGCGAGGGGGCGGGCGGCACCCCGGTCGTCGTCGTTCGCGACTGGACGTTCGGCGACCACGACGGCTCGGACAACCACTTCCGCGCGGTCGAGGGCGACTTCGTGCGGCAGGCCCTCCGGCAGTGGCGCTTTCAGGAGTAACCATGCTCGGCATCGAACTCACCCCCGAACACGACCTGCATCGCCTCGTCGACCTCGGCGTCTGCGCCGAGGAGGCCGGCTACGACGCCGTCTACTCGACGTGTCACTACAACAACCGCGACCCGTGGGCGTTCCTCTCGCAGCTCGCGACCGCCACGGAGTCGGTCCGGCTCGGCCCGGGCGTCGCCAACCCGTACGAGACCCACCCCGCGACGCTCGCCTCGAAGGTCGCCACCCTCGACGAACTCTCCGAGGGCCGGGCCGTCTTCGGGCTCGGGCCCGGCGATCCGTCGACGCTCCGGAACCTCGGCCTCGAAGACGAGCGGGGGCTTCGTCCCGTTCTGGAGGCGTTCAAGACCGCCCAGAAGCTGTGGGTCGGCGAGCGCGTCGACCACGAGGGGACGTTCGACGCCGCCGGCGCGGGGCTCAACTACGAACCGCCGCAGGGCGCGTCGATCCCGGTCCACGTCGGCGGCGAGGGGCCACACATGTGCCGGATGGCAGCGAAACACGCCGACGGCCTGCTGTACAACGGCTCGCATCCGAAGGACCTCGCGTGGGCCCGCGAGCAGGTCGACGACGGGCTCGGCGACCGACCCGACCGCCGCGGCGACTTCGACCTGATCGCGTACGCCGCGGTCTCGGTGGCCGAGGACGCGGAAGCGGCCCGCGAGGCCGCCCGCCCGCCGGTCGCGTTCATCGTCGGGGGAGCGGCTCCCCCGGTCCTGAAGCGCCACGGGATCGATCCCGACGCGGCCGCCGAGATCGGCGAGCACGTCTCGGCCGGCGAGTTCTCCGCGGCCTTCGAGCGCGTGACGCCCGAGATGATCGAGGCGTTCTGTATGGCGGGCGACCCCGAGACCGTCCGCGAACGGGCGGCCGCCGTCGCCGATCACGCCGACGGGCTGGTCGTCGGCTCGCCGCTTGGCCCCGACCTGGAGGACGCGGTCGATCTCGCGGCGGAAGCCGTCGACGGCTACTTTTAAACAGGACGCCGGAGTTCCCGCCCGCCAGGAATCGAGAATCGCCCCTGATAACTCCGGGGTGAGGTTCATAAGCCGCTCCCGTCGAGTTCCTTCCATGTCGACGACACGACAGCGGCGCCCGGGACTCCGCGGGCGGTACGAAGCCCTCCTGTGGGGGGCGATGGACCGGCTCGGTATCTCCGAGTCGATAGAGCGTAAGGTCGTCACGGCCGTCGGAATCCAGTTTCTCGTCACCGTCGGGATTTTTCTCGTGCCGTTTCTCGTCTCCGGGGTGCTCTCGTACGTCCTCTCCGGCGCCCTGTTCCTCGGCGCCGTCGTCGCGATCTACAACACCCTCCTCATCGTGCGCCGGGACTTCGTGGCGCCGATCCGGCAGCTCGAGACCGGTGCCGACGCGATCGCGGCGGGCAACATCGCGATCCGCGAATCGAAAGACCTCCCCGACTCCGGGCTGGCGGGGAGCGATCAGCCCGACGAGATCGGGAAGCTCGTGAACTCGTTCGTCGAGGTCGAGCGCTACCTCGGGGTCGTCTCGTCGCAGGCGGAGGCGCTCGCGGCACAGGAGTTCGACGATCCCGCGCTCGACGAGGAGGTTCCGGGCTCGTTCGGCGACTCGCTCGACGAGATGGCCGCGAACCTCGAGGCGTACACGACGGAGTTGGAGTCGCTCGTCGACGCCTTCGGCGACGCGGCGGGGCGCGCTCGGGACGGCGACCTGACCGCGACGATCGACGACGAGGCGCTGGCGACCGACGAGAATCGGTACGCCGAGCTCATCGAGAACTACAATCGGCTCGTGACCACCCTCGGCGGGACGGTCGGCGATGTCGCGTCGTTCACCGGCGAGGTCGCCGACGCGAGCGCTGACGTGCGTGCGAGCATGGACGAGGTCGACGGCGCCAGCGAGGAGGTCGCGCGCTCGGTCCAGGAGATCAGCGACGGCGCGGCCGAGCAGACCGAGAAGCTGGAGTCCGTCTCGGGCGAGATGAGCACGCTCTCGGCGACCGTCGAGGAGATCGCGGCGTCGGCCGACGACGCGGCGGCGACCGCCCGGAGCGCGGCGGAGCGCGGGCGGGCCGGTCGCGAGGAGGCGACCGAGGCGATCGCGGAGCTGGAGGCGCTCGAAGCTCGGATCGCCGAGACGGCGACCGCGGTGGAGGACCTCGTCGACCGGATCGGCGAGATCGACGAGATCGCCTCCGTGATCGACGGGATCGCCGAGGAGACGAACCTGCTCGCGCTGAACGCCTCCATCGAGGCGGCGCGGGCCGACGGCTCCGGGGACGGCTTCGCGGTCGTCGCCGACGAGGTGAAGGCGCTCGCCGAGGAGACCCGCGAGGAGGCCGCGGCGATCTCCGGGCGCATCGACGAAGTGCAGGCCGCGTCGACGGAGACCGCCGCCGACGTGGACGCGATGGAGTCGCAGGTGTCGGACGGCGTCGACACGATCGAGTCGACGCTCCGGGAGTTCGAGGAGGTCGTCGAGGACGTGACGACCGTCGACGAGACGGTCCAAGAGATCAGCGACGCGACCGACGACCAAGCCCGGACGACCCAGGAGGTCGTCGACATGGTCGACGGGATCGCGTCGGTCAGCCGGCAGACCGCGACCGAGGCGGAGACCGTCGCCGCCGCGGCCGAGGAGCAGACCGCCACCGTCTCGGAGGTCACTCGCCGCGTCCACGCGCTCTCGGACCAGTCCGACGAGCTGCTCGCGACGCTCGACGCGTTCGAGGTCCCCGACGGCGAGGAGGGGGCTGGGGTCGTCTCCGAGACCGAGGGGACCGCGCCCGCCTCGGGGTCCGAGGGTCCCGGGGCGTCGCCCCCGGCCGCTGACGACGACTGAAACGGGGCCGGAGCGCGACGCGTTACTCCGCGGGGCCGCGACCGCCGAGCGACGGCAGCGTCACGCCGATCTCCCGCAACAGCGCGCCGACCGCCGCGTAGCCGAACACGGCCACCGCGCCGACGAGCAGGACCTGCCCGACGACCACCAAGAGCGCGGACACCGGGTCGCCGGCGCCGAGGATCAGGTCGTTCAGGAAGATGTCGATGAAGCGACCGATATCGCCGACGAGACGCGAAACGAAGTCGATGAGCGCCATCATGCCCGGCAGTTGGAGCGGGGGGTACTTGGGTGTTGAGTTCGCGGCCCATCCTCCCCCGTAACCGCGAGCCGGCACCGGGCCGGCGAACGGTTTCGACAACCGAACGGCTTACACCCGACGGACACGGACCTGTTCGTCATGAACGCCCTGACGGAGCTGTTCGCCGAGAACACGCTGCTGTGGGTCCTCACGGGGATCCTCGCGTACTCCGCGGCCGCGATGTGGCTCCGAGAGCGCGGGATTCTCCCCGAGGCCGTCCGCGTCTCCGGACCGGTGTTGACCCTCAGGACCCTCCGCGGCCGAGTGTTTCTCGACCGCCTCGCCGCCCCGAGACGGCTCTGGCGAGCCGTCGCGAACCTCGGGCTCGGCGGGGCGCTCGTCGCGATGGTGGGATCGTTCGTCCTCATCCTCTCGTCGGCGCTCTCCGCGGTCCGTACCGTCCAGCCCTCCGCGATCCAGCAGCCGCAGAACTTCCTCATCATCCCCGGCGTGAACGACTTCCTCCCCCTCTCGGTCGCGCCCGAGATCGTCGCCGGCCTCGCGATCGCGATGGTCGTCCACGAGGGCGCACACGGCCTGCTGTGCCGCGTCGAGGGGATCGACATCGAGTCGATGGGACTCGTCTTCTTCACGCTGCTCCCGGTCGGCGCCTTCGTCGAGCCGGACGAGGAGGCGACCCAAGAGGCCACCCGCGGCGCCCGCGCCCGGATGTTCGCCGCCGGCGTCACCGCGAACACGATCCTCACGGTCCTCGTCTTCGCGCTCCTCTTCGGCCCGGTCGTCGGCGCGATCGCGCCGGCCCCGGGCTACGCCGTCGGCGAGGTCGCCCCCGAGTCGCCGGCTGCGGGAGTCGACATCGCGCACGGCGACCGACTGGTCGCCGTCGGCGGCACGCCGGTCGACACCGCCGAGGAGTTCGAAGCCGCCCTCGCCGACGCCGGCGAGACGGTGAGCGTCACCGCCGACGACGGCGACGGAGAGCGGACCGTCGAGGTGACCCGCCGGCTCCAGGTGATCGGCTCCGCGGGCGGGAACCCGCTCGGCGTGACGATCGAGTCGGAGCCGGTTGCGATCACCGAGGTCAACGGTGAGCCGGTGGCGACCGAGCGACAGTTCCTCGCCGCCGTCGGGGACGCCGAGCGCGCGACGGTGACCGTCGACGCCGACGGCGCGGCCAACGCCACGGTCGACGCCGAGACCGCCGAGATCCCGATCGGCGCGTACGCCCTCGGCGTGCAGGAGGACGGCCCCCTCCACGCGGCGGGCGCTCCCCTCGGCGACCCCATGACGATCGTCTCGGTCGACGGGGAGCGCGTCCGGAACAACGACCAGCTCTCGACCGTGCTCGGCGAGCGAGAGCCCGGCACGACCGTCGAGGTCGTCGCGTACGGCCCCGACGACGAGCGCGTGCCCTACGACGTGGAGCTCGACCCGCACCCGAACCGCGAGGGCGGGTTCGTCGGCGTGAGCGTCTTCCCGGGCTCCAGCGGGCTCGCGCTCGACGACTTCGGCGTCTCGGAGTACCCCGCCGGCGTGTACCTCGAACTGCTCGGCGGCGACGGCGGCGAAGGCCCGACCGACGGGGCCGCGCTCGGCGGGCTCACGGACTCCCCGCTCGGGCTCGTCTTCGCGTCGCTCATCCTCCCCCTCGGCAGCCTGTTCGGGCTCCCGTTCAACTTCGCGGGATTCACCGGCGAGATGACCAACTTCTACGTGGTCGAGGGCGCGTTCGCGGCCTTTGGCGGCGGGACGTTCCTGTTCGCGAACCTCCTCTTCTGGACCGGGTGGATCAACATCCAGCTCGCGCTGTTCAACTGCCTGCCGGCGTTTCCGCTCGACGGCGGCCGCATCCTCCGGATGGTCGCCGAAGCGGTGGTCAGCCGGGTTCCCGTCTCCGACCGCCACGCCGCGGTCCGGACGATCACGGTTTCGTCCGGGCTCGTCATGCTCGCCGGGCTGATCATGATGATCTTCGGGAATCAGATCCTCTCCGCGCTCGGGCTGCTCTGATTCGGGACGCTCTGCTCCGGGACGCTCCGACCCGTGGCGTTCTGCTCCGGGGCGTTCTGCTCCGGGGCGTTCTGCTCCGGGGCGCTCTGCTCCGGGATGATGCCGCGGGTCGGCAGGCGAGGGGCCCCGCGACGTTCGCCGAATGGGAAACGGGTTTCTCCGCGGGGCGAAAGCGTAACCCATGAGCCACTCACGCACTGTCGAGATCGAGGGCCACATCATCGACAGCGGGACGATGCAGCGCTGCTTCGGTGCGGTGATGGACCTCGGCGGCTCCTTCGACGTCGAGCAGTTCGACGTGGGGACCCACGAGGAGGCGGAGTCGTACTGTCGGATGGCGGTCTCGGCCGACGACCCGGAGACGCTCCAAGCGATCCTCCACGAGCTGCACCAGAACGGCGCGGTGCTCGAGAACCCGAGCGACGTGGAGCTCGTGGCCGCGCCCGCGGACAAGGTCGTCCCGCCGGACTTCTACTCGACGACGAACCACCCGACCGAGGTGCTGTACGACGGCGAGTGGATCGACGTCGAGCAGATCGAGATGGACTGCGCGCTGATCGTCGATCCCGAGGGAGGGCCGGACGGCGGCCCCCGGGCGTACACGAAGGTGCTCAACGCGGTCGAGGAGGGCGACCTCGTCGCGACCGACCAGTCCGGGATCCGCGTGAACCCCCCCGAGCGTCCGCGAAGCGGCGGCGGCGCCTTCGGGTTCATGCAGGGCGGCGTCTCCTCGGAGCGACCCTCCGAGTCGACGATCCGAGAGGTCGCCGAGGAGCTCCGCGAGGTGACCGAGGACGGCGGGAACGTGATGGTCGTCGCCGGCCCCGCCGTGATCCACTCGGGGGGCGGGGACGCGCTCGCCGAACTGGTCGAAGCGGGCTACGTCGACTCGCTCTCGGCGGGCAACGGTTTCGCCACCCACGACCTGGAGCGCTCGCTGTACGGCACCTCGCTCGGGATGGACGTGGAGACGCTCGAACACCCGCGGAAGGGGCACAAACACCACATCTGGACCATCTCGGAGATCATCCGCGCGGGCGGGATCGAGGCGGCCGTCGAGGACGGGATCGTCACCGAGGGCGTGATGTACCAGTGCGTGCGAAACGACGTGGACACGGTGCTCGCGGGCTCGATCCGCGACGACGGCCCGCTCCCCGACACGATCACCGACGCCGTGGAGGCACAGGACGCCATCCGCGAGCAGGCCCACGACGCCGACATCGTGCTGATGCTCGCGACGCTGCTCCACTCGGTCGCGGTCGGCAACTGCCTGCCGTCGACGACGAAGACGGTCTGCGTCGACATCAACCCCGCCACCGTCACCCAGCTGCTCGACCGCGGCTCGGCGCAGGCCGTCGGAATGGTCACCGACATCGGGACGTTCGTCCCGACGCTCGCGGAGTTCGTGCTGGAGGGCGACGAAGAGCACGTCGCCGACGGGGAATGACCACCCACTTCCGCCCCTACGATCCCGAGACGGACGCCGACGCGCTGTCCGAGCTGAAGGTCGCCTTCGAGCGCGGGCTCGGCGCGTCGACCGGCGGCGAGGAGAAGGCGGTCGCCTACGAGGGGAAGCTCACCGACGACTACCGCGACCGGTGGCTCGCGTGGGTGGACCGATGCGTCGACGACGACGAGCGATGCGTGACGGTCGCGGTCGACGGGGGCGACGGAGCACGCGACGGAGGGCTCGCCGGCTACGTCTTCGTCCTCCCCGAGCGCCTCGCGATGATCTGGGACGCCGCCGTGATCAACGAGATATACGTCGCCCCCGAGCACCGCGGGACCGGCGTCGCCGACGAGCTGCTGGACGCCGCCGCCGCGCTCGCCGCCGATCAGGACCTGCCGCTCGACCGGATCGTGCTCGACGTCGATCCCGCGAACGAGCGCGCGCGAGCCTTCTACGACCGCCACGGCTTCGAGCCGTGGGGCGAGATGGTGGCGCGGTCGCTCGACGGCTGACGCTCGGAGCGGCGGGGGCGCGCCTACTCCGGCTCGGCGTACGCCTGCCGCCACAGCCAGCGCGTCGGCCAGACGAGGAACGGCAGCAGGAAGACGATCCGAACGGTGTCCGCCGAATCGCCCCACGGACCGACGATCAACCCGACTGCGCCGGCGGCAACCGCGAGCCCGACCGCGACCGCGACCGTGGCGATCCGACGATCCATCGGCGGCAGGTCGGTCGAGCGGACGGGGAGGTCGAACGCCGAGACGAGCGCGTCGCCGTCGGAGACCGGCCCCACGAACCGCTCCGTCTCGTCGTCGCCGAACCCGGTCGTCAGTTCGACGGTCTGCGCGTCGAAGACGCGGTCCGGGAGTCGGGTGTGGACGAGGCTCGCGTCGCGGAGGCGCTCGACCGAAGCCGCCCACTGCGGCTCGTCCAGCCACGCATCGTGCGCGACCAGCCGGTCATCGTACCGGCGGTACTCGACCGACGCGTACGCGAGGGCGAACCCTGCGGCGTTCACGGCGACCGCGCCGAGGTACAGCGCGGCGAAGACGGCCGCGGACCAGGCGACGACGGCTCCGGAGGGGTCGCCGCCGACGAACAGCCCGAACGCGGCGATCCACATGATGAAGAAGCCGGTCGCGTAGGCCGGAGCGACGCCGCCGAGCGTCTTCAGCACGCCGGTCGCGACCGCGGCCCGGCGATGGACCGGAACCCGGGCGTCGGGCTCGGCGTCGGGAGTCGCGATCGGCTCCGGTTCGTCGGGCGACTCGGTCGGACCGGAGAGCCAGTCGGAGATCCGACCGCCACCGGAGCCGTCATCGCCGTGAGTCGCCCGGAACGCCGACCACTCGACGACCAGCTTCACGGCGACGAACACGGCGAGCACGGCGACGCCGCCGCCGGCGGCGTGGAGGGGCGGGAGCGCGAACAGGGCGAACACCAGGAAGAACGCGCGTCGCGCCGGCGTCTCCACGACCGCGTACGGCGAGGTCTCGGCGTACCGCCGCCGGCCGACGTACTCCCGAGCGGTGTCGATCGCCTGCCCCCCGACCAGCGCGAGCGCCGACGCAAGCACGGGCGGACTCGCAAGCAGGGCCGGCACGTCGAACACCTGCGAGAACGCGACGCCGACGAACAGCGCGATCCACGCGGTCGCGCCGCAGACGGCCGCCGCGAACGGGACGTTCCGGGGGTAGACGGGGGGCACCCACGAGACCGGACGGACCGCGCCGCGTTTGCTCGCCAGCGGCGTCTCCGTGACGCTGATGACGCCCGACTCGCGGTCGTCGGGGGGCGGGCGAGCCGCGAACAGCGCCTTCGCGCCCGCCAGCGGGATCGACAGCACCGCCTCGACCGCGTACACAGCGGCGAGCGTCGCGGGGTCCCACCCGAGGCGGATCACGCCGACGAGCGGGATCAGGTTGGCGAACAGGACCGGGAGGAAGCCGGCCGCTCCGAGAGAGCTCCGGCGGTCGCGGTGAGCGATGGAGCGCATCGGTCGTCGTCTTCACAACGCTCGTCCGAGGTGATAACACCGGTGAACGGAGACGATACCGCGGACACGTTCATACGTTTGGCTCGCGTTCGGTGTCGTATGCGAAGCGTTCAGCGGCTCGCCGTGGCGGCGGGGCTCGTGCTCGTCGCGGTCGGCACGAGCGCGGTCGCGGCGCCGTCCCTCCCCGAGCGCGTGGTGACGAACTGGGACGCCGCCGGGCGGCCGGCCGGCACCCTCCCGCGAGCGACGGCGGTCTGGCTGTTCCCGGCGCTCATGGCCGTACTGGTCGCGCTTCTGGCCGCACTGCCGCGGATCGACCCGCTCCGCGAGAACGTCGCCGCGTTCCGTCCGACGTACGACTGGTTCGTCGTCGCGCTCTCGGCGTTCCTGCTCGTCGTTCACGGGGGTATTCTCGCGTTCAACCTCGGCTACGAGTTCCCGTTCACCTCGCTCATCCTAGCTGGCGCCTCGCTGCTCGTCTACTATATCGGCGCGGTGCTCCCGCGGACCGAGCGCAACTGGTTCATGGGGATCCGCACGCCGTGGACGCTCGACAGCGACGCGGTGTGGGACAGGACCCATCGACTCGCCGGGCGGCTGTTCAAGCTCGCCGGCGTCGTCGGCGTCGCAGGGTTGGCGTCCGGCGAGTACGCGGTGTTCCTCCTCGTGGCCCCCGTGGTGACGGCCGCGGTCGCTTCGGCGGCGTACTCCTACGTCCTCTACGTCCGGTTGGGGGAAGACGACGGGACGGCCGATCCGGGCGCCGGGACGTAACACCGACCCGCGCCTTCAGGACCCGAGAACGTCGGACAGGAGTTATGTGGATGCCGGCGCCATCTCCGGGTATGAGCTATCTCGTTGCAACCGACGGCTCGACCGAGAGCGACGAAGCGGTCCGGTACGCCGCGAGACAGGCGGTCGCGTTCTACGAGACGCTGGAGATCGCCCACGTGTTGACGCCGGACTCGGAGCTGGTCGACGGGACGATCATCCTCCCGGGGGAGGAGGCCGCCGTCGACGCCGGCCAAGGGGTGCTGGAGAACGCGCGCACCGTCGCCGAGGAGGCGGTCGGCGACGAGCCGATCGACGTGGAAACCCAACTGCTCACCGGGCGTCCCGCCGACGCGATCACGGATTACGCGACCGATCAGGCCGTCGACGCCATCTACGTCGGTCACCGCGGCCTCTCCGAGGAGCGCGAGCAGGTCGTCGGCAGCGTCGCGAAGAGCGTCGTCGACAAGGCCGACGTGCCCGTGACAGTGATTCGGTAGCTGTCGTCCGTCAGACCCGACTGCGGCGGCCCGTCCCCGCCGTTCTCGCCGTCCGGGCCGGACCCGCCGGCGTCACAGGCGCCGGAAAGAACCGCCATTATCGGTCCTTCAAAGCCGCGTTGCGTCCTAATACGTGTGATGCCCGAAGACGCGCTCGTCACGGCGGACTGGGTGGAATCGAATCTCGACGCGTTCGAGAGCGACGACCCGGCGTACCGGATCGTCGAGATCAACAATCCGACCGTCACCGACGAGTCGGAGTACACGCCCTACGAGGAGGGTCACATCCCCGGCGCGCTGAACTTCGAGTGGGACGAAGTGTTCACCGACGAGACGGAACGCGACATCGTCTCGAAGGAGGACTTCGCGGCCCGCAACGGGGAGGGCGGCATCGAGGCCGACACCACGGTCGTGGTGTACGGCGGCGGGCGCGTCCCCAACTGGTTCGCGCTGTTCGGCTACTGGATCTACAAGTACTACGGCCACGACGACGTGCGCGTGATCGACGGCGGGAAGGGGTACTGGGTCGCCAACGACTACCCCCTCACGACCGAGGAGCCCGACTTCACGCCCCGCGAGTACGAGGCCCGCGGCCCCTTCGAGAGCGTCCGCGCCTACAAGGACGACATCGACAAGGCGATCGACGAGGGGATCCCGATGGTCGACGTGCGCTCTCCCGAGGAGTTCTCCGGCGAGGTCATCGCCCCCGAAGGGCTCAACGAGACGGCCCAGCGCGGCGGTCACATCCCCGGCGCGAGCAGCGTCCCGATCGGGACCACCCTGAACGAGGACGGCACGTTCAAGAGCGCCGACGAGCTCCGCGAGCTGTACGCGGACGCCGGCGTCGACGGCAACGAGTCGACGATCACCTACTGCCGCGTCGGCGAGCGCTCGTCGATCGAGTGGTTCCTCCTGCACGAACTGCTCGGCTACGACGACGTTCGCAACTACGACGGCTCGTGGACCGAGTGGGGGAACCTCGTCGGCGCGCCGATCGAGACGGGCGAGTAAGCGTCCACACCGCACCGGAGTTTCGCCGCTTCGAACGCCGTCTGCCGCTCGACGGCGGGCGTGCGTGTCGCCGTGTTCCGGTAGTCATCGGTGTTTGAACACCCGTGAGCGGCGGCGGGGGAGCGGTTAGCAACGCTCAACGGCGGGGGCGCGTGCGAGGCGATCGACCGGTCGCGTGGTGCGAACGTATTTACTCTCGTGTGCCGTATTGTGAATCATGGACCAGAACGTCGGCCCCACGGACAAACGCGTTAGAACGGCCCTCGGTGCGGTCGTCGGCATCGCATCGCTCGCAACGCTCGCCGGAGCAGTACCGCTCCCGGCGCTGGCCGCGCCCGTTCTCGGCGTTGCGTCCCTGCTCATGCTCGGGACCGCAGCGACCGGAACGTGCGCGCTCTATTCACTGCTGGGCGTGGACACGTGTTCCGTGTCTCCCAGTGAATCGCGGTAACGCTACCCGCCTCTTTCCTACCGTCTATCGACAGCAGATAACGCCGTAGTAAGGCTCAAACAGTCGCTTCTCGCCGCTTTCCGTTCTGCGCCGACGGCAGCCTCAAGTGTGCGTAGCCGCAACCTCTGTCATGAGACAACGAGGGACATTAGCCGGCGTCGACCGTCCGCACGACGAGGGCTCGCTCGCGGGTGATCGGCCGTGAGCGACGACCCAGCGGTCCTCGTTATCGGCGGCGGGGCGACCGGGGCGGGCGTCGCCCGGGACCTCGCGCTCCGCGGCGTCGACGTGACGCTCGTCGACCGCGGCGGACTCGCGAGCGGGACCTCCGGCCGGTCGCACGGACTCCTCCACAGCGGCGCCCGCTACGCGGAGGCCGACGCGCCCGGCGCCGAGGAGTGTCTCCGCGAGAACCGGACGCTCCGTGCGATCGCCGGGGCGTGCGTCCGCGAGACCGGCGGGCTGTTCGTCCGCCTCGCTGGCGACGATCCGGACTACTTCGAGGAGAAACTTGCCGCCTGCGAGGAGATCGGGATCGAGACCGAGCGGCTCGACGCCGACGAGGCGCGAGCGCTCGTCCCCGGCCTGTCCGAGGACGCCGAAGCGGCGTTTCGGGTGCCCGACGGCATCATCTACCCGTCCAGGCTGGTCGCCGCCAACGCGGCCGACGCCGAGCGACACGGGGCCACCGTCCACGTCGACGCGCCCGTCGAGGGCATCGAGGCGAGCGACGGCGCGGTGTCGGCGGTCCGTCTCGGCGGCGAGGTCGACACCGTGCTCCGACCGGACCACGTCGTCAACGCCACGGGGGCGTGGGCCGACCGGATCGCGGAGATGGCCGGCGTCGAAGTCGGGATGGCGCCGAGCCGCGGCGTGATGATCTCCGTCGAGTACGACGGGCTCGACCCGGTGTTGAACCGGTGTCGCGACCCCGACGACGGCGACATCGTCGTCCCCCACGAGGGGGAGGCCGTGCTCGGCACGACGAGCGTTCCGGTCGACGACCCCGACGAGTACGAGCGGGCCGACTGGGAGGTGGAGCAGTCGGTCGAGGAGTGCGCGGCGATGCTCCCCGCCGTCGCCGACGCGCCGACGGTCAGGACCTGGTGGGGCGTCCGCCCGCTGTACGCGCCCGACGAGGCCGGTTCGGACCGGCGGGGCATCTCTCGCGGGTTCAGCGTCATCGACCACGCCGACGAGGGCGTACGAAACCTTCACACTGTGGTCGGAGGGAAGCTGACGACCTACCGAGAGATGGCCGAAGCGACGAGCGACGCCGTCTGCGAGCGGCTCGGCGTCGACGAGCGGTGCCGGACCGCGAACGAGCGGCTGCCGGGCGCCGCGGACCCGGCCGAACTCGACGCGCTCGTCGAGCGGTACGGCGGAGCGAACCCGACCGATTCCGGGGTCGTCGACGCCGCGGCTGACGATTGAAAAACGGAACGGAGGTTCCGGAGGAACAGCGGGGTCGCTCCCGGCTACTCGTCGTCGATCAGGCCGCCGAACACCGATGTCGCGGTGTCGGGCACGTCGAAGTCGTGGTAGTGCTCGCCCTTCTCGTTCGAGAGGATGTTGAGCGCCGCGGCGGCGCCGTCGCCGGCCGAGATGACCGCCTGCCACTCCTCGGCGCGGACCATCGCGCCGGTCGCGTACGCGCCCTCGACGCTCGTCTCCATCGAGACGCCGACGTCGACGAGGTCGCCGTCGAACTCGCAGCCGAGCGACTCGGCGAGGTCGCGGCTCGCGCCCGTCGCCAGCACGACGTAGTCGGCCTCGTACTCGTCCGCCTCGGTCGTCACGCGGAAGCCGTCGCCGTCCGCTTCGACCCCGGTCACTTTCTCGTCTTGCTTCCGATCGACCCCGAAGTCGTCTGCCTGCTGTCGGGCGGTCGCGAGGAACTCGCTGCCGCCGACCGAGCCGATTCCGGGGTAGTTGAACAGGTGCGCCTTTGATACTCCCGAACATTCAATAAGTATGTCGTTCAATCCAATAGCATGGCTACAAAGCCTGAAGAGGAATACGCCCGTATGAGGAAAAGAATAGACATAGCAGATAGTTCACACCCTGAAGGTAAGGATTCGGGGAAAGAAGAGGGGTATATTCTACCTGAAGAGGCTGAATACATCAAAGAATGGCTAGACGCTAAGGATAAAGACAATATCAGTACCCCCGATCCGGACAATAACCAGCTTGAGAAACAAACTCTCAACACATACGGCGATAATGTCCGTCTAGTTGCTAAGAGATTAGACGTATCTCTCATTGAGGCTGATACGGACAAGATTAATCAGTATATGGATACTCTCATGGATAATCTTAGCAAATCTACCGTTCAGTTATATCAATGTTCACTTGTTAGCTTCTACAGGTATCATACTGATTTAGCAGTAGATCCTGAAAAGATAGTTATCCTCAAAGATGAACCGACTAAGGTAGATGAACAAGATATTTTCAATCGTTCAGATATTGAATCTATGCGTAACGTTATCCCGAACGATAGGGACCGGGCGATATTTGAATTAGCTTTGAATACCGGACAAAGAATCAGAGCGTTACAATCGCTTAGAGTGAAAGACGTGAAACCTCAGGAGGGAGTATTCTACCTGAATAACGACGTTACGGGATTGAAAGGAGCCGACAAACAAAGCCGAAAGCGTCCCCTCCTAGGAGCTAGAAAAGCCTGTTTAGACTGGTTACAAAAACATCCTACTTCAGATAAACCAGAGTCGGCGTTTATCACTCATCTACCCAAATATGAAGAGAGATACGGTGATAAATTCGGTGAACCCCTATCGGCTCAACATATCAATAGACGGCTCAAAATGATAGGTGAAGAGGCTGAAATCAATAAGCCGACTAATGTTCATAATTTCAGGCATAGTTTCGTTACAATAGCCAAGAGAGATTATAATTTAGACGACAGTACAATCAAATTCATCATAGGCCATGCTAAGGATAGCTCTGTTATGGAATCTACATATTCGCACTTAACGGCGGACGATCACATATCTAAAGCTGAAGTAGGAGCCGGGATTAAGGAAAAAGAAGAATCCTCAACACTAACACCGGAAATTTGCCCTACCTGTTACAAAAACTTAGATCCCGGCGATAAGGCTTGTTCAGGGTGTGGCGAGATATTCACACCGGATGCACAAGCTGCTAAAAACAAAATGAGTAACGACGTATATGAATCCAAAGGAGAGGCTGAAGGTGAAGAGGAAAGCGCACTAGACCAAATGAAAGACCTACTGAACGAGAATCCTGAATTGATTAACGAACTTACGGACAATCAGTAAGCAAAGACACTATCCTTTGTCTCTGGCGTATCAGTAAGACTCTCTGGCGATTCTGTAGTGTTGCTAGTGGTTTTGGTCGTATCGATATTGAACGACTCACAGAGGCTTTCAGCTATCCATGAAGCGGGTAGATCCGAATTTGCTACAGTCTTTAGAGACTCAATATCGCTTTCAGATAGATCGCTCTTTTCCATATCTATCTTCGGCTTGTAGCATACTCAATAAATGACTTTCGTGAGTTACGTTACCAAAGGGTGTAATTCAAAACGAGCGGCAGAACCAAATGCACGTTCTGTATTCAATCACCCTAACAGAAAAAGACGTTTTGAAAAACGCCTCTCCTAACATGTGTGGGATCCGTATTGTCCCCCGGATCCAAGGGTCATGAAGAACCGACTCTATCATCACTAGAACCGGAAAGCGTGAAGAGCTTTCTTTATCCCACAAAGGGGAAAGGACATCAGTTTGCCCTTACGTATAACCAGAGCCTTCAGACTTAAATATTTGTCCATTTATCTTTGATATTTTTGGTCATTTGTCCATTTCAGTTTTGTTATATGTATCAAATTTGGGATTTAATTAAAAACCCATATTAGACACTAGGGGATATGGCCGATTTCCGTCGCTCC
>NZ_NHOA01000109.1 GCF_002727125.1 Halorubrum persicum
GGCTGGGGCTTTGGAGGTGGTCACCCTCGATCCGCCGTCAGTAATCAGTTATAGGCGACCGACAGAACCACCAGAGACGCTCTCCGCCCGATCACTGTTCACGACAACGTACTACTCCGCGTCGTTCGGGGGCGCTTCGGGCTCGGCACCCGGCTCCGCCGCCTCTTCCTCGGCGATCGACTCGGCCGTCTCGGCGGCGTCGAGCACGGTCACCCGCGCGGACATGATCCGGGTGTTGTCCACGCGCTCGATCCGGATCCGGATCCCGTCGAACTCGATCTCCTCGCCCTCCTCGACGAGACGCCCGGCGCGGTTGAAGACGAAGCCGGCGAGCGTCTCGAACTCCTCGCCTTCGGGGAGGTCGATCCCGAGTATCTCGTTGACCTCGTCGATGTTCACCTCGCCCTGCACGACGGCGACGTTGTCCTCGATGAACTCCACGGGGGCCTCCTCGTCGCCCTCCAGGATCTCGCCGACGATCTCCTCGACCATGTCCTCCAACGTGATGATCCCCTCGGTGGTGCCGAACTCGTCGATGACGGTGACCATCTGGAGGCGGTTGTCCTGCATCTCCGCGAGCAGCTCGTCGGCGTTCTTCGACTCGGGGACGTGCAGCGTCGGCTTAACGACCCGCGCCAGCGACGGCTCGCCCTCGGAGTAGCGCAGCTCGCGGACCAGGTCGCGCACGGTCACGACGCCGATGATGTTGTCGAGGTTCCCCTCGTAGACGGGGACGCGCTCGTGGTCGGCCTGGATACACTTCTCGATCGCCTCCTCGACCGAGGACTCCTTGGCGACCGCGGTGACGTCGAGGCGGGGCGTCATCACCTCCTTGGCGATGGTGTTGTTGAACCGGAAGATGCGGTCGAGCATCTCCCGCTCCTCCTCCTCGATGACCCCCTCGCGCTCCCCCGTCTCGATGATGTCCTGAATCTCGTCGCGGGTGACGTACGTCGACTCGATGGCGGACGACCCGCCGATCACCTTGTTGACTCCCTTCACGATGTAGTCGAACAGGACCACGAGCGGGTACAGCGCGTATTCCGAGAGCTTGAGCGGGCGGGCGATCCGGAGCGCCCACGACTCGGTGTTCTCGACGGCGTACGACTTCGGCGCGCTCTCGCCGAAGATCAACACGAGCGTCGTGATGCCGAACGTCGTCGCCAGCACCGACTCGCCCCGCGAGAGGTAGATCCCGAACAGCGCGGTCGCGATGGAGGTCATCGCCACGTTGACGATGTTGTTCCCGACGAGGATCGTCACCAGCAGGCGGTGGGGGTTCTGTTTCATACCCCGGATCGTCTCCGCCCCTGTTACCCCCTCGTCGACGAGGCTGTCGACGCGGTGTTGCGGCAGCGAGAACATCGCGATCTCCGACGAGGAGAAGAACGCCGACAGTCCGACCAGGACGAGAATCGCGGCGACGCCGAGGACGGTCACGACGCCGTCGCCGGGCATCGGTAGCTGGAGGACATCGGCCGCCGACACGCTGGACGACAAACCCATATTCGTTTGCTTTCTGGCTCCCCGCGATTAAAGCGTTCCCTTCGCACACTCACTGTGCCGGTCGAGTAGCGATTACGGCGGGCGCGCTCGGTCGATCGACGATCACCGAACCGGCGATCCGGAGGGCTCCGCCCGCGAAGTACCGCCGCCGACATGATTACCCGTCTCGCCGGCAAACGGCGAGGTATGAGCGACCCACCGATCACCCTGTACCGACTGCAGGCGTGTCCCTACTGCGAGCGCGTCGCCCGCACCCTGAACGAACTCGACGTGGCGTACCGGTCGCGGTACGTCGAGCCGATGCACTCCGAGCGCAACGTCGTCAAGCGCGTCTCCGGGGCGCGCAGCGTCCCCGCCATCGTCGACCGCGAGACGGGCGTGACGATGTCCGAGAGCGCGAACATCGTGGAGTACTTGAAGGGAACCTACGGCGAGGGGGGTGCCTGAGATGCCCGACTTCGACGTCGTCTCGCTGCCCGAGACGGACCACGTCGCCGAGGGCGACACGGCGCCCGACTTCACCCGACCGCTCGTCGACGAAGAGTACTGGGAGGACTGCGCGCTCGACGAGGCCGTCGACGGGCCGACCCTCCTGCTGTTCCACCCGATGGACGGCGCCTTCCAGGCGACGTACCTCCACAACACGGTCGACGACCACGGGTGGGCGGCCGATCTGGACGTGCTCGGCGTGTCGATCTCCTCGCCGTACGCCCACAAGCGCCTCCTCGACGAGCGCGCCGACGGCGTCCGGCTCTTCTCCGATCCCGGCGCGGGCGTGATCGAGGCGTACGGTCTCGCACACGACATCGACGGGATGAGCGGGATCACCGAGACGCGACCCGCCGTGTTCCTCTTGGACGCCGACCGGACCGTCGAGTTCGCGTGGGTCGCGAGCGAACACCCCGAGTTCCCGGACGCGGAGGCGATCGGCGACGCGATCGACCGGCTCGTCGACTGACTGCGAAACCGACCGCGCAAACGATCGTCACCCCCGGCACCCGGTTGCCGGTGCCGATCGTCACCCCCACTCGTTACCCTTTTTCGCGACCGCCACGAACGCGATGGTGTGACAACGGACAGCGACACCCTCCGACGAGCGGCCGAGGCGGTCGCCGACGGCGATCTCGTGGTCTACCCGACCGAGACGGTGTACGGGCTCGGCGGCGACGCGCTCGACCCAGACGCGGTCGAACGGGTGTTCGATCTGAAGGGACGAGAGCGCTCGAATCCGCTCTCGCTCGGCGTCCCGAGCGTCGACGCCGCGCTCCGACACACCAAGCCCACCGAGTTCGCGATCTCGTTCGCCCGGGCGTTCCTCCCCGGCCCCGTGACCGTGGTCGTCGAGCGCGGCGACGCGGTCCCCGACGCGCTCACCGCCGGACGCGACCGCGTCGGGATCCGCGTTCCCGACCAGCCGGTCGCCCGCGACCTGCTCCGAGAGACCGGACCGCTCACCGCGACGAGCGCGAACGTGTCCGGACGGGGGAGCGTGACGAGCCTCGACGACCTCGGCGACCGGATCCGCGAGGGTGTCGCTGTGCTGATCGACGACGGCGAGACGCCCGGCACGGAGAGCACCGTGGTCGATCCCGAGGCGAGGACGATCCACCGCCGCGGCGCGATGGCCGGCGCCATCGAGGCGTGGCTGGACGATCCGCCGGTGTGAGAACAGAGTCGAAACCGCAGACGGACGGCGGCGTCAGACCGACAGTTCGCCCTTCGCTTTGATCACGTCGAGCTCCTCGGCGTCGATCGTGTCGACGTCGAGCCAGTGAGGGACGTACTCGCGTTTGTCGTAGGCCTCGCGCTCGTCTTCGGTGCCGACGGTACACCAGAGCTGGGGCTCGTCCGGGCCGTGCCAGCCACCCTGGACGTTGATACCGAAACACACCAGCTCCTCGCCCTCGTACTCGATCACCGCGTCCCGCCGGATCCCGGGGTCGCCGCGAATGATGAGGTGTTGCATATCCCGTCGTTCGCGGCATCCCCGCTTAATCGCTTCGATACCGCGGATTCGGGTGGGCAGGTGAGAAGTGGAGCGGAACGGAGCGAGGACGGGAACGGAGCGAGGGAGGAAGCGGCGTCAGGTGGAGTAGTAGTACTCGCCCTCGCGCTTCTGCGAGCTGTCGAGCTGCGAGCCCGGCTTGTTGATCCGGGGGCGGCCCGTCCGCTCGTCGCGGCGGAAGGTGATGTCCAGGTCCGCGAGGAACTCGTTCATCCCGTCGCGCATCTCCTGGGGCGGAGTCGCGTGCCCGCGCTCGGCCGGCTCGCCGTCGAACACCATCAGGCGGTCCGCGAGGAGATCGATCATGTAGATGTCGTGGTCGATCACCATCACGGTCGCGTCGTGATTCTCGGCGTACCGGCGGATCGCGGTCGTCGCGCGCACCCGCTGTTCCACGTCGAGGTGGGCGGATGGCTCGTCGAGGAGGTACAGGTCGGCGTCCTCGGAGAGACACGCCGCGATGGCGACGCGCTGGCGCTCCCCGCCCGACAGGTCCGAGAGGTTCTGCTCCATCACGCGGTCGAGCTGGAGCGGCTGAGCGATCTCGGCGTTCCAGTAGGAGCTGCCGAACTCGTCGGTGATCGAAGAGAGGAAGGCGTCGACGCGCATCGGCTGGTCGATGTCGATGTACTGCGGCTTGTACGAGATGTCGAGCGCGAAGTCGAGCTCGCCTTCGTCGGGCTCAAGCGAGCCCGCGAACAGCTTCGCGAGCGTCGACTTCCCGATCCCGTTCGGGCCGACCACGCCGAGCACCTCGGAGCGGTTGATTTCGCCGCCGTCGACGTGGAGCTCGAACTCGCCGTCGCCGTACGACTTCGAGAGCTCGGGGTACTCGATCAGCGTCTCGCTGCGCGAGGAGACCCGCGGCGCGTGCTCCTCGAAGGTGATCGCGGACGGTCGGATCCGCATGTTCTCGTTGTCCAGATACCCTTTCAGGTACTCGTTGATCCCGTTGCGGACCGACTTGGGATCGGTGATGACCCCGTACGCCCCCGGCTCCCCGTACGCGACGTGGAGGGTGTCGGCCAGGAGATCGAGGATGGCGAGGTCGTGCTCGACGACGAGCATCGAGCGCTCGGCGGTGTCGTCGTCCGCGAGCTCGCGGATGAGCCGCGCGACGACCATCCGCTGGCCGATGTCGAGGTACGGCGTGATCTCGTCGAGGAAGTAGAAGTCGGCGTCGCGGGCGAGACACGCCGCGATGGCGACGCGCTGCAGCTCGCCGCCGGAGATGGAGTCGATCGGCTGGTCCATCACCGGCGCGATGTTGAGCCGGTCGATGAGGGAGTCGAGCGCGCCGCGCTCGTCGGTGCGCTCCAGCAGCTCGCGCGTGTTGCCGTCGAACTGGTTCGGGATCTGGTCGACGTACTGCGGCTTGCGCGCGACCGTCACCTCACCCTCCTTCAGCGATTCGAGGTAGTTCTGCAGCCCGGTGCCGCGGAACCGGTCGAGCACGCGCTCCCAGTCGCCCTCCGACTCGTGGTCGCCGAGGTTCGGGACCATCTCGCCGGCGAGCGCGTGGACCGCGGTCGACTTCCCGATCCCGTTCGGGCCGAGGATGCCGGTGACGTTGCCCGGTTTCGGCGTCGGGAGCCCGTACAGCGAGAAGGCGTTGTCGCCGTAGCGGTGAACCGGGTCCTCGTCGAGCTCGGAGGGGAGGTTGATGATCTCGATCGCGTCGAACGGACACTTCTCGACGCAGATCCCGCAGGTCTCACCGAGGCAGATCTCCTCGGAGATGTGAATCTGGTCCGGGTCGCCCTCGACCGCGTCTTCGCCGCGTTCGGTAATGCACTCCTTCCCCGTCCGGTTGGGCGGGCAGTAGTTCGCGCACTCGTAGTTACACCGGTCAGGCTGGCACCGATCGAGGTCGACGACGGCGATGCTGTCGTCCGCCATCTTACGCCACCAGTTGCACGCCGGAGGTCGCAAGCACGGTGTAGCTGATGAACCACAGCGTGAACGTCAGAAACGCCACGTAGAGGTTGTCCTTGACCCCGAAGTCGCCGACGCCGATCACCTTGTACAGCGGGAACTGGGCAACCACGAACGCGCCCATCACCAGCACGCCGGTGGTGCTGGCGGCGTCAACCGGATCCGTCCCGACGTACGCGGCCGAGACGACGCCGGCGGCGATCCCCGCGAGGCAGCAGATCGTCGTGACGACCACGCTTCGGGTATGGCCAGATATCCCCGAGTCGTCGCTCATACGAGTCGATCCGCGAGCACAGGTGAAAAGCCGTTCGTTCCGCCGAGCGCTCGGGCCCGAACGCCGCCGACGGGGACCGCCCGACCCGTGACGAGCCGCTGTAACGACCGCGGCGGTGACTCGGCAGCTCCGGAGTCGACCCGGCAGGCGCTGGCGGCGAAGCGCGCGCGAGCGACATCGCTGACTGACTGGTCAGTTTGCCGGGAGTATACCGGATTATATTGCCTCATCTCTCGCCAATAACCAGCAGAAATATCCGGTAACGGCGACGGATCGCCGGGTTGAACGCGGTGACGCATCAACATTTATGACGATGTGCGGTTTCCGTTCGTAACGATGGAAGGAACCCAAACGGAGGGACTCGACGACCTCCCGCCGAGCGCCAAGCTCGTCTTCAAGGTGCTCGAGTACAACGGGCCGTTGACCCAGAAGGGGATCGTCCAAGAGTCGATGCTGTCGGCTCGAACCGTCCGCTACGCGCTCGAGCGGCTGGAAGGGATCGACGTCGTTGACGAGGACGTGTACTTCGCGGACGCCCGGCAGAACCTCTACAAGCTCACCGAGCCCGCGCAGGAGTTCACCGGCGACGAGAGCGACGCGTCCTGTACCGCCGACTGATCGACGCGGTCTCCAATCTTCTACTCGCCGCCCTCTTCGGACTCGCCAGACATGTCTCGCGCCCCGCGCACGGCTTCGGCGACGGTGAGTGCGATGGCGACGAGCAGTGCGAACGTCGCCGCCAGCACGAACGCCAACAGCAGGAACCACGCGTCCGGCCCGAACAGCGGATACTCTCGGGTGTCGATCACCGGCCCGAGCAGTTCCAGCGTTCGGACCGCGTACAGCAGGACCGCGAGGGCCGCACCGGCGACGAGCCCGACGCGGACGTTCCGGTAGAACGCCAGCGACTCCAACAGCACGAGCATCGGCGGCTTGGTCGACGGGTCGGTCGGACTGTCGTCGCTCACGGACGCCCTTGCGAGCGCGCGCGCAAAGAGGCATCGGAACGATCGGGACCTCGATCGGCATGATCGGGACCTCGTAAGGGGGAATCGACTCGCGGGGGAACCGGGGCGAAGCGATCCCGACTCGAGAGACGATCACGATCGAAAATTGGTGTTTCAGGAGCTGAAAACGCGAGAAAGGCGTCAAGTAGGGCGGGACAAATGTTGGCGTATGGCCAGAGTTGTGCTGTCGGCGTTCCCGATGATCGACCCGGAGACGTACCGCGAGACCCTCGACGACGCGGTGGACGAGCCCGTCGATATCGAGGTCGCCGAACTGGGGTCGACCGAGCGCCTGATCGAGGCGGCAGCGGGCGCCGACGCGGTGGTGACCGACATCAACACGCCGGTCACCGCCGAGGCGCTCGACGCGCTGGACCTCCGGGTGGTCGTCCGGTCGGCGGTGGGCGTGGACAACGTGGACGTGGGCGCCGCCGCCGACAACGGCGTCACCGTCACTCGCGCCCCCGACTACTGTACCGACGAGGTGGCGACCCACTCCGTCTCGCTGCTCCTCGCCGGTCTCCGGTCGCTGAAGCGGTACGACGACCACGTCGCCGCCGGCGGATGGGGTTGGGAGCCCGGGCGGCCGATCCACCGCGTGAGCGCGTCGACTATCGGGTTCGTCTCGTTCGGCCCGATCGCGCAGCGCGCGGCCGAACAGCTCGCCGGGTTCGGCGCCGACCTCGTCGCCTACGACCCGTTCGTGGAGGCCGAAGACATGGCGGAGTACGGCGTCGAGAAGGCGGCGTTCGACGAGCTGTTCGACCGCGCCGACCACGTCGGCGTCTACGCGCCCCTGACGGACGCGACGCGGGGGATGGTCGACGCCGACGCGCTCGGTCGGCTCGACGAGAGCGCGGTCGTCGTCAACGTGAGCCGCGGACCGGTCGTCGACGACGCGGCGCTGCTCGACGCGCTGGAGTCGGGATCGATCAAGGGCGCCGCCCTCGACGTGCTCGACGACGAACCGCCCGAGGACGACCCGCTCGTCGGGCGTGACGACACGGTCGTCACGCCGCACGCGGCGTGGTACAGCGAAGAGGCGCGCGACGACCTCAACCGAAGCGGCGCCGCCGACGTGGCGGCCGTCCTCAACGGCGAGCCCCCGGCGGGGCGGGTCGACCCGGACGCCGACTGGCTGTAGCGGGGGAACGCGCTACCGCGGATCGTTACAGTCGGTCGAGGGCGTCGAAGCCGTCTTCGTCGCCGTCGCTGAGGTCGTCTTCGTCACCGCCGTCCGATCCCGCCTTGGCCGCGTCGAGCGCGCCGTCGTCGAGCCCCGCAGCGAGGCCGGGGCCGAGATCGTAGGTGTCGCGCACCGTCTGGGCCAGCACGCCCTCGCGGTCGAAGACGACGTAGACGGCGACGAAATCGTGGGCGGCGGGACGGAGAACGAACACCTCGCGGGGGTCGTCGTCCTCTCGCGACTCGTTGACGCGCGCGACGAGGGGCTCGACCGGGATCCGTCCCGCCCGGAGATCGGCGAACGCGTCGCTTCCCGGGGCGTCCGCGAACAGGTACAACGCGCCGTTCGGGTCGCCGTCGTTCGACCGGGTGGTGATCGAGCCGACCGCCTCCCCCGCGGAGCGGATCTGGTCCCACGCGTCGACGGCGGCTTCGAACATCCCCTCCACGCCGTCCGCGTAGCGAAAGCGACTCTCCCGGACGGTTTCGACATCCGCGAAGCGGGCCGAACCGTCGGTCCACGCGAGCGTCGCGTCGACGACGACCCCCGGCTCCAGCGACGCCACCCGGTCGGCGAGGTCCCCTTCGTACCCCTCGGCGGCGGCGTACAGCGGGTCGAACCGATCCTCGGCGTCGGGGTCGGTCGGGTCGATCGGCTCCTCCGGATGCTCGACGAGAACGAACTCCTCCGGTGGATCAGACGGTCCGGTCCCGTCGATGTCGGGACGGGGGCGGCGGTCGTGGACGCGGAAGCGGCCGCTCGTCGTCGGTTCCATACCCGACGGTCGGGCGGCGAGCGGAAAAGCGGGTCGGAACGGGAGCGCGCGTCGGGGACGCGGCGGCGACGGCCGCGGGGGATCCGTGTCGTTATGGGGCGGGCGACCCAAGCAACCGGTAAATGGGGATCCTCGAGGACAAGTCGAACGCCCGGGTGTTCTACAAGTACCTCTCGAAGGTGTACGACAAGATCAACTGGTTCAACTGGAACGAGGAGATGCGCGCGGAGGCGCTCTCGTGGCTGGAGTTCGGCGACGATCCGAAGGTGATCGACGTGGGGTGTGGCACCGGGTTCGGCACCGAGGGGCTCCTCGAACACGCCGACGACGTGCACGGGCTCGACCAGAGCGTCCACCAGATGGAGAAGGCGTTCGAGAAGTTCGGAAGACACGACCGCGTGAGCTTCTACCGCGGCGACGCCGAGCGGCTCCCGTTCCGCGACGACACGTTCGACGTGGTGTGGTCCTCCGGCTCGATCGAGTACTGGCCGAATCCGATCGAGGGGTTACGAGAGCTCCGCCGCGTCGCGAAGCCGGGCGGGCAGGTGCTCGTGGTCGGCCCCGACTATCCGCACAACCGCGTCCTCCAGCGGGTCGCCGACGCGATCATGCTCTTCTACGACGAGGAGGAGGCCGACCGGATGTTCGAGGCCGCCGGCTACGAGACGTACGAACACCACATCCAGCAGTCGACGCCGCGGAGCCCGCGTGCGATCACGACGGTCGCACGGGTCCCCGAACGGTAGCGGGTGACGCTCGAACCCCCGTTCCCCACCCTCGCTCCTTATCCCGAGTCGACGACCGCCTCCAGCGTCGCAACGGGTCGTCCGTCGACCGAGATATCGACGGCCACGGTCCGACCGGGTTCGAGGGTCGGATCGTTCGTCTCCGCGACTCGGAACGACGCCGTCCCGCCGACGCGCCAAGCGCCGTCTGTCGCGGCGTTGAACGCGCCGGTCGGTCCCGGGTGGAACCCCGCCGCCGAGAAGAACGGGACCGGCGGCTGCCGGGCGAGCGGCTCGCCGTCGATTCGCACACGGACCGTTAGTTCGGTCGCGTTGAGCGCGTCGCCGCCGCGGTGCGTGACCGTAATCCGGTCGTCGGTCGCCGACAGCGACAGGGCGGTCGTCGGCGCCGGTTCGGGCGGAGCGCCGATCGTCGCGGTCACGACCCCGCCCGCGAGCACGACCGTGATAGCGAGCAGCAGGACGCCGGCGACGGGCGCGAGCGCACGGGAAGACCGAACGGCGGTCGAGCCCGTAGCAACGGCTTCCGGTCCCGTTTCGGTCGGTGGGCTCCCCCCGGACGATTGGTCGATGTCGGTTGGCACGGGGGGAGTGCCGCGGGATCCGTGAAAAGCGTCGGGGGCAGCCGCGATCCCTACGCGTCGTCTCCCGCAACCGGACGCGGCGTCGCGATGGGTTCGAGGTCGTCGACGAACACCGCGCGGGGCTCGTCGACGACGGTGACCCGGTAGGACTCCGGGGGCGAAAGCGTCCGAACCACACCGTCCGCGTTGGTGGTTCCGATCGTCTGACTGTCCCCGCCGCCGACGCTTTTGGTGACCGTAACGTCGGAGACGGGCTCGCCGGTCTCCTCGTCGCGGACCGTGACTGTCACCGGACCGCCGGCGTAGCTGCGGTCGACGGTGACGTTGAAGCCGTCCCCGGTCTCGGAGACGAGTTCGGTGTCGGGGAACGCGTCGAGCGCGAGGCGTTGGTGCTCCACGAACACCTGACTCGTGCCCCCGCTGACGAAGGTGCGCAGGACACCGAAATCGTGGGGAATGGTGATCCGCTGGACCGAACCGGCGCCGAAGGCGTCGGGTTCGCGGAGCGACGCCGTCTCGGGGTAGGCGGTCGACGTGACTTCGATCGCCTCGTCGTTCCCGATCGCTCCGCCACCGCGGTCCCAGCGGTCGAGCCGGAAGACCTCACGGACGTACTCGCCGTCGATGATCGCCGCCAGCACGACCGACTGGTTGCTCGACTCAATGTACAACTCAGTGGCCGCCACCTCGCCGCGCGCGGCCGAGAGCGCGTAGTCGCGGACGGGGCCCTCGTACACCTGCAGCGCGACTTGGAGCTCGTCGAGCCGAGTCGGAGAGCTGAACCCGTCGGTCTCCTCGGCTAGCGCGTCGAGCGCTTCCAGTCGCGCGTCGTACTCGCGGGCGGTCGCGGCGATCCGGACGAGCTCGTCGAGGAGCTCCCGGTCGGAGAGTTCGCCGGCGGCGTGTGCGCTGAACGCCTCGGCCTGTCGGCTGTTGAGCGTCACCTCGTCGCGCTCGACGCGGTTGATCGCGGCGAGGATACGGCGCTGCCGCTCCGGCGTCGTCTCGGCGGCCTCGACCCGCTGAACGACCGCCGCGGTTTCCATGGCCGCGTCGGTCTCGTCGACGGCGAACCCGACCGACGAGCCGAGGTTGGCACCGCGGCTCCCGGATCCGAAGCGCGTCTCGCTGTCGCTCGGCGTGGACAGCGTCCGGAAGGTGAGGTTCTCCGAGGCCACCTGCGGACGGCCGCGGTCGCCGTCGCCGCCGGCGAGCACGCCGGTCGCCGCGGATCCGACGCGCGTGACGGTTGCATCGGTGCCCTCGACGACCGAATCGGGGGCGGTCGCGGGGTCGGCGACCGACCCCGCGACGGCCGCCGGGGACGCCGCGCCGACGATCGACGCGAACAGAAGCAGCAGCGCGAGGGAGACCGGGAGGGCTCTCATACAGCGTTGGTTCGCGTCAGGATATAAAAAATCCACCTCAACGAACCGACGGGCCGGCCGGGATTCGGAGCCGGTTCGGTGGCCGCGAGCCCGTCGGCGAGCAAAACGAACGATGGAAAGCGTTTTGCCCGGCGCCTGAGTGCCCTGATCCGTATGCGGAACGCCCCGTCTCGCGCCCTCCTCGTCGGGCTAGTGGCCGTCGCACTCGTTGCGAGCGGCGTCGCGCCCGTCGCGGGAGCCGCCCCCTCGCCCGCACCCTCCCTCGACGCCGACGCGTCGGCCGGCGACGCGTCTGCCGTCGATCCGTTGGCCGTCGACCCGTCGGCCGCCGAACAGATCGAAGAGCCGTTCGACCCGGCCACGTCGACGCGGATTCTGATCGAGCCGACGCCGGACCGGGACGCCCGGTGGACCGTGTCCGTCAGGTACGCCCTCACCGATGGGGCGGACCGCGCGGCGTTCGACGCGGTCGGGGACAGGTTCGTCGAGGGCGAGATCGGGCCCAAATCGGCGCTGTTCGAGGGGTTCGCTCGTGAGGCCAGTCGGAACGTCGACCGAACGATGCGGATCGAAGACGCCGCGCGCGAGGTCGTCGTCCACGACGACCCCTCGTCGTTCGGCGTGGCGAGCGGCGAGACGGCGGCGGTCGGCGAGCTCCGCCTGACGTTCGTCTGGACCCAGTTCCTCGACGAAGACGGCGAGAACCTGGTGCTGGGCGACGCGTTGACGACACCCAACGGCGGGACGTGGCTGCTCTCGCTGGAGGAGGGGCAGACGCTCGAAGTGGCGACGCCGGAGGGGTACACCATCACCGGGACCTCGGACGCCACGGACCGGCTGCGGGACAACGCCGTGATCGTCGAGGGGCCGCGCGTCTTCGGCGAGGAGGAGCGGGTCGCGGTCGTGTACGCGCCGGCCGCCTCACCCCCGTGGACGATGATCACCGCCGCGATCGTCGTCGCCGCCGTGCTCATCGCCGGGAGCATCGTCGGATACCGACGCATCGACGGCGGTCCGGCCCCCGCGTCGGGCGGGAGCACGAACGGGGCGACCGTCGACAGCGACGGCGGAGAACGCGCCGGCCCCGAAGGGCGCGACGACGCAGAGGGCGCCGCGGGCGATCCCGACCCGACGGTCGACGGACCGGAAGCGGGCGACGACGCGACACCCGAGGGGGACGACGAGGACCTCTCGCTGCTGTCCGACGAGGAGCGCGTCGAGCGCCTCCTCGAGGAGAACGGCGGGCGGATGCGACAGGCCGACATCGTCGCCGAGACCGGGTGGTCGGACGCGAAGGTGTCACAGCTGCTCTCCGCGATGGCCGATGCGGGGCGCGTGGAGAAGCTTCGGCTGGGGCGCGAGAACCTGATCTCGGTTCCAGACAGCGATGGATCCGACGGCGACGACGGTCGCTCCGACAGCGAGCCCGGCGGCAACGGCGAATCCGAGAACTGAGGCCGATTCCGGGGACGGGAGCGGAGCGATCGGGAGTGGATCGCGGAAACTGCGCCCCCACGGTGCGGCGTTCCGAAAGCTCTTACAGGTCGAACGACGGAATGTTGATCATGAAAGTTCTGGTGACAGTCAAGGAAGTCGCGGAGCCGGACGACGACTTCGCGATCGAGGGCACCGACATCGCAGCGTCCGACCTTGAGTACGACCTCAACGAGTGGGACGACTACGCGGTCGAGGCGGCGGTGCAGCTGGCCGAAGCGGGAATTGCCGACGAGGTCGTCGCCGTCACCATCGGGCCGGAGCGCGCGGAGGAGACGATCCGGATGGCGCTCGCGAAGGGTGCCGACCGCGCCGTGCGGGTCTGGGACGACGCCTTCGAGGCGGGCTTCGCCGACGTGCCCGCGAAGGTCGCGACGTTCGAGGCGGTCGTCGAAGCGGAAGAGCCCGACCTCGTACTCGGCGGCGTACAGGCCGCTGACACCGGGTTCGGCGCGACGGGCGTCGCGCTCGCCGAGCGGATCGGCTTCGAGCACGCCGCCGTCGTCAACGACCTCGAGGTCGACGCCGACGCGAGCGTCGCGCACGTTCACCGCGAGCTGGAGGGCGGCGTCGAGGAGCTGACCGAGGTTGACCTCCCCGCCGTGCTGACGGTTCAGACGGGACTCAACGAGCCGCGCTACGCGAGCCTCCGCGGCATCCGGCAGGCCCAGCGCAAGGAGATCGACGCGACGGATCTGGCCGACCTCGGGCTGTCGGCCGACGACGTCGAGAGCTCGCTGACGATCACCTCGATGTACGAGCCGGAGAGCGAGTCGGACGCCGAGATCATCGAGGGCGACGCCGGCGAGAGCGCGTCGTGCCTTGCTGAGGTCCTCCGCGAGAAGGGGGTGAGCGCGTGATGTCCGACGTGCTCGTCGTCTCGGAACACCGTCGCGGGGAGCTTCGCGACGTCTCCTACGAGGCAATCGAGGCCGGCCGCGAACTCGCCGACGCGCAGGGCGGCGACCTCCACGTCGCGGCGGTCGGCGGCGATGTCGACCGGTTCGCCGAGGACCTGAACCGCGAGGGCGTGGACGCGGTCCACGCGGTCGCGAACGGCGAGGAGTTCGACCACAACGTCTACCAGTCGGCGGTCGGTGCGCTCCTCGAGAAGACCGACGCGGAGACGGTCGTGGTCCCCAACTCGGTCAACGGGCTGGACTACGCGCCCGCCGTCGCCGAGGCGTACGACCTCCAGCTGGTGACCGACGCGATCGGCTTCGAGTACGACGACGGGCTGACCGTCACCCGCGAGATGTACGGCTCGAAGGTGGAGACGACCGTCGACGTCGACGGCGACCGCTTCCTCCTCACCGTCCGCGGCGGCGAGTGGGCGCCCGCGGAGGGCGTCGGCGACGCGTCGGTGGAGTCCGTCGACGTCGACCACCCTGACTCCGGCGCGCGCGTCACGGGCTTCGAGGAGGTCGGCGGCGGCGACGTCGACATCGCCGACGCGGACGTGCTCGTCTCGGTCGGGCGCGGCATCGAGGAGGAGGAGAACTTGGAGCTCGTCGAGGAGCTCGCCGACGCGCTCGGCGCGACGCTCTCCGCATCGCGGCCGATCGTCGACAACGGGTGGCTCCCGAAGAACCGGCAGGTCGGGCAGAGCGGGAAGGTCGTCACCCCGGACGTGTACATCGCGGTCGGGATCTCCGGCGCGGTCCAGCACGTCGCCGGGATGAAGGGGTCGGACACGATCGTCGCGATCAACACGGACCCGAACGCGCCCATCTTCGACATCGCCGACTACGGCATCGTCGGCGACCTGTTCGACGTGGTTCCCGAGCTCGTCGACGAGTTCGCGTAGTCGACGCCGGCCTCGGTCCGGCAGCAACGTTCTTTTGGTTCGGCTGAGTACCGGCCGATGTCGACGGCGTCCGCCGTCGCTCACGATGACCCCGATCCGCACCGCCGTCCCGACCGCCGAGGAGGCGAGAGCGCTGCTGACCGGGATCCGGCGGACGGCCGATGTCGACATCGACGTCGACGCGATCGCCGCGGAGCTGGCGGACGACGAGCCGGACGCGGCGCTGCTCGATCTCGTCGCGACGCCCTTCGCGTCCGTCGCGGACGTGGACGAGCGGCTGGCCCGAGCCGAGTCGTACCTCCGTGAGCGCGGCGACCGGCGCGCGGTGTTTCTCACGGTGTACAGTCGGATGACGGCGACCGTCAGAACGGCGATCGACGACGGCGCGTTCATCGACGCGGAGTGGGCCGCGTCGTATCTCGTCGCCTTCGCGGAGCGCTACCGCCGGGCGCTGGTCGCGTTCGAGCAGCGGGACTTCGAGTCGCTCCCGCGTCCGTGGCTGATCGCCTTCGCCGCCGGCGCTCGCGGCGAAACGCTCGTCGCGCAGGACGCCCTGCTCGGCATCAACGCGCACATCACCTACGACCTCACGTACACGCTCGGCGACATCGGCATCGACCCCGACCGCGACGCCAAGCGCGCCGACCACGACCGGATAAACGCGATCCTCGCGCGGCTCGTCCAGACCGCACAGGACGCGCTGGTCGAGACGTACGCCGCGGTCGGGATTGCCGGCATCGACCGGCTGCTCGACCCCCTCGACGACCGGTTGGCCCTCCTCGGGCTGAAAGGGACTCGGGAGTTCGCCTGGCGGAACGCCGTGTTGCGCGCCGACCTCCCGGCGTGGGCCGGCGAGCGGTACGTCGACTGGCGCACCGAAACGCTCTCCACCGGCGCCGCGGCGGTCGTACTCGCACCGGACGTCGACGGCGACACGGCCGCGCGGCTGCGCGACGCGGAGGCCGAGGTCGACGCGGCGAGCGCGTTCTGTGAAACGGTCCGGCGGCGGCTGTGAGCGGATGGGTGCGGGAGAAACACCTATCAGGGTCGTCGCAGATGTGACGGTTATGCCACATATCCGGGGGACGATCCACGGCGTCGCCGCGATGGTGATGCTCGTGGTCGGCTCCATGCTGACGAACACGATCCGCGCGGAGTACGAACTGTTCGCGCAGCTCGCCGCGACGACGACGCATCTGCTCGTCGACGTGGCGAACCTGCCGATCTCGCGGGAGATCGCCGAGGTGGTCGTCCCCGTCGGGGTGCTGATGGGGATCTGGGTGTTCGCCTACGAGCTCCAGCGGCTCTCGCGGAGCGGCTGACGGCCGAGCGCCGCGGCGCGAACCGGCTGGCGCCGCGCTCCGTCGCGACCCGTTCTCGGGGCGTTTATCACCCCGCCGACCCTCCGATCCGGCATGAGCGAGGCCGACGAGCAGACGGCTGCGACCGCGACCGGCCGGGAGATCTGGATCGAAAAGTACCGGCCGCAGTCGCTCGACGACATCCACGGCCAAGAGGAGATCGTCGAACGGCTCCAGAGCTACATCGAACAGGACGACATCCCGCACCTTCTTTTCAGCGGTCCTGCCGGAGTCGGAAAGACGACCGCAGCCACCGCCATCGCCCGACAGGTGTACGGCGAGGACAACTGGCGCGGCAATTTCCTCGAGCTGAACGCCTCCGATCAGCGGGGGATCGACGTGGTGCGCGACCGGATCAAGGGGTTCGCGCGGTCGTCGTTCGGCGGCGACTTCCGGATCGTGTTCCTCGATGAGGCAGACTCGTTGTGCGTACCGCCGGGAACCGAAGTTGTGACGGGATATCCGTCGAAGCCCGAAATAAAACCGATCGAGGAGGTGAGTACCGAGGGCGAACCGATCCCGTCTGTCGATTTCGAGACCAACGAGATACAGTCCGACAAAGGGAAACTCGTCGACTCCGGTACCGCGGATTTCCTCCAAGTGGAACTGGAGGACGGCCGAACCACGATTGCGAGTCCGACTCACCCGTTCTTCGTGGTCGGCGAAGATGGGAGACTCGTAGAGAAGGAGCTCAGAGAACTATCATCGGGGGACGAAATCGCGGACTTCAAAGACGAGATCGGGGTGTCCCAGTGCGAGATCTGTGAGTCGTGGACGGCGGGGCGGTTCTGTTCCGTCGAGTGCAAAAATGAGGGCCACAGCCGGAAAATGCGCGGAGACGGGAACCCGATGCACGGGACCGAGTGGTCCGACGAGCGGCGAGAGAAGATCGTCGAAAAGCTCTCTGACGGTCGCTTTGCGGGGAGTAACAATCCGAATTACGGCGGGGATTTCCATGGCGTCAACGTGTGGGAAATGGACGAGGAGACAGTGGAACGAGTCCGCGAGACGATCAGCGAGATGCGGTCGGGAACGTCGTGGGAAGAGTGGGTTGTCGACGCAGATCCCGACGAGGTGAAAGCAGACATCGGCGCGGCCACGGTCGAGTGGTGGGAAAGCTTGGACGACGACGAGAGACAAGCGGTAATCGAAAAGAGCGTCGAAAACTGTGACTATCCGGTTTGTGACATCAGCGGCGACAATAACCCGATGCGTGATCCGGAAGTCGCACAGAAGGTGTCCGAAGCGCTGAAAGGTCACGAGCCGACCGGCGGCAACATCAGGCACAGCGACGAACTCGGACATCTGGTTCGATCCGACTGGGAGTACGATGTCGCGAAGGCGCTGCAGGAAGAAGGCATCGAGTACGAGTACGAACCGGCATTCGAGCTGTCTGACTACGTATACCACCCCGATTTCCTGCTCGGAGACACGGTAATCGAGGTCAAAGGAGTCGCCGAGCTTTGGGGGCAGACGGAGAAAGTCGAGGAGTTCCTCGAGACGTACGGCGACGAGTACACCTACGTCGTGGTCGGCGACGGCGCCATGCCTCACCACGAGCACTACGAGAAAGAGGAGTTCGAACCGGCGGTCGTCACGGACGGCGGACTACAGGGCGTCCAGACGGTCGCGATCGACAGCATCGAATACAGCCATCGCGGCAAGGCGTACAACATTAGCATGGAGGACACTCCCAACTTCATGCTCGCAAACGGGGTATTGACGCACAACACCGATGACGCTCAGTCAGCGCTTCGCCGGACGATGGAGCAGTTCTCCGACAACACGCGCTTTATCCTCTCGTGTAACTACTCGTCGAAGATCATCGACCCGATCCAGTCGCGCTGTGCCGTCTTCCGCTTCTCGCCGCTCTCCGACGAGGCCGTCGCCGCGCAGACCCGCGAGATCGCGGCGGCGGAGGGGATCGAGGTGACGGACGCGGGGGTCGACGCGCTGGTGTACGCGGCCGACGGCGATATGCGCCGCGCGATCAACTCGCTGCAGGCGGCGGCGACGACCGGCGACGTCGTCGACGAGGAGGCGGTGTACGCGATCACGGCGACCGCGCGGCCCGAGGAGATCGAGTCGATGGTGACGAACGCGTTGGAGGGGGACTTCTCGCGGGCGCGGGCGACCCTCGACACGCTCCTCACGGAGACGGGGATGGCCGGCGGCGACGTGATCGACCAGCTCCACCGCTCCGTCTGGGAGTTCGACCTGACCGAGCGCGAGGCGGTCGCGCTGATGGAGCGGATCGGCGAGGCCGACTACCGGATCGCCGAGGGGGCGAACGAACAGGTGCAGTTGGAGTCGCTGCTCGCCTCGCTGTCGCTGGAGGAATAGGTCGTCTCCCGCTCGGCGGCTCGTTCGGATCGCGGGCGGCGCCGCCGGACGTGTTTTTTAAGCCGGACGCGCGCCGACGGAGCGTATGCTCGTCGTCGTCTCGGACACCCATTCACGCGAGGAGTCGAAGCTTCAGGGGCGGACCGCGGAGGCGGTCCGCGAGGCCGACCTCGTCATTCACGTCGGCGACTTCTACCGCGAGCCGGTGCTCGACGCGTTCGAGTCGGCCGCCCGAACGCTCCGGGGCGTGTACGGAAACAACGACGACGCCGCGATCCGCGACCGGCTCCCCGAGGTGCTGACCGTGGAGTACGAGGGCGTCCGGTTCACCGTCACGCACCGGCACCGCAGCGGCGACACCGGGCTCGTGATGCTCGCCCGGGAGCGCGACGCCGACGCCGTGATCTGCGGCCACAGCCACCGGCCCCGGTTCGACGACTCGGGCGCGCTCCCGATACTGAATCCCGGGAGCCACGCACAGCCGCGCGGGAACCGTCCGGCGCACGCGGAGCTCGAACCGGCCTCCGAGGGGGCAAGCGCGCTAACCGGGAGCCTCGTCACGCCGGGCGGTGAGGTCTTCGAGGAGTTCCGGATCGATCCCTGAGTCGGGCGTGGGTGGGCGACAGCGGCCGGGATCGGTCGCTGGCCGGATGAAAACGCCCGCCAAACGGGGTGGCAGGGGGACTGAAGGGCATCGGCGGACGGACACGACACCCCGCCCGGTCGGTCACGCCGGGACGCAGGGGGGGAGGGAGCATGGAGTGACCCGAACAGGCAAGCGTTATCGGTCGTCGCGGCTCGCCAGTGGGTGACCGAATGTGGGGAGAGGGCCGAAGCGGGGGTCGCATCGATATCTTGTGTCGGTGAGATCATATAGGTGACTGAGACACAAAGGCGCGTTTTAGTCACCGACTGACGGTGAGCGCACTCGCCCGGCGAGAGAGCCGATCGGAATCGGCGGGCGACCGGGGTGCCGAAACGCATAACACCGTGCCGACGGATCCGACTGTATGCTCCCGGTCGAACCGTTGTTCGTCGTAATTCTCGTTGTCCTACTCGGCTTCTTCTTCTTCGCCTTTCTGCTGGTCCGGCGCACCCTGACGGGGCTCCGCGAAGGGTTCGAAGACGGGCAGCAGTAACATGGTCGTCGCAACCGTCGCCACCCTCGGCGTCGCCGCCGCCGCCAGCCTCTTCATGGCGTGGTCGATCGGCGCCGGCTCCTCCGGATCGACGCCGTTCGCTCCGGCCGTCGGCGCCAACGCCATCTCCGTGATGCGCGCGGGGCTTGTCGTCGGGGTGTTGGGGCTGCTGGGCGCGATCCTCCAGGGCGCGAACGTGACGGAGGCGGTGGGAACCGAACTGATCGGCGGCGTCACCCTCACCGCCGGCGCGGCCATCGTCGCGCTGCTCACCGCGGCCGCGCTCGTCGCGATCGGCGTGTTCGCCGGCTACCCGATCGCGACCGCCTTCACCGTCACCGGCGCGGTCGTCGGCGTCGGCCTCGCGATGGGCGGGGATCCGGCGTGGCCGAAGTACACCGAGATCCTCACGCTGTGGGTGCTCACTCCGTTCGCCGGCGGCGGCGTCGCCTACGTCGTCGCGCGGGGGCTCATCGGCGACGCGCTCCCCGAGCGGCCGCTCACCGCCGCGCTCGCCGGACTCGTCGGCGCGCTTGTCGCGAACGTCGGGTTCGCGCTGCTCGGTCCGCCGGGCGAGCAGGCGTCGTTATCGGCGGCGATCGGCACCGAAATCGGCGTCGGCGCGTTCGGGGACGCGCTCGTCACGGCCGCGGTCGCGGCGGTCGTCGCGGCCGCGGTGTACGCCGATCTCGGTCGGGACCGCGAGGGCGCCCAGCGCCGGTTCCTCCTCGCGATGGGCGGCCTCGTCGCGTTCTCGGCCGGGGGGTCGCAGGTCGGCCTCGCCATCGGGCCGCTCGTGCCGATCTTCAGCGAGGTCGGGGTCCCGTTGTGGGCCCTGCTCGTCGGCGGCGGCGCGGGGCTGCTGGTCGGGTCGTGGACCGGCGCGCCGCGGATGATCAAAGCGATCTCGCAGGATTACGCCTCGATGGGACCGCGGCGGTCGATCTCGGCGCTCATCCCGTCGTTCGCGATCGCGCAGACCGCCGTCGCGTTCGGGATCCCCGTCTCGTTCAACGAGATCATCGTCTCCGCCATCGTCGGCGCCGGCTACGCCGCGGGCGACGCCGGCGTGAGTCGGTCGAAGATGGGGTACACCGTGTTCGCGTGGATCGCGTCGCTCGTCGGCTCGCTGACGCTCGGGTTTAGCGTCTACACCGCGGTGCAGTTCGTGATCTGACGGCGATCCGATCGGCGAACCGCGGTGGTCCGGCTATCATCCGGCTATCGTCCGGCGTTACCGGCGGCTCGGCGGCGGATGACTTCGAAACCCGGAGGGCACCGAGCCGGCGTCGGCTACTCGTCGTCCGGGTACGTCGGCAGCCGCGCGGAGCGGGCGCTCCCGTCGACGGACGCGAACGGGAGGTCGGTCCGCGTCGCCGACACCTCCGCGCCGTCGACGCGCACGGTGGGGGCGGCGAGATCGGCGTCGAACCGGACGAGCGCCAGCGCGATCGGATCGCCGGCGGCGGGGCCGACCGCCGCGCGGGTCACCTCGCCGACCGCCTCGTCGCCCGCGAAGACGGCGGCGCCGGGGGAGGGCAGGAGCGCGTCGTACTCCTCCGGGTCGGTGTCGCCGTCGATCTCGGCGGTCGCGTCGGCGAGGCCGTCGAGGGCGAGCCCGACGAGTCGGCGGCTCGGGCGCCCCTGGTTCTCGACGCGGGAGACGACCTCCTGTCCGACGTAACACCCCTTCTCGAAGTCCAGCGCGTTGCGGAGCCCGAGGACGTTCGGGACCGTCCCGTCCAGTTCGTACTCGAAGAGCGGCGTGCCGGCTTCGAGCGAGAGCGCGTCCCACGTCCGGTACCCGAACGGCGCCGCGTTGAGCCCGCGGTTGATCAGGGTGTCGAGCACCTCTTCGGCGTCCGCGGCGGCGCAGACGACCTCGTACCCCTCCTCGCCCAGGGGGGCGTCGCTCGCGATGACGGTGACGCCCGCGTCGACCATCGATCCGCGGACGAACGAGAGCGGCTTCTCGGGGGCGCCCGGCCCGCCGAGCACCGAGGCGATCTTCTCCGTCGACTTGGGCCCGTGAACCCCGAAGACGGCGAGCTCGTCGGAGATGTCGTCGATCGCCACGTCCTGGATGAACACCTTGTCGGCCCAATCTTCGGCGACCGCCTCGGTCCGCTCCGGCGGGAGGAAGACGAGCAGGCGCTCGTCGGCGTTGTACACGTACATGTCCGTCTCGATCCCCCCCTGCGGATCGAGCAGGAGCGCGTACACGCCCTGCCCGTCCTCGCCCGGGACCCGGTTGGAGACGGCGTTGTCGACGAACTCGACGCGGTCGTCGCCCGTGACGGCGAGGACGCCGTACCCCATCTCGATCGCGCCGACGACGTTGCGGACCGCCTTGCCGACGCGCTCTGGTTTCCCGTAGTGATCGACCACTTGCCGGCCGCCGCGGTCGCGGTACACCGCGCCGTGGGCACCGTGGGTGTCGGAGACGAGAGTCATACCGGTAGAGAGTCGGGGGAGCGGCAAAAGGTCGCTGGCTTCGGCAGGCCCGAGCGAGGCCGCGTCCCCGCTCGCGCACGCGCCGTGTCGCTACAGTCCGAGCCGGTCGCGGACGGCGTCGATGAGGGTGTCCGAGCTATCCTCGATCTGATCGTCGGGATCGGGGATGACGCGGTCGTGCGCGTAGACACGCACCCGCTGCTCGCTCTCGACGGTGATGAGCGAGTCCGCTTTCAGCGTCGACAGCGCCTCCTCGACGGCGTCGATGTCAGCGTCGACGGCCGCGCGAAGCTCCAGCACCGTCATCCCCTCGTCGCCGCGGTCGACAAGCGCGTCCAACAGCGCGACCTCGACGTCCGGCCGGTCGCGGTACTCCGGCTTTGCGGCCATACGCGGTAGTTGGACAGGATGCGGTTTACGTCTACCGGCGGGAACCGAGTCGCTCCCGAGCGACGGCGCCCTTATCGAACGAGCCGCGAACAGGAGCCGCAGAGGTTCTCCTCTTTCACGTCGACCTCGCGGACGGTCGGGGAAAAGGACATGACGCACTTGCTGTTGTCGCAGTGCTCCAAACCGAGGGTGTGACCGATTTCGTGGACGACTTCCTTGCGGACGCGGTCGGCAAACACGTCGACTGCGGGCTTGGTGGAGACGCCCCCGTCGGAGGACGTTCGGAGCCGGTGAGTGGAGATCACGGAGCCGTTTCCGTTGAGATACGCGAGTCCGAACACGTAGTTCCGACGGCGGTAGTAGAGGTCGCGCGGAGTGATTCCGATGTTCTTCTCGCCGCCGCCGACGCGACCGACGGTCTCGATCAGGTCCTCGGCGCGGTACTGATCGCGGCCCTCGTCGTAAGCCGCCCCGGGAATCGGCTGGTCGTCGTGGACCGTCACGTCGCAGTCGTACACGGAGCGGAGCGCGGCGGAGGCCTCGCGTTTCACGCGGGGCGTGACCTCCCCGACTGGGACGATGTCCACGAGCATGGAATCGCTTATGACCGCCGCAATCATAAAGCCCGCGCCGTGGTCTCACTCTCTCGCCGGGCGCTGGTCGACGAACTCGCCGAACACGACACCCTCGTCGAGGTCGGCGTCGGCGACCGACCCGAAGTCGCGAGAGCGCTCGCAGAGCGGGGCTGTCGCGTCGTTGCCGTCGACATCGAACCGGGGGATCGAACCCGGTCGGCCGCGAGAGAAACCGACAGCGGATCGGTCGCGGGGTCGCTTCGGATCCGCCGGGGGAACGTGCTCGCGCTCGCGGACGGGGAGCCGGAACGCGACGCCGAGCCGCTGGTTGACGAGAGCGGCCGCATCACGGGTGAGGCGGCCGATCGTGTCGCGACCGATGCGGACGGCCGCGCGGCGGTCGACGCGGTGTACGCGTGTAACCTGCCGGCCGAGATCCAACGGCCGACCGTCGCGCTCGCCGACCGTCTCGACGCCGTCTGCGTGTTCACCACCCTCGGGTTCGAGGAGCCGGTCGTGCCGGTCCGACGGCGCACGATCGAGGGGATCGTGCTGTACGTCGCACGCGACGGCGACCGCGAGGGGCGATCGGCCGACCCCGTGTGAGGCGGGAGTCCGAGGGGCGCCCGATTCGACGAGAACCCGGAACGTTCTTTCCCGCTCCTGCCAGCCTACGGGTATGCAGGTCGACGCAGTCGTCCTCGACATCGACGGGGTGTTGGTCGACGTGGCGGACTCCTACCGGCGGGCGATCATCGAGACCGTCGAGCGGGTGTGTGAGAAGACGATCGATCGCGACGGCGTCCAGGCGTTCAAGGATGCCGGCGGGTTCAACAACGACTGGGAGCTGACGAACGCGGCCGCCCTCTACGTGTTGGCCCGCCGCGAGGGGCTCGGGATGGACGTCGAGACGTTCACCGACCGGGTGGCCGAGGGGGGCGGCGGGCTCGGCGCCGCGAAGGCGGTCGTCGGCGACCTCCCCCGGGTCGCACAGGCGCGGGTCCGCGACCAGTGGGACACCGACCTCCTCCGCGAGACCTTTCAGGCGCTGTATCTGGGCGAAGATCTGTACCGCGAACTGGAAGGCGGCGAGCCGCCGCTGTCGGCGCCGGGGTATATCCACGACGAGCCGACGCTGATCGACGCGGAGACGATCGCCGCCCTCACCGACCGGTTCGACGTGGGCGTGCTGACGGGACGGCCCGCAGCCGAGGCGGAGATCGCCTTAGAACGCGTCGGCCTCGACGTGCCCGACGACCACCGGTTCACGATGGACGACTGGGAAGAGGGGAAGCCGCACCCGCGGGCGCTCGTGGAGCTCGCGGAACGGTTCGACGCCGACCGCGTCGCCTTCGCCGGCGACACCCTCGACGACGTGCGGACCGCGCGCAACGCCGACGACGAGGACCCGAGCCGCGTCTACTACGGGATCGGCGTCCTCACCGGCGGCCTGACCGGCGACGAGGGACGCCGGAAGTACACCGAGGTCGGCGCCGACGCCGTCATCGAAGACGTGAACGGGCTCGTCGAGCTGTTGGAGTAAAAAGATGGGCCTTGCCGGATTTGAACCGGCGATCACTCCGTTATGAGCGGAGGGCTTTGAGCCAGACTAAGCTAAAGGCCCGTGGTGCGGGCTAAACGGGACGAGCCCTTTAGCGTACCGAATCGGTGTGATCGCCGGACGGGACCGGGAGTGAACTTGTCGATAGAAAGCCGGAGTCGTCACCAAACGGTATGCGGAGTAGGAACGGAAAGAGGCGCCGAAGCCAGGACTCGAACCTGGGACCGCCTCGTTAACAGCGAGGCGCTCTACCAACTGAGCTACTTCGGCTCGATTCAGCGTACTCGATTCGTTTTGATAGGGCTTTCGTTTCCGCCCGACCCGAGTGCGATCGGTTGGCGCACCCAGATCGCTCCCAGCCGCCGTCTCCCGATCGACTCGCAGAGCACGCCACTCGCCCGGTGACCGACACGTTTTCGGCCGGACCGCGAGAAGCGAGTTTCATGGACGATCTCGAGGCGGTGCTGTCGCGGGTGCGCGACCGAGTGGTGCCCGAGCCCGCTGAGCGCGACCACCTGCGGACGGTCGCCGCCGAACTCGCCGAGCGGACGCGAGCAGCGATCGCGGACCTCCCGGTCGACGCCGACGTGGTGCAGGTGGGGTCGACCGCCCGCGGCACGTGGGTCTCCGGCGACCGCGACATCGACCTCTTCGTGCGGTTCGACGCCGACCTCGACCGCGAACAGCTGGAGGAGTACGGGCTCGCCGTCGGCCACGCCGTCCTCCCGGACGGCCACGAGGAGTACGCCGAACACCCCTACGTGAAGGGGACCCACGAGGGGTTCGACGTGGACTTGGTCCCCTGTCACGACGTCGAGACCGCCGGGGACCTCGTCTCCGCCGTCGACCGCACCCCGTTCCACGACGCGTACCTCTCCGCGCGGCTGGACGACGATCTCGCGGACGATGTCGTGCTCGCGAAGGCGTTCCTGAAAGGGATCGGAGCGTACGGGAGCGACCTCCGCACCGAGGGGTTCTCGGGGTACCTGACCGAGCTGCTCGTCCTGGAACTCGGGGGGTTCGTCCCCCTCGTGGAGTCCGCCCGGAGCTGGCACCCGCCGGTGGAGTTCGACCCCGAGGGGCACGCCGAGCGGACCTTCGACGACCCGCTCGTCGTGGTCGATCCGACCGATCCGACGCGGAACGTCGCGGCCGTCCTCTCGGCGGCGAACCTCGCGCGGTTCCAACACTACGCCCGCGAGCTGCTCGCGGCGCCGAGCGAGGACCCGTTCGAGCCGGCTGACCCCGCCCCGCTCGACGCCGGTGACGTCCGGAGCCATCTCGATCGACGGAACACGACGCCGGCCGCCGTCGTGTTCGACGCTCCCGACGTGGTCGACGACCAGCTGTGGCCGCAGCTCCGGCGGTCGCTCGACGGGATCGTCCGGGGGCTGAACAAGCGCGGGTTCGACGTGCTCCGCGCGCGTGCGATGACCGACGCGGAGGGCCCCGATCGCGAGGGGGGCGGCGCCAAGCGCGCGGCGCTGTACGCCGAACTGGAGGTCGCAGAGCGGCCGGCGGTGGCGCGCCACGAGGGACCGCCGGTCGCGGTGCGGAAACACGCCGCGAGCTTCTACGAGTCGTACGCCGACGACGTGGATCCGGAGACGTACGGCCCGTTCATCGACGGCGATCGCTACGTCGTCGAACGAGAGCGGGAGTTCACGACGGTCCGCGAGTACCTCGAGAGCGACGCGGCCGGCGACGTGGCGCTCGGCGCGCAGGTGGAGCGGGAGTTCGCCGAGCGCGACGTGCTGGTCGGCGACGCGGTCGCGACCCTCGCGCCGGCGTTCGGGGTGCCGCTCAGGGAGTTCTACGAGCCGCACCCGTGAGCGCGTGGCGGGAGCCCGAGAGCCGAGAGTGAGGAACGACTTGACGAGAGAGGGGGGCTACCGAGAGAGTCGGTCCGAGACGAGGTAGACGAGCGCGACGAGCGCGACCAAGACGGCGCCGATCGCCGACATGAACGCCGCGACCTGCGGAAAGACCAGCCAGAAGGCGACGTAAAACGAGAACGCGAACGCGAGCAGGCCGGCGATCATGACCCCGCGGGTCGGGTTTTGGACGGCCGCAACGAACGCGCGCTGGGGGAGCGAGAGGGTCCCGAAGTCGATCGGCGCGTCCGCCGAGTCGGGAGAATCCGCCGCGTCGGCGGTAGCTGCGGCGTCGGCGGTGCCGGGGGCATGGGGCTGGGCGTCCGCGGGCGAAGCGTCTGCCGTGGACCCGTCTGGGGCGCTTCCGTCCTCGTCGTCGGTCACGAGACCCAGTAGGGCACGGAGGCGCCTGTACCTGTCGTTCCCCGAGGTCCGATCAGGCGGACTCCTGACGGCGTCCGTTCCGCGTCGGCGCGCCTCCGGCGGTTATCTCGGACCCCCCGAATCCGCAGCGCATTCCGGAGATCCGTCTCCGGGGGGCTCCCCCGCGACCGCGGCGGTCCGGCTCGCGCGGGGGCTCCCGCCGCCGTGCGGGGTCCGGCGCTCACGGACGCGAACGGTGTGTGCCGTTTCCGTCGCGTCGTCGACGACGAGCGCTTCGCCGGTGTCGGTCGGAAGCCGCGAGGCGAGGTCGCCGGCGAGGTAGGTCGCCTCGGCCTCGGCGAGCCGATCGAGGTCGCGTTCGGCGGTGAGACGATGGGCGACGATCAGGTCCGACTGGGAGACTGCGACGCTCGGCACCGCGCCGGGACGCTGCGTCGCACAGACCAGCGAGACGCCGGGCGCGCGACCGCGGGTCAACAGCGTCCGGAGTGCTGGGTCGGCGACGCCGCCGAAGAAGGCGTGCGCCTCGTCGATCAGGAGCCACGGGAGGCGGTCGAGGTCGCCGTCGATCCGGGCGTCGTAGAGTCCCCGAGCGACCGCCCGGACGACCGCGGCCGCGGCCGCCTCGGGGACGCCGGCGAGGTCGATCACGGTCGGGTCCCCGCCGGCGAGACGGGTGACCGGCGGCGCGGTCGCGTCGAACACGCCCCACGACTCCGCGAGTCGGAGGTGGTTCGTCGCCGCGCGCCGGTCCGCCGCGGGCGCGTCCGCGTCGTCGACACGGTCGCGGAGCGTCGCAAGCGAGAGGGGGGGGGTCCGCCTCCTCCCGGTCGTCTCCGGCGTCGGTGGCGGCGTCGAAGGCATCGGCGACGACTCGCCACGCCAGGCTTCCCGGGCCGCTCGCCGGGTCGAGCCCGAGCAGGTCCGGCCACGCCTCCGGCGGGATCGCCGTCGGTCGGATCCGCGGTTCGACGACCCGTCCGCCTGCGGCCCGGAGCCCACCGAAGACGCCCATCGGATCAACCACGATCGGCGCGACGCCGCGCGAGGCCGCGAGCCCCTCCGCGAGGACGCCGAGCGTGTACGACTTGCCGGTGCCCCGCTTGCCGAAGACGACGCCGGCGTGTGGCGTATCCGCGTCCACGCCGACACCGGCTCCCGCGCTCCCGTCGCGCGCGAGGAACGATCCGAGCCGAATGGTCGGGAGACGGCCGCCGGCGGTTTCGCCGTCCGCTCCGGCGGGAGAACTCTCGTCGGGGCCGGCTCCACCGTCCGAACCGGCTTCGCGTCCGAGCACGTGCATAGCCGCGGTGCGCCCGGTATCGCACAAAAGGCCCGGGGAGAACGCGGTCGGTAACAGCCCGCCGGAGTGACGGTCGCGGGCGAGAGACGGTTCCCCCGACCCGCTCGGTCGACCCCGTCCAACTATTTATCAGTGATACCGCGGCCACCGGCGGTATGCCGCACTCGAAACGGGACGGACGCACCGCGAACAACCGATCGTTCCGCGCAGACCGACGGGCGATCGAGGGGTTGCCGGTCAGGCTGGTCATCGCGCTCGTCGTCGGCGTCGCGAGCCTCAGCGTGATGATGGGGATGATCGGCGATATCGAAGGGCTGTCGGCGACGGAGCTCGACGCGCAGCCGCAGCCGGAGGTGACGACGCCGGGCGACCAGTCGCTCGACGTCGCCGTCCTCGATCCGGACGGCTCCCGCGTCGCGGACGCGACGGTAATCGTCCGAAGCGGATCGGCACAGATAGACGGCGTCGCCACCGGAACGACGAACGAGGACGGGATGGCGACGGTCGATGTCGACCCGGAACTGGGGCCGAATCAGCCGGACGGCACCCTCACCGTCGAAGTGAAACCACCCGCGGAAGGCGACTACGTCGACGAGCGCGGGAACACGGAGGTGCTGGTGGTCGCGGAATGATCAGAGGCGGTCGTCCCAGTCGATCCAGTCCTGCTCCCAGCCGTGCCGCGCGAAGTGACCCTGCTCGGCGCGCTCGGCGTCCTCGCGGCGGGTGCGGTTCCGCTCGACGCCGCGCTGCTCGCCGTCGACGAGCATCGGCTGGAGGCGGGCCGGACCGGCCGTTTCGACCGTCCGGAACCCCGTCGGGGCGGTATCGTCGTCGATCGCGTCGTCGGTCGCGTCTCCCGCCGAGTCCGGCTCGATCGCGGCGATCGTTTGCACCGCCGTCCCGCGGGGGTAGACGATCCGGCCATCGTCGGCGAGCTGCTCGCGGAGCGCGCGCGGCGGCTCGACGACTCCGGCCTCGAGGAGGATCCGGTCGTACGGGGCGTATTCGGGGAGCCCGTTCGCCCCGTCCCGCCGGTCGACGAGGACGGCGTCGTATCCGGCCGTCGAGAGGTTCGACCGGGCGAGCGCGACCGCCCCGCGGTCGATGTCGACGGCGTGGACGTGCCTCGCGCCAGCGATTTCAGCGAGCAGCGCGACGGAGTAGCCGACGCCCGCGCCCACGACGAGCACCTCGTCGCCCTCGTCGGCGTCGAGCGCGGCTAACAGCCGCACGACCGTCGCGGGCGCGAGCGACCGGTCCCCGTTGCCGCCGCCCCGGCCGGTCTCGCCCCCGGCCGTCGAAGCGTCGTCGACGAACGGGTCACGTGAGACGCGTTGGAGCGCCGCTAACACGGGCTCGTCCAGCGTCTCGCCGATCTGGTGTTCGAGCCCCTCGATCATGTCGGCTCGAAGCGACGCCTCGTCCATAGCGTGGCTCGGTGCTCGGCCCTCTAAAAGCGCTCGCTCGGTGTCGTGCCGCGTGTCACCGAGTCGCCCGTCACCGCATCGGAACGAACCGGACACCGCCGTGGTCCTCGCGGTCGACGCCCTCCGCTCCGATCGTCAGTCTGACGAGCCGCTGCGCGCCGGCGCGACCGACCGGCGCGACGACCCGGCCGCCCGACCGCACGCGCTCGACGATCTGGTCGGGGACTGCATCGGTCGGCGCGCAGGTCAGATACGCGGCGTCGAAAGGCGCTTCGTCGCGGAACGCCGTTCGCCCGTCGCCGGCCTGGACGGTCACGTCGTAGCCGAGCCGCCGGAGCCGTTCGCGGGCCGATTCGGCCAGCTCCGGGACGTACTCGACGCTGTACACGTTCCCCGGGCCGACGATCTCGGCGACGACGGCGGCGTGGTAGCCGCAGCCCGTACCGACCTCCAACACTCGGTCGCCCGGTCCGACATCGAGCAGGTCGGTCATGAGCGCCACCATATGCGGCGCGCTGATCGTCTGATCGTGGCCGATCGGGAGCGGCCGGTCGGCGTAGGCGCGCGATCGGTGGCCCTCCGGGACGAACGCGTGTCGCGGTACCGATCCGATCGCCGCGAGCGTCCGCTCGTCGACATCGAGCCGGCGACGGAGGCTGGCGACGAGGTCGCGACGGGCAGCTTCGTGGTCGGCGTCGTCCATGGGTCGTCGTAGCACGCGAGGCGTGGAGAAAGTGTTGGCGTGAGAAGGGGGGCGGGGACGAGAACGGAGATGAGAACGAAGATGAGAACGAACGCGGGGAGCCTACGCCACGTCGATCCGGTGGCCCTCGTCTGCCACGTCGGCTGTCTTCGGGAGCGTGACGGTGAGCACGCCGTGGCGGTACGTCGCGCTCGCGTCCTCGTCGACGACGGGTCCGGGGAGGTCGACGGATCGGGTGGTGGACTCGTGGCGCCGCTCGCGTCGGAGGTAGCGACGGTCCGCCTCGTGGTCTCCGTCCTCGCGCTCCGTGTCGCGCTCGGCGGTGATCGTGAGCCGTCCCTCCGTCGCCCGCACGTCGATGTCCTCGCGGTCGTACCCCGGGAGGTCGGCCATGACGACGAACTCGTCGTCGTACTCGGCCACGTCGATGTCCGTCGTTCGGAGGTCACGCCCCCACGCGCGGTCGCCGCCGAAGGAGGCGCGGCCGAGGAACTGCTCGATCTCGTCGAAGGGGTTTGTTCTGTTCATGGTCACCTATAGAGACGCGTTCAGTGGTATTAAAGACGACAGGATAGCTGATAGCTCGTGTCAGCCGGCTCGGAAGACGCGAAGCGACGGCGACGAGAGAGCCCGAACCCTGACCGGTCAGTTCACGTCGATGCTGTGGCCGGCGGAGTCCGACGACGCCCGTTTGGGAAGGGTGACGGTGAGCACGCCGTCGTCGTACGAGGCGGTCGTGCCGTCGCGTTCGACCGGTTCGGGGATCGGAACCCGGCGCGACACCGAGCGGCGGCGGCGTTCGTGGCGGTGGTAGCGAACCGCCGCGTCGCCTCCGGCCTCAGAGCCGACGCCCGCGTCGTCAACGCTGTCTTCGTCTCCGGCCGCGTCGGCTTCGCCGACCGTCGCCTCCGCGTCCCGGGTCTCCTCGCGGGTGGCCGCGATCGAGAGCGCGTCGTCGTGAAGCTCCACCTCGATCTCGTCGGCGTCGTAGCCGGGGAGATCGGCGAGCACGGTGATCGACTCGTCGTCCTCGATCACGTCGACGGCGACGTCGCGGGCCCCGGGGAATCCGGGCACCTCGGGCCCCGGCGCGTCGAGCGTGCCGCCCAGCTCCTCGAACTCCTGTCCCATCCGTTCGAGCAGGTCCTCTATCTCGGTGAAGGGATCGCGTCGCGTCATACAGGACAGGATTCGGCGCGGAGCGACTTGAACGTACGGGCGGGTCGCCGAGCAGAGGGGAGCGACGGCGACGCGGCGAGGAGGCGACCTCAGAGGAACGGCCGCCAGTAGTACGGGCTCACGAACCCCTCGATGAACGCGGCGACCGCGATCAGCGCGCCGACTCCCACCAGCACCCAGAACGCGCGTTCGAGCACGTCGGCGAACGCCTCGTGAGACAGGCGACCGCGGAACGTCCGCCACGAGACGATTCCGAGGTGGATGCCGAGGGCTCCGGAGATGAAGAGCGCGGGGATTTCGAGAACCCCGTGCGGGACGACGAACGCCACCAGCGCGGCGAGGTTCTCCTCCAACGCCGCGACCGCGCCGAGCGCCAGCCCGTTGAACGCGATCGACGAGATCGCCGGGATCACGAGGGCGACACCCCCGAGGGAGGTCGCGATCGCCACCGACCAGTTGTTCCCGAAGAAGTTGAGCGCGGCCGCCGGCGGGAGATGGCCGACCAGCCGCGAGTCGATGGACGTGGTGACCGCGCCGACGAAGGGGTCGGCCGCGAGCCACCCGACCGCACCAAATCCGACGCCGACGAGGACCGCGACCGCGTGTAACCCCGGCGTTCGCCGGACGAACCCGGTCATCTCACGCCAGCCGCGGCGGACGCCGTCGAGGAATTGGTCGCGGAGGCGAGCGTCGACCGGGTCGACGGGCGCGACCGCACCGCGGTGGTCGCCGTACAGGACGGTCTTGAGCAGGTCGAGCGCGGGGGCGGCGACGACCGCGCTGGCGAGCGCGACGACGGCCCCGCCGCCGAAGAACGCGAGCGCGGACGCGGCCGAGGAGATCGCGACGAGCACGCCGACGGCGACGACGAGGTACGCGAGGGCGTCGACGGGGTTCGATCGGATGAACCCGGCGGCCCCCTCGACGGCGCCGATCACCCCCGTCTCGTCGACGACGACCGCGGCCGGCGCGAACGCGAACACCGCGCGGACGAGGAGCAGGACGACCAGTCCGACGAGCAGCGCGACGAGCGCGACGAGCGCGCCGAGGAAGGGGTTGACGAGGGACGCCCCGCCGACGGCGACCCCGGCGAGCAGCAACACGCCGGCCCACAGCAGGACCTCGGCGACGTAGAGGCCGAGGAACGTGAGCCAGCGTCCTCGCACGCCGGCGATTCCGGCGGTGAGCCCGCGACCGCCGCGGACGCGGCCCGCGACCGCCGACATCTGTCCGGCCGAGACGGCGGCGTACGTCAGGATCGCCAACAGAAGCGTTGCGGCCGTGCCGAGGGTGAGAAGGAGGATCGCGGTCGGCGACGCGAGGGGTTCGAGCGCCGGGGCGACGCCCTCGGCCCACGCCTGGACCGCCTCGGGGTCCTGCGTGTCGGGCGGCGTCAGGTCCAGGTCGGCGAGCGCTCGGCGCGCGTCGGCGAGCCGACCGGTCAGCTCGTAGTGGAGGTACGTTCCGGCGACCGCAACGAAGAGGCCAACGCGAGCGACGACGGGGATCGCCGTGCCGAGGAGGTAAAACGGGAGCAGGTCGGCGGGACGCCGTCGGAGGGTCGACGCGGTAGCGGAGACCGCGGAGGACAGGTCCATGCGAACCGGTTCGGCCGTCTGATACTTAAAAACCCGAGCGGTGGGGGTCACTCGGAGGTGCGATCGGCCGGTTCGGTCCGCTCCGAACCGTCCGCCGGCGACGCGTCGCCGGCCTCGTCGCTCCCGCGCTCCGCCATCATCTCCGCGGCGCGGCCGGCCCACCCCGAGTAGCGGAAGCCGACGATGACGACGAGCGCCATCCACGCGTACGCGAGGAACACGCCGACGTACGCCCCCCGGGGGCCGAGTCCGGCCGTCCGCCCGAGCAGCCACGACGCGCCGAGAAAGAGGCCGAACATCCCGGAGACGCGAGCGACGAGCGGGACCCTGGTCTCGCTCGCACCCTGCAGCGCGCCGGAGAGCGCGGAGAAGCAGACCAAGGCGGCCCCGGCGACGCCGTAGACGCGAGCGAAGTCGACCGCATACGCGATCGTCGGACCGTCGTCGGTAAAGAGCGGAACGAGCCGGGGCGCGAGCGCGACCAGACCGAGGCCGATCGAGCCGACCGTGAGGACGCCCAGTCCGGCGACCGCCCACCCGTTAAGCCGGGCTTCGTCGGGGTCGCCGGCGCCGAGCGACTGCCCGACGAGCACCGAGGCGGCGACGTTGTACCCCCGCGAGAGCGGGCCGGTCACCTGTTGGTACACCCGCCACCCGATCTGGAACCCGGCGTTGACCGGCTCGCCGAAGCCCAAGAGGAGCGCGTTGAACGGGAACTCGGCGAGCTCCGAGCCGAACCCCTCGAGCACGCGAGGGGCGCTCACTCGGAGGAGCTGGCTCGCGATCGTGAGGTCGCGGGGGCGCGCGAACGACGCTTCGGTCCACGGGCCCCAGATGGCGAAGCAGAGGAGCCCGGCCGTGAGCACGTTGGCGCCGGCGGTCGCGAGGCCGACGCCGACGACCTCCAGCCGCGGGAGACCGAACAGGCCGAGCCCGAGGACGACCGACCCCGCGATGTTGACGGAGTTGGCGGCGACGTTGACGTACATCGGCGTGCGGGTGTCGCCGGTCCCCTGGAGCGCGCGGGCGGCGACCAGGGCGACGTGGCGTGCGGGGGCGGTCGCGAAGACGATCGCGAGGTACGTCGACCCGAGCGCGACGACGGCCGGGGAGGTTCGATCGCCGACGAGCCGCCCGAACACGTCGATCGCGTACTCGCCGAAGAAGAGGCCGAAGAACACGAAGGGGATCCCAGCGAGCGCGCCGACGAGGATCGCTTGCGTCACCGCCTCGTCGCGCGTGTCGGTCGCGCCCGCGCCGGTGTCCTGCGAGGAGAGCGCGATCGCCCCGCCGCCGAGGCCGAGCCCGATCCGGAGGGGAAACCGAGCGTAGAGGTCGGCGAGCCCGATCGCGACCACGGCCGCCGGCGAGAACAGCGCGGTGACGAGGATGTCGGTCGTCCGCATCGCGGTGCGGAACGTCTGCTCGGCCATGACCGGCCACGCGAGCGCGAACACGCGCGTCCAGACGCGCCGCAGCCGCGAGAGGTCCATGTGTCACCGCGGAGGGCCGGACAGGCTTTCACCGTATCGGAGGCGGAGAGCGCCGCCGGACGCGACCCGTCAAGCGCCGGACACCGTCCCCCTCCGGCTTCGTTCACCCCTTCGTCGCGGCCCCTACCGCGAGCCCGCACGTGGGAGCGTCACCGTGATCCGCGCACCGCCGTCGTCGGACTCGCCGATCGAGAGGTCCCCGTCGTAGCTGTCGATCAGGGTCGAGACGATCCGGAGGCCGCCCAACGCATCGTCCTCGGCCGCTCCCTCGCCGAGCAGCGAGTCGCGGTGTTCCGGGGGGATCCCCGGACCGTCGTCGGCGACCGTCAGCGAGACGTTGTCATCGCCGACGCGGACGACGACCCGGACGGTGACATCGGGGCGGCCGTGTTCGATCGCGTTCTCGACGAGGTTGTCGACCACCGAACGCAACCCCTCGTTCGCCCGGACCGGCGCCGTGTCGGCGATGTCCGCGTCGATCGTCACTCCGCGACGGTCGGCGACCCCGGCCAGCACGTCTCGCGTCGTCTCGGCGAGGTCGACGTGTCGGAGCGGTGCCCGTCCGAGGAGGGCGTCAGCGACGGCGCCCGTCGCCTCGATCCGGTCGAGGCCCTCGTCCGCCTTCCGCGCGATGACGGCCGACGTGGACGAGGGGGCGTCGAGAGCTGAGTCTGGCGGGGAGTCGGAGCCGAGCCCGCCCGGCGGCTCGTCGGCGCTGGGGGCCGCTCCCCCGTCCATCAGGTCGGCGTACCCGCGGATCGCGGAGAGGTCGTTCCGGAGGTCGTGACGGAGGAGACGGTTCACGAAGGAGACGGCCCGCGTCGCGTCCCGCGCGCGCTGGGCCTCGGCCGCGCTCCGGACCGCGTAGTAACCCGCAACCGTGCCGGCTAACGCCCCGGCGCCCGCGGCGACCAGAAGCGGGAATGCGGGCTCGACGAGCCGGCGCCCCTCGAACGCGCGAACGAGGAGTGTCGCGCCGATCGCGCCGACCGCCGTGAGCCCTCCGGCCACCGTCCACCGGGCGATACGGCGCTCCTCGTCCGGAGAAAACCCCATCGCAGCGATCCGGTAGCCGGCGTAAACGACGGCGGCCGCGATCCCGCCGTCGAGCGCAAGCGCGAGCAGCGGCCCGGTAGCGCCCGTGACGGATCCGATCTCGAAGCCGTGATGGGCCGTCGAGGCCAGCAGCAAGAGCGCCCCAATTCCCGCGACAACGCGGTGACCGCGGGGTCGATACATGCCGTCACTCACCGATGGGATGGGGAAAAATCGTTTGGATTGGAGGCGGAGAGCGCCGCCCGAACGTTGAAGCGTGCGAACGACGCACACAGCCTATGGACGTCTTCGTGTACGGGACCCTGACCGAACCGGAGCGCGTCGCCGGGGTGCTCGACTCGTACGTGTACGTCGGCCCCGCGACGCTGTTCGGACTCCACCTCGTCGAGGGGCAGTACCCGACGCTCGCGCCGAGGGGAGAGACCGCGGGACGGCTCCTCCGCACCGAGGAGCTGGACGCGCTCGACGCGTACGAGCGCGTCGGAGAGGGGTTGTACCGCCGGGTGGCGATCCCGCTCGAAGCGCCCGACGGACATCCGGACGAGGCTGCGGTGTACGTCGGCGACCCCGACAGGCTCGACGCGGACGCGACGTGGCCGGACGCCGGAGACGGCGGCGACCGCGACGATGCCGGAGGAGACCGCGGCAGCGACGAGTACGGGTTCGCCGATCGGGTCGACAGCTACCTCGAACGGGAAGCCGTCCGGGTGCGCCTGACCCCCTGAGATCGCGTCTGACGGAGGGATGACGGCGCCGCAGTCGTGCGTTTTCACTTTCACTCCGCTAGCCCTACCTTTTTGTATTCGGCACGTCTCGTTTCACTTGCACGTCACACGCGTGCATTCCCCCTTTCACAGACGGCGAGCCTGTGGCTCGGTTACGGACGGCGAGCCCGTGGCTCGCCTCGTTCGACGGCGAACCGCGACGGAACGGACCGGAACCAATTAGCGGCCGGCGCGGCGACACCGGGGTATGATCAGCCTCTCCGACGTTCGCGACGCGCGCGAGCGCGTCGACGAGGTGGCCCGGCACACGCCCTTGGAGCGGTCGCGGAGCTTCTCCGAGATGAGCGGCGCTGACCTCCACCTCAAGCTGGAGAACTTCCAGCGCACCGGCGCGTTCAAGATCCGCGGGGCGATGAACCGGATCGCCACCCTCTCCGACGCCGAGCGCGAGGCCGGCGTGGTCACCGCGAGCGCGGGGAACCACGCGCAGGGCGTCGCGCTCGCGGCCGACCGCGCGGGCGTCGACGCCACCGTCGTGATGCCGAAGTTCGCGCCCGTCTCCAAGGTGAAGGCCACCCGCGGGTACGGGGCGAGCGTCAGGCTGGAGGGCGTCGACTACGACGAGGCGCAGGCGTACGCCCACGAGCTCGAACGCGAGGAGAGCCGGACGTACGTCCACGCGTTCGACGACCCCGTAGTGATGGCGGGACAGGGGACGCTCGGCCTGGAGATCGTCGACGACTGCCCCGAGCTCGACACGGTCGTCGTCCCGATCGGCGGCGGCGGGCTCATCTCGGGCGTCGCGGTCGCGATCAAAGAGCAGCTCCCGGACGTGCGGGTCGTCGGCGTGCAGGCCGAGGGCGCGGCCTCCGCCGGCGAGTCGCTGAAAACGGGCGAGGTCCACGAGATCGACAGCGTCGACACGATCGCCGACGGGATCGCCACCCGATCGATCGGCGAGCAGACGCTCGACGTGATGACTGAGTACGTCGACGAGGTCGTCACGGTCGACGACCGCGAGATCGCCTTAGCGCTCACGCTCCTGTTAGAGCGCGCGAAGACGCTCGTCGAGGGGGCCGGCGCGGTCGCGCTCGCGGCCGTCCTCTCGGAGGCGTTCGAGTACGAGGAGGACGAGACGATCGTCGCCGCGCTCTGCGGCGGTAACATCGACCTCAACCGCCTCGGCACCGTGATCCGGCGCGGGCTGGTCCAGATGGGCCGGTACCTCAAGATCACCATCGACCTGAAGGACCGGCCCGGCGAGTTAGAGCGCGTCTCCAGCATCGTCGCCCGCACCGGCGCGAACGTGTACGCCGTTCACCACGACCGCACGTCGCGAGACGTCGCCGTCAACGCCGCGGAGCTCGAGCTGGAGCTGGAGACCGACGACGCGGAACACGCCGCCGACATCATCGACGCGCTCGAAGCCGACGGCTACGTGGTCGAAGTGCTCTCGTGATCGCAGACGACTCCGGGGAACCGACCGACCGAGAACGCCACCGACAACGACGCGTCGGCCCCGCTACTCGTCGCCGAAATCGTCTTCGCTCGCCGCGGTCGTACAGACCGGACAGCCGGTGTCGAGGATCGTCTCCCGCATCTCGTCGTTGACCTCGATGGTCTGCGTGCAGTCCGAGCAGGTGAATTGAACGGTGGGCACGCTTGCTCTCGTTGTCGGAGACGGCGTCGGGCGATATAAATGACCGGCTTCCGGGTCGTTGCCGCGCGATCCCGCTCTTACTCGGTCCGGGGGACCGCGTACGCCCCGAGCGCGAGGAACGCGACAGCGAGCGCCGAGAGGACCGCCAGATCGCCGAGCCACGGCCCGGGCTCGTGGATGATCGCTCGCGTCCCCCGCGCGAAGTACGTCAGCGGCGAGGCCGCGACCGCCGGCAGGAACCACTCCGGCAGCAGTTCGGGCGAGACGAACGTCTCCGAGAGGAACAGAAGCGGGAGCGCGACCGTGTTGCTCGCGGCGATCACGCCGTCCTGCGAGTCCGCGAGCGCGCCGAGCAGCGCGCCGAGCCCGCAGAAGAGCGCCACCGCGACGGCGACGAAGACGGGGAGGGCCGCCAGCGCGGGCGAGACCACCGGTTCCGCGTCGGTCACGGCCAACACGAGGCCGAGGATGAGCAGGCTCGCCGCGCCGATGATCGCGACGTTGACCAGCGTGTGCGCGAGCAGCCACTCGGCGCGCGAGAGCGGCGTCGTCGCCAGCTTCTCGAACCGGCCGCCGTCGCGGTGGCGAGCGATCTCGGAGCCGACCCGCGACAACGGCGTGAACAGCACGACGACCGCGAGGTAGCCGGGGATGTAGTAGCCCGCTGGCTCCGCGAACAGCCCGCCTCCGGTCGGCTGCGTCTGGACCAGCGCGCCGAAGATCATCACGAGGATCACGGGGAAGAAGAAGGTGAAGAACACCGCCGTCCGCCGCCGGAGGAACGACCGCGCCGCCGCGCTCGCCTCGGTCGCGATCCGACCGACGCGGCTCATCGGTCACCCCCCTCCGACGCGAGCTCGCCGAGATCCCCCGTCCGCGGCGAGTACTCCTCTCCCGTGAGCCGGAGGTACACGTCCTCCAGCGAGGGTTCGGACCACGCGAGCGACTCGAAGGCGACGCCGGCGGCCTCCAGCGCGTCGACCGCGTCGCCGATCTCCTCGGGCCGAACGCCGCGGATCCGGAGACCCTCACTGGTGGATTCGACCGCCGGCACGTCCTCACCCGCGGCCGCGGGCTCCCCAGTCGATCCGCCCGAGCGTTCCGCTCGGAGCGTCTCTCGGATCGCCTCGACGTCGGCCTCGGCGGCGGGATCGTCGAGCGTGACCGCCAGCCCGGGGTCGCCCCCGTGAGCGGCGATGAGTTCGTCGGGGGCGCCGACCGCGACGACCGCGCCGTCTCGGAGGAGCGCGACGCGGTCGGCGAGCCGCTCGACCTCGTCCATCGCGTGGCTCGTGAGGAAGACGGTCGTGCCGTCGCCGGCGAGCCGCTCGATCAGCCGGTGGATCGAACGCCGGCCGGCCGGGTCGATCCCGGTGGTCGGCTCGTCCAGAAAGAGGAGGTCGGGGTCGTTGACGATGGCGGTGGCGACGCAGGTCCGGCGCTGCTGGCCGCCCGAGAGCGACTCGTACCACGCGTCGGCGTCGTCGGCCATCCCGACGTCGCGCAGGACGGACGCGGTGTCGCGCGACGCGTCGTACAGCCCGCCGTAGTAGTCGACCAGCTCGGACGCCGTGAGCCGCTCCGGCGGGTCGAACGACTGCGGGAGCAGGCCGATCCGCTGCGGGTCGACCTCGCGCGGCGGAACGCCGAACACCCGCAGGTCGCCGTCGGCCTCGGTCGTCCCCGTCAGCGCGCGGACGAGCGTCGTCTTCCCCGCGCCGTTGGGACCGATGAGCCCGAACACCTCGCCGGGCTCGACGCGGATGTCGACGCCGTCGAGCGCGTCGACCTCGCCGTACGACTTGCGGACGCCCTCGCCGACGACGACCGGGGCGGTGCCGGCGGCGTCGGGGGCGTCGCGGTCCGGCTCCCCGTCCTCGGCCGCGGACGCCGTCGCGGCCGCAGTCTCGTTCATGCGAACGAGTCGGGGTGCCGCGCGCGTAAGGGTTGCTCTTCCGGTCGGGCGGGGGGAAGGCGGACGAGAGTGGAAGGGAACGGGAAACAGCCGGGACGGCGCTCCCGGTCCGTTACGCCTAAGCGACGGCGAGCCGACCCACGGCGTATGCACTACCACGAGGCGGCGGCGTTCCTCTTCGACCTCCGCCGCTTCTCGGTGAAGCCGGGGACCGAGCGCGTGGCGGCCTTACTCGACCGGCTCGGGAACCCGGAGGAGGACGTGTCGTTCGTGCAGGTCGCGGGATCGAACGGGAAGGGGAGCACGGCGCGCATGACCGAGTCGGTCCTCCGAGAGGCCGGGCTCTCCGTCGGCCTCTACACCTCCCCGCACCTCTCCGCGCTCGCCGAGCGGGTCCGAGTCGACGGGCTGGCGATGACCGAGGACGCGATCGCCGACTTCGTCGAGGAGGTGAAGCCGTGGCTCGTCGAGCGCGCCGCCGCCGGCGAACCGCTCACCTTCTTCGAGGTCGTCACGGCGATGGCGATCCGCGACTTCGCGCGCCGCGAGGTCGACGTGGCCGTCTTGGAGGTCGGGCTCGGCGGCGAGTACGACGCCACGAGCGTGGTCGACCCCGTCGCGACCGCGGTCACCAACGTCTCGCTCGAACACACCGCGGTCCTCGGCGACACGATCGCGGAGATCGCCCGCACCAAAGCGCGGATCGCCGACGCGGGCGCCCCCCTCGTCACCGCCTGCGAGGGCAAGGCCCTGTCGGTCGTTCGCGAGGTCGCCGCCGACGCGGGCGCCGCGGTCGCGACGGTCTCGGGAGCGGGCGAGGACAGCGAAGCCGCCGACGAAGACCCCGCCATCTCCGTCGCCTACGAGGGCCGCGTGAGCCCGACCGACGCCGAGGTGACGCTGTCCGGCGAGGCGGCCGGAACCTACCGGATCCCGCTCGTTGGCGACCATCAGGCGACGAACGCCGGGATCGCGGTCGCGCTCGCCCGGCGCACCGCAACCGCCCTCGGTGACGGGAGCGACGCCGACCTCACCGACGCCGCGCTCCGCGACGGGCTCGCGCGGGCGACGTGGCCCGGCCGGTTCGAGGTGGTCGACACGGAACCGCTGACGGTGCTCGACGGCGCGCACAACCCGGCGGCCTGCCGGACGCTCGCGGGGACCCTCGCCGAGTACGACTACGATGACCTCCACCTCGTGTACGGCGCCATGCACGACAAGGACCACGCGAGCGCCGCGAACGCGCTCCCCGACGCCGCCTCCGCGATCACCTGTCGCCCCGACCTCGACCGCGCGGAGGACCCCGAGGTGTTGGCCGCCGCGCTCCGGACGGCGGGCGTCGGCAACGTGACCCCCGGGGGCGACGTGGCCGCCGCGCTCGACGCCGCTGTCGAACGCGCCGCCCCCGGCGACTGCGTGCTGCTCGTCGGCTCGCTGTTCGCGGTCGCGGAGGCCCGCGCGGCGCGCATGCGGACCGTGACGCCGCGGCGGATGGGGGGCGGAACGAGTCCCGCCGCGAACGCGGCGCAGGCGCTCGACGCCGGGGGGGTTCCCGCCGGGGACGACTCTGGCGTTGGCCGACGCGAGGCGATCGACCACCGCGTCCTCTCACTCCGGCTCCGCGGCGACCGCGCCGAGCGGATCGCCGCCGCCCTCCGCGAGGCGGGCGGCGACGCCGCGATCGGCGGGCTCGGCGCCGGCGGGGGACGGGTCCCCGGCGGCGAGCGCGTGCCCGTCACGCTGGCGGGGACGGTCGCGGAGTACCGCGACCTGCTCGACCGGCTCCGCGAGCGCGAGGGCGACGGGTTCGCGGGCGTCGCGGACGACATCGCCGACCGGCTCGGGATCGGCGACGGCGACGAACCGGCCGCCGCCGGACCGACCGCCGCCGACTACCCGTGGACCGACGGCACCGCGGTCATGGGCGTGCTCAACGTCACGCCCGACTCCTTCCACGACGGCGGGCGACACGCGGGCCTCGACGACGCGGTCGCGGGCGTCGAGCGAATGGCCGAGGCGGGCGTCGACATCGTCGACGTGGGGGGCGAGTCGACGCGACCCGGCGCCGAACCTGTGCCGGTCGACGAAGAGATCGACCGAGTCGTCCCGACCCTCGAAGCGATCGAGTCCGTGCCGGCGGTCGCCGACGGCGACGTGCTGGTCTCGGTCGACACGCGGAAGCCGGCTGTCGCGGCGGCCGCCCTCGACGCCGGCGCCGACATCATCAACGACGTGACCGGGCTGGCCGACCCGGAGATGCGCGAGGTCGTCGCCGACGCCGGCTGCCCGGTCGTGGTGATGCACAGCCTCGACGCGCCCGTCGACCCGACGAACGACCCCGAGTACGACGACGCGGTCGACGACGTGATCGCGGCGCTCCGCGAGCGCCTCGCGCTGGCCGAGACCGCCGGGATCGACCGGGAGAACGTGATCGTCGACCCGGGGATCGGCTTCGGCAAGTCGGCCGCCGAGGCGTTCGAGCTGATCGACCGCGTCGGGGAGTTCGACGCGCTCGACTGCCCGGTGTTGATCGGCCACTCGCACAAGTCGATGTACGGGGCGGTCGGCAGAGCGCCGGACGACCGCGAGCACGCCACAGTCGCCGCGACCGCGCTCGCGGCCGACCGGGGGGCCGACATCGTCCGGGTCCACGACGTTGCCGAGAACCGCGCCGCGGTCGACGTCGCCGCCGCGGTGAACGGCTCGCGCTCCGAGAGCGGAGCGTCGGCGGGGAGCGACCCCGACGAATGACGGCAGCGTTTTGCGTCGCGACCCCCTCGCGCCGATATGGCCCGGCGTCTGCTGCTCGGCTGTAGCGCGGTCGGGAACACGCTCGTCGAGCGCACCCGCGACTCGCGCGGCGAGCTCATCGCGATCACCGACGACACCGGGTGGGCCTCGACCCTGCGCGACCGCAACGTCGCCACCGTGGAGGACGACCCGACCGATCCCGCGACGTATCCCGACAGCGCCGCGGTCGTGCTGGTCGCCAGCGACGACCCGGAGCGAAACGTCGCCGCCGCGGAGGCCGCCCGACGCTGCTACCCGGACGCGATGATCGTCGCACACGTCGGCACGGATCCGACCGCGGCCCAACAGGACGCGCTGGAGGCGGTCGCCGACCGCGTCGTCGACCCGGTCGAGGCCGTCGTCTCTCGCGTTCGCGAGGCGACCGGCGCCGACGCCGACGAGGAGCCGGTCCGGCTGTTTCGCGTCCTCCGTGACCTCTCCGGCCCCCTGCTCGTCGTCGCCCACGACAACCCCGACCCCGACGCCATCGCGAGCGCGCTCGGGCTGACGCGGATCGCCGAGTCGGTCGGCGTCCCCGCGGACGCCTGCTACGGCGGCGAGATCGCTCACCAGGAGAACCGCGCGATGGTGAACCTGCTGGACCTCTCGCTGCAGACCTTCGACGGAATCGACCTCGACGACTACGGCGGGGTCGCCCTCGTCGACCACTCGCGCGCCGGGATCAACGACAGCCTCCCGGAGGGGTATCCGGTCTCCATCGTCGTCGACCACCACCCGCCGAGAGGCCCCGTCGCGGGCGAGTTCGTCGACATCCGACCGGACGCGGGCGCGACGAGCACGCTGATCGAGGAGTACCTCTCGCGGCTCGGCATCGAGCCGGACCAGCCGCTCGCGACCGCCCTCCTGTACGGGATCCGGATCGACACGAAGGACTTCACGCGGTCGACCTCGATCCCCGACTTCGAGGCGGCCGCGTCGCTGTCGGCGTCCGCCGACGAGTCGACGCTCGAACGCGTCGAGAGCCCGAGCGTGAGCCCGGAGACGCTCCGCGTGCTCGCCCGCGCGATCGAGGGGCGAGACGTGCGCGGCTCGACCGTCGCCTCCTGCGTCGGCGAGATCGGCGACCGCGACGCCCTCGCGCAGGCGGCAGACCGCCTCCTCGATCTGGACGGGATCACGGTGACGTTCGTGTTCGGCTACATCGACGGTGTCATCTACGGCTCTGCACGGGCCCGCGGCGCGGACCTCGACGTGGGCGAACTGCTCCGCGACGCGCTCGATCCGGTCGGCTCCGCCGGGGGGCACGCGACCATGGCCGGCGCGCAGGTCTCGCTCGGCATCTTACAGGAGGTGTCCGACGAGGAGTCGCTCGAAGACGTCGTCGAGGCGTTCGTCGCCGGCCGGTTCTTCGAGGCGCTCGATGACGCCCCCTCGCCGCCGACGGGGGCACTGCGGGAGTTCCCGACCGACTGAGGTCGGTTATCCCCGGATTCCGGCGCGTTCCGCCGCTTCGACGCCCGACTCCCCGCTGTCGCGGCGGGCGCCTCGCTCGGTTTCCCGTCACTCGCGCCCGAGGGCGCAACCTACATACTTCGCGACGGCGAATCGGTACGTATGACCGACGACGTCGTCGAACACCGCCGACTGATCATCGCCGGCACCGGTATCGCGGGACTCTCCGCGGGAATTTACGCCGCGCGGTCGAACAACGACCCCCTCCTCATCGAGGGCGACGAGCCGGGCGGGCAGCTCACGCTCACCACCGACGTGGAGAACTACCCCGGCTTTCCCGAGGGAATCTCCGGGCCGGAGCTCATCAACAACATGAAAGAGCAGGCGACGAAGTTCGGCGCCGAGACCCGAAACGGGGTCATCGTGGACGTGACCAAAGAGCCCGCGGGCCACTTCCGCGTCGAGCTCTCCGACGGCGACGTCTACACCGCCGACGCCTTCGTCACCGCCTCGGGGGCCAGCGCCCGCACGCTCGGCGTCCCCGGCGAAGACGAGCTGATGGGATACGGGCTCTCGACGTGTGCGACCTGTGACGGCGCGTTCTTCCGCGGCGAGGACATGCTCGTCGTCGGCGGCGGCGACGCCGCGATGGAGGAGGCGAACTTCCTGACGAAGTTCGCGGACACCGTCTACGTCGCCCACCGCCGCGAGGAGTTCCGCGCCGAGGACGTGTGGATCGAGCGCACGATGGAGAAGGTCGAGGACGGCGAGATCGAACTCCTCCTCAACACCAAAAAAAAAAAACGCGGCCACCGCCGACGAGGTCGACGAGTACGACTTCGACGTGGGCGCCGTCTTCTTCGCCATCGGCCACACCCCGAACACGGACTTCCTGGAGGGGACGGGGATCGAGACCGACGACGACGGCTACCTGATCACCAAGGGCGGCCGCGGCGGGAACCAGACCGCGACGGGCGTCGAGGGGCTGTTCGGCGCGGGCGACGTGGTCGACTTCCACTATCAGCAGGCGGCCACGGCCAGCGGGATGGGCGTGAAGGCCGCGCTCGACGTCGACGAGTACCTCACCGAGCGCGAGCGCGCCGGCG
>NZ_NHOA01000135.1 GCF_002727125.1 Halorubrum persicum
GGGATCGACCGCCTTCTCCTCGGTCGCTTCCCCCGGCACGTCGCCGTCTAATCGCACCGTCAGCACGGGGACGCTCGACCCCCGGACCACCTTCTCAGCGACGCTCCCGAGGAGGAGGCGGTCGATCCCGCCCCGTCCGTGCGTCCCCATCACGATCAGGTCGCAGCCGTTGTCTTCGGCACACCGAATGATCTCCTTGCTCGGGGTGCCCTCCGCGACAGCCGTCTCGACGCCGACGTCGGTCTTCGCCGCGAGGGTTTCGACCTCCGAGACAGCCTGCTTCGCGTCGTCCCGGAGCAGGTCGCCGACTCCCTCCCACGAGCTCTCCATCGGCATCCCCGCGTAGCTCGCCGTGTCGACCACGTACAGCGTGTGGACGCTCGCGCCGTGGACCGACGCGAGGTCGATCGCGTGTGCGACCGCTCGCTTCCCCTCGGCGGAGCCGTCGGTCGGGACGAGGATCCGATCGTACAGAGTCATACGTTCACATGGATCAGGGTGATGCCGGCACATAACTCTTTGCGCGTTTTGCCGGTTCTCACGCGGCGGAGCCGTCGGGATTCCGACGAGGCGTGCGCTTAAGCCCTCGCGTGCCGATATCTACGCCATGACATCCGAAATCAACCTCTCACACGTGCAAGAGGAGTTCGCGGATCGATCGTTCCCGATTGCGCGTGAGTCCCTCTCCGAGTCCTGCGCGGGCACGACCGTCCTGTTCGCCGACGGCGACGCCGACCTCGGGGCCCTCGTGGCCGACATCGACCAAGAGCGGTTCGAGAGCGCCGAGGACGCCTTCGCCGCGCTTCAGAACGTGCTCCCGGTCGAGGCGCTCGGGGAACCGGGGCAGTCGGACGGCGACGCCTGACGGCTCCCGATCCCTCGTCCCTCGTCACCTGTACGCACGCCACGGCGCGTCTCGCATCGCTTTTCACCGTGGATCGCGCACTGATAGTAATGAGTTACCGGATCGGTCTCGTCGGCAAACCCTCGGTCGGGAAGTCGACGTTTTTCAACGCCGCGACCATGAACGACGTGCCCGAGGGCGCGTACCCGTTCACCACGATCGACCCGACCGTCGGCGAGGCGTACGTCCGCGTCGACTGCGCCGCCCCCGAGTTCGAGGAGACCTGCACGCCGAACGTCGGCGTCTGCCGCGAGGGAACCCGCTTCGTCCCGGTCAAACTGGTCGACGTCGCCGGCCTCGTCCCGGGCGCCCACGAGGGGCGCGGGCTCGGCAACCAGTTCCTCACGGACCTCAACGAGACCGACGTGCTGATCCACGTCGTCGACTTCTCCGGCACCACCGACATCGAGGGCGAGGCCACCGAGGGCCACGACCCGCGCGAGGACATCGACTTCTTGGAGGAGGAGCTCGACGCGTGGTACCTCGACGTGTTGGAGAAGGGGCTCGAGAAGTTCGAGACGCGCTATCACGGCGCGGACGCCGCCATCGAGGCGGAGCTCGCCGAGCAGATGTCCGCGTTCGGCATCGACAAGGACCGGATGAAGCAGGTGATCCTCGCCGAGGGGCTCGAACTCGACCCCGAGACGTGGGACGAGGCGGACAAGGCGGCCCTCGCCCGCGAGATCCGCAAGCGGACGAAGCCGATGGTCGTCGCCGCCAACAAGATGGACACCCCCGAGGCGCAGGCGAACTGGGAGGAGATCACGACCGACCCCGACTACGACCACCTCTCGTTCGTCCCCGCGAGCGCCCACGCCGAGAAGGCGCTGAAGAACGCGGACGACGCCGGCGTCGTCGATTACACGCCCGGCGAGAGCGAGTTCGATCTCGTCGGTGACGTCTCCGGCGAGCAGGCGGCGGGCCTCGATCAGATCGGCGAGTTCGTCGCCGAGTACGACGGGACCGGCGTGCAGGGCGCGCTCGAAGCCGCCGTCTTCGACGTGCTCGGCTGTATCGCCGTCTTCCCCGGCTCCGCGAACGGGAGCAAAGACGAGAAGGGCGTCTTCCGCGACTGCTTCATCCTCCCGGGCGGATCGACGACCGAGGACTTCGCGTTCCACATCCACTCCGACATCGGCGAGGGGCTCCTCCACGGCACGGACTGCCGGAGCGGCCGACAGGTCGGCACCGACCACGAGCTCTCCCACCGCGACGTGATCGAACTGGTCTCGACGAAGCAGGCCGCGCCGTAAGCCGTCGTCGAGCGAGACCGGCCGCCCGTCGAACTCACTTATAAGGCCACACCGCGCCTACTCGTTCGTATGGAACGTACCGTCACGGTGGTCCCCGAGGCCGGACTTCACGCCCGCCCGCCCTCGAAGCTGGTGCAGGCTGCGAGCCGGTTCGACGCCGACGTGTCGATCGGTCGCGCCGAGGACGGGGACGACGGGCTCGTCCGCGCCGACAGCATGCTCTCGGTGAGCGGGCTGAACGTCGTCCGGGTCGTTGATCAGCTTCTTCATAATCAACGTCCATGGTACTCTCGACGCCATTAAAGATGAGTACCGGCCCCTACGCGTCCAATTCGTCGACGATCCGCTCGCGGATGTCGCCGGCGTCGACGGGCGCCCACGCCTCGATGTCGTAGGTCACGTCGGCGAGCAGCTCCAGTCGCTCCGCGTCGCCCGCCCCGATCGCGGCCACCGCGTCCGCGGACAGCCGCTCCAACACCGCCCCGGAGAGCGTCTCCCGGTCGACCTCTCGATCGGGAACGTCGAGAATGTGCGGGAGATCCTCGGCGTCCGCCGGCAGCGACGGGAACGCCGCCGGGCCGACGGCGAGGGCGATCGCGTCGCCGTCGGGGATCTCACCCTCGCCGTCGGCGTCTCCCACGTCGCCCGGATCCGCCACCGCCTCCGGCCCGGCCCCCGCGCCGGCCTCCGCGAGCGCCCCCGGCGGCGCGGCGACGAGCGCGTACTCCGCGACCGCGACGTCGATGGCGGCGGCGATGGCCTCGTCGTCGACCTCGGCGCGCTGTTTGAACGCGAGCTCCGAGAGCGCCCGCGACAGCTCCTCGCGGGTGAGCCACTCGAACAGGTCCACCACGCCGGCGAGGTCGTCGCGGGCGGCGACGCTGGGGTCGCCGTCCATGATCAGTCCTCCCCCGGCGCTGCGTCGGCGCCCGAGTCTGCTCGCCGCGGCCGGTCGATATCTCCCGCCTTCTGATCCGACCGGTCCGGACTCCCCGACCCCGATTCCCGAACCGCCGCGAGGTCGGCCCGGGCCGCGTCGGCGATTTCCGCGGGCGTGACGGGGGCATCGCGCCACGCCGGCAGGCGGGTGTCCGGCCCCGGCGGTCCGAGTGCGTCCGCGTACGTCGCGACCTGCTCGCGTTCGGCCGCGCGGTCGTAGTCGAGCCCGTTGAACGCGGCGTCGGTCTCGTAGCCGCGGATCAGCCCGTCGGCCGCCTCGCGGTAGCGGTCGGCGAGCGCGTCGTACTCGATCTCGACGCCGGCGCCCTCGACCGCGCGGAGGGTCGCCTCACCCACCGCCCGGCTCATGTCGGCGAGCCCGGTCGGGCCGTCGACGGACCGGTGATCGTGTTCGTACCGGCCCAGATCGACCTGCGCGCTCCCCGCGAAGCCGGCGTGCGCGAACGTCTCGCCGAGCGTCCCGACCTCCAGTCCCCAGCCCCGCTGGACGCGGAGCCGCGAGACGAGGTCGGTCGTCGCCGCGAACTCCCCGGCGAGCGCGTAGCGGAACGAGTCGAGGTACTCCAACACTCCGGCCTCCCGCCGCTCGGTGGCGTCGGCGAGCGCGCGGACCAGCGGTCTGAAGAACAGCCGGAACAGCCGCCCGTACAGCGCCCCGTCCTCGACGCGGGCGTAGTACCCCTTCGAGAACTCGTGGCCGTGCGCGAGCGGGAACAGCAGTCGGGTGACGAACTCGGGCGAGTACGTCTTCGTGTCGGCGTCGTGGACGACGACGAACTCCTCCTCTAAGGCGCGACCGAGCCCGAGCCACACGTCCCGCCCCTTCCCGCGGCTCCCGTCGAGACCGCGGGCCGCGAGCAGCTCCGTGAGTCGCGGCCCGCCGCACCAGAGGGGCTCTACGGTCACGTCGAACCCGTCGAGCCAGTCGGCGAAGGGCCCGACGCGCTCGGCGGGCGCGCGGAGGGGGACGATGACCCGCGCCGGATCGACCGCCTCCAGCGCCGCCAGGACCCGATCGGCGGCGAGCGTCCCGTACTCGCGCTCCGTCATCGGCACGACGACCGCCGCCCGGCCGGTCGGGGCGTCCGGCCGGTGGTCGGTCAACGCGTGCAGCGTGGTCACGCGCTCTTGTACGTACTCCATCTACCCACTACACGGGCGGGACGCCCTAAATAGGTGCGATACCCGTGCTTCCGTGCCGGTCGCGCCGCGGGAGACGCCGGTCAGGCGACGCGCTCCGCGCCAGCGGCGCCGCCGGGAACGCGCCCGGCGTACTCGAGCACCGCGTACGCGGCGATGACGAGCGCGAGCCCCCCCGACAGCGAGAGAAACACCGCGTCGTAGCCGGCGCCGGCCTCGATCGCCTCGCCGACGACCCACGAGCCGGCCGCCTGCGTCGTCATCATCCCGGCGGAGTAGACGGCGTACGCCGACGCCCGCGACTCGTCGGGCAGCGACGCGAGCAGGTAGGTGTCGCTCGCGGGAAACAGCATGTGGATCGCGAACCCGACGACGACGCTGGCGGCGACGACCGCGATCGTGCTCGAGGAGACTACCACGAGGATCACCCCGGCGAGGAACGTCGACACGATACCGAGCAGGAACGGAACGTGCGGGAGCCGATCGGCGAGGTCCCCCGAGACGAGGAACGCCGGGACGCCCGCGGCGAAGATCACCGTCAGCAGGTTCCGAGCGGTCGCTTCCGGGATCCCCTTATCGATCATGTACAGCTCGTAGAAGTTGAACAGCCCCTGCCAGACGAAGCTCGTGAGTCCCATCAGGACGACGCCGGCGAGGATCAGCTTCCACTCGGAGCGCGCGCCGGCGAGGAAGTCGGTGTCGCCCGCGCCGGCGTCCGGGAGGTCCGTCCGGCGGGCGAAGAGGACGAAGACGGCGGTGGAGGCGGCGGCGACGACCGCGAGCCCGTAGAAGGCGAGCCGCCAGTCGTACCAGAGCGCGACCGTGACGACCGGCGCGGCGGCGACCGCGGCGAGCTGGCTCGCCATCCCGTGTACGCCCATCACCCGCCCGACGCGGGTCGGGAACAGCTCCGCGATGAAGGGGTTGGCGGCGACGAAGTAGACGCCGGAGGCCAGGCCGATCGCGAACGCGGCCGTCATCAGCGTCGGAACGCCGGGCGCGATCGCGACGCCGAGCGCGCCGAGCGTCAGCATCGCTCCGGAGACGAGGATCACGTACTGTCGGGAGAAGCGCGTGAGCGCCCATCCCGCCGGGAGCCGCGGGGCGGCCGAGCCGAGCCACGCGAGGGTGACGATCATCCCCGCCGTCCCCTCGCCGATCGCGAACTCGCCGATGAACTCGCCCACGAGCGGCGCGAACACCACCCGCGCGAAGTTGACGAGGAAGACGATCGCACACAGCGATCCGAACAGCCGACTCCGTGACACAGGCGGCGTTGTCGGCGGCGGGAGACAAGAGTTGCGAAAGGGACGCGACCGACCGCCGTCGGACGGGGTTTTTATACCGTCACGCGATCAACGTCGAGTCATGAAATCGACGCGGAAGGGGCTTCGCGACGGCGACCTGTTCAAGGACACCTACGAGCGGCTGAACTGCGCCGACTGCGAGAAGGTACTCAAGAAGAAGAACGACCCGGACGAGGTGTTCTCCGTCCGCATCTGTCCCGAGTGCAAGGCCGAGTTCAAAGAGCTTCGCTGACCCCGGTCGGCCGAACCGCCGCCTGAACCGGCCGTCCCGCGTCCCCGCGTATCTGGTTCCTTCGCTTTCAGCTGCCCCCGTGCTCAGCCGACCGAGTCGATCGCGTCGTTCACCGACGACAGCACGGGGCCCGCTTCGTCGGCGACCAGACCGATCCACTGGTACCCGGCGAACGCCTCGGCGACCGGGCGGGCCTCGGGGTCGCCCTCCGCGAGCACGGCGTCGTGTTCAGCGAACAGGGACCGGAACTGCCCCCCGAGCCACCGCGCCAGCGGGTTCGCGCTCGTCGCGAGTTTTTCCACCGCTTCGGTCGCGTCGTCACGCGCACCGCCGACAGCGGCAGCGTCGGTCGGGAACATCGTCTCCCCCTCCTCGATCCGCGCGGCGAGGGCGTCAAGCGCGCGCAGCCGGACCCGCGCGAGCGCCGTTCGGGTGAGCGCGGTCGCCGGGTGGTCCGGTGTCCAGTCGTCGACCGGGATTGGGTCGAACCGGAGTTCGTCGAAGGTCCGGTAGACAGCACCGGACAGCAGCGAGACGCTCGGCGCGTCGCGCGGGACCGGTCGGTCGTCGAGGAACGCCTCGGTCCCGGGGTTTTGTCGGAGCCGGTCGGTGTCGTCGCCGTGGAGCTCTCGGAGCCGGTCGCCGATCGCGGCGCCGACGCGCTCCGCCGCTTCCCGGAGGGGGGCGTCCACCGATCGCGGCTCGGAGAGCGACCTCTCGTACCGGTTTCGGAGATACCGACCGATCTCGACGTGCGACTGCACCCGCTCGGCCTCGCCGACCGTCTCCCCGGTGCGAAGCGGGTTCGCGCTTCCCGCGATCTCGCCAGACCCGCCGACGAGGTCCCGCCGCCGAGCGGTGTCGAGCCAGCGCTCGATCGGCCCGTACACGGCGGCTCCGGCGAGGGGGTCCGACGCTTCTCCCGGGAGGGTCTCCAGCGTCTCGGCGGTCCGATGCCGGACCGTCCCCACGCCGGCCGTCACCTCCTCCGGGTCGCCCTCGGTCGTCACGGCGGCCCACGTGCCGACCGCGGTCGCGGCGTGACCCCGCGCGGCCGCGAACCGCTCCGCCCGCCGAATCGGGACGAGCGACTCTTCCGGCGCCGGGAGCGCCGCCCGGGCCTCATCGCGCCCCGTCGCGATCTGCTCGCGGATCGCGCCGTTCGGGAGCGTCTCCGCCGGTAGCGGAGCGGGGATCGGTTCGAGGAGGCGGTCGACCCGGTCCGCGAACGCGGCCGAGACGGCCGGCTCGATCGAGACCGGGACGAGCCGCGGTCGGTCGGGAACCGGCGCCGCGAGTGCGCGCGACACCCCGTCCGTGTCGAGCGACGGCGGGTCGTCCCAGAACCGCTGCCCGCGGCCGCGACCGCCGTCGAGACACCCGGCCAGCGCGAGCGCGCCGGCCGCCAGCGCGCCGCGGCGGGTGACGCGCCGCGTCACGAGCCGTCACCCCCTGTCCCGCCGTCGGCCGATCCGGGGTGGTCCGTCTCACCGAGCGCCGTGTCGTTCCCCGGAACGGTCGCGTTCGCGTCGATCCGGTCGTACCGGGTCTCGACGGTCCGACAGGGCGACCGCCCGCTCGACCCCGACCCGCGGAGCGGCGAGTCGAAGGCGGCGGGCAGCCGGAACAGGAGCCCGACGGCGTCCCGCCTGTCGGCCTCGCACTCCGCGTCGGGGGGCCGGAGCTCGCGGCAGTACTCGTACTCGACGTGGCCCGGCCGCCACGACACCGACCGGATCCGGTACCGGTAACACGACTCGATGCCGGCGCGAGCGACGAACACCGACTCCGTCTCGTAGTCGGTCTCGTCGAGGAACGACCGGACCCGCGCCCGCCCCTCCTCGGCGACGCCCGCGGCGACCGTCAGCTCGGCCGCTCGCTCGTCGCTCGTCACGATCTCGCGCCCGACCGGGGCGGGGTCGGTGGTCGCGCCCTCACCGCCGTCCTCGTCGCTTCCGACAGCGAGGTCGACGACGACTGCCTCGCCGCCGGGGTTCCGGACCTTCAGCAGGGTCGGATCGTCGTCTCTACCCGAGGCCGATTCCTGTTCGGCTGCCGGATTCGAGCCGTCGGCGCGACTCTCCGTGCCGAGACACCCGCCGATCGCGATCGCACCGAGTGACGCGCTCCGGAGGAGGGCTCGCCGCGTGGGGGACATGCGTACGGCTTGGACCGGTCCTGCCAAACCTCTTTTCCCGGCCGCCTCCCCCGGTTCGGTCTCCGCGCCTACTCGAACACCGCGTCGAACGCCGACGCGCCGAGGGGGTCGAACGTCCCGGCGGCGACGTTCTCGCGGAGGTGATCGAGGTCGCTCGCGCCGACGAGCGACGAGGTGACGCCCGGCGCGCTCCGGGCGAAGTTGAGCGCGCGCTGGGCCGGCGTTTCGCCGGCGAGCGTCGCGTCGACGTCGCTCGGGATCGCGCCGTCGACGGCGAGTTCGCCCTGCCCGATGCTCGCGCTCGTCACCACGGAGAGTCCGGCCTCGTGGGCGAACTCCAGCGCCGAGACCGGCGCCGCGTCCGCTCCGCCTCCCGGCGGGCGCTGGTTCCGCCGGGTGAACGCGTCCGCCATCGCGACGTTAAAGGGGAGCTGAATCGCCTCGAACCCGTGGTCGTCGTCGGGGCCGACCGCCTCGCCGGCGGCCTCGGCCCGCGAGAGCACCTCCGCGAGCGAGAGGTACCGCTCCTCGCCCTCGGGGACCCGGAACGCGTCCCACGTCGCGACGCCGTACGCCCCGATGTCGCCGGCGACGCGTCGCCGCTCAAGGACCTCGAAGGCCGCCTCCAACTGGTCGTACACCGCGCTCCTGGAGCGTGTCCCCAGCTGCGTCTCCGGGTTGTGGACGTAGTAACAGTCGATCGTGTCGAGCCCGAGTCGGTCCAGCGAACGGTCGAGCGACCACGCCAGATAGTCGGGCGCGATCGCGTGCGACCCGTTCGCGAGGTCGCCGGGTGCGACGATCCCGGGCTCGACGAACCGCTCGCGGACGAACGCGGCGGGATCGGCCGGCCGCTCGCCGTCGAACGGGAGGAACCCGCCCTTCGTCGCCACCACGACCGCGTCGCGGTCGATCGGGGAGTCCCGGACGGCCTCCCCGACGACGCGCTCGGCGCGCCCACACCGGTAGTTTGCGGCGGTGTCGACGTGGTTCACGCCGGAGCGGAGCGCGAGGTCGATCGCCTCGCGGTAGGCGTCGTCGACGGCGGGCGTCGGGGCACCGAGGTACGTCCCGAGCCCGATGCTGGAGGTCACGCCGGGGCCGAACCGGCGGAAGTAGGTGCGCCCGAAGGCGTCGCCGAACTCGTCGCGGTAGTCCCAGAGGGCCTCGCGGGTCGCCATACGCGCTCGAGTAGTCACCTCGCGGGTAAAAGTCGCGCGGGAAGTCCCCCTCGGGGCCCTCCGCCGTTACGCCTCAGCCACTCCGCCGTCACGCCTCAGTCACTCCGCCTGTCGCCGCTCTCGGCGTCAGACGCTCGCATGACGCCGACGCAACGACTATACGTCGTCCGAGAGACCGTGAGCCAATGGCCTCGCTCACCGACCACCTGTCCGATCTCGTCGAGGACGCCGACGCGGTGCTGCTGTTCTCGCCGACGAACTCGTTTTACGATCGGTTCGAGGACGGCGACACCGAGGTCGTCGTCGTCGCGCCGGACAACGACATCGACGCCGAGGTGTTCGTCGAGCTCCCGCTCCCGTTCGACAACGTCAAAGACCGGATCCGGTTCGGCATCGAGGGGGCGATGGACGACGACCTCGTCTCCCAGGGGGACGAGGTGGTCTGTATCGCGTCCGTCTTCGACGGCGGATCGGACGCCGTCGTCCGGGTGACCGTCGACGAGACGGTCCACACCGGAATCTACGACCTGTTCGTCAACTCCCGGGCGGAGCCGAGCGTGATCCGCGACGTGTTCGAGGTCGCGATCGAGCTCGGACAGAAGGGGCAGAAGGGGAAGCCGGTGGGCGCGCTGTTCGTCGTCGGCGACGCGGGGAAGGTGATGAACAAGTCCCGCCCGCTGTCGTACAACCCCTTCGAGAAGTCGCACGTCCACGTGGGCGACCCCATCGTCAACGTGATGCTGAAGGAGTTCTCGCGGCTCGACGGCGCGTTCGTCGTCTCCGACTCCGGGAAGATCGTCTCCGCGTACCGCTACCTCGAACCGGGAGCGGAGGGGGTCGACATCCCGAAGGGGCTGGGCGCGCGCCACATGGCCGGCGGGGCGATCACCCGGGACACGAACGCGACCGCGATCGTCCTCTCCGAGTCTGACGGGCTCGTGCGGGCGTTCAAGGCGGGAGAACTCGTCCTGGAGATCGATCCGGAGGAGTACTGATCGAGATGTCAGCGGTATCGACACGGCTCTCCGAGTTCGTCGCGGCGGTCCCGGACCGGCTCTGGCTCGCCCTGTTCGTGCTGCTGTTCGGGCTGTTGGCGGCGTACGTCGTCGGCGTGATCAACCGCCGTCTGCTCACCCGCGCGGGCGTCCCGGAAGTGATCGAGGGGACCGCCTTCGAGCGCACCGCCCGCGAGTTCGACACCTCGACGGTGCGTATCTTGGCGAAGCTGTCGAGCTACTTCATCGTCGCCGTCACCGTCATCATCGCGCTGACCGTCGCCGACGTCAACTACCTCGAACAGTTCTGGTCGGGCGTCGCGGCGTTCCTCCCGCGGCTGTTCGTCGCCGCCGTGGTTCTCATCGTCGGCATCGTCGTGGGCGACAAGGCCGAACTGCTCGTCACCGAGCGGCTCCGGGGGATCAAACTCCCCGAACTCGGCGTGTTGCCGCCGCTCGTGAAGTACAGCGTCGTGTACGTCGCGGTGTTGATCGCGCTCGGGCAGGTCGGGGTACAGACGCTCGCGCTGATCGTGCTGTTGGGGGCGTTCGCGCTCGCCGTCGTGCTGTTCGCCGCGCTGGCGACGAAGGACCTGGTCGCCAGCGCGGCCGCCGGGGTGTTCCTCCTCCTCCGGCAGCCGTACGGGATCGGCGACGAGGTCCGCGTCGCCGGCGAGCGCGGCATCGTGCAGGAGGTGGACCTGTTCGTCACCCTCATCGAGGCCGACGGCGAGGAGCACGTGGTGCCGAACCACTCGGTGTTCCGCGACGGGATCGTCCTGATTCGGGAGTGAGGACCGAGCCGAACAGCCACTCGCCTCTCCTCACCGTTCCCACACAGTGGGAGCAGCTATCACGGTATAACTCCGCGGGGGATCGACTATCACCCATGAGCCACCACGCCACCGCCGCCTGCGACGGCTGGGACGGCAGCGAGTGCGAGGGGACGATCCACTGTCCGCCGCGCTGTCCGCGCTTCGTGGACAAACGGGGCGCCCGGTGGACGATCCGCCCCGCGGTCGCCGAGGACGCCGCGGCCCTCGCGGAGATGTACGAGGGGTTCGGGACGGCGGACCGCGCACAGGGGCTCCCGCCGGTGACCCGGAACCGCCGGGCCGACTGGCTCGACTCGATGCTCGCCGACGGGAGCAACGTCGTCGCCGAGCGGAACGGCGAACTGTTCGGCCACGCCATGTACACGCCGACCGACGCGGCCCGCCCCGAACTCGCGGTCTTCGTTCACCCCACGATGCAGGGGCGGGGCGTGGGTACGGAGCTCTGTCGCCACGTGATCGCCGACGCCGCTTCCGGCGGGCGCGAGGGGCTCGAACTCCACGTCGAGAGCGGGAACCGGGTCGCGCGGAGCGTCTACCGGACCGTCGGCTTCGAGCTCGCCGACCGCAGGGGGGACATCCGGATGACGCTCGACCTCGACCACCCGATCGCCACCGAGGTCCGCTTGCCGCCGCTCGCTCGCGAGGGGCCATCCGAGCCGCTTCCGCGGGAACCGGTCCCGATCGAAGCCGGCGGGTCGCGGGTCGCGGGCGCAGACGATTAGGATCGAACGAGGGGGACTCGGATCCACAGCGCCTCACCGCCCCAACCGCGCCAGACACACAGCGTCCCATCGCCTCGACCGCGCCACACACACCGCCCTGACCGCAACGATTAGGCCCGGCGGCCCCCACGATACCGTAGCCGTGGAGGACGCCATCGAGTGGCTGCGGAACCGACCGTTCTACGAGGGACAGATCGCGGAGCACCGCCGTCTGCCCGCCCGCGAGCCGGCGTACCGCGACGTTGACCTCGCGCCCCGGATGGCGGACGCGCTCGCGAAGGACGGGATCGACCGCCTCTACCGCCACCAGGCCGAGGCGATCGAGGCGGTCCGCGACGGCGACGACGCCGTGCTCGCCACCGAGACCGCGAGCGGCAAGTCGCTCGCGTACACCGTCCCCGCCTTCGAGGCGGCGATGGATCACGGGGGGCGAACCCTCTACATCGGGCCGCAGAACGCGCTTATCGCGGACCAGGAGGAGTCGCTGTCGGCGCTCGCTCACGGGCTGGGCTTCGGGAGCGGCGTCTCGGTCGAGTCGTACACGGGCCGGCTCTCGCGGTCCGAGAAGCGGGCGGTGCGCGACCGGGAGCCGACGGTGTTGCTGTCGAACCCGGACATGCTCCACTACGCGCTGCTCCCGTACGCCGGCCGCCTGTGGGACTGGTTCTTCTCGTCGCTGGAGTACGTCGTGATCGACGAGGTTCACAGCTACCGCGGGGTGTTCGGCTCGCAGGTCGCCCTGACCCTGCGCCGGCTCGCCCGGACCTGTGAGCGGTTCGGGTCGACCCCGCAGTTCGTCTGCTGTTCGGCGACGATCAACAACCCCGTCGAACACGTCGCGACCGTGACCGGTCGCGACCCCGCGGGGATCACTCTCGTCGACGAGGACGCGTCGGGGCGTGGGCCGCGCGATTGGGTGTTGTGGAACCCGCCGGAGTACGACGACGACTGGCGGGAGCGCGGGAGCGGTCGCCGGAAGTCGAGCCACGCCGAGAGCAAGCGGCTCTTCGTCGATCTGGTGACCGCCGGCGCGCAGACGCTGACGTTCACGCGGGCCAGACAGACCGCCGAGCAGTACGCGACCGACAGCGCGAGCGACCTCCGGGAGCGGGGCGAGCGCGACCTCGCGTCGAAGGTCGGCGCGTATCAGGCGGCCCTCACCGACGACCGGCGCCGCGAGATCGAGGCGGACCTCCACGCCGGCGACCTCCGGGGCGTCTGGTCGACGAGCGCCCTCGAACTCGGCGTCGACGTGGGCGGCCTCGACGCCGTCATCCTCGACGGCTACCCCGGCACGCGGATGTCGGCGCACCAGCGCGCGGGCCGGGCGGGCCGCGGCGACGACCCCGCGCTCGTCGTGATGGTCGGCGGCGAGGACCAGCTCGACCAGTACCTGATGCGCAATCCGACCGACTTCTTCGAGGCGCCGCCGGAGGACGCGATCTGCGACCCCGAGAACGACCGGCTGCTCCCCGGTCACGTCGCCTGCGCGGCCGACGAGAGCTGGCTCTCGCCAGCCGACGAGCGGTTCTTCGGCGAGTCGTTCCCCGGCGTCGTCGCCGATCTGACCGACGAGGGAACCCTGACGCGGCGGGAGGCCGCCGACGGCACCCGCTGGACTCACGCGGGGTCGTCGAGCCCGCAACAGTCGGTGAGCCTCCGGACCGCCGGGGACCGCGAGATAGACCTGATCGATGCCTCGCGCAGCGAGACGCTCGCCTCGCTCGGGTTCGGCGACGCGCTCCGCGACGCGCACCCCGGCGCCATCTACCACCAGCAGGGGCGCACCTACGAGGTGACGAACCTGGACCTCGAGCGCGACGTGGCCGAACTGCAGTCCTCGTGGGCCGACTACTACACGCAGCCGCTCACGGAGAAGGACATCGTCGTGAACGAGGACCTCGGCGAGCGCGCGCTGTCGGCCCGCCCGGACGTGCCCGTTCGGTTCGCGGACGTGACGGTGACGGAGCGGATCACGGGGTTCGTCCGAAAGGACACCAAGACCGGCGAGTCGCTCGGGGAGTCGACGCTGGACCTGCCGGAGACGACGCTGCGGACGAAGGCGCTGTACTTCCCGGTGCCGACCGATGTCGAGTCGGAGATGCGCGCGCTCGGCGATCCGATCGACAGCGGGTCCTCCGACACGGGCGGACGGGGCGAGACCGACGACGCCGAGGCCGCTCCGGACGGCGGCGCGCCCGGCGGCGACCACGCCTTCAACGGCGGGATCCACGCGGCGGAACACGGCATCATCTCGCTGTTCCCGTTCCACCTGCTCTGTGACCGCGCCGACGTGGGCGGGATCTCGACGCCGTACCACCCGCACACCGACGCCCCGGCGGTGTTCGTCTACGACGGCCACCCCGGCGGCGTCGGGCTCACGCGGCGCGGCCACGAGCGGATCGAGGAGCTGATGACTCGCACCGCCCGGCTGATAGCCACCTGCGACTGCGAGGGCGGCTGTCCCGCGTGCGTCCAGTCGCCCCACTGCGGGAACGCCAACGAGCCGCTGGCGAAGGCGCCGGCGGTTCGGCTGCTGGAGGCGTTGACGGGTAGCGACGCGGATCGCTGATCCAGCCGGCGCCGCGACCGTCGACGGCGTCCACCCAAAGTCACTTGCTACCGGACACCGACCGATCCGCCAATGGGAATCGATCTCGACGACGCGGCGGATCCCGCGGCCCGGGCGATGGAGTGGCTCGTGTTGGGAGCCGCGTACTTCCTGCTCATCCTGTTTCTCATCGGCGTGTTCGACCTGTTCGTCTCGCTGTACCGGCTGCTCGTCACGGGCGATTTCACTGACCCCGTCGAGGTCGTGGGGTTGCTCGACAGCGTGCTGCTCCTGTTGATCATCGTCGAGGTCCACCGGACGCTCGTGGCGCACGCGCGCGGTCAGCCCGTCCTGCGGATCGTCGTGAGCGCCGCGATCATCGCCGCCTCCCGGCGCGTGATCAGCTACCGGCTCGACGAGTACGCCACGGTGGAGGAGGCGCTGCTCGCGGCGGTCGCCATCGGCGTGCTGGTGCTCGCGCTCACGGTCGCGTACTTCCTGCTCGATCGGGTGAGCGTTCCGGGCCGTCTCGAACTGTGATCCCGGTGGTTTCACGGTCCTCGCGGCCGTTGGTGCCCCATGGAGCTGTTCTGGCACCGACGGGACCTCAGAGCCGCCGACAACGTCGGACTCGCGACCGCGGCCGGCGCGGGTGACGACGACCGAGGGCCGGCCGCACCCGTGTTCGTCTTCGATCCCGACGTGCTCGGCCACGCGAGCGACGTGCGCGTCCGCCGCCTGATCGACGGGCTCGCGGCGCTGCGGGACGACTACCGCGAGCGCGGCAGCGACCTCCTCGTCGCTCGCGGCGACCCGAAGGAGGTCCTCCCCCGACTGGCCGCCGCCGTCGGCGCCGACCGCGTCGTCTGGAACCGGGACTACTCGGGGCTCGCGCGCGAGCGCGACGCCGGCGTTCGGCAAGCGCTCAACGAGGCCGGGATCGACCGCGAGGCCCACCACGACGCGGTGTTACACACCCCGGACTCGATCCGGACCAACGCCGGCGACCCGTACTCGGTGTACACCTACTACTGGAGGAAGTGGACCGACCGCGAGACCGATCCGCCGGCGCCGACGCCCGAGGCGACCCACCTCGCCGACGCGGCGACGTTGCGGGCCGCGGTCGGGTCGGACGACGGAGGGGATGCCGACGCTCGCGCCGACGGCGGCGTCGAATCCGAGCGCGTCGCCGTCGGTGACCTCCCCTCACCCGCCGACTTGGGGTTCGGAGAGCCGGACGCGTCGATCGGCCCCGCCGGAACCGCGGCGGCCCGGGACCGGCTCGACGCGTTCCTCGCCGAGCCGGTGTTCGACTACGAGGCGGAGCGCGACTACCCGGCCCGCGAGGCGACCTCTCGCCTGTCCGCCTTCCTGAAGTACGGCGAGATCGGGATCCGGGAGGCGTACGAGGCGACCGAACGCGCGCTGGACGCGGCGACGGAACGCGCCGAGAGCGGTTCGGAATCCACCGACGACGCCGACGACGAAGGCCCGGTCGCCGCGGTCGAAGAGTTCCAACAGCAGCTCGCGTGGCGGGAGTTCTACACGCAGGTGTTGTACCACAACCCGGCGGTCGTCACCGAGAACTACAAGACGTACGAGGAGGGGATCGCGTGGCGCGACGACCCGGACGAGATCGCGGCGTGGAAGCGCGGCGAGACGGGGTACCCCATCGTCGACGCCGGCATGCGCCAGCTCCGCGAGGAGGCGTTCATGCACAACCGGGTGCGGATGATCGTCGCCTCCTTCCTCACGAAGGACCTGCTCGTCGACTGGCGTCACGGCTACGACCACTTCAGGGAGCGGCTGGCGGACCACGACACCGCCAACGACAACGGCGGGTGGCAGTGGGCGGCCTCCACGGGAACCGACGCCCAGCCCTACTTCCGCATCTTCAACCCCATGACGCAGGGGGAGCGGTACGACCCCGACGCGGAGTACATCAAGGCGCACGTCCCCGAACTGCGCGGCGTCGACGCCGACCTGATCCACGAGTGGCACGAGCTGTCGCCCACCCAGCGCGCGAACGCGGCGCCGGAGTACCCCGCGCCCGTCGTCGACCACTCGGCGCGGCGAGAGGAGGCGTTAGCGATGTACAAGCGAGCGCGCGGTGAGGACCCGGAGGAGTAGGGGGTGTCAGGTCGCCCCGAGGACCGCATTCACTCCTTCCGCTGCGCGTCCGACACCGCGCTCACCAGCGCGCTCACCGGAAAGTCGTCGTCGTAGTCGAACGACGCGAACACCGCGTCGTATCGGTCTGAGGGGAAGAGGAACACCGCGAGATCGTCGAAGAACAGCGTCTGTGCCCTGTACTGGCTCCGACCGACGAGCTCTTTGAAGTCGTCACCCGTGATCTGGTTCGACATCACCAGCTGGTACGCCTCGTCGAGGTCGGCGTCCGAATAGCGGTCCTTCACGTTCTCGCGCACGTGTTCGACCTCGAACGAGACGCTCCGCAAGTCGGCGACGATGCGGGGCGTTGGTCCGTCGAACTCCAGGATCGCCTCTCCGATGAGCGACATGGCCCTGCGATTCGGCTTCCGGACGGATAAATGGCGCCGAAACGCCGACCCCTCCGAAACGCTAGCCGCTCCGGAGAGGAGCGTCAGAACAGCGCGTCGCTCTCGTCGAGGACGCGCGCCGGGCCGCCGACCTCCCAGATGTCGGTGTCGATACCGATCTCGGCGATTCGGCTCTCGACCTCCTCGGCGTGGTCGGCGAGCGTGTTAACGTACACCGAGGCACCGGTGTCCGTCGAGAAGTAGACCGGGACGCCCTCCTCGCGCAGCTCGCGGACCGCGTTGAAGACGGCGATCGTCTCGGGCTGCCAGTACACCCACCCCGCCGGCCCGGTCATGGTGGTCGCAGTGAGGGAGAGCGAGTCGTGCTCGGCGGTCTCGAAGATCCGGTCGAAGTCCCCCGCGCGCAGCGCGTCGGTCATCTCGACGAGCTGGTCCTGCACGTGGGCGGTCCGGGCCTGCATCATGTGGCTCGCGGCCGCCTCGCGGTGGGCCTCTTCCGTCTCCTTGTACGCCGGGACGTGCGCGGCGACGATCCGCAGGTCCTCCTCGGGGTCGAAACCGTCCTCGCTCACGCCAACGTCGAGGCGGTGCGAGCGGCAGTCCTCGTCGTTGAGCCCGGCGTCGAGCCGCGAGTACGCGCCCGTCACCGAGCGCGCCGCCGACGAGGAGCCGCGGCGGGCGACGGTGGAGACCTCCGGGAGCGAGAGGTCGAGCCCGGCGGCCTCGGTGAGCGCGAGCGCGGCCGCCGCGAAGCCCGACGAGGAGGAGCCGAAGCCGATGTTCGACGGGAAGGAGTTCTCGCTCTCCAGCCGGACGGCGGCGTCGACGCCGGCCAGTTCGCGGACGTGGTCGACGACCATGTTGATGCGCTCGGCGGCGCGCCCGTCGACCGCCTCGCCGCCGATGACGTAGGTGTCCTCGCTCGCGTCGGGCTGCCACTCGACGGTCGTCGTCGTCGCGGTCGGGGCGGTACAGAGGCTGATGCTGTCGTGGTACGGGAGCCGCAGTTCCTCGTCGCGCATCCCGTGGTACTTGACGAGCCCCTGGATCGGGTGGGCTCGCGCGGTGGCCTTCTCGGTCATACCTCGGGAAGCGTCCGGCGGGGGATTAGTCGTTGCGATGGGTCGGGAGGGCTCCGGCGGGTCGATACTCTTCCGTCCCCGCGACGGCGACGCGATCGAGGGGAACCCTTTTTGAGGAGTCGGCGGGTACTCCGCGCCATGACAGAGTACACCGTCGAGTTCGTCGGCACCGGCGAGACGATCGAGGTGGCCGACACGGAGACGATCCTCCAGCCCTGCATCGACGAGGGGATCGCCCAGGAGTACTCCTGCCGGGTCGGGATGTGTCTCGCCTGCTCCGCCGAGATCGTCGAGGGCGAGGTGACGCAGCCGGCGGCCCGCGGGCTCACCGACGAGGAGGCCGAGGAGTACGCGCTCACCTGCATGGCGCGGCCGCAGTCCGACCTGAAACTCGACCGTGGAAAGTACCCGCCGAGCATCGAGGACGACGCGGCGACCGAGGCGGGCGGCGGAGGCGGGGCGGCGGCAGACGACGACTGAGACGTATCGGGCGAGCGGGGTTATCCTTTCAAGTGAACTGTAGTTCGTCGTCGATCGGCCGATCGGTAACAGATAGTCACCTGTGGATCGGCAGTGATCACCTCCAAAGCCCCAGCCGCGAGGCGCTACGCGCCTCCGGCGGCCGGCGGCAAAGCCGCCGGCGACTGCCCCTTTGAATCCCGCCCGACCGCACCGCCTCACGCCTCCCCAGCCTCGTCGCTCGCTCGGGGCTCCCGACGGTCGCCCGCTCCCTCCCGACTCCCTCGCACGCGCTCCTCGTGGCCGCCGAAGGCGACCACTCGGAGGCGCGCGCCACCGCCTCGTTTATATATAACCCATCGTCGCTCACTTCTCGAAGCCGTTCTCCGCCACGAGCCGCCGGACCCCGGCGTACGCGACCGCGGCGATGCCGACGTAGGCGACGACCAGCGCGGTCGTCGCGGCGTCTGCGCTGTCGATCGCGAGTCGGGCGACCGCGTTCGCGGGACCGCCGGCCATCGCCGTCGCGCCGCCGAAGAGGACGAGCACGCCGATCGAGTAGAGGAACTGCGCGGCGCGCCGGTCCGGCGCCAGCGCCGCGATGGCGAGCGCGAGCGCGACGACGAGGGTCGTGAGCGCGGTCATCAGGACGAGGATCGACGGCACGTTGGCGACGGGCGTCCCGTTCGCGCGGAGGAGGAGCAGCCACAGCAGCGCCTGTCCGGGGGCGATCGCGACCGCCGCCAGCGCCTTCCCGTCGACGATCTCCCCGAGCGTGACGGGTGCGACGCGAAGCAGCTCGAAGGTCCCCTCGTCGATCTCCTCGGTGATCGAGTCGACCACGAGCGACCCCGAGATGAAGACGGGGAGGAAGACGAGCACCGGGATCAACACAGTGTACGTGAACGTGAAGTACGGGCTGGTGCCCGTGCGCTCGGGCAGCGGGAGCGGCGACTCGCTCAGGGACCCGGCCCGGTCCGCGCGCTCCTGCCGTTCGTAGGTGCGGAGCAGGTCGCGGAGCTGGACGACGATCACGGTGGTCTCCACCGTCGCGTCCGGGGCGGTGACCACCACCGAGATCCCGCCGTCGTCGTTCCGGTTCGCGACCACCACCGCGTCGGCGGCGCTGCGGTCGAACGCGAGCCGCGCCGCCCCGGCGTCCTCGTAGCGCGTGACAGACGCCCCGTCGACCTCGCTCGCGGCGCGTTCGAGGTCGGTCACGGCGTCGCCCGCGCCGGCGACCTCGACCTCCGCGCCGCCGAGCGATCCGGGGTCGTACATCGAGACGAGCCCGACGACGAGGAACGACGAGAACGCGGCGATGAACAGCTGGATACCGATCGCGAGCAGGATCGTCTTCTCCGCGCGCAGCCCCGCCAGCTCCCGCCCGGCGATCGTCAGCCGGCTGTCGCGGTTACGCATAGACGCGCACCACCCCGAAGTTGTACGCGGCATGGATCAGCGTCGCCAGCGCCAGCGTCAGGGCGTAGTACGCCCGACTCCGGCTCGCGCCCACCGCGGCGACGGTCGTCGCGAACCCGTGAAGCAGGAGCGGCGCGAAGAAGAGCCCCGCGAGGGCGATCGGGGGGAGCCCCTCCATCCCGGCCACGCTCCCGAAGGCCGCGCGACCGACGTACAGCTCCGTGAGCCCGACCGCCTGCACGACCGCGGTGGCCTTCTCCGCGAGGAAGAAGCCGACCGCCGAGGCCGCCCCGACCGCGACGGCGACCCTGTCGGTCCGGGCGAAGGCCTCGCGCTCGAACCCGGCGTAGAGGTGGACGCTCTTGGCGACCTCCTCGATGAACGCGATCGTCACCAGAAGTACGGGGATCGACACCGTCACCGGCAGCGCGAACAGCAGCGCGACGGCCAACAGCTCCGCGACGAACACGAACGGGATCGTGCAGGCGGTGAGGAGCGCGACCGGCGCGAGGGCGCGGAGCCGGTCTCGGGGCGCCCGGTCGGAGCCCGCCTGCCCGACCGCCGCGAGACGCACCGCCAGCGCGTCGAGGAACTTCCGCCCGACCGGCTTCTGCGTGAACATGTCCTCCTCGCGGTACACCCCGAGCCCGAGCCCGAACAGGAGCGCGGCCCCGACCGTCATCGGCCCGATGGAGAAGAGCACCTCGCCGGTCCCGACCGCCTCGCCCTGCAGGTCGAACACGACCAGCGTGAGCGGCGACACCAGCGCCACGGGCGTCACGTTCGTGAAGATCGCCGGCACGAACGCGTACGTCGTGAGGAGGACGCTCACCCCCACCGTGACGAAGGTGAGCTCCTTGAACGACCGCGCGAACATGGCGCCGACGAACGTCGCCGCGAGGAAGGTCACCGCGACCGGGAGCACCGCGATCACCGAGAGCGCCCCGCCGCCGACGGCGACCGCGATGGCCGTCGTGACGAGCGCCGCGACAGCGACGTACGGGAGCGTCTTCCCGGCGACGATGTCGACCGGCGAGAGCGGCGTGACGAGCAGGGGCTCCCCGCGCCGGTTCGTCCGCTCGTCGAGGACCGAGGAGCCGTACGCCTGAATGAGGAAGTTCATGGGGACGAGGAAGACGAACGCGAGGAGCAGCGAGACGAACGGGAAGGGTGGCGAGATCGACCCCGGCGATCCGACCGTGTCGGCGCCGAACGCCCCGCCGCCGACCG
>NZ_NHOA01000072.1 GCF_002727125.1 Halorubrum persicum
GATGTTCGAGGACGGGCGGAAGACGGGGAACTTCGAGGATGACGTGGAGATCGTCGACGTCGCGGAGCTCCTGATCGAGGCGGTGGAAGCGGAATCGTAATCGCGCCGCGGTGCGCGTCTCGGGAGGCGACGCCGATCCGTCTATATAGAGTATATAGTGCCGGGGAGCGATACTGCGTGGGATGTACTCCTAATAGCATACTACTTAACTGGAACTCGTCCACAGTGGGATAATGACGTCAAGCCACGACGCGGATAGCAAGGGGATCACGCGGCGGCAGTCGCTCGCGACGCTCGCCGGTGCGGGGGCGCTGGCGGTCGCGGGCTGTACGCAGAGCACGGAAGACGGTGGCGACGGATCCGACGGCGGGTCCGACGCCCTCTCCGGATCGATCAACATCGCGGGATCGAGCACCGTGTTCCCGCTGATGAGCGCGATCGCGGAGGACTTCGCCGCGGAGCACGACCAGGTGTCGGTCGACATCAGCTCGACCGGCTCGGGCGGCGGGTTCTCCAACTACTTCTGCGTCGGGGACACCGACTTCAACAACGCGAGCCGGGAGATCCAACCGGCGGAGGAGGAGCTGTGCGCGGAGAACGACGTCGAGTACGTCGAGCTCGTCGCGGCGACGGACGCGCTCACGGTCGTCGTCAACCCCGAGGCCGACTGGATCGACCACCTCACCGTCGAGGAGCTCGCCCAGATCTGGGAGTCAGACCCGGTCCAGACGTGGGACGAGGTCCGCGACGAGTTCCCGAACGAGGAGATCGAGCGGTTCGGCGCCGCAGACACCTCGGGGACGTACGACTACTTCATCGAGAGCGTTCTGGAGGAGCGCGGTCACACCAGCGACTATCAGGCGACCGAGCAGGACAACTCGATCGCGCAAGGCGTCACGGGCAGCGAGTACGCGATCGGCTACTTCGGTTTCGCCTACTACTTCCAGAACCCCGACCAGCTCAAGGCGCTCGGGATCGACGACGGCAACGGGCCGGTCGAGCCGAGCCTCGAGACGGCGTCCAGCGGCGAGTACACCCCGCTCTCCCGTCCGCTGTTCACCTACCCCTCGATCGAGTCGCTCGGCAACGACCACGTCGCCGAGTTCGCGCGCTACTTCGTCACCCAGACGACGAACGAGGACCTCATCGCCGGCGACGTGGGGTACGTGCCCGCGACCGAGGAGACCCAAGAAGAGCAGATGGAGACCCTCGAAGACGCCATCGAGCAGGCGCAGGGGTAGGTCGTGATGAACCGGTGTATTGATTTACGACAGCGTTCGATACCCGACCGGTTGTGACAGATAGTACCGAGAGCCCCGATCTCCAGCGGCGGAGCGGGCTCAGACGACTGAAAGAGGGAACCTACGGCGGGCTCTTCGCCGCGTGCGCGGCGGTCACCCTGCTCACGACAGTGGCCATCTTCGTGACGCTGCTGTCGGATGCGGTGGTGTTCTTCCAAGAGATACCGATCGCCCAGTTCCTGACCGGCACCAACTGGAGCCCGAATCCGGCCGGCGGCGGGCAGGCGTTCGGCATCATCCCCCTGCTGATCGGGACGCTCGTCGTGACGGTCACGGCGGCGTTCATCGCGCTCCCCGTGGGGACGCTGACGGCGATCTACCTCAGCGAGTACGCGACGCCGAACGCGCGGTCGATACTGAAGCCGCTCTTGGAGATCCTCGCCGGCATCCCGACGGTCGTGTACGGGTACTTCGCGCTGGTGTACGTCACGCCGGCGCTGAAGGCGACGCTGTTCCCGGAGATGAGCACGTTCAACGCGCTCTCGGCGTCGATCATGGTCGGCATCATGACGATCCCGATGGTGTCGTCCATCTCCGAGGACGCGATGAGCGCGGTCCCCGACGACCTGCGCCAGGCCGGCTACGGGCTCGGCGCGACGAAGTTCGAGGTGTCGACCGGGATCGTGGTCCCGGCCTCCATCTCGGGGATCGCCTCCTCGTACATCCTCGCGGTGTCCCGCGCGATCGGCGAGACGATGATCGTCGTCGTCGCGATGGGCGCGCAAGCGCGGATGCCCGCGGTTCGGGAAGCCGCCTTCGGAATCCCGATCGTCAACCCCGCGGACGTCCTCTTGGAGTCCGGGATGACGATCACCGTCGCGATGGTGCAGATCGCCGGCGGCGACCTCACGGGCGGGTCGATCCCGTACGACTCGATGTTCGCGCTCGGACTCACGCTGTTCGTGGTGACCCTCGTTATGAACGTGATCAGTGATATCATTGCACAGCGGTACCGGGAGGAGTACTGATGGCGACGGACAACACGAACGCGGGCGGGTTCGGTGAGGTGAGCCGGGTCCGCGGGATCGCCTTCGAGTACCTCTCGCTCGGTGCGAGCGTGATCGGGCTCGTCGCCCTCGGCGTGCTCCTCGTGTACGTCACGATCGACGCCTTCGACCTAGCGAACGCCAGCCCGGAGTGGCTGTTGACGTACTTCCTCACCCTCGTCGTTCCGTTCCTCGCTTTCTGTCTGTACAGCGCGAGCGACCCGGAAGTGACTCGACGGGCCCTCAGCGCGCTTGGCGGCGGCCTCGTCGCCGTCGCGGCGCTGTTCACCGCGATCGAGACGTTCGTCGCGCCGATCCCGCGACTCAGCTGGCAGCTCGCGTACCTCTTCGTCGTCGCGATGCCGGTCACCGCGTACCTCACGTACATCGGGAGCCGCGGCCGGGCCGGGGGCGTCGGCTTCGGACTGGTGGGCCGACTCGTCGGGGGAGCCGCCATCGGCCTCGCCGTCGGAACGCTGTTCTTGGTGTTCGACTCGTTGGTGTGGTTCCTCGCGTACACGCTGGGCGTCGTTCCGGCCGCGGCGCTGTACGCGTATGGCCGCCGGCGCTCGGTCAACTGGGCGATGACCGCGGCGGTCCCCGTCGGCCTCGTCGGCCTCGTCGCCGCGGTGTTCCTCCGAGGCGTCATTGTCACGTATCCGTCGGACCTCATCATCTACGTCTGGACGCTCGCGATCCCGGTCGCGATCGCCGGCGGACTGGTCGTCGCGGATCGAGGGAGCCGCCTCGCCGGAGCCGCGACCGGCGGCGTGCCGCTCGCGGTCGCGGTCGCCGGCGGGTTCCTCGCCGGCGGCTTCGGCGTTCCCGGTCCGACGGCGCTGATCGTCCTTGTGACGGTCGGCGTGCCGACGGCGGTTTACCTGCACCGAGTGATCGACGAGGGCGACGGACTGGTCGGCTTAGCGCTGCCGGTCCTCCTCGTCGGGGGTGCGCTCGTCGGCGCGCTCGTCGTCGAGGCGTGGGGCGTTCCGGCGCCCGACCCGTGGCTCGACGCGTCGTTCGTGACGGAGGCGCCGTCGCGGACCGCCGAGGATGCCGGGCTGTACCCGGCGATCGTCGGATCGGTGATCATCATCGCGCTCGTCGCGGTGCTGTCGTTCGTGCTCGGCGTGGGCACCTCGGTCTTCCTCGAGGAGTACACGCCCGAGAGCGGGATCCTCGGCTCGCTGACGCGGCTGATCCAGGTGAACATCGCGAACCTCGCCGCCATCCCGTCGGTCGTGTACGGCCTGCTCGGGTTGGGGCTGTTCGCGAACCTGCTCGGCTTCGGGTTGGGGACCGCGGTGACGGCCTCGCTGACGCTGTCGCTGCTCATCCTTCCGATCACGATCATCTCCGCGCAGGAGGCGATCCGATCGGTCCCGGACGACCTGCGCCGAGGGTCGGACGCGATGGGCGCGACCCGGTGGCAGACGACGAAGAACGTCGTCCTCCCGGAGGCGTTCCCCGGCATCCTGACCGGGACGATCCTCGCGCTCGGGCGGGCGATCGGCGAGACCGCGCCGCTCATCATGATCGGCGCGGCGACGACCGTGTTCAGCGCGCCGGCGAGCCTCTTCAGCCGGTTCAGCGCGATGCCGATGCAGATCTACGCGTGGGCGAACTTCCCGCAGGCGGAGTTCCGATACGGCGTCGTCGCGGCCGGCGTGATCACCCTGTTGATCATCCTCATCGGCATGAACGGGACAGCGATACTACTGCGGAACCGCGCGGAGCGGGGGAGCTAACATGAGTAACACCGAAACCGATACGGAAGCGAACGACTCGCTCATCACGACGGACGTAGAGACCGGATCGAACGAACGGAGCATGACGACGGACGCGACCGCCGTCGCCGCGCGCGACCTGAACGTCTTCTACGGCGACGAGCAGGCGATCGACGGCGTGTCGATGGAGATCCCCGAAAACCGGGTGACCGCGCTGATCGGTCCCTCCGGGTGCGGGAAGTCGACGTTCCTCCGGTGTGTCAACCGGATGAACGACATGATCGAGGTGTGTCGCGTCGAGGGCGACGTGGAGTTCGGCGGGAAGAACGTGTACGACTCCGACGTGGACCCGGTGGCGCTGCGCCGGAAGATCGGGATGGTGTTCCAGAAGCCGAACCCGTTCCCGAAGTCGATACGCGACAACGTCGCCTACGGCCTGAAGATCCAGGGGTACGACGGCGACGTGGACGAACGCGTCGAGGAGTCGCTGAAGGGGGCCGCGCTCTGGGACGAGGTGAAAGACCAGCTCGGCTCCTCGGGGCTCGAACTCTCCGGCGGCCAGCAACAGCGGCTCTGTATCGCCCGCGCCATCGCGCCCGACCCGGAGGTCATCCTGATGGACGAGCCGACCTCCGCGCTCGACCCCGTGGCGGCCTCGAAGATCGAGGACCTCATCGACGACCTCGCCGAGGAGTACACGGTGATCATCGTCACGCACAACATGCAGCAGGCCGCCCGCATCTCCGACCGGACCGCGGTGTTCCTCACCGGCGGCCGGCTCGTCGAGTACGACGACACGACGAAGATCTTCGAGGACCCGGAAGAGCAGCGCGTCGAGGACTACATCACGGGGAAGTTCGGGTAGCACGTCGCGCCGCGGCGCCCTCCTCGATGCGACACGGCCCCGGTCGTCGGCCGAACCTCGGCGGTCCGGCCGGGCGCCGGGACGGGCGGGAGGCTACGCGTCGCTGACGCTGATGAGGCGATTGAGGTGTGAGTCGATGTGGTCGTTGTCGTACTCCCAGTCCTTGGACGGGCCGGGGCCGCCGCCGGCCGGGTTGAACGCGCGGCTGACACCACGCAGTCGGATCCGATAGACGCCCTGTTGGTAGGTGGCTGGCAGCTTGAACACGAGCGTCTGTTTGTGACTGCGATTGCTGGTCGACTGGTGCCAGTACGAGTAGCTGTTCGACGAGCCGCCGGAAGACGGCTTGATCAGCGTCGGATTCCGGCCGCAGCCGTGCGCCGAGGCCCGAACGCTGCGGAAGTGTTCGCCCCACGCTCTGAACGTCACGCGGATGCCGATGTCCTCCCCGGGCGGGCGCTCGATCCGCGGGCACGACTCGGTGATGTCGTTCCACCCCTCCGGCGGTTCCGACCTCGACTCCGGCCACGGGGCCCAGTCGAGGCGGCTGATGTCGAGATTCGGGGCGCGGTTGTCGACCGTGATCGACGACGCGGCTGCGCTCGTCGACAGCGGATCCATGTTCGAGTCAGCGAGCTGGAGCCGCACGTCGTAGGTGCCGTTCCGGTAGCCACGGGTGTTCCAGTTCAACACCCAGAACGGGAACAACAGCGGGTTGTCGTTGAGCGTCTCGTCGTAGTAGGACTCCAGATACGGGATGTCGAGGATCGGGTACCAGCCGTCGGTCCCGGTCGGCTGCACGTGAACCGGGTCCCGACCGATCGCGGGCACGTGCCACTCGTGGCCGGTGAACGGGCGCTCGGCGCCCCCGTCGTAGGAGTAGAGCACCCGGTAGTAGGACGCCTCCTCGAAGCGGTGGCAGCCGTGTAGCTGGAGCGTTCCCGCGAACGGGGCGGTGCCGTCGGGGCGACTGGCCGACGGTCCCGTCGGTTTCGGGCGGTTGATCCGTCGCGCGTAGCCGGAGCTGTCGTCGTAGAGCGAGCTGTCGGTCGACAGCAGACCGATGGACTCGATCGACGGCGTCTCGCACTCGACGTTCTCGGGCGTCAACCCGTCGCAGGTCGGGATCGAGTTCGCGTCGTCGTCGGCGACGAGTTCGACGTTCACCGAGCCGCCCTCGTCCCACCGGACGTCGAAGAACCCCTCCGAGTAGATCGGCTCTTGGGTCCCGTCCCCGTCGACGTCCTGCGTGACGCGGAAGGTGATGTCGGGCACGTCGACGAAGGTCCGCCACTCGGGCACGAACACGTCCCGACAGCGGAGGAACGGGCCGACGATCCGGTCGGGGTCTATCGCCGCGATGACCTCCGGATCGACCGGGACCTCGTCACCGAGTAGTTCGAGCCGTTCCTCGGGGTCAGGTCGCAGGAACCCCTCCGGCAGCGGCGGCTCGGGTGGTTCGGGGAACGCCGGTCGGTCGAGAAGCG
>NZ_NHOA01000111.1 GCF_002727125.1 Halorubrum persicum
CGCCCGCGCGCTCGACGTCTTCGAGGCGAACGACCTCTGGGCGCTCGATGTCCCGTACGTGATCGCGGTTGGGATGACCGCCGAGGCGTGGCCGCAGCCGTCGCAGTCCGTGCTTCCCCCGGAGTTCCAGGAGGCGGTTCTCCGTGGCGATGGGGCGTCCGGGACGCTGGCGCCGCAGCCCGCGTGGGTCGGCGGACGCGACCGGGACCAGTTCGTCGACACGCTCCGGGCGGCGGGGCGCTGCGTCGTCTTCACCCGCCACACCCGGACTCCGGGCGGCGACGACGTGGCCCGGTCCCCGCTGCTCGATCACGTCGAGACGCGGCGGGTCTCCGAGGCGGACCGGCGGCGATTGGTCGGGGCAGAGAGCGCGCTCCCGCCGGCGCTGCGGGCGGTCGTCGACGGACGGACCGACGCCGACGGCGGCGCCGCGGAGGGAGACCGTGAGTGACGGCGACGACGGCGCCGCCGACCCGCTCAGACTGCGGGGGGCACAGCGGGAGATACGGGACGCGTACGCCGCGTCCGACGCCGGGTTGTTCACCCTCGACTGCGTCCCCGGCGCCGGCAAATCGCTCGTCGCCCATCACATCGCCGCCGAGGACATCCTCCGGCGATACGCGGCCGGGGATCCGACGCCCGAGCAGCACGTCGCGGTCGTCTCGTTCAACCGCGACGAGGCGGCCGCGATCGTCCCCGCGATCTGCGACCGGTTGCGGGCGCTCGTCGAGCACGACCTCGTCCCCGCCGCCGCCGACGTCTCCGCGGCGGAACTGCGATACCTCCAGCAGCGCACGCGGCAGGCCCCCTACGCGGGCACCATCGACGGCTTCCTGCGCGGCATCTTCCGCGAGTTTGCCGGCGAGATCGGCTTCGACGAGGTGCCGTCGGTCGGGAACGAGGCGCTCCTGAAGCGGGTCCACCGCGACTGCTACGAGTCGCTCCGCGACGACTCGGCACACGCCGGCCGGCTCCGCGACCTCGAAGCCGCGTACCCCGACGGCGAGTACGACGCCGGCGTCGACGAGATGCTGGCCGAGGCGCTGACGTACTGCCGCGATCGCCGCCTCTCCGTCGGGGCGTTTCGGTCGGCGCTGGTGCGGACGCGCGAGTCGACGTATCCCGACGGGAGGCCCGACTCCTTCGACGACATCGTCCGATCTGTCGAGCGCTTCGTCGCCGGCGGCGGAGTCGACGACAGCGGGGGCGCCACCGAGCGAACCGGCGACCGCGTCCGCGAGACGGTGACCGGCGCGGACCGAGCGCGCCTGCTCGACGCCGACCGCGAGCTGTACGACGCGTGGGACGCGCGCATCGACGACTTCTGCGCCGTCCTCTCGGCGTACCGCGCACGATACCGGACCGCGGTTCGGGAGCGCGGCGCCGTCTCGCACACAGATGTCGCGTACCTCGTGGACGCGTACTTCGACGGGCCCGACGGACGACCGGACCTGCCGGAGCAGCTCCAGTCGGTCGCCGACTCGCGCCGCGCTCGGCTCCGGCGGACGTATCGGTCGCGGATCCGGAGCCTGATCATCGACGAGGCGCAGGACGTCTCGGCCGTCCAACACGCCGCGCTCTCGCACGTCGTGACGAGCGAATCGCGCGTGTTCGCCTGCGGCGACGTCCGTCAGGGGATCTACCTGTGGCGCCACGCCGACCCGCAGTGGTTCGCCGCCGCGACCACCGAGGGGAGGTACCTCGGCGTGGACTGGGACACTCACGAGAACCGGACGGCGACCACCACCTACCGGTGCGTGCCGGCCGTCGCCGCCGGGATCAACGCGATCGCCGAGCCGGTGTTCACCGACCCGGCTCGGGGGGGCCTCGGCGACCTCGGCGTCTCGTACCCCCGGTTGGACGCGGCTCGGGACGGCGGCGACGGGGCGGCGGTCCACGTCTCCTCGTTCGCCGGCGTCGGTCACCCCGGCTCCGCGACGTGGGCGAACCCGGACGGGGATGTCGGCGAGGCGGACGTGCTCGCGAGACACGTCTCGCGGGGGCTCGCCGACGGGACGTTCTGCGACGCCGACGGCGATCCGCTCGGCGTCACGGTGCTGTTCCGCCGCGGGACGCGGATGGCCGAGTACGAGGCCGCCTTCGCCGCGGAGGGGCTCCGCGTCCGCACCGCGACCGACGCGCTGTTCGACTGCCCCGCCGTCGAGACGGTGCTCGCCGTCTGCGAGTGGCTGATCGCTCCCGGCTCCCCGGAGCGCACCGCCGAACTCCTCACCGAATCTCCCCTGAACGCCGCGTTCGACGCGCCTCCCTTCGAGGCCCGGTCGTGGGACCTCGACCGGGCCTCGAAGGGAG
>NZ_NHOA01000133.1 GCF_002727125.1 Halorubrum persicum
CGACATCGACGTCGAGAAGTGGGGGTACTCGTCGGGAACGACGTGGATGGTCACGGTCTGACGAAGCGCGCGAGTCCGCGACGAGAGCGCGGTTACGGGTCGTACGCGACAAGCGACGACGCGTCGTCGGCGAACGCGACGGCGTCGGCGTCGAAGGAGTCGGCGTACCGAACGACGAGCGTGAGCAGCCGCTCCGGTTCGGTCAGCGTGTAGCCGTCGGTCCGGTCGAGGAGCCCGGCCGCTTCGAGGTCGGCGGCGGCGGTGCTCACGGTCGGTCGGGAGACCCCGAGCTCGGCCGCCAGGTCCGCGCCGGTCGCCGTCGGGTCGCGCAGCAGCGCGAGGATCATCCCCCGGGACGTATCGCGCCGCAGGTACCCGAGCGCGCGTTTGTCGAGGTCGCCGAACCTGTCGGCCGGGAAGTACCGTCGGTAGTCGGCGTCCTTCGCCGATTCGATCTCGCCCGCTTCCTCCAGCTTCCGGAGGTGGTGCTGCGCCTCGCCGGTGCCGAGCCGGAGGTCGTCGCGAAGCTTCGAGAAGTGAGCGCCGGGCGTCGTCGGCACGTACCCGCGGATCGCCTCGCGGGTCTCGTTCGCGTCGCCCCCGTCGCCGTCCGAGTCGGCGCTTGCGGTCCCGACGAACGGCGCGGCGGCTCCGATGGCGGCGAACCGCCGGAGCGTCTCGCGTTTCCGCCCGTCGATCCCGTCTGTCACGGGCGTAATCGTCGTCCGTTCGACTAAAGCACTTCGTTCGGGGCGGTATCGGACCGTTCCGGGCGGTGGGCGTCGATAGGGCGTCGCACCCGTCGACGGAACACTGCGGTCCCAAATCGCGATCGGCGACGGCGTCTCTCGGTCAGCTCTCTCGTTCGGTCTCGGCGTCGCCGTCGACGGCCTCCTCGTCCATCTCCTGGATGACCTCGTCGGCCGACTTGATGTCCGCGCCGGCGCCGCCGGCCTTGACGGCTTCGGCCTCCTTCTCCAGCTCCTCGACGTTCATCTCCGCGGACTCCTCGATCTGCCCGAGGATCTCGTCGATGTCGTCGAGCCCGAGCATCTTCCGGGTGTCGTCGTCGAACTCCTTCCCGTCGAGCCCTTCCATCTCCTGAACGTCGGAGCCGGAGAGGGCCTTGCCGTAGCGGCCGACGAGGCTGGTGAGCTCCTGGGGGAGGACGAACGTCGTCGATTCGCCCTTGCCGATCTCTTCGAGGGTCTCCATGCCGCGCTCGATGATGGCGCGCTCGCCCATCGACTCGGCCGAGCGCGCGCGGAGGACGGTGGAGATGGCGTCCCCCTGTGCCTCGAGGATCTGGCTCTGCTTTTCGCCCTGCGCGCGGATGATGTTGGACTGTTTGTCACCCTCGGCCTGCTCGACGGCGGAGCGGCGTTCCCCCTGCGCTTCGAGGATCATCGCGCGGCGACGGCGCTCGGCGGAGGTCTGCTGCTCCATCGCCTGCTGAACGTCCTTCGAGGGGTTGACCTCGCGGACCTCGACGCTCTCGACGCGGATCCCCCACTCGTCCGTCGGCTCGTCCAGCTCCTTCCGGATCTTCGCGTTGATCTCCTGCCGCTTGTTCAGCGTGTCGTCGAGTTCCATGTCGCCGAGGACGGCGCGCAGAGTGGTCTGCGCGAGGTTCGAGACGGCCTTCTTGTAGTCGTCCACTTCGAGGAACGCCTTCTTGGCGTCCATCACCTTGATGTAGACGACCGCGTCCGCCGTCACCGGCGAGTTGTCCCGCGTGATCGCCTCCTGACGGGGAACGTCCAGCGTCTGGGTCCGCATGTCGAACGCGTAGGTGCGGGAGACGAACGGCGGGATGAGGTTGATACCCGGCTCGAGCAGCTTCCGGTACTCACCGAAGACGGTGAGCGTCTTCTTCTCGTAGGCGTCGACGATCTCGAACGACTGCCACAGCGTGACGACCACCAGAAGCAGGAAGAGCAGCCCAACGCTCACCAGGCCGAAGCCGAGCCCGGATTGGAGGGTAATCGGATCCATGGACAGAAGTTGGACCAACGCGTTGTTAATACTTCGCCCGATCGGGGTGTACGCTCCAGCAACGCCGATCCCGTCGCACGGAACGCGGAGCCGGTCGCGCCCGGACGGAAGCGCGACGTCGGTCGGCGCGGGGAGACTGCGAACCGGGCGCCGGCGTGAGCGGGAGTCGTTTCGAAGATAACAAACCCTAAAACCCGGCTCGGCAACCGATCCCGTATGCATTTGCGGTTCGTCGGGCGGCTCGGGCTCGCAGACGCGGTGACGGTGGCGAACGCGGCGGTCGGCTTCCTCGCGGTCGTCGCCGCGGCCGTCGACCCCCGGCTCGCGGCCCGCCTCATCCTGCTCGCCGCGGTCGCGGACGGGCTCGACGGGGTCGTCGCGCGGCATCGCGGCTCCACGGACGCCGGTCCGTACCTCGACTCGCTGGCCGACGTGGCGTCGTTCGGGGTCGCTCCCGCCGCGCTCGTAGCGTTCGTCGTCCTCGATGCGCGGGCGTTCGCGACCGAACCGGTCTTCGTCGCCGCGAGCGTCGCCGTCGCGGCCCTGTTCGTCTCGATGGCGGTCGCCCGGCTCGGCATGTACACGGCCTACGACACCGACGAGCGCGAGACGGTGGGCGTGCCGACGACGCTGGCGGCCACGGTGCTCGCCGCGGCCGTCATCGCCGGCTACACCGCCCCCCCGCTGCTCGTCGCGGCGACCGCCGCGTTCGCCCTGCTGATGGGGTCGACCGTCACGTACCCCGACCTCCACGCGCAGGACGCGCTCGTGATGGGCGTCGTACAGGCGGCCGTGATCCTCACCCCGGTCGGCCACATGGTCACTTCGCTCCTCCCGGCGTGGATCGGGGAGGGGTTCGCGTTCGCGCTGCTGTTCCTCTCCGCCGGCTACCTCGTCCTCGGTCCGCGGTTCTACTGGGGGGACGGGATCCAGTCGCCGAGGGACGTGGACGACGCGACAGACGCCGACGCCGTCGAGGATCGCGGCGCCTAGGCTGTCGGCGCGTCACTGGGCGCGGCGGAACCACTCGGCACGAAACGGGTACACGGGTGAGTGGAGGGAAACGGGCGGACTGACAGCGCGGAACGGGTCGCAAAACGAGTTCGGGGGCCGCCTTACAGGAGGTCGTCGAAGTCCTTGTAGCGGGTGATGTCGACGCCCTCGTCGGTGACGACGGCGACGTTGATCCCGTTGCCGGACGCGAGGTCGCGCTCGACGGCGGACTGGATCGCCTTCGCGGCGATGGTCTTCGCCTCGTCGACGCTCACGTCATCGTGGTACTCCTGTTCGAGGACACCGAGGGCGTACTGGGAGCCGGAGCCGGTGACGGTGTACTCCTCCTCGGTCGTGCCGCCGAGGGCGTCGATCGAGTAGATGTGGGCGCCCTCGTCGTCGACGCCGCCGAGGATCGGCTGGACGATGTAGAACGCGCCCGACCGGAGGAGGTTCCCGGTGAGCGTCGACAGCGCTTCCATCGACATGTCCTTTCCGCGGCGAGTCTCGTAGAGGCTCGTCTCGGCTTTCAGCGTCGAGATGAGGTTCTGGGCCGCGGAGACGGAGCCGGCGATGGTCAGCGCGCCGCGCGGGTGGACCTCCTCGACCTTCTGGACATCCTTCGAGGAGACCATGCCGCCGAGAGAGGCGCGCATGTCGGTCGCCATCACGACGCCGTCGGCGGTCTTGATGCCGACCGTCGTGGTGCCGGTCTTCATCTCGCCCTCGCCGTCGGCCTGCGCCGCGCGGCGTTCGCTGTGTTCGAACTCGCCGATCTCCGGTCCGAAGACGGGCTGGTCGCGGCCAAGCTCTTCGGCCGGCCCGTCAGAGAGGTCGCCAGTCGGTGTTCGCATTACGCCTCCGTTGGCTCGGCGCGCTGATAAAGGCAACCCTTCGGGGACCGACCGCCGGTTCCGACGGGTCTATTCGTCGGCGACCGCGCTCCGACGATATTCAGACGACGCACGGCGAATACGCGCGCTCCGAGGCGCTGGATGGGGCACGGCAACGACGGTGAGGGACGAGTCACGGCAACGACGGTGAGCGTTCGACGTTGGCGGGCGCTCTGGATCGTCGGTGCGCTCGGGACGGGTGGTCCAGAAAACGAGTCGTCACGACGGCGCCGGCGCGTTCACTCCTCGGTGGCCTCGTATACCTCGCCGGTGGTCTCGACGAGCCGGCCGATGGGGACGTTGATACCGAGTTGCTCGCGGGCGAAGACGGCCACCGGGAACAGCGAGATCCCGATGGCGACGGTCGCCTGGTGCAGCCCGAAGAGAGCCGCCGTACGGATGCGGTCAAACATGGGTCTTCGAGCAACCGGAGCGGAGGTACGTATAAATACCTTCCGGGGAGCGCGAGCGACCCACCTCGACGCAGTCATGCGGTTTGGGGTCATAAATTAACGATTATGAAATATAAACGGGGGGCGGTCACGATCGGGATATTCACGGCGGTTCGAATCCCGCTCGTTTCCATAAGTTATGGGAATCGTTTGCGCCTCGTGCGCCTCGCCTCTAGGCGATCGCGACGCGATCCGAGATCGACGGCTCGGTCGTCCCCGTCGGCCTCGGAGCTATGCTCGGCGCTCGGATCGGTCCGGGTACGGACCGAACGCGATTTAACCGGTCCGTCGCCTATCACGCGGCGTGCAGAACGTTACGGACAGGACGCGGAACCCGTTCGGGATGCGACCGGACTGCGAGTCGTTCGTGCCCGGGTACGGCGACGCCAACGCCGACTTCCACGTGATCGGCGACTACCCCGGGGTCCACGGCGGCGCCGACACCGGCGTCCCGTTCACCGGCGAGCCGTGGTCGACCGCGTTCCTCTCCGCGCTGGTCGAAGGGGGACTGATCGCGGGGTTCGACGATCCCCCGACGAGTGACGACGACGCGACCGCCGGGCCGATCGCCGCTGACCGGACGTTCTTCTCGTATCTCCACATGTGCGTGTCCGACGGCCGCCCGGACGAGTCGTCGTACGACGACATGGAGCGGTTCTTCGACGCGGAGATCCGGGCGATCGCCGCCCACGTCCTCCTCCCGGTCGGCGCGCGCGCGACCGACCACGTCCTCCGGCAGTACACCTCGCGGGCGCACAAGACGGAGATCGACATGGACGCGCTCCACGCCGAGGAGCTGCTCGGCTCCGGGTGGCTCGTTCTCCCGATCAAAGACCCCGTCGAGTGGACCGAGGGTGACGGCGACCGCCTCGCCGCCGCGCTCCGCGAGCTCCGATCGACGGATTTCCGCCGCGAGAGCGACCTCGGGCGCTTCATCGCGGGCAGCGACCCGTACCTCGTCAGGTGACGCGCACCGGAGCACGGACCACCGCCCGCGGCGGCGCACCCCACTCAGTCCGATCGCTCGGCCGGATGGATGTGCGGTTCCGACATGGCTCCGAGGCTCCGATCGGATCGATTAGCGCGAATCCGAGAGATTAGTGTTCGAACGTCATTCATTCGCGGGACGCTGGTGTGATATTTGTCGCTACTCCCCGAATTTTATATCAGTCACCGTCTTTCGTCAGTAGGCGCCCGAACGATCGGGCGTCGGCCGTAGGACTGGTACTCCATACGGCGGCTTGGTCAGCACCGGCCCTCACGGGCCGTTTTTCGCGCCGCTCGGTCCTCGCCTACTCCGTCCCCAGCAGCGCGTCGAGGTACTGCCCGACGTGGTCGTCCATCCGTCTCTTGAACCCCGCCCGCCGGGCCAGCCGGTCGAGCTCTCGGGAGACGTACGTTCCGTACTGGACCGCCTTCTTGTCGGCCGTCCGGACCGACTCCGGCACGCGCCCGGTCGCCGCCCGCCGGAGCGCGATCTTGCGCTCGCCGTCGCTCGCGAGCAGTTCGCCCGGCAGCGAGAGCGCGGCCGCAACGACTCGGTCGTCGAGCAGCGGCGCGACCGGCTCGACCCCGGCGGCGCGGAGCGCGAGCACGTCGCGTTCGAGCTGTCCGGGGAGCGTTCGGACGGTCTCGGTCCGCGCGCCTCGCACCGTCTCCGCGGTGACGCGGTCGTCGCCGACGGGGTCGGCGACCTTGCTGTAGCCGCCGAACAGCTCGTCGGCGCCCTGCCCCACGGCGAGCCGATCGATACCGTCGGCCGCGGCCGCCTCCGCCGCGACGTACAGCGGGACCGCGATCGCGACGTCCATCGGGTTGCGCCGTCCGGTCGCCGCGGCCACCTCGCGGACCGCGCGCACGAGGTCGTCGTGGGTGATCTCGACGACGCGGAGTTCCAGCTCCATCGCCGCGGCGGCCTCGCGGGCGGCCTCGATGTCGTGACACCCCTCGAACCCGGCGACGTAACACGGCGCGTCCGGGACCGCGGCGGCGACGACGCCCGAGTCGACACCGCCGGAGAAGGCCACCGCGAGGTCGCCGGCGTCGCTTCCCGGTTCGGGTCCGGCAACGTCGAGATCGGCGAGCGCGGCGCCGAGGGCGTCGTCGACCGCGGCCTGTCCGGACTCAGCGTCGACCGCGCCGCCGTCCGGAAGCGACCAGACGCGCTCGGTCCCCGCCGCCGACACGAGAGCGCCTGCCGGGACGGGTTCCGGTTCGTCGAGGTCGGTCCGGTCGAAGCTCCACGCGTCGGCAGCCGTGGGATCGCGGTCGGTGGTTGGATCGCAGTCGGTGGCTGGATCGCCGTCGGTCGCTGACCCGCCCTCGGGCGCCACGCCCGCGGCGCCGCGCTCGACGAACAGCGGTTGGCGGCCGAGCGCGTCCCTGACGAGCACCGACCCCTCGCGGTCCGGCGGATCGCGAAGGAGCCCCGCGAAGCCGCGTCCGCCGGGGAGGGCGTCTCCGTCACGGAGGGCGTCGCGGACGTGCTCGGGTGATGCCCCGCACAGCTCGGTGGGATGAGCGCCGCCCATCGCGGTCACCGCAACGCGTCCAGCGCCCGGAGCGCGCGGCGCTTGGCCCCGCCGCCGAACTGGCGGAGCGAGACGCGCCACGGCGTCCGTTTCCCGACGACGCTGGTCCGACCGTCGGCGATCCCCTCGAGGATCGCCGCCGCCGAGCGCTCGTCGGCACCGACCTCGGTCACGGCCTGTCCGACCATCTCCGAGATGTGGGCGTCGCTGCCGGCGGTCATCGGGAGCCGGTTCCGGATCGCGAACTTCTCGGCCTGTCGGTTCGACCGCCCCGTGAACAGCCGCGAGTTGTACACTTCGAGGGCGTCGGCGCTCGCCAGCTGCTCGTCGCTGATGTGGGCCGCGACGCCGTGCCGGGACTTCTGGAAGGGGTGGGGAACGACCGCGATCCCGCCCTGATCGCGGATGCGATCGAGCGTCTCGTCGAAGGGGAGCCCGCTCTCGACGCGCTCGCGGATGCCGAACGCGAGGACGTGGCCGGCCGCGCTCGTCACCTCCATGCCGACGATGCCGACGAGCCCGTAGTCGGGGGCCTTCTCGGCCGCCTCGATGCTGGCGTCGATCTCGTCGTGGTCCGTGACGGCGAGCGCGTCCAGTCCGACCGCCGACGCCTGCTCCAAGAGGAGGTCAACCGGGTCGCGTCCGTCGTAGGACAGCGCGGAGTGCGCGTGCAGCTCGACCGATAACACGCGCTCTGATTCGGGCGTGCTGTTCAAAAGCGCCCCGGTCCGCGGCGGTTCGCGTCGAAAGCGGCGGGCGAGTCCGCGCCGGCGACGCGGTCCGGGAAAAACGACTCCGGCGCCGGGCCGGCCGGTCAGAACGCGCTTCCGCCGACCGTCTCGCGGTACGTTCCGGTCCCGCGGTGCGCCGCCACGTCCCACGTCTCGACCGCGACCAGCACGCGGGTGTTCAGGGCGTCGGCCGGCGCGTCCTCGATCCGGAGCGTCGAGTCGCCGATGCGGGCGACGGCCGTGTCGCCCTCCTGACCGGTGACCATCACCTCAATCACGTCGCCGGTGTCGTAGTCGGGCGTCGAGCCTCGGAACGAGAACCCGGCGAAGAACTTGTCGAAGCGGCTCATGCGCGCGACACCTCCTCGGAGGTCCGGTCGGGAATGTACTCCCGCCCGAACCCGGTGATCGCGGCGATCAGGAAGACGATCACGAGGAACCAGCCGTGGAACACGTACGGCACGACCTCGATGGGGTTGACCACCATCGCGTCGCCGTACTCGGCGCCGAGCCCCCCTGGACCCACCATCACCTGGTAGCCGACGAGGACGCCGCCGGCCCACGGGAAGATGTACCCGAGCGCCGAGGTGTTCGCGTCGAGAATGTTCGCGCGCCGGTAGCCGTTGATGTTGAACTTCTCGCCGATCCGCGCGATGTACGGGGCGATCGCGATCTCCGCGGCGGTGTTGATCGTGATCATCCCGTTGATCGTCGCCGTGCCGAGCACCATCGTCAGCTCGGCCCGCCGGACGTTGGTCGCGACGGAGTTCAACAGGAACTCCAAGATCGCCTCGAAGCCGCCCCCGCGGATCATGATCTGCGCCATCGACACGATCAGCAGCGTCAACACGATGAGCGGGAAGAAGCCGGTCGCGCCCGTATAAAGGCTCCCGCCCACGCCCGTGGTCTCGCCGACCGCGACGAACGGCAGCGCGGTGAACGTTCCGGCCTCGCTCACGGTGAACACGAGGATGTCGCTCACCGACGAGAGCCCGAACAGGAGGTTGGACGCGACGGCGACGACGATCCCCCACGAGATCGCCTCGACGATGTGTCGGCCCGCGACCGCGGTCACGATCACGACGCCCATCGAGATCAGGTGGACCAGCCCCGCCGCAGCCGCGTCGAGTTCGGCCGCGCCCTCGAGGCTCGCGCCCGGTAGGACCGAGCCCATGACCAGGTACGCGACGAACGCGGGCACCGCCGCCGCGATCGCGTACTTGAACCGCGAGGCGACCACGCCGCCGATGTCGGCATCCTGCGTCACCGCGCTCACGATCGTCGTGTCACTGACGGGCGCGAGGTTGTCGCCGAACACGGCGCCCGACAGGATCGCGGCGAACAGCAGCACCGGGTTCGCGCCGAGGAGGACCCCGGCCGGGAAAAAGAGGGTCACGAACGCGATGGTCGCGCCGTACCCCGTCCCGATTCCGGTCGCGAGCAGCCCACAGAGAACGAACGCGGCCGCCGGGAACGTCGCCCCGCCGACGTTCAACGCGTCGGCGGCGAAGATGAGCCCGTTGACGAACCCGCCGACTTGGAGCGTGTCGGCGAACATCCCGGCCCACAGCCACGCGACGATCGCCGTGGCGGCGACGCGCTGGGTCATCCCCTCGAAGATGGTGTCCGCGTACGTCTTCCAGCTCCCGCGAACGAAGAACATCCCGAGGATCGTCCCGATCAGCGCCCCGATAACGAGTCCGTCCGAGCCGCCGACTCTGAGGATTCCGCTCTGGAAGATGGCCCAGACGATGAAGAAGGCGAGGGGGATCGTGCTCGCCCACTTCCCGCCGTAGAACGTGATCCGCGGCTCGGCGTCTGTCTCCGTTCCCGTCCCGGCGCTGAGTCCGCCGTCAGTCGCGAGCTCGCCGCTCGTCTCGGACTCGCTCCCCGACGCGGATCCGACGTCGGACACGTCGGAGCCGCCCCCGCCGGGCGGAGCGCAGTCGGGTGGTTCGTCGCCGGTCCGGTCGATCGGGTCGCCGTCGGATTCGTCGGTCATGTGTCTTTCCCACGCATCCGGTAACCCACGACCTACGTAAACCCTCGTGTCCCGCATCCGTCGGCGCGTCCGCCCCTCGTCCCGCTCGCGTCACTCGACGTGGGCTCTCGCGGTCGTCCGGGAGAGCCACAAGAACACGCTTAAGAACCCCGACGCCGACCCCACAGACGGGAACAGCACAGCTGCAGATCCGACGCGCCGGGGTCTTTTCGCCCACGGCTTGGGAATGTAGCAGTGCGCCGACGCCTCCGGCGTCGCGGTCGGGACGCCCGCTTCCGCGGGCCGCCCGGTCGGACCGCTCGACTCGCGAGCCGTCCGTCAGCCGCGCCGCGCGGAGTCGCGGTCACGTTGCGGTTGTGCCGTTCCAACCAGATACACAATGGCACGAATGCACACGCGCCGTCGCGGTTCGTCCGGTTCGGACAAGCCGGCGACGGACGAGAACCCGGAGTGGAGCGACGTCGACGCCGAGGACATCGAGTCCCGCGTCGTCGAACTGGCAGAGCAGGGTCACGACCCCAGCGTCATCGGACTCAAGCTCCGTGACGAGGGCGTCAAGGGCGTCCCGGTGCCCGACGTGAAGCTGGCCACCGGCAAGAAGGTCACCGAGATCCTCGATGAGCACGACGCGGACTCGGAGCTCCCCGAGGACCTCCGGAACCTGATGTCCCAGGCCATCCGCCTGCGCGAGCACATGGCGGAGAACGGGCAGGACCACCAGAACAAGCGCGCGCTCCAGAACACGGAGTCGAAGATCCGCCGCCTCGCGAACTACTACCGCGGCGACAAGATCGACGAGGAGTTCACGTACACCTACGAGAACGCCGCCGAGCTCCTCGGCGACAACTGACGACGCCGAGGCCGGCTCCGACGGGGAGCGGCTCGGACGAGTAACCGACACGACGCGACAGCAGGTCGCGACGAACTGACGCGACGCGTCGATTCGCGACGCATCGATCCACGACGAACCGACCCAGAACGCACCGCCCCACGACCGCACCACACGACCCACCCGATGACCGAAGCCACATCCGTCACGCCCGCCCCCGACGCCCTCGCCGGCGTCCTCGCGGACGCGCCGTTCGCCCGGCTCGTCGCGACCGACGACGGCGACGCGCTCGCGGCAGCCGCGCTCCTCGCACGAGCGCTGCGGGCGGTCGGCACGCCGTTCCAAGTCCGCGTGTCTCGGGACCCCGTCCCCGACGCCCGCGACGACGCCGTCGCGGTGGCCGTCGGCGCGGATCGGGGCCCGCACGCGATACCCGGCACGAGGCGCCCGGCGAGCGCGGACGCGTTCGCGATCGCGCGCGCCCTCGGCGACGACGATCCCGATCCGGTCGTCGCGCTCGCCGGCGTCGTCGCCGCCGGCTCCGTGCCCGGCACGGACGGCTCCGGCGACGCCTTGGCGGCGGCCGAGGGCGACGACCGGGTCCGCAGACGCCCCGGCGTCGCGCTCCCGACCGCCGACGTGGCGGACGGGCTCGCGGCCTCGACGCTCGTCCGGACGCCGTACTCCGGCGACGGCGAGGCCGCGCGCGCCGCGCTCGCGGAGCTCGGGCTCCCGGCCGACATCGACGACGACGCCCACCGACGCCTCGCGTCGCTTGTCGCCGTCGACGTCGCCGACGCGGACGGCGCGAGCGCGCGGGCCGCCTCGGCGGTCGAGCGCGCGCTCCGCCCCTACGCGACGGTCGGCGACGCGGCGCCGTTCGAGACGGTCGGCGGCTACGCCGACGTGCTCGACGCGCTCGCCCGCGAGGCTCCCGGCACGGGAGTCGCGCTGGCGCTCGACGCCGACCCGGACACCGAGCTGCGGACCGCCACGCTCGACGCCTGGCGGACGCACGGGCTCGCCGCGCACCGCGCCCTCGACGCCGCGACGGCCGCCCGGTACGACGGCTGCTTCGTCGCTCGCGTCGACCTCGCGGGAGACGACACCGGGGGCGGTGACGGGGCCGCGCCCGACGCGGCCGCCGTCCTGCCGACGGTCGCCCGGCTCGCCCGGGACTTCCGGTCGCCGGAGCCGGTCGCGGTCGCGGTCGACGAGGCCGCGGGTCTGCTGGCGGCCGCCGCGATCAACGGGAGTCGCGCAGCGGACGACGCGCCCCCCGAGCCGATCGGCATCGGCGACGCCTGCCGGTCCGCGGCGGGCGACGTCGGCGGCGACGGCTGGGGGACCGCCGAGCGCGGCGGGATCGCGGTCGCAGAGAGCGAGATCGACGGCGACATCACGGGCGCGCTCGCCGCGCTCAGGGAGGCGCTATGAGCGGGGAGTCCGCTCCGAGCGAGAGTGAGGGCCGGACCGCGACCGTCCGGACGACCCACGCCGACGCCGCCCTCGTCGCCGCCGCGCTCGCCCCGGACGAGACCGACTCGATGGCCACCCGCGTCGACGGCGACGCGATCGAGTGCGTCGTCGAGCGCCCCACCACCGGCGGGCTGCGGTCGACCGTGGACGACCACGTCGTGAACCTACGCGTCGCGGACCGACTCGTCGAGCGCGCGAGGGCCCACCTCGCGGCCGACGACGGAGCGCGCCGCTCCGACACCAACGGCGACACAGACACCAACACATGAGCGAACGATCCGTATCCAAGAGCAGAGAACAGAAGCGCTGGTACACCGTGCTGGCGCCCGAACAGTTCGACCGGCAGGAGCTCGGCGAGACGCTCGCCGAGGAGCCCGAGCAGGTCGTCGGCCGCACGATCACGACGACGCTGGGCGAGCTGACCGGCGACTCCGGCGCGAACAACACGAAGCTCACGTTCAAGATCACCGACGTGGGCAGCGACACGGCCTACACCGAGTTCATCAAGTACGAGCTCACGCGGGACTACCTGCGCTCGCTCGTCCGCCGCGGCGCCTCGAAGGTCGAGGCGTCGATCACGGTGCTGACGACGGACGACTACCGCATCCGCGTCCAGCCCGTCGCGCTGACGACGAAGAAGGCCGATCGCTCGCAGGAGAAGGCGATCCGCCGCGTCATGATCGACAAGGTCCACGCGGCCGCCGAGGACCGCACCTTCGAGTCGTTCGTCGACGCCATCGTCGAGGGGAACCTCTCGTCGGCCATCTACGGCGACGCGAAGCTCATCTACCCGCTTCGCCGCGTCGAGGTCCAGAAGCTGACCCTCGAAGCACGCCCGTCCGAGGTCGCCGCCGAAGAGGAGACCGCCGTCGACGTCGACGCCGGNNGTCGACGTCGACGCCGACGAAGTGGCCGTCGACGCCGACGAGTAACGCCTCGCCGAGCGACTCCGCAGTTTTTCCGTTTATCGATCACCCAGCGGCGGCGCTATCCAGAATGGAGATCGGAGACGGTGGCGCGTGCCTCCGAGCGCCCACCGGGCGCGAGGAGCACGCGCGAGGGA